>DASYDE010000096.1:0-127000 GCA_036499725.1 Kofleriaceae bacterium
CGAGAACATCATCGTCTCGCTGCTGCAGAACGCCGATCACGACATCGAGCGCGCGCAGCGCGGCATCGTCTACATCGACGAGATCGACAAGATCGCCCGCAAGAGCGACAACCCGTCGATCACGCGCGACGTCTCCGGTGAAGGCGTGCAGCAAGCGCTGCTCAAGATCATCGAGGGAACGACGGCGAGCGTCCCGCCCAAGGGTGGCCGCAAGCATCCCCAGCAAGAGTTCCTGCAGATCGACACGACGAACATCCTGTTCATCTGCGGCGGTGCGTTCACCGGCCTCGAGGACATCATCGAGAGCCGCGTCGGTCAGAAGTTCATTGGCTTCGGCGTCGGGATGAACAAGAAGGTCGAGCGCTCGCAGTGGGACCTCATCCAGGAGGTCGAGCCCGAGGATCTGCTGAAGTTCGGCATGATCCCGGAGTTCATCGGTCGCCTCCCGGTCATCGCTCCGCTGCACGAGCTGTCCGAGGACGCGCTCGTTCAGATCCTCACGCAGCCCAAGAACGCGCTCGTGAAGCAGTACCAAAAGCTGTTCGAGATGGACGGCGTGAAGCTCAAGTTCGGCAAGGGCGCGCTGACCAAGGTCGCGCAGATGGCGGCCGATCAGAAGAGCGGTGCTCGCGGCCTCCGCGCCATCCTCGAGAGCGCGCTGCTCGACATCATGTACGACACGCCCGGTCAGAACATGAACGAGGTCATCATCAACGAAGATGTGATCGAGAGGCACGGCACGCCGCTGATCACGTACAGCAAAGACAAGCCGGCCGACGTTCCGGCCCCTTGAGCTAACTAGGGCTGCGGCGCGCGGAAGATGCCGTAACCGTCGGTCCCGACCATCAAGCGATTCTTGCCGTCGATCACCAACGAGATCGGCCGGCGCTTCGCGAGGCCCGGCATCTCGGTCCACGTCGCACCGCGATCGTCGCTGTAGTAGACGCCGAGCTCGTAGGCGCACACGTACCAGCGAGTGCCGACGACGATCACCTCGGCAATGGGGTCTCCGTCGAAGCCGCCGCTGCGCCACACGTTGGTCTCGCGAACGCGCAGACCGGCGTCGGAGGCCGCCAACACGGTTCCGTCGGCGAGCGCTTCGACCGCGTAGAAGGCCGTCGTCCCGGGCAGACCGGTGTCGACGGTGTTGAACGCTTGGCCGCCGTCAGTAGAGACGTAGAGACCACTCGCGGCGGCGGCCCACAGATCGGGTCCGCGCGAGAGATCGTAGAAGTCGTCGCCGGCGTTGTCGAGCGTTGCTGTCGTCCACGTGTTTCCCATGTCGTCTGACGACAGCAGGTGATAGCCCGTGCCAATCGTGATGTGCGGCGGATCGATCGTGATCGCCCCCGCTTGGAATCCCTCGTCGATATCGAGAGCTCGGTTGTAGGAGAACGTGTCCGCGTCGTCCGTCGACTTGAGCACGCGCCCCGCTCCAGCCGTCCACACCTCGTCGGCACCTGTCGTGGCCACCGCGCCGAGATCAGAATTGCCATTCTCCATGCCCTGCACGAGTAGCTCCCACGAATCTCCGTCGTCGAAGCTGCGCGCCATTCCCGCGGACGTAGGTGCGTAGATCGCGCCGCTCTGACTGCGCACGAGATGCGCCGGTGCCCATCCTTGAACGTTCGCCGTACGGTTCTGCCAGTCGAGCGCGTGATCGGCGGCGCTGAAGATGCCGCGGCCGGTGGCAGCGTAGGACTGGCCAGAGCCGGCGGGGTCGAACGCGAGACCTACGATCGGAGCGAGGTTGATATTGGTGGTGCGATAGTCCGTCGTGTCCAGCTGACCCGTGCCGACCGTGCTGCGGAACAGGCCGTGCCACGTCGCGGCGAGAACGAAGTTTTCGTCACCAGGGTCGACGGCGACCGCATGGCGTCCATCGCCGCCGTTGGCGACCGCACTCCACGTGGCACCGCGATCGGCGGTGCGATATGTCCCCGCGTCGGTCTGCACGATCAACTCGTCGTCGCTCCCGAAGTACGAGATGCCCGTCACGCGGTTCACGCTGAGGCCGGTGTTGACCGTTGCCCACGTCTGGCCGCGATCGAGCGAGCGCCGGATGCCAGTCGTGTACGACGTCGCGAAGATCGTACTTCCGCGGAGCGTCATGCGCGTCACCCCTGCGACGGTGGTGTCGAGCACCTGAAAACCATCGCCCGCGTACCGCTGCACGCTCCCCGACCCATCGTCCTCGGAAATCCCCACGAAGACGTCGTTCTGATCCATCGCGACAGCGGCGATCGGATGCGTATCCGCGAGCTTGGTGAGCGTCGCGCAACCATCCGTCGAGTGCAGGAACGACTCGTAGGCACCGACGTACACCTCGTCGGCGTCGATCGGGCTCACGGCAACGGACATCACGTAGCCCTTGAAGTGATCGCACTCCGTCCAGCTGGTGCCGCTATCGCTCGAGCGAAACAAGCGGCCACTGATCACCCCGTAGGCGCGAGTGGAAGCGGACGGGGCCGGGACCACCAAGACGGCGTAACCACCACCAGGCAGCGCGCTCTGGGTGAACGTTCCGAGACTCTCGAAGTCGCTGCCAGTGCCGCCGTCGTCGCCGAGCGCCGGGTCAAACGACAAACGGCCGCAACCCGAAAAGGCGACGGCCGCAGCGAGAACCATGCCCCGATACACCCGACCATTGTAAGCCGGGCGCGGGTTGGAAATCAGAAGAAGCTGACGCCGAGACCGAGGTTCATCGACGTGACGTTGTTGTCGATGCCCTTGAACGAGCCGTTGAAGAGGCGGCCCTCGAGGTCGATCGCGAGAGAGCGCGACGAAAAGATCTCGTAGCCGATGGCGCCCATCACGGCGGTTCCGTTCTGGGGCGTCGACTCTTCATCGACGATGCCGTCGCCGTAGTAGGAGCGCTCGAGGTGCAAGTTCGCGAAGCCGACGCCGCCCTTGATCCAGAGCTGCGGGGTGACCCAGTACTGACCGGCGATCATGAGCGCGCTCTCGACGAGGTTGGTGGTGTCACCCGTGGCACCGTCGCGCGAGACCGTCTGCACGTTTGCCTGCACTTCGCCCATCAGCGCGAAGCGCGGGCTCACGAAGCCACCGATGTGTCCGGCGGCCATGACCGAGACGCTCGAGTAGTCACAGGCGCTGCAATTGATGTCACCGAAGTCGTCCTTCATGTGACCAAAGCCGAGATCCGCGCCGAAGATGATCCGTCCCTGCCGATTCCAGAAGCCGCCCGGCAACTGGTACGTCGGCGGCGTCGTGTTGTAGTAACCGGGCCCCGGGCCACCACGGCGGTGCCCGTAGTAGCCCTGCGCCGACGCCAACGCGGGCGTCAGCAACATCACCGCGAGAACGAGCAACATCTTTGTAGGCTTCATCTTGGAGCCTCATTGTCGCAAGTCCGGGGCCAGCAGGCGAGTTCGCGAACTCACGGAAATACCGGGACTTACCGTCGTCTCACCGCGCTGCAGCTGTGAGAAAAACCAACGTTGTGAACGCTGGTTCGCTGATCTCAGGCAACCAGCAACAGGCGGTCGACGGTCGCGCGGGCCCGCTTGGGGTCGCCGTGGAGCGTGATGCACGGAACATTGCGGGCGCTGAACAGCGACTCCACCCACTCGGGAGACGTCTGCGGCGTGAGCCAGCCGGAGTCGATCAGGGCGGCGTCGACCGGGCGCGCATCGCCACTCGCGAGCTGGACGAGCGCTCCCGGATCCGTACCGCCCGTCACGGCGTACCCAGCAGCGGCGAGCTCGGATTGGATCTCGTTCAGGCGCTGCGCTCCCGCACCGACGAGAACACGGCGATCCGCGCGGCGCTCGACGCGGCCCATGAACGCGAGCCAATTCGCGCGATCCTGCGATCCCATATCGACGATCTGCAGGCCGTAGCCGGGCGAGAGCCCCGCCGATCGAGCTTCGGCCTTGGTCACGTGCCGCACGACCCGCGCGCGACCCGCGACGGGCGCCCCGCCGAGATCGAGCACGGTCGAGAAGTTCACGACGGAACCGGGCATGAGGGCGTGCTGCGGACGAATGAAGATTCCGTCGCGCGAGACGTCGAGAGCGTCGGCTTTCACCACGCCCTTCACGGTGCCGAGCGAGAGAGGCCACTCGACGGGATACCGACGCGCCGTGCGTGGAGGCGCTGGTTTGATCGTCACCTTCGCGGCGCGTGCGGCGGTCAGGAGATTGGTGAGCTGGCGGCGCGACGCATCATCGAGCTGAAAGTTCACGCTGAACGAGGACGCGCCGCTCGCCTGCGCTTCTTCGACGCTCGAGATCTTGCCGACGTTGCCGCGCACGAGTGCGCGATGGCCGCCGAACGACAGCGCGACGTCGACGTGATCATTCATCCGCGGGAGCGCGCCCGCCATCATCGCAGCGCCCTTGAGCGACAGCGCACCGACGCGGATCGGCACCCACCGCCCCGAGCGCAGATAGCGTGCGTAGATCGTCGCGGCCTGCGCGGCCATCGGCACGAGCTGGTCCGTCGAGAACTCGCTCGGAGACCGAGCGCGGCGCGTGCCTTCCGGCGCCGGCAGGAGCGTCTCGGCAACCAGGTGGCGCGCTTCATCGGCGGGCATCTCGACCGTCTGCGCGCGGTGATTGCGCGAGACGCGCTCGAGCACGACGGGCGCTTCGTTGTCTGCGGGCTCGGGCGGAGCGAGGTCGCGCGTGCCTCGCACCGGCGCCATCGCGATCCGTTCGCGGCTACCGCGCTGCGGAATGGGTGGCGGCGTGGGCGCGAGATCGTCGCGCGTCCCCTTCGCTTTGACGAGCAGCACCGGACCGTCGGTACCGTAGCGCGGAGGAATCACGGGCACGGACGTCACGGGCGGTTGTGCGCCGGAGCCCGTCGCGCCGAGCGATGCGATCGCGGTGCGGCCGCTCGGCACCTTGGTCTCGCGGATCTGACGGACGAGCTCGGTCAGCGCGCTGACGACGTTGCGCTGTGTGTCGACGCGCAACGTGCAGCGCGCGAGGCGCTCCTCGAGGAACCGCTTCCGATCACCGATACTGAGCTCGGCCGGCTGGATCATTCCGATCTCCGCGAGCAGCGCGATCTCCACGACGTAGTGCAGCTTCTCGGCGCCGAGTGCGAACGGGTCGTACGCGAGATTCAGAAGCGCCTGCTCGGTCGTCGGGTCCCAGTACGCGCGGACCATGGCGAGAGGTGGAGCGGCTTGATCATCGAGTGCAGACAGCGCGTGGCTCCAATGGCCTAAACGCTGGCGCGGTTGGTCGATAATCAAGAACGATTCGACGAGCGCTTCCCCTTCCTGCAGCATGTCGTGCGCGTAAGAGGAGCAGTGGAGATGCCACGGCCGAAATTGGCAAGGTGGCTTACACCCAGGTGGCGATCGTCGGCCGATCGTTCGATTGATCGATCTGGGATGGAGCACCAACTGCATGGCAACTTTGCCACGGCAGGTGTGGCTCGGAAGCCACGATCGGCGAGCTAGGCGTCAGGAATTGTTGCCCAAGTGGGCATCCGCCCTAGAGTGAACGGACCATGAAATCCGACGAGCGTGGGCCTGGCCGCGGCGGCTATCGGCTGCCCCTTCTTCCCCTGCGCGACATCATCGTTTTCCCGCACATGGTCGTCCCCCTGTTCGTCGGACGCGACAAGTCGCTCTCGGCGCTCGAAGAAGCGATGGCCGGCGACAAGCAGCTCCTGCTCGCAGCGCAGCGGCGTGCGAAGACGGATGACCCGAGCGACGACGACATGTTCGCGATCGGAACCGTCGGTCACATCATCCAGCTGCTGCGGTTCCCCAAGGGGCCCGTGAAGGTCCTCGTCGAAGGTCGCGCACGCGCACGCATCAAGTCGTTCGCGCAGAGCGAGCCGTTCTTCGTGTGCGATGTCGAAGACGTCGAGGAGCCCGAGGAGGACGCGACCGAGATCGCTGCCCTCATGCGCTCGGTGCAAGACGTGTTCGAAGACTACGTGAAGCTCAACACGCGCATCCCGCCCGAGATGCTCGTCAGCGTTCGCACGATCGATGATCCGAGCCGTCTCTCCGACACGATCGTCGCGCACGTCGCGCTCAAGCTAAAGGACAAGCAGGAGCTACTCGAGACGTTCTCGTCGGCGCGCCGCCTCGAGCGGCTCGGCGAGCTCATGCAGGGAGAGATCGAGATCCGTCAGGTCGAGAAGAAGCTGCGCTCTCGCGTGAAGAAGCAGATGGAGAAGCAGCAAAAAGAGTTCTACCTGAACGAGCAGATGCAGGCGATCCAGAAGGAACTGGGTGGCGAGCGCGACGAGTTCAAGAACGAGCTGAACGAGCTCGAGCAGAAGATCAAAACCAAGAAGATGAGCAAGGAGGCAAAGGAGCGTTGCCTCAAGGAGCTCAAGAAGCTCAAGCAGATGTCGCCGATGAGCGCGGAAGCGACCGTCGTGCGCAACTACCTCGACTGGGTCGTCGCCCTCCCATGGGAGGACAAGACCGAGGACCGCCACGACATCAACGAGGCGGAGAAGATCCTCGACGCCGAGCACTACGGTCTCAAGAAGGTCAAAGAGCGCATCCTCGAGTACCTCGCGGTGCAAGCGCTCGTGCCGCGTCAGCGCGGACCGATCCTGTGCCTCGTCGGACCGCCCGGCGTCGGCAAGACGTCGCTCGCGCGCTCCATCGCCAATGCGACGAACCGCAAGTTCGTCCGTCAGGCGCTCGGCGGCGTGCGTGACGAAGCAGAGATCCGCGGCCATCGGCGCACGTACATCGGCGCCCTGCCCGGCAAGCTGATCCAATCGATGAAGAAGGTCGGGTCGCAGAACCCGGTGTTTCTCCTCGACGAGATCGACAAGATGTCCCAAGACTTTCGGGGCGACCCGGCGAGCGCGTTGCTCGAGGTGCTCGACCCCGAGCAGAACCACACGTTCAACGACCACTACCTCGATCTCGACTACGACCTGTCCGACGTCATGTTCATCACGACGGCGAACCAGCAGCACGCGATTCCGCTACCGCTGCAGGACCGCCTCGAGATCATCGAGCTCCCCGGCTACACCGAGTGGGAGAAAGTCGCGATCGCCAAGCAGTACCTGATCCCCAAGCAGGTCGAGGCGAACGGCCTGAAGGACCTCGCGATCACCTGGACCGACGAGGCGCTCACGCACATCGTCCACCGCTACACCAAGGAAGCGGGCGTTCGTAACCTCGAGCGCGAGATCGCGACGGTGTGCCGCAAGATCGCGAAGGAGTTCCTCGCGACCAACCGCGAGCAGACGGTGTTCGATGTCGCGATCGAGAAGATTCCGTCGTGGCTCGGCGTCGAGAAGTACCGCGAGACACGCCGCGAGAAGGAAGACGAGATCGGTCTCGCCAATGGACTGGCGGTCACGATGTTCGGAGGAGACCTCCTCTCCGCCGAGGTCACGATCGTCCCCGGCAAGGGCAAGCTGACGCTGACCGGCAAGCTCGGCGACGTGATGCAGGAGTCGGCGCAGGCCGCGATCACGTATCTGCGTACGCGCTCGGGAACGCTCGGTCTGTCGAACGACTTCCAGAACAAGGTCGACATCCACGTGCACTTCCCCGAGGGCGCGATTCCCAAGGATGGTCCGTCCGCGGGCATCACGATGGCAACCGCCATTGCGAGCGCGCTGCTGCGCATCCCGGTTCGCCAGAACGTGGCGATGACGGGCGAGGTCACGCTGCGCGGTCGCGTACTCCCCATCGGCGGGCTCAAGGAGAAGATCCTCGCCGCTCACCGCGCGGGCATCACGACAGTGCTGATCCCCGAGGACAACGCGAAGGACATCAAGGACGTTCCCGAGAGCGTGCTTGCCGAGATCGCGATCATCCCGGTCAAGACGATGGACGAAGTGCTGCGGTACGCGCTCGCCCATCCGCACCCCGAAGAGTTCCTGCGCGAAGGCTCGAGCGTCGTCGACTGGCGCATCGTCGAGACCATGCCGCCGGCGGATCCTCGCGACGCGCACTGATGGGCGTCATGGATCGTTGTTGACGATCCACACGTAGCGCAGCGTCGACATGCTCGTGGAACGGATCGAGATGCGCGCGCACGTCAGGTAAGACCCGGAAACCGTGCTGACCTCCGCGCCGTGCTCGTCGAGAAGACGACAGCGCGAGGTGTTGTCGGGCGCGTCCACAGTGAGCTCGATCCGGAATGTGTCCCCCGCCGGCGTTGCGACGGTCGTGCGCTCCGGGGGCAGCGGGTCTCCTCCGTTGGCGTACTGGATGACCGAGAGCACGAGAAGCTGACTCTGGGGAACGAAGTCGCATGCAACCTCCGCGGTGGCGGCGCGACAGCTCACCCCGAACGAGTCGGTGGTGGAGCCCGCGACCTCGACGAACGCTGATGGCGTCAGCGGCTCACGAAGGAAGCGACCAGTTGGACCCATTATCGAGAGCGAGTCGTCCTGCCACTTCCAGCCATCGACCTTACCTGGCCAGAGCGTGATGTCCTGTGCGGTCAGCGGATCGAAGAGCTGGTGGGAGTACGTCCCGCGATCGCACGCGCGGCCGAGAACACCGGCTACCGCGGGCTCTCCATCGTCGGGCAGGCTCGGGCACCGGTCGCACGCGTCGTCGACGCCGTCCTGATCCTCATCATGCGGCGGACCGTCCGCGCACGCGTCGCACGCGTCGTCCACGCCGTCCGCATCCCTGTCGCGACCGGTCGCCGCTGCACAGACCTCGCAACCGTCGTCGATACCGTCTCCGCCGACGTCCTTGCCTACGGCGGTGCCCACGCAGTCGTCGCACGCATCGTCCACGCCGTCGCCATCCGCATCGACGTCTCGTGGAACGCAGTCGCAGACATCCCCGACGCCGTTGCCATCCGTGTCGCGCTGCTGCGGGTTCGGATCGAGCGGACAGTTGTCGACGACATCAGCGATTCCATCGCGATCGGTGTCAGCGACCGAGCTCTCCAACCCGAACAGGTTGTTGCAGCCCGCGCCACCGAGCGACAACAAGACCAGCACGATGTAGGTAGTGCTACTCGACAAGGTCGGCACCCAGGACTTCCATTCCAGGTGACGCAAACACCGCGAGAGCATCGAACCGCGGAAATCCTTCCATCGTGACGAGTTGGACGAAGATCTCCTGATCCGCGACGAACAAGTCGCAGGCAACGAGGCCCTTCGGCAGGAACCCGGGTTGGCGCACCCACGTGTGGATCGTTAGTTCCGCCGCGTGTGGGATCGTCATCTGCGAGGTCTGTCCGTCCAACGAGGCCGTTGCGATGCATGTCGCGCCCGAGCACGCGATCCGGCACTGCGAGGATGACGACAGCTCGATCCCTACCTCTCCATCGACAGGCAAATCGAAGCGAACCGAAGCCGACTCGAGCGGCTGGTCAGTCGTGCCGATGGTGAGCTTCGCCTCGGTCGAGCCCGCCGGCGAGATTCCAGTTCCATCCGCAGCGACCACCCAGTCGGTCGCCTCCGGCCAATCCGCATCGATGGACGAGAAGGCGATGAACGGCAGATGCTCGTTCACGAGCGTTTTCGGGCTATCACACGCGTCGCCCACCAAATCACCGTCGGTGTCGATCTGGTCGGTGGTGGGCGTTGCTGGGCAGAGATCACAATCGTCGAACACACCGTCGCCATCGTCATCGGTGTTAGGCCCCAGCGGACACGTGTCACACGCGTCGTCGACGCCATCCATGTCGGCATCTCGGGTCGGCGCGGCGTCGGGACAGACGTCGCACGCGTCACCGATGCGATCATGATCGCGATCCGCCTGATCAGCGTTCGCGACATCGATGCAGTTGTCGCGGGAGTCTATGACTCCATCGCCATCACGGTCTGCCGGAGCGCGGGTCTGCTCGTCAGCGGCATCGAGGCCGAGCAGTTGGTTGCACCCGCACAGAGCGAGCAGGACCAGAACGCGCCGCACGTCTCATCTTAGCGCGAACTCGCTGTATCGTTGTCGAATGCGTCTCGCGTGGACCGCGGTGGTGGTGTTGCTGCTCGCGCGGGTCGCGATCGCAGCGCCGTCACTTTCGACCGATACCTCGCCGTGGTCGGTCGGCGTCAGCGAGGAGAAGATGGCGGCGGCGAACGTCCTGCTGAGCGAGGGCAACACGCTCTTTCTCGAGACACACTACACGGCCGCCCTCGCGAAATTCCGCGCCGCTGTCGACGTCTGGGATCATCCGGCGATCCGCTTCAACATCGTGCGCTGCCTCATCGAGCTCGACCGCCCCATCGAGGCGCAAGACAACCTCGAGCTCGCACTCCGCTTCGGCTCGGCTCCCCTCGAGGACGTCGTGTATCGCGAAGCTCTCTCGTACAAGAAGCTCCTCGCCAAGCAAGTCGGTCAGATCGCGATCGCGTGCGAGCAGCGCGGCGTCGCGGTCTCGGTGGACGGCAACGCAGTCGGCACGTGCCCGCTCCAGCTCACACAGCGGGTCTTAGCCGGTCGCCACCAAGTGCTCGGAACCGGAGACGGCCTCGTCCCGCGCGTCACCGATCTGGTGGTGGTCGGCGGCGACTCCGCGCGTGCAGACGTGCGCCTCGAGTCTCCCGCCAGTGGCCCGAGCGGACGAACCGTTGGCAAGGCTGCGTTGTACTCGGGTGGCGGACTCGTTCTCGTGTCGAGCGCGATCGCACTGTACGCGTGGCACCACTATCACGCGCAGTTTCCGAGCCACTGCTCGGACGCCCCCTTGGGCGGCGCACCTCTGTGTGATGAACAGGGCGCGAGCGAGCTCGACAGCGCGCGCGTCTACGGCGACGTCGCGACGGTTGCCGGCGGGATCGGCATCGCTGCTGTCATCGCGGGCACGGTCGTGTTGTTCCGATCGCGCGCCGATCGGCCCCACGCCGCTGTCACCCCATCGGCGACGGGCGTGGGGCTGACGTTAGAGGGTCGGTTCTGAGCCACCTATCCGGCCGCACACCCACATCTCGCACCGAGATCGAGAACCCCGGCGCTAACCGTCGCGACGCGAGAGCGATGGGTGAAAAACTGAATAAAATTTCACTTTGTCGTACACTGCGGCAGACGTGGTCCGTGCTCCCCTAACGTCCGCGCAGAAGCAGATCTGGTTCTTGGAGCAGCTGGCTCCGGGTTGGGCGATCCGCAGGAAGATCCAGATCCGAGGGCCATGTCAGGTCGCCGCGCTCACCGCGGCTCTACAGGATCTCCATGGACGCCACGAGATGCTGCGCACGGCGTTTCGGCGCGTCGATGGCGTCCTGACCCAGGAGCTCGTCGACGGACCATTCGAGTGCCCGGTCCATGACTTGCGTGCCCTCGATGCTGCGCGACGCGACGCTCGCCTCGAGATCGTCGACGCCCGCCATCGAGCGGTGTTCGACCTCGAAGTCGCGCCTCTGTGGCGCGCCGACCTCGCGAGCTTGTCCGACGATCACCACGTCCTGTGGCTCACTCTTCACGATCTGATCGCCGATGGATGGTCGATGTCGATCTTCGATCGCGAGCTCACCGAGATCTATAGCGCACGCGTCGCTGGTCGTTCGCCGCGGCTCGCTTCACCGACGCTCGCGTACAGCGACTTCGCCGTTCAGGAGCGCAGCTCGCTCGAGAGCGAGACGTATGCGCGCAAGCTTGCATTCTGGCGCGAGCAGCTCGACGGAGTCAGGCCGGTCGCGCTCACGACGGCGAAGCGGCGTTCGCGAGCACGGCCGGCGGCGAGCTCCTCGTTCGTCATCTCGGCCGAGGTGGCCGAGGGGTTGCGCGCGGCCTGCGCCAGCGAAGACGTCACTCTCTTCGTGGGTCTCCTCGCGGCGGTCAAGATCTCGCTCGCGCGCTGCAGCGGCGAGGACGACATCGCCCTCGCGACGTTCGTGGCAAACCGAGAGGTCGCGGAGACGCGCAGCGTGATCGGGCGCTTCTCCAACACCGTCGTGCTGCGCTCGCGTCTCGGCGGCGTCGGGACGTTCCGCGACATGCTCCGCCGCGAGCGAGCGGTCGTTCACGACGCCATCGCAAACCAAGACGTGCCGTTCCACCACGTCGCCGCTACGGTGCGCGCCGCGGCCACTCCCTTCTTCAACGTTCTGTTCTCGCTCAACGGACTGGCTTCGCCGCTTCGGTTGCATGGCCTCGAGCTCGAGATCGAGTGGTCCGCACCACGCCACACCGCGTTCGATCTCTCGCTCCAGCTCACCCCGATGAGGGATCGCACGGTCCATGCGACCTGGGAGTTCGACGCAGAGCTGTTCAAGCGCCGGGAGGTCTCGAGGCTCGGCGACGATCTTCTTCTCGTGCTGTCGCACGTCGCGACCTCACCGGACCGACCGCTCGCCGAGCTCGCGGCCACGTCGTTCTTCGTCGAGCGTCAGGCGCCAGCAACGCAGCCCGTGCGCGAATGGGAACCGCCGCGTACCCCGACCGAGCTGGCGCTCGCCACCGAGTGGTCGCAGCTGCTCGGAGTCGATCGCGTGAGCGTGCGCGACGACTTCTTCGAGCTCGGTGGCCACTCGATCACGGTGATGCGCCTGATCGCGGCCGTGCGAGCGCGGTTCGACATCGAGCTCTCGGTGCACGCCATCTTCGAGGCGCGTACGCTCGAGCAGCTCGCCGGCCTCATCACGGCGACCGGCCCCGGCCCCACCAAGCTCCCACCGCTCGGCGCTCTCCCGCGAGCCGAGCGTCAACCACTGTCGTTCGCGCAGGAGCGCCTCTGGGTGCTCCATCAACTGGACCCCGACAGCCACGCGTACATCCTCGGCTACACGCTCCAGTTCGCGGACATCGACGTCGTCGCACTCGCGCGCGCCTTCGAGGCGCTCGCTGCCCGCCACGAGATCCTGCGCACCAGTTACCCTTCCGTCGACGGCACGCCGTATCAGCGCCTCCATCCACCGCGGCCCTTCACCATCGACGTCCAAGATGCTCGCGCGCTCTCCGGCGATGCGCAGCGCGCGTTCATTGCCGCCCGCGAGCACCTGGTGCGCGGGCCGTTCGACCTCGCCGCCGCGCCGCCTCTCCGCGTGGAGCTCGTCCGCGCCTCAGACGCCAGCTACGTCCTGCTGTTCGCGATGCACCACATCATGTCCGACGGCGGCTCCGATGCCGTGTTCTGGCGCGACCTGTGGGCTCACTACGATGCGTTCATCGCTGGCCTCGTCCCGAATCTCCCGCCGCTCCTCGTGCAGTACGCAGACTTCGCCGCCTGGCAGCGGGCCTGGTTGCGCGGCGCCGAGCTCGACCGACAGCTCTCGTTCTGGACGCGGCAACTCGCCGGCGGCCCGGAGCAACTCGCGCTCCCGGCAAAGGGGTCACGTCCCACCGTCCAGACGTTCGTCGGCGATCGCGTCACCACGACGCTGTCCGCCGCGCTGAGCGTCGACCTCCGCGCGCGTGGCCAGCAGTACGGCGCCACCGTGTTCATGACGTTCGCGGCCGCGCTCCGCGCCACGCTCGCGCGGTACGCCGGCCAGGACGACGTCGTCATCGGCGCTCCCATCGATAACCGCAACAACGCGGAGCTCGATGCATTGATCGGCATGTTTCCTAACACCATCGCGCTCCGCTCCGCGATCCGCGCCGACGACACCTTCGCCTCGCTGCTCGCGCGCGAGAAGGCCACCGCGCTCGACGCTTACGACCACCAGCACACGCCGTTCGAGCGGGTCGTCGACGCCCTCCACCTCGAGCGCTCTCTCGCCCGCACGCCCGTCTTCCAGGTCATGTACCAGCACGTCGACCGCGCCGCCTCCGATACGCGCGGCGCGTACGTCGACACCGGTCGAGCGCCAACGGCCGACTTCGACCTCGACGTGGTCTCCTCGCTTCGCGACGGGCGTCTCGAGGTCGAGATGGTCTTCAACAAAGACCTGTTCGAGTCGTGGTTTGTCTCCCAACTCGTCCGTCATCTCGAGCGCCTCCTCGCTTTCGTCGTCAAGAACCCGGAGCGCCCGCTCGCGGAGCTCGACCTTCTGGGCGCGGATGACCACGCTCGGCTGAATGCCTGGAACGCGACCGCGCAGGACTACCCGCGGACGGCCACGTTGCACGAGCTCGTCGAGGCGCAGGTGGATCGCACGCCGGACGCGATTGCGGTCGAGCTGGCTGGCGACACGATGACCTATCGCGAGCTGGACGAGCGCGCTAACCAGCTTGCTCATCACCTGCGCGCGCTCGGCATTGGCCTCGAGATGCGCGTCGGTCTATGTGTGGAGCGCAACCTCGACATGTACGTCGCGCTCCTCGGGATCCTCAAGGCGGGCGCCGCCTACGTGCCGGTCGAGCCGACGACACCGCCCGCGCGGATGGCGGCGATCTTTGCCGATGCGGGCGCGGTGGCGGTGGTCGCCCATGACGAGCTCGCCGAGCGTGTGTCACCGACGCTGCCGGTGGTCGCGTTCGATTCCGTCGCGATCGCCGATTACCCGCGCTCGCGGCCGGCGGTCGATGTTGGTGCGGCTCATCTCGCGTACGTCATCTTCACGTCGGGGTCGACAGGGCGTCCGAAGGGCGTGGAGATCGAGCACGGCATGGTGGTCAACGAGGTGTGGGGACTGAGCGCGATCCAGAAGATCGTGCCGGGTGACCGCGTGTTGCAGTTCGCGACCCTCGCGTTCGATGCCAGCGTGGAGCAGATCTTCACGACCCTGTTGCGCGGCGCGACACTCGTAGCGCGCGGCCCCGAGATACCGACGCCGGACGAGCTCTACGGGCCTGACTTCGCAGGCGTGACCGTCATGAATATGGCGACGGCGTACTGGCACGCACTGGCGACGCGTACCGCACCGCCGACGACGCTGCGGCTGGTGGTGATCGCCGGCGAACGCGCATTGCCGGATCACGTCCAACGGTGGGCCAGCCTCGCGCCGCGATGCGCGTTGCTGAACATCTACGGTCCGACGGAGGCGGCGATCGGTGCGACGGCGTGGCTGCTTCGCTCCGACCACCTCGCTCCTGGACGCGAGGTGCCGATCGGATCGCCACTCCCCAACTACCAGGTGCACGTCCTCGACCCGCAGCTCAGGCCCGTGCCGATCGGCGTGCCGGGAGAGTTGTACATCGGTGGTGTCGGCATCGCGCGTGGCTACACGAACCAACCGGGGTTGACGGCGGAGAGGTTCGTCCCCGATCCGTTCGGCACGGGGCGCCTCTATCGGACCGGCGACCGAGTGCGCTGGTTGCCGTTCGGCGCGATCGAATACCTCGGACGCATGGATCATCAGATCAAGCTCCGTGGGTTCCGCATCGAGCCCGGTGAGATCGAGTCCGTGCTGGCGTCCCACCCCGCCGTTCGCGAGGCGGCCGTCCTGTTGCACGAGGATGCGTCCGGAGATCGACGACTCGTCGCATACGTTGGACGTGCGGCCAACGTCGACGCCACGGAGTTGCGTACGCATGCCGCTGAGGCGCTACCGGACTACATGGTGCCGTCGGCGATCGTGATCCTCGACGCGCTGCCGTTGACGCCTAACGGCAAGCTCGATCGAAAGGCCCTTCCGACGGCGGATATCGCGACGCGAACGAGCTACGTCGCCCCACGCACCAAGGCCGAGTCGACGGTCGCACGTGTCTGGGCCGAACTGCTCGGCGTCGAGCGTGTTGGTGTCCACGATGACTTCTTCGCACTCGGCGGCCACTCGTTGCTGGCGATCCGCTTGATCGTCAGGCTCGAGGTCGAGCTCGGTGTGAAGGTTTCGCTGCGCGATGTCTTTGCCGCTTCGAAGCTCCGCGATCTCGCGGCGCGGGTCGGTCGTTCTCGCGCCACGCTCGAACATACGATCCTGTCCGCCTCCGAAGCGCGACGGGCTCCATTGCCGCCCGCACTGCGCGGTGTCTTCAAGCTCAACAAGTTGATGAGCTCGGACCTGTTCGCTCGGCACGTGTGGTCCGCGTGGATCGACGGCGCGCTCGATCTGACGTCGCTCGAACGCGCGGTGGCCGTGATGCGCGAGCGCCACGCGGTGTTGCGTACACGGTTCTTCGCCGAAGATACGCGCGAGATGCTCGAGGTTCTCGACCCGAGCGATGTCGAGCGCTTCGTACTGGTCGATCGCGTCGATCTCGGCGCGTTGCCCGTCGCCGATCAGGAACGCGCTGACGCCGAGTTTCATCGCAGCGCGAGTTTTCGGCCGCTCGACCTTGGCCACGGCGAAGTGATGAGCGTCGCCGTGAGTCGGTGGTCGGAAAGGCGCTACCGCCTGACCGTGTCTCTTCACAACATCGTCTCCGACGCGGAGTCGATGACGATGTACATCGATGAGCTGTGTGCGCTATGGCGCGCATTCGCCGCGGATCCCGATCGGGATCCAGCCGCGATCCTATCGCCCGTCCCGCTCCAGTATCACCATCTTGCTGACTACCTGGAGCGGCTGCGCAACTCTGGCGTGGGGCATATGCAGCGCGCGTTCTGGACAGCCCGGCTCGACGGGATGCAGCCGCTCGACCTCCCCATCGACTCGCCGCGCGACGAGGTCGATGCCCGCCGTGAAGCGAACGCCGGCGTGGCCACGTTTCGCTCTGCCTCCGTGGTGCGAACGCTTCCGGCGGAGATCCTCACCGCGGTCGAGCGAATCGCGGCGAGCCAGCGAGCGACGGTCATGTCGACGCTCGTCGCGGCGATGGCCGGATATCTCGGCGCGCGCACCGGGCAGCGCGATCTCGCGTTCATCACCCGGCTCAGTCACCGCTACATGCCGGGCCTCGAGCGAACGCTCGGCTTCATGGTCAATCCGATCTTGCTGCGGATCTCGACCGCCGGAGAGCCCGCATTCTCCGAGCTCGTCGCGCGAACCCACACGGTGGTGACAGATGCGTTCGATCACGGCGAGAGCGATCTGTTCGCGCTCGCGCCGTACAGTGCGTTCCGGTTCTGCCTCGTGTACACGCGAGCGGCGCCAGGGGACGGTGCGCTACCGCAGCTGCCCGCCGGAAGCACCGCGACCCGAGCGCCGCACCCGGGCGCCTCGGCGGAGAGCCAGATCGGCTACGACCTGCTCCTCTGGCTCCACCATACCGATGACGGAGTCGTCCTGACTCTCGCCTACAATTTACAGTTGTTCCACGGAGCCACGGCCGTCGCGTTTCTCGAGGGATACGTCGATCACATCGCTACAGCGTGCGACTGAGAAGTAGGAGGACCGATGTCGAAGCATGATGAAATTCGCGACCAGGTGATGGCGATCCTCACGGAGGCCGACTTGCTCGACGACCACGGAACGCTCATCGCCCCTGACTCGATGGGAATCGTGTTGATCGCGATGGAGATCGAAGTCCGCTGGGCGCCGATTCCGCAGGCAGATCTCAAGGTCTCCAACTTCAACTCGATCGACAGCATCGTCGCGATGGTCGAGACACTGCTCCAACCATGACCGGCGATGTCGACTGGTTCCCACCATCGGATCTGTTACGGCGGGTAGTGGGGAGCGAGGCCTGCGAGGTACGGCCATTTCCGGCGGACCTGTACGCCACGGTGCGCAAGCCAGGGCGCGAATTGCTGCGCCATTTTTACACGCTGCTCCGAGAGTCCATCCCGGAGCTGCCGACCGTCGCTGGTGAAGTGTTCGTCGTCGTGCCTGCTCGCAACGAAGAGAAGGGCATCCAGCACACGCTCGACGACTTGCTCGCGGTCCTCACCCCCTCGCGGTTCCACGTCGCGGTCATCGTGAACGCCACGACCGACGCGACCGAAGCGAGGGTCCGCGCATGGCTCGCGACGCATGAGGATCGTGTCGAGCACGTCGCCGACGGCCGTGCGTCCGCTAGCGACGGGCCACCACGCCTCCGCGTGCATCTCCTCGACGAGCCCACCCCTGGCAAGGTGCTCGCGATGTCAGGCGTCGATCGCGTCTTCCTGCAGCGAGGCGCGTATCCGGAATGGATCGCGCAGGTGGACGCAGACACACGTGTGTCGCACGGCGCGCTAGATCAACTGATCCAGCACGCGACCGCGCATGGAGAAGTCGCGAAGACCGGCGCTCCTCAGTGGCGACAACGAGACGGGCGCGAAGCGATCGCGGTCATTCCCGACGACCCGCGGGGGTGGCGCTGGCAGGGGTTGAACGGCAACTTCTTCGTCGCCCGCACGCGCGTCTGGCTCGCGGGAGTGCGGACCGTCCTCGAGTGCGCACCCCGTAGCATCGGCGATGACGGGATTCTGAGCACCCTCTTCCGGCTCAGCGGGCTGCGCACCGGCTCGGCGACCGATCCAGGCGCGCTTCCGTACGTGACGCTCGCACCCAGCACCACGGACGAGGCAATTCAACAACAGGTGCGGTGGTTCGCGACGCAGATCCAACTCTCGCGAGTCTTCGGCCGCGAGGCCATCGAGACGATCGGGTTGGTCTCGCCGGCGCCCCCTCAACCGCTGATCCTATCGAACGTCAGCAAGGAGTACTTCTTCAAAGCGGCGATCGAGCTCGTGCAACGCGCCGAGACGACTGGATCCCACGCCTGGATTCCCGGCCGTACTCCGCAGGAGCCCGAGGAGGTATGAGGCGCGTACTCGCGCGCACATCTCGCACCGATCTCTAGAACCTCGGCGTTAACCGAACTCGACGCGACAGCGACGATCCGTTCGTGGAACATGGGCGGCCGATGAAGAACGAGACGCCTCGTCCGACCGTGCCTGCGATCGCACCTGTTGCTCCTCCCCGGGCTCCTACGGCGAACCCCATTGGGGCGGCGCCTGTCGCTCCACAGCCTGCCGGTACCGCGCCCGGCATTCCGGTTGTCGCGCAGAAGCGCAAACCGACGGTGAACGAGGAAGAGTGGACGGAGACGACGGCTCCTCCGAAGACCGTGATCGCGGCGGCCCCGACGGCAGCCGCGCCGATGGCGTCATCGAAGACCGAGGTGGCGACGGGCAAGTCGCTCGTGCTCGGCGGCTGCAATCTCTCGGGCGCGGATCTCACGGGCGCGACGATGCGCGATGGCGACTTCCGTCGGGCGGCGTTGCGCGGTGTGAAGTTGACGAGCGCGAAGCTCGAGGGCTCGGACTTCTCCGATGCAAATCTTCATCAAGCAGACATGGCGGGCGCGGATCTGCGCCGCGCGAACTTCACACAGACCGTGCTGCGCTACGCGGATCTCCACGATGCAAAGGTCGCGGGCGCAAACTTCGAAGGCGCGGAGCTGTGGCGCGCGAACCTCTCGGGTACCGACCTGCGCGATGCGGTCGGTCTCGAGAAGGCGCGCCTCGACGGTGCGGATGTGTCAGGCGTCGACCTGAGCGGTGCGCGTCTCGCGTTTGCGAGCATGCGCCAGGCGAGCTTCAACCAGATCAAGCTCGACGATGCGGTGCTCGAGGGCGCGGATCTCGAAGGCGTGGCTGGTAAGCAGGCGCGGTTTGCGAACGCGAACCTCATCGGCGCCAAGCTCGGTGGAGCGGCGCTCGGTGGCAGCACGTTCGATGGCGCGAACATGATGGGCGCCAAGGCGACCGGCGCGCGGTTCACGCAGACGTCGTTCGCGAACGTGAACGCAGAGCGCGCGAACTTCCACCACGGCGAGCTGCGCGACTGCAACCTCGAGGGGGCGCGCTTCATGGGCGCCGAGCTGTCGGATGTGGATTTCCACGGCGCGACGCTCACGGGTGGTGACTTCAGCGAGGCTCGTCTCGAGCGCGCGTCGATCTCGCGCGTCGTGGCCAAGGAAGCAAAGTTCATCGGCGTGCTCGCGCGCGACGCGAAGATCTCCCGCAGCGACCTCGAAGGCGCGGACTTTTCCGGCGCGATGCTCGAGGGTGCCGACATGCGCAACTCGAACCTTCGCCGCGCGATCCTCGTCGGTGCGACGCTGTGGAAGACGAACATCGCGGGCGCTGATTTCACCGCGGCGGATCTGCGCGCTGTGACGCTGAACGGCGCGCTGAACGTGCGCGAGGCGATGTTCGAGCGCGCGATGCTCGAGGACGCCGTGATGAGCAGCATCGAGCTCAAGGGCGTGAAGCTGCGCGGCGCCAAGCTCGCGGGCGCGAACCTCGAGAATGCGGATCTCGACGGCGCGGATCTCCGCGATGCGGATCTGTCGGGCGCGAAGCTGCGCGGTGCAAACCTGCGCAACGCCG
This sequence comes from Kofleriaceae bacterium, assembly GCA_036499725.1. Taxonomy (GTDB): domain Bacteria; phylum Myxococcota_A; class Polyangia; order Haliangiales; family Haliangiaceae; genus JABFXX01. The sequence continues at coordinate 19,953 of DASYDE010000096.1, forward strand.
ATTTCCGCGGCGCCAAGCTCGTCGGCTGCGATCTGAAGCACGTCCTCAACCTGCGCGAAGCAAAGTTCGAGGGTGCGGACCTCACGGGTGCAGACATGACCGGCGCGGATCTCCGCTCGGCGGGGTTTGCGAAGTGCATCCTCTCGAGCGCGAACCTCACGCGCACGAACCTCGAGCAGTGTGACTTCTCGGCAGCGACGCTCGAGGCAACGAACCTGTTCGGCGCGAACTTCTCAGGTGCGATCTTCCGCGACGCGAACCTCACGTCTGCGATCGTGCGCGAGGCGACAAACATCGGCGAGGCAGAGCTCTCGGGCGCCAAGCTCAACAACGCTGACTTCTCGGCGGTACGCATCACGCGGACGCAGAACCTGCGCGCGGCCGCGGACCTCTCCGGCATCATCCTCACGCGTGCGGATCTCCGTGGCGCTCGCCTCCGCGGTGTGAAGCTCGCCAAAGCGGACCTGCGCGGCGCTGACCTGAACGAGGCGGACCTGTCGGGTGCGGATCTCACCGGCGCGGATCTGACGGACTCCGAGCTCGGCCGTAGCGATCTGCGCCAGGCGAATCTGCGCTCGGCGCGGGTCGGCGGTGCGGACTTCCGCGAAGCGCAGCTCGCGAACGCCGATCTCACCGACGTCGACGCGATCGTCTCGGCGAAGTTCACTGGCGCGGTGATCGACAACACCAAGGGTGTCGACCCGTTGCTCGCTCGCTAACGAGAATTTCGCAGCAAAAGCACCGCCTAACGATTCGCCGTCGACGGTCGATTCTCTGGGGCGGATATGGACGCGCAGCGGCGAAAAGAAATCGCCGTCCAAGAACTAGGGCGGCGGTTGCTGACAGGCACGCTTGGCTACGTCGCGATGTTCATCGCCGCGTTTGCGATGGTGCGCAACGCGTTTCACGCACGAGCCGCGATCGTCGGGCTCGCCGTCATCATCCCGATTCGAATGTACGCATGGTGGTCCGCCACCCGGCATACCGCGCGCCCGAGCAACCTCCCGCTGCTCTGGGCCGGGGTTCTCGGCGCCCATCTGCTATGGGGCGTGCTCGTTCTCGAGGTGGAGCTTCGCAATGGCGTAGGTACTCCGTCCGTCCTGTTCATGGTGTTCGCAGCTGGCATCGCGAGCGGCGGCGTGTACTCGTTGGCTCCCAGCGGGTGGTTGCACTCGATCGCGGTCAGCATCCTGATCGGACCGATCGTGGTCGCCGGGATCCTTGGCTACGGCACCCTCGAGTTCGCGATCATTCACGCCATCTTCGTGTTCTTCTCGCTCGGGAACGGCCGCGTCGCTCGCGAATCGTTCTGGCGCGAGGCCGCAACGCAGGAACAGCTGCGCGAGCAGAACGAGCAGCTGCGCGACGAAATGGAGCAGCGCGAGAAGATGGAGATCGAGCTCCATCAGGCACAGAAGCTCGAAGCGATCGGTCGCCTCGCCGCCGGTATCGCTCACGAGATGAACACGCCGCTGCAATACGTCAGCGATAGCTGCCGCTTTCTCCTGGACGGAGTTGCCAACACCGATAGCGCGCTCGCAAAGTATCAAGCGCTCGCCGCCGAGCTCGGCGCTACCGACCGCGGAGCCCCGATCGTCGAAGAGCATGATCTGGAGTACCTGCGCGAGAATCTGCACGAGGCGGCGGGTCGCGCGATCCACGGTCTCGAGCGCGTCACGACGATCGTGCGAGCGATGAAGCAGTTCGCGCATCACACGAGTGAGCGTGCTCCGGCAAATCTGAACGCCTCCATCCAGGACACGCTCGTCGTGTGCCGTCACGAGATCAAAGACGTCGCGGATGTAGTGACCGATCTCGGGGAGCTACCGATGGTCGTTTGCGATGCGGCGGAGCTCAACCAGGTGTTCCTCAACGTGATCGTCAACGCGGCGCACGCGGTCGCTGACACGCAACAGCGCGGCAAGATCACCATCACGACGGAGTCGCTCGCCGACGCTCATGTCCGCATCGCGATCAGCGATACCGGTCGCGGGATCCCTCCGGCCGTCATCGACAAGATCTTCGAACCATTCTTCACGACCAAGCCCGTCGGCAAAGGCACGGGACAGGGTCTCGCGATCGCGCGGTCGATCGTCGTCGGCAAGCACGGCGGCGAGCTCGATGTTCGCTCCACTCTCGGCGAAGGCACCACGTTCACGATCACGCTGCCCGTCGCGGCGTAATCCCAGGTAGGACACGGACGGACCGGCCGCGGCGGCCACTTCGGTCGATCGAGCATTGCGACATCGCGGGCGACGGGACGTCCGGATCTGCATGGCGAAATCGACGGTCAAGCCGTGGCATATCCTCGCGGCGATGTTCGGAGTGCCGGCCCTGGCGCTTGGCCTCGGCGGCGAACCCTACGGCGCGGGGATGGGCGTCGTGCTCCCCGTCGTCGGGGCGCTGATGGTCGGTTGGCTGCTGTGGCAGTTCCTTCCCAAGGTCGGCGTCGGCGCGCTCATCGTTGCCGTCGGCGCGATCGGGACCATACGTCTGTCGCGGCACAACGCGGCCGAGCGCGAAGAGATCAGGAATCGCGGGCGCACGTACGCGATGGCAGGTATCTGCGATGGCAAGGCGATGACGCTCGCTCCGGGCAAGAGGGCAAAGATCCGCGTGATGAACCTGTACACGAAGGACGGCGAGAAGCCGACGTGGCTGGACGACCAGACGTGGGACGTGGCGATGGTCCCCGACTTCATGCTGTGCGTGAAGGAATCGCAACAGGAGGTGGCATCGGGGAAGTTCTCCGACGACGCGCACCCGGAGAGCCCGCCGATGACGATCTCGACATCGCGCTTCATCGAGGACGTCGAGCTCCGCAAGGTGCCGAGCGCCGAGGTCGTGTTCACCAAGCACTACGTCGGCGGCGATCCTCCGCCTCTGCCGACGGTCATCACGTTCGGTGGCGGCCAGAACACGGACCTCACGGGATCGCGCTTCGATTACGGCGACTACTACGAGGACATCAAACAGTTCCTGAAGTGATCAGGACTTCTGCGCGGGCGGATAGATCCACGCAACCTGATCCACCTTGGAGAGATCCGGTTGACTGCAGTCCTTGTAGACCGGGTGCATGCTGCCGAGCGAGAGCGGCGCGGTTCCGCGACACGGCACGCTCGCGTCCGCGCGGTGCGGCGGCCATCCCGTCATCGGCACCGTGTTCCGCGGATTGCCCCACATGTTGAGCCACCACGCGCTCGGCCACTCGAGCTTCCACACGATCCGCGTGCGCATCGGTTTGCCGTCGGCGTCGAGCGCGGGTGAAAACTTCTGCCCGAAGACCTGCGCGAGCGCGATCTTCTCGAGGTCGTAGCCCGGCTTCTTGAGAAACTTCACGCGCGCGACCGTGCCCGTCTCGTCGAGCTCGAGGACCAGCCAAGCCCGTGTCCACGCATCGCTCAGGATCGCGTGATCCGAGTAGGGCGGAGTCTCGAGCGAGTTATAGTGCTGTGGCTGCGGCGGCGTGGTCCTGGGCGCCGTGCCATGAACCTCGATGATCTCGCCTTCGACCGCGATCGGATCGTCATCTGCGAGCGCCGTCGCCGACAGAGCGAGGACCGCAGCGAGGAGGGCAACGCGAGTCATGCACCTAGTACCGTAGCGCCCCTCAAAACATTCTCCATCGGGCAAATGGCCACGTGCGCTAGCCGTACACCGACATCACCCCACGAGCCCGAGGCGGACCAGGCTCTCCCCAGCAGCGACGATCGCGTCCTCGCTCGACCGCGGTGACCAGCCGAGCAGGCGACGCGCCTTGTCACCCGACGCGTTCATGTCGTAGTCGACCAGCTTGATGATGTTCCTCAGCGTGGGGTTGCGGCGCACGAGGAGCCGCAGGACGAACGAAGGAAGCGTCCAGGTCTTCACCTTGCGCGCCGCAGAGCCCAGGCGACGACGCAGCACCGCGCCGACCTCTACCATCCACAGACTCTCACCCGCACTCGCGAGGAACCGCTGTCCCTTTGCCGCTGGATCGGTCATCGCGCGCACATGCAGATCCGCGACGTCGCGCACGTCGACGTACGACGAGTTGATCTTGGGGCAGGGCTTGCCGTCCAGTAGATTTTTGATGATCGCGACGGAGTGCGAGTGGTCAGTCCCGAGGGCGGGTCCCAGTACGGCGACCGGGTTCACCGACGAGAGCTCGAGACCGTTGCCTTCGCGCTCGATGAAGTCCCACGACGCCTTCTCGGAGAGCGTCTTGGACTTCTGATACGGAGCAATATCGCCGGCCAGATTGGTCCAATCGTTCTCGGTGAACGGGCGCTTCTTCGACGCCGGATGTCCCATTCCGATCGCACCGAACGCGGATGTCAGCACGACGCGCTTCACCTTCACGTCGCGCGCGGCCCGGAGAACGCGAAGATTCCCGTCGACCGCCGGCTTCACCCAGTCCTCTTCGCGCACCTGATCTCCCGATGGTGTTGGCGACGCGGGATGGATCGCGTAGTCGCACCCCGCCGCCGCATCGGACCATCCTGCATCGCTGGACAGGTCTGCGACGACGAAGGTCAGGCGATCGCCGGCATCGACGCCGCCTGTCCTCAGATAGCCGCGCACCTCTGCCTCGCGCGAGAGCGAACGAACCGTGGTCCGCACCCGATAGCCCGCGTTCAGCAACGCGATCATGCAGTACTGCGCGATGAAGCCCGTGCCACCCGTGACGAGGACCGTGCCGCGATTCTCCATGCTCTACAGATACGGCTGCCTACCCGGACTAAGAATGCTTGAACGTCCGCCTTACTTGCGCGAGCGTCCGGATATGACCGCTGACCCGTTCTCCGAGATCCTGAAGCTCACGAAGGCGGAGTCCCTGGTGACGGGCGGCTTCTCCGCGAGCGGTCGCTGGGCGATCCGGTTTCCCAAGCCAACCAAGATCAAGTTCTTCGCGATCGTGCACGGTACGTGTGTGGTTCGCCTCGATGGCCACAAGGAGTGGACGCGCTTCGAGACGGGCGACGTCGGCCTGTTGTCGATCGGCAAATCATTCGTGATCGCGAGCCATCCCAACGTGAAGGCGGTCGAGGCGATGCCCCTGTTCTCGGGAGCGGGGCGGAGCACGGCGATGATCGGTGACGGCAGCGAGCTCTCGTACATCGGCGGTCACGTCCTTCTCGATCCCACGAGCGGTGATCTGCTCGCGGATGTCATCCCGCCGTGGATCCACATCAACGCGTCGTCGCCGCAGGCCACCGCGTTTCGTTGGTTGCTCGAGCAGCTTGTCGAGGAGCGCGCGAATTCACTGCCCGGACAGCAGCTCGCATCCGCGCAGCTCTCGCAACTGCTGTTCATCCAGATCCTTCGTGCTCATCTCGCATCTGCGCCCGTCGGCTCGGCGAGCTGGCTCCGCGTACTGGGCGATCGGCGCCTCGCGCCTGCACTGCGTCTGATGCACGGGAACCCTGCGCGCGACTGGCACCTGGACGAGCTCGCAAAGGCCGCGGCGATGTCGCGCACCACATTCGCCGCGCACTTCAAGACGGCGGCGGGTGTCGCGCCGCTCACCTATCTCACCGAGTGGCGCATGCGGCTCGCGGGTCGCGCATTGCGTGAAGAAGCAACGCCCGTCGCAGAGCTCGCGCGAACGCTCGGCTACACGTCCGAGAGTGCATTCAGCAACGCGTTCAAGCGCGTGACCGGCACGTCTCCACGAAACTTCAGGACGGCGAAGGCGTGAGCCTCAGTGCTTCTGCACGGGCGGGAAGATCCACGGCGCGCTATCGGCCTTGGTGAGATCCGGCTGAGAGCAATCCTTGTAAACCGGGTGCAGCATGTCCAGGTTCAGGGGCCCCGAGCCGCGACACGGGACATCCCGGTCCGCGCGATGCGGCGGAGAGCCAACCATCGGCATCGCAGAGCGCGGGGACGCGATCGAGTCGAGCCACCACACGCTCGGCCATTCGATCGACCACACGACCCGACTGCGCATCGGTTGTCCCTGCTCGTCGAGAGCCGCGGAGAATCGCTGCTTGAACGCTTCGGCGACGGCGATGGGCTCGAGATCGTAGCCCGGCTTCTTCAGGAACTTCACGCGGACGACGGTTCCGGTCTCGTCGATATCCAGCATCATCCATGCGCGCGTCCACGCATCGCTGTTGATCGCCCGGTCGGTGTACGGCGGCGTCTTGAGCGGGTTGTAGCGCTGCGCTGCGGGCGCGGTCACCGTCGGCACCTTGCCGTGGACGACGATCACTTCGCCCGTCACCTCGATCGGCGTGTCCGCCCGCGCGCCGGGCGCGAGACAGAGGAGCGCCGCAATGAACAGGAGGCACCTCATGCGCTGAGCTCGTCGAGCGCGTCGCGGTACAGCTGCGCGAGCTCTTCCACGTGCTGCTTGCTCACTGCGCTCGCCGCGTAGTTGAAGTTGAAGCACAGCCGCCCGTTGTAGCGGATCACCGTCAGCACGATACCGTTGCGCGGTGTGACCGGCGTGGTGATCAACACCTCGTCGACGAGCCAGCCCTCGCCGCGCATGACGGGGAAGTCGAGCGAGATGAGGTTGGAGAAGTTGATATTGAACGCGGGCCGCTTCGCCTCGAACACGATCGCCTGCAGCTTGTCGAGCGGCAGGCCGGCCACGAATGCACGCTCGGTGACGAGGCGCTTGAGCGGTCGCTTGGAAGCGAGCTGCGTCGCGACCTGGGCCTGCGCGCTGCGCACCATCTCCGCGGGCGCGAGGTCGCGATCGAGCCGAAACTCCACTTCGAGCGTCGCGAGGTGATTCGCAAACGAACGGAACCCACCGTCGCGCGGTCGCGTCTCCATGACGAGCGACGCACTGACGCGGCCGAGCTTCTTGTTCTTCGCGCGGTGGTACCGCTGGTTGGCGACAAACCACGCAGCGGTCAGCATGGAGTTCAGGCTCGCACCGATCTTCTTGTGCGCGGCGCGCCAGCGCTCGAGGATGGTGTCGTCGAGGATCCAGCGGACGGTGGCGTTCTCGCCGGTGTAATCGCTCGATAGGTTCTGCTCGAGCAACGTGAGCGGCCGCACGATCGAGCGCGCGATCGAGCGCATGAGCGAGGCGAAGCCGGCGATGCCGTACCAGACGCGCTGTCCCGCCGAGAGTCCGAGAGGTTCGAGCTCGCCGCGGCGACCGATGGGCGTGACGTCGCTGCGATCACCAGCGAGATAGCGCGCGAAGTCCTGGAGGAGCTCGATGAACGCGCGCCCATCGGCGACGCCGTGATGCTGACGGAACAGCAGGTGGCAACGGTCGTCGCGCTCGATCACGTGGGTCAGCGTCACGAACGGATCGCGAAATTGATCGCAGTGGCGATTCCACACCTCGCGGATCACCGCGTCGAGATCGCCGCCCGTGCGCAGATCGACGAGCTCGTAGCCCTCGGTGGGACCGATCTTCGCGTAGCGAAACTTCACGGCGTACTCGGGAATCGCATCGAGCGATTGCACGCGCGTCGTCAGCACGGGGTAGCGCGCGAGCACCGTGTCGAACGCGGCCCGCACCGTGTCGGGATCCAGCGAGCCGTTCACGACGAGCTGCCACGTCGGTGTGCCCGAGCAGCCGCGCTCTTTGTTCGTGACGGCGAGACCGCCCTTGTCGACGTAGTCGAACGGATACGTGAGCTCTGCGGGCGCGGTCGACCAGCGATCGTCGACGGGCGGCGACGTCTCCCCCGCCATCGCGAGCGCGGCGACGAGCATCGCGGCGAGCGAGCCCCAGACGCCAGCGAAGATGACTTTGAACGCCAGGAACGCGTCGTGTGCGAGCGGTTTGCCGAGGAGCGCGACGGCGGGGATACCGATCGCCACTGCCGACACCAAGCCACCGATGACCGCGACCAGGAACGGCCACTTCTTCGGCAGGCGCAACCGGTGCGGGCCCGTGCCCCGCGCTTTGCCACTCGCGACCTCGCGGCGCGCTGCCGGAGGGACCACGAGCAGCGTGAAGAACATGATCAGAAATGCACCGACGACGGTGTCGCCCGCGATGCTTTTGTTGCCCTCGAGCGGGACAAGACTCATCCCCGCATAGAGAGCGCTGCCGACAACGGCGTTGATCACGACGTTCACGACGGCCGCGATGGCACCGTTGACGAGCAAGTAGCGCCGCATCGCTCGCGACGCTCATAACGCAGATTCCGGAGCCATTGGGCTCTCTCGCACGTTACGTTCCGCCCGATGGCGCAGGCGCGATGGCTTCTTCTCATCCTGACCGCGGCGGCGTGTGGACCGAGTGCGGTCTCCCACGGAGATGGTGGTGGCGGTGACGACGGCGGCGGTAGCAATGCCGTGTGCACGCCCGGGTGCACGGGCAACGACGTCTGCTCCAATGGTCAGTGCGTGAACGCCTGCCAAGCGGCGGCGGACACCAAGAGCTCGATCGGCTGCGATTACTACTCCGTGACGCCGGACGTGATCGAGGAGCTGCACGGTGCGTGCTTCGCTGCGTACATCACGAACACGTCGAACGAAGCGGTTGCGATCACCGTCGATCGCGGCGGCGTCTCGCTCCCCGTGCAGGACTTCGCGCGCGTTCCGACGGGACAGGGACAGAGCCTGACCTATGCACCGCTGCCGAACGGAATGCTCCCGCCCGGCCAGATCGCGATCCTGTTCCTCGCGCGCAACGGCACGCTCTCCGAGAGCTGCCCCGCCGGTATCACGCCGGCTGTCACCGCGACCGATGCGGCCGTGCACGGGACGGGACGAGGCGCGGCATTTCACATCACGACATCCGCTCCGACGATCGCGTACGACATCTTCCCGTACGGTGGCGGCGATGCAGCGGCGACGAGCGCGACGCTCCTGCTGCCGACGTCGGTGTGGGACGTCAACTACGTCGGTGTCGACGCATATGCGCGGAGCCAGGCGGGCGGTGCGGACGCCGCGCCGTACGTCGTTGTCGTCGGCAAGGAAGCCGGCACGACGGTGACCGTGAATCCCACCGCGGCCATCGTCGGCGGCACCAATGTTCCTGGCACGCCGCAGGGAATCACCGCGACCTACACCGTCGGTGCGGGCGAGATCTTGCAGTTCACGCAGAACGCGGAGCTCGCGGGCAGCGCGATCACATCCGACAAGCCGGTCGGCGTCTGGGGCGGTGCGACGTGTCTCAACATTCCGGTCGCCACGGCGGCGTGTGACTCGGCCCACCAACAAATCCCGCCCGTGAAAGCGATGGGTAATCACTACGCGGCAGTTCGGTATCGCAATCGCTATCCGGGGCAGGAAGAGAGCGTCCCCTGGCGCTTCGTCGGCGCCGTCGACGGCACGACGCTCACGTACTCGCCATCCACGCCGGCCGGTGCACCGACGACGCTCGCGAAGGGTCAGGTCGCCGAGGTGAGCGCGCCTGGCCCGTTCGTCGTGAGTAGCCAGGACATCGATCATCCGTTCTACATGTCCGCGCACATGACCGGCTGGGGCAACGTGATGACGGGCTTCGCGCCCGACCGTGGGGATCCAGAGTTCGTCAACATCATCCCGCCCGAGCAGTATCTCGCGAACTACACGTTCTTCACCGACCCGACGTATCCCGAGACGAACCTCGTGCTCACGCGCATGAAGACGAACGGCGCGTTCTCGGACGTCATGCTCGACTGCGGCGGCACCGTCACGGGGTGGACGCAGATCGATCCGGCCGACACGATGGAGTACACGCGCGTGGACCTCGTGACCGGCAACTTCCAGTCGGTGAACGGCTGCAACAACGGCTTTCACACCGCGAAGAGCACGCTGCCATTCGGGCTCGTCGTGTGGGGCTGGGGCACCACGGCCTCGGCTCCCTTCACGTCCACCGCCGTCAGCTACGCCTACCCCGCCGGAGCGAGCGTGAAGGCGATCAACACCGTCGTCATTCAGTAGCCGGAACAGCGTGGCCGGGCTCGATGACCTCGAGCTCGCCGTTCACGCACGCACCGATCACGACGGCGAGCACCGAGAAGTAGAACCACAGGATCACGACGACAAGGCTGCCGAGCGTGCCGTACACCGCGTCGTACGAGCCGATGTGCTCGACCCACGCCGAGAAGCCAAACGACACGAGGACGAGCAACGCCGTCGCCACCCATGCACCCGGCCAGATGCGACGGGTGCCGCGCTCCGCGGTAAAGAACGGGCGCGGAGACGGCGCGACGCGGAACAACGCAGCGATGGTCACGACGACGAGGCCGAAGATCATCGGCCAGCGCAGCAGCTTCACGAGGTGAAATCCGCTGAGGTGCATGGCACTGACGATGATCGGCAACGCGCCGAGTACGACGAACATCGCGAGCAAGCCCGCGAACGCGATACCGCCCGTCGCGAGAAGGGCGCCTTGACGCCGCCAACCCTTGCGCACCGCGCCGATCCGATACGCGTGATCGAGCGTGACGATCAGCGAGCGCGAGGCGGAGCGTGACGCGATCGCCGCGGCGATCAAGCTGCCCAGCAATTGAGCGCCGAGCACGCTGTGCGACGTCTGCACCATGCGCGTGAGCTGCGCGATCACGAAGTCGATCACCTGCTGCGGAAGAATCGCGTTGAGCTTGGAGATGCGGAGACCGATGCGGTCTGGATTTACGACGAGGCCGTAGACCGACACCATCGCGGACAGCGCGGGGATCATCCCGACGACGGCGAACAACGCCGTGCCACCAGAGAGCACCGGGAGCTCGTTGGTCAGGCCCCGCTTGAACGCGCGCGCGACGTTCGCCGGTAGCGCCTCGCTCGTGGTGAGCCAGGCCCGGGAATTCGACGCCACGTCCTTCAGTTTGGACACTGGCGGACAGTATCCAGCTCTCGACGAGTGGGTTGCAACTCGCGCGGGCACAGCAACTTCGACACGGAGACCTGGCTTGCGCACCGCGATTCCAGGGCGGGCTTCTGGAGCGTTACTTGTGTGCGACCGCCGAAGAGCGCGCGAAGATGCTCTTTTCGTAGCTGATGTCGACAGGGGGCCGAGGCGGTCTAGCGTCGCGCACGTGACGCGGCACACCGGCGACGTCGCGCACTACGTGCAACAGCTCGAGGAGCTTGAGCACGTAGTACGTGATGTCGAGCTCCCACCAGAAGAAGCCCTGGCGCGCGGAGCGCTGATAGTGGTGATGGTTGTTGTGCCAGCCTTCGCCGAACGCGAGCACGGCGAGCGCCGCGTTGTTGCGCGAGTCATCCGTCGTCGCGTAGCGCCGCGATCCAGCCACGTGCGCGAGCGAGTTGATGCAAAACGTCACGTGCCACGCGAGCACGATCGAGAGTAGATGGCCGTAGATCAGCGCGGTCCATCCGCCGACGAGGAACAGGACGACGCCCCACGCGATCGCGATGCCCATGTCGTGGCGATCGAGCCAGCGCAGCTCGGGATATTTCGCGAGATCACCGACGCGGCTGTAGTCAGTGTTCTTCCCGCGGTCGGCCAAGATCCACCTGACGTGCGCCCACCAGAACCCACGTGTCACCGGGGAGTGCGTGTCGCCGGCTTGATCCGAGTTCTTGTGATGGTTGCGGTGATGCGCGGCCCACCACAGGACGCCCTGCTGCGCCGTCGACATCGCGAGGAGCGCCAAGATGAACTGAAACGCGCGGCTCGTCTTGAACGTGCGGTGCGCGAAGTAGCGGTGATAGCCGCCTGTAATCGCGAACATGCGGACGGCGTACGTGATGAACAGCCACGCGGCCGCCGCCGCGCTCCAGCCAATGACGATCGCCCCGCCGATCGCGACGAGGTGCGCAGCGAAAAACACCAGGCCCGTCACGTGGTCCATGACGCGCCGTCCCACCGACGAGGATTTGCCCACGATTCACTGTGCACCGTCGGTGGCGAAAGCGTCGCCACAGTCTCGACACAGCGTCATGACACGATCGTGTGTTGCTGAATCACGCGGCGCGGAGACGGCCCGTCAACGCATTCAGATCATCGCGGAGCGCGACGAGATCCTTCACCGACATTCCCGCCGCGTCGAAGAAACACGCCTGTACATCCGTCGCGCGCTTCTTGAGCTTCTTGCCGTCTGCGGTCAGGAACACTTCGACAACGCGCTCGTCCTCGGTGCTGCGCCTGCGCTCGACGGCACCGCGGACTTCCATGCGCTTCAACAGCGGTGTGAGCGTGGCGGAGTCCAGCGCGAGGCGCTCGCCGATCGCAGAGACTCGCTGGCCGTCGGTCTCCCAGAGCACCAGCATCACGAGGTACTGCGGGTATGTCAGGTCCAGCTCCGCGAGCAGCGGAGTGTACGCGCTCATCATCGCGCGCGAGGCGTTATAGAGCGCGAAGCAGAGCTGGTCGTCGAGGCCGACGCTCACGTTAGTCCTCGAGGCGAACGTCGACGACGATGTTGCCGCGCGTCGCGTTCGAGTACGGGCACACCTCGTGCGCCGCCTTCACGAGCGCCTCGGCCTCGTCACGCTTCATCTCGGGGATCTTGGCCGACAGCGCGACCGCGAGACCGAACGCGCCGCCCTCGACGGGACCGATCGACGCCTTCACCGTGATCGCCACGGGGCCTGTCGTGATCTTCTTGAGCCGCGCGAGGTGATCGACCGCGCTGCCAAAGCACGCCGCGTAGCCCGCTGCGAACAGCTGCTCGGGGTTGGTGCCCTCCCCGCCCGGTCCGCCCATGCCCTGCGGAATGGTGAGCTTGTACTCGGCACCGTCTTGGACGTTGACGGTCCCCATGCGGCCACCTGTCGAGGTCGCGGAGGCCGTGTAGAGCTGCTTCTGGAGGACGCGGGGAGAGTTGGACATGTGCAGAGCATGCGTCCTGATTAAGTCGCACACAAGTCAATCGCGCACGATTTATTATTCTACGACCCGGGTCGGGCTCGACTTGCTCGCGGTGCCGTTAGAGCCGAGACGGCCGTAGTCCCCCTTGCCCCAGCACCAGAGCGACGAGTCGGTCTTGATCGCGCACGTGTGGTCCGTGCCCGCGCTGACCGAGACGTAGCCCGTACCGACGTACGTCGGCGTGTCGCGGCGCTGCGTCGTGGTGTCGCCGACCTGGCCCGCCTCGTTGGCTCCCCAGCAGTAGAGCGTGCCGTCGACGGTGATGCCGCACGCGTGACGACCGCCCGCGCTGATGTCGACCCAGTAGAGCGATCCGCCGACCGGCACGGGCGTGGCCGAGTCCACGTCCGCACCATTGCCGAGCTGTCCCCAGATGCCGGCGCCCGCGCAGTAGAGCGTTCCGCCCGCCGCGAGCGCGCACCAGAAGTCATCGCCCGCATCGACGGAGGAGTACGAGTGCGTCGAGCTCGTGACTGCGTGATCACCGAGCACGTCGCACTTGACGGCCTTCGTCGCCGTGACGGCGCACGACTCGTCACCGCCCGACGAGATCACGTCGAGAAACGACCCGGTGTAGCTCGGCGTCGCGTCGGGAAAGCCGCCCGTCGTTGTTCCGGCGCACAGACGATTGCCGCCGCCCGTTCGCAGCGCACACGTGTGAGACGCGCCGGCAGAGAGCTGCTCATAGGTGTAGTCCTGCGGATCCTTGAACTCGACCGGCGTCCCCGACGAGACGGTTTGCATGTTGCCGAGCTGACCACTGTCGCCGCGGCCCCAGCACCACGCCGTGCCCGCACCGCGGATGCCGCACGAGTGCTGGTAGCCGGAGACGATCGAGTACCAATCGTCGGCGGTCGGCAGCTTGATCGGACGCGCGTCGTAACCGAACGGCGTACCGCTCGCTCCGACCTGCGAGAAGTTGTTGCGCCCCCAGCACCACATCGAGTGATCGTCGCGCAACGCGCACGTGTGCTCGCCACCCGCGGCGACTTGCGTCCACTTCGGCGGCTCTTGCGGTGTCGGGCACGTCCCGCAGTCGAGCGTGTGTCCGCACCCATCCGCCGCCTGACCGCAACCGAGGCCGAGCTGCGTGCACGTCTTGGCGACACAGGCGGGCGGAACCCCACCGTCATCGGGCAGCGTGCACGCCGCATCGTCGAAGCCGCGGCAATCAGGGCGGCACGCCAGAGTGCCGGTGCCGAGGCTGAGGTTCGCGCACGTGTATCCGCCGAGAGCAGTTCCGTCGCACGTCTCGCCGTCGTCGATCCGACCGTTGCCGCAGGTGGATGCAGGCGCGCCCGCATCGGGTGTCGGGTCGTTGGTGGTGCCTTGCCCGGAGCCGCCGCACGCTGCGAGAAGCGCGACGAGAACGACGGCGCGCATTAGTTCACCGCCCGCGGCGCCATGGAGTCACCGGTGCCGGCGCCGAGCTGACCGTAGTCATTGCTGCCCCAGCAGAAGAGATGCGCCGAGGTGTCGAGCGCGCAGGTGTGCGAGTAGCCGCCGGAGACCGTCTTGAAGCCGCTGCCGATGAGCACCGGCTCCTTGCGATCCGTCAGCGATCCATCACCGACCTGACCTTCGTCGTTGAGGCCCCAGCAGTAGAGATTGCCGTTCTCCTTCACACCGCACGAATGCGAGTCGCCGAGGCCAATCTCGGACCAGTCGGAGAGACCGTCGACGTAATCGGGCGACGACTCGGCCGCGCCCTGGTTGCCGAGCTGCCCGTAGTAGTTCGAGCCCCAGCAGAACAGCGTGCCGACGTTCGCGAGCCCACACGTGTGCGCGCCACCGGCGAAGATGCGAACCCACTCGCGCGGCGGGTAGATCGACGCCCGCGGCTCTTGCTGCGTGATCGATGATTGGCCGAGCTGCCCCGACGAGTTGAGCCCCGCGCAGGAGAGGCTCGTGCTCGTGACACCGTCGGTCATGAAGCACGCGTGCCCACCGCCCGGCACGGCGTCCGTGTAAAAGCCGCCCTCGTACGTCGGCGTCGCGACGGGCCCGATCTCCTCGGAGAGCTGGCCGTACTGATTGTCGCCCCAGCAGAAGCGATCGCCGCTGCGCGCGCACGTCGAGTTCCAACCCGCGTGGACGTCCTCGTACTCCTTCGTGCTGTCGATCAGCTTGGGCGTCGCGACGCGGGTCGTCGATCCGTCACCGATCTGGTTGGACTGGTTGTCTCCCCAGCAATAGAGGTGGTTGTAGTTGATGCCGCACGTGTGGAAGCCACCCGCTGCGATCTCCGTCCAGCCGAACGACGTGCCGACGCGCTGCGGAGTCGCTTGCGTGCCGCCCATCGCGCCGAGGCCGAGCTGACCGTAGTTGTTGCGGCCCCAGCACCAGAGCGTGCCGTCGTCCTTCACGCCGCACGTGTGGAAGCCGCCGTTCGAGATGATCTTCCACTTCGCGGGCGGCGACGAGCAGACGTTTGCTTCGCCGCCGATGCCGCACATCTCACCACTCACGCACGAGCCACACGTCAGAGGATCGCCACAGCCATTGTCGATGGTGCCGCACTCCGCTCCGACCGACTGACACGTGTGGGGTGTGCAGACGCCCGGATCGCACTTGTTGGGCGACATCGCGCCGCACGTCTCGCCGCCGCTGCACGAGCCGCACGTGAGTGAGTGCCCGCAACCATCGTCGATGATCCCGCACTCCGCACCCCGCGAAGTGCACGTCGTAGGAATGCACGTTGGCGACGCTCCCTCGCACGTACCGCTCGCGCTGCACGTTTCACCGGAGTCGCACGAACCGCATGGCGTGTGGCACACGGGGTCGAGGCCGCACTCGCGGTCGCCGCAGGCGGGTACGCAGGTCGGGTTGTCGCTGCCGCTGCCGCTGCCGCTACCGCCTCCGTCGGGAAGAGGGTTGTCTGAGCCGTTGCCACCGCCACAGGCTGCAAGGACAAGGAAGCAAATCGAGAGGAGCTTACGCATGTTGGTCGCCGGCCCTCGTGCACCCGATGTGCCGCTCTAAACCACAGCCAACTCACGGATCTCCGTCGGTGGGTGCACCTCGGTTTGGCCACGCGCGCAGGTGCATCCCGAGGTGCAGGCAGGTGCACCCCGCCAAGCCGCGACTGCGACCCGGGCGTCCCTTGAAACGTCCGGAACGCCTGGCCGATGATGTCGCCAATGCCCGATCCAGGCGAGCGCACGGCGACGCTCCACTCCAGCCCTCGCGCCCGCGAACCGGTGGAGCTCGAGGTCGGGTCGCGCCTGGGGCGGTTCGTGATCGAGCGGACGATCGGCGCTGGCGGCATGGGCACCGTGTTCGCAGCGCGCGATCCGGATCTGGACCGGCCCGTCGCGATCAAGATGCTGCACGCGGGTACCGCAGACCGCGCACGTCAGCAACGCTTGCTCGCGGAGGCGCGTGCCATCGCGAAGATCCGGCACCCGAACGTCGTCGTCGTTCACGAGATCGGCGAGCACGAGCAGCGCCTGTTCGTCGTGATGGAGCTGGTCGAGGGCGTGTCGCTGCGCGAATGGCTCGACAAGCCGCATAGCAGCGACGAGAAGATTGCCGTGCTCGTTGCGGCTGCACGCGGCCTCGCGCACGCGCACGCGCAGGGCATCACGCATCGCGACTTCAAGCCCGAAAATCTGATGATCGGATCAGATGGCCACGCGAAGGTCGTGGACTTCGGTATCGCGCAGCTCGAGTCGTCGTTACGCGACAAGGATCTGGACGTCGTCTCCGTCACGCAGAGCGCGGATGTCATCGGAACGCCGCCGTATATGGCACCCGAACAGCTGCGCGGCGAGAGCGCGACCCCCGCTGCCGATCAGTACAGCTGGTGCCTGACGCTGTACGAAGCGCTCGTCGGAGATCGTCCGAACCGCGACCTCGCAGCGATCGCGGCCGGAGCGGAAATAACGATCGAGGTCCCCACCTCTCTCCCTGCTCGCGTGCGCACCGTGCTCGCCCGCGGCCTCGCGCGAAAGGCTCGCTATCGCTACGCCTCGATGGATGAGTTGATCGCGCACATCGCGTCGGCTCCTCGTCGACGCTGGCCGCTCGCTGTCGCGGGAGGACTGGCGATCGGTGCGGCCGTCACGGCGGGCGCGTTCATGATGCGCGGTCATGACGATCATCGTGCGCAACCCGTTGTCGCGGTCGATCCGTGTGCAGCGGGCGTGACGCGCATGGATGCGGCGTGGAACAGGACCTTGAAAGGACCGCTCGCGACGAGCGTAGGAACCGTCGCACCGCAGGTCACCGAAGCGCTCGATACGCGGGCGAACGCGTGGCGCACGAGCTACGTCGCCGTGTGCAACGCGCAAGGTCCGGCGCGAGCGCACCGCATGTCGTGCCTCGATGACTCGCTCGCGAGCGTGAGTGCCTTCGTCGACTTCTGGACGGCACGCCCCGCCGACGTCGATCCAACGAGCGCTGTCGACGGTGCGCGTGCGATCCGAGATCCGCGCGCCTGCGAGACCGCCGTACCCGTCGATGGAGAAGTGCCCCGCACGCCGGCAGAAGATGCGTTGTTCGCGCGCCTCGAGAAAGCGAACGTCGCGCGCACGGCCGCCGCGTATCAGCAATCCGTCGAGATCGCGCACGGTGTCGCGGATGACGCGAAGAAGCTGCCGTCCGATCGCGTGTTCGCAAAGGCGCGCATCATCTCGGGCGACGGCCTCGGCTTCCTCCAGAAGATGGAGCAGTCCGAGAGCGATCTTCGCGATGCGGTCGACGCTGCCTCGCGCAGCAAGGAAGACTCGCTCGCGGCAAGTGCGTGGGGCGCGCTCATCACGACCGTCGGTGTCCACGAAGGAAAGGCCGACGATGCGCTGAAGTTGGCCGTCGGCGCTCGCGCGGCCGTTGCACGGTTGGGCGGCAAGGATCACGAAGCGGACCTCCGCCTGCATCTCGATCTCGGTCGCGTGATGAACGTTGGCGAGCACTTCGCAGACGCGAAGACCGAGCTCGAGCAAGCGGTCGCCGTGTTGGAGCAGCCGCCGCGCCTGAGCGACAAGCTCGTTGGTGAGGTGCACTTCGAGCTCGCGACGGCGCTCACCGGCCTCGGTGACAAGGATGGAGCCGCGACACAGCTCCAGACCGCGCTTGCCGCGCAGCGCCGCGCCTACGGCGACAACCACCCTGCCGTCGGGCAGACGCTGCAGTACCTGGGCCTCGATCGCATGGAGCGCGCAGACAACGCTGGCGCCGAGACGTACATGCAGCAGGCGCGCGTGGCGTTCGAAGGCAGCGTCGGTCACGACCATCCGCTCTACGCATCCGTGCTGTGCGACCTGGGGACGGTGCAGACGCGGCAGGGCAAGCTCGACGCGGCGCGGCCCAACATCGAGCAGTGTCGCGACGGGCTCATCGCGGCGTACGGCATCGAGGACGGCAACGCGACGTCCGCGTACGAGGTCATCTACGAGCTCGCGACCGCCTATGCGAAGGCGCACCAGACCACTGCCGCGCGCGATCTGTTGAAGTCGTCGCGAACAGCGGCCGCCGGAAATGCGAAGCTCGTCGGCGCGATCGACAAGAAGCTCGCAGCGCTCAAGTGACCAACCAGACCATCACGCTCAGCTCCGGGCCCACGTCGCGACCGGCGCGTCTCGCCGAGCACCTCTACATCATCTTCGACAGCGAGCAGCCTCGCGGTGAAGTCGCGCGCTTCTCGCTCGAGACCGTCACGCGCGTCGAGATCGGGCGCAGCACCACGCACGCCGCAGCGCGCACCGGCCACGAGCTGCGCATCGATCGCAACGACGGCGCGATGTCGGGCAAGCACGCCGAGCTGCGACTGGAGCGCGGCAGCTGGTCCATCACCGATCTCGGCTCGAAGAACGGCATGTGGGTCGACGGTCGGCAGGTGACGAGCGCGCCGCTCACGCCCGGCGCGATCCTCCAGCTCGGCCACACGTTCATGACGCTTGGCCCCGCCGTGGACATCTCGGCGGACGACACCGCGGATCTCGTGGTGCGCGATGATCCCGCTGTCGTCGGCACGACCACGCTCCTGCCCTCGCTGCGCAGCGCACTCGCCGATCTCGACCGCGTCGCGCTGTCCACCACCCCCGTCGTGCTCACCGGTCCCACCGGAACGGGCAAGGAGCGCATGGCCGCCCGCGTCCACGCGAGCTCGCGACGCACGGGCTCATTCGTGTCGTTGAACTGCGGCGCGATGCCGGCCGGCTTGATCGAATCGGAGCTGTTCGGTGCAAAGCGCGGCGCGTTCTCGGGGGCCGGTGAAGATCGAGCGGGCCTGGTCGAGACGGCGCACGAAGGCACGCTGTTCCTCGACGAGATCGGTGACTTGCCGCTCACCGCGCAAGCCGTCCTGCTCCGCACGCTCGAGCTGGGCGAGGTCCGCCGCGTCGGTGACACGCGCACGCGCCGGCTCGATGTTCGCGTCGTCGCCGCCACGCACCGCGATCTCGAAGCGATGGCGCGCGAAAAGACGTTCCGCGAGGATCTGCTCGCCCGCCTCTCCGGCCATGTCCTCGCGCTTCCTACGCTCGAGGCGCGCACCGTCGATATCGGCCTTCTCATCGCAGGCCTGCTGCGCGAGCTCGCACCCGATCGCGCGCTGACGTTCTCCACGGTCGCCACGCGCTCCCTGCTCGCGTACGCGTGGCCGCGCAATGTTCGCGAGCTCCGTCGCTGCCTCGAACGCGCCGTCTCGCTCGCGACGACACGCATAGAGCCGAGTCATCTCCCCGACTGGGCAACCGCCACCGACGACGAACCACTCGACGCCTCCGACGCTGCCCGCCGCGACGAGATCATTCGCCTGCTCGTCGAGCACGACGGCAACATCAGCGCTGTCGCGCGCGCGATGGGCAAGGTCCGCCCGCAAGTGCAGCGCTGGCTCGCGCGCTACGGTCTCGACGCGACGAGCTACAAGAAATAGCAACGGCCATTCCATCAACTGCTTGCGTGTCTCTCGCGAGCACGTCAGTGCCAGAGACCGTTCGACATCATCCGGGGCTACGCTGGCGCGAACCAGCTCGCCGGAACCAGCAGCTCGTGCACATCGCGACGGTTGGCACTCGCGCCGCGAATCATCGAGACGTGACCGAGTGCCGGTAGCTCCCACGAGACGCGATTTCGATCGTGATGACCGATCATCGTGCCCGCACCGAGATCGAGCCAGCGCCAGCACCACTCTTCGCAGAGGTTTGCCGTCGACGTCTGGCCCTCGTGATGCGGAGCGCTCATTCGAAACTTCACGATGTCGTGCGCGCGCGAGCACTCGAGGTGCAACGGCCATCGAGTGTCGAGCTCACGCCAGTTGCCGTCGTCGGGCGGCGTGATGACCGCGTCAGCTGCGAGGCCGAACAGCGGTCGCAACGTCGCGAGTGGCGCGTCCTCGCGCCGGAGCGAGATCTCGATCGTGGTGTCGCGCGCGTCGAGCCGAGCGCTTGGTCGCGTGAAGCCGAGCGTGACGACAACGCCTTGCCCTGCGTACTCCAGATAGCCGTGCGTAGCGTCCGTGCGCGGCGTGGAGGTCAGTGCGTCGGAGAGATATCCGCTGACGTAGTCAAACATCATGGTGTACGCCGCTGCGTCGGAGAACTTCGTGAGCGATAGCATCACGGTCGCCGGGCTCACGACGAGCTCGGCGCGCGGTGGGCCATACAGATCCGCGCGGAAGCGGCACGTACCGACAAGGTCGAGGCACGGTGCAGTGCCGCGTGGCTCCGCACCGGTCAGCGTTGCCGCCTCGGCGATGGTCGGAAGTGGCGAGGACATCTGGCCCACCCCTTCGACATCGATCAGTACGAGTAGCTCACCGAAAGAGAACTCCGCTTTTCCTGCTACGCCCATCGCGTACAACCTACACCCCGCGTGCGTTGCCCGATCGTCGGCGCAGTAGTATTTGCGGATGGGTAAAGGTCGACTCGAGGCATTCAGCGATGGCGTGCTCGCGATCATCATCACGATCATGGTGCTCGAGCTGAAGGTTCCGCACGGAGACGGTCTGGAAGCACTGCGTCCCCTGTGCTCGAGCTTCATCGGCTACGTCGTGAGCTTCGTGTACGTCGCGATCTACTGGAACAACCACCACCACCTTCTGCACGTCGTGAAGAAGGTCGACGGTTGGATCATGTGGGCGAACATGCACCTGCTGTTCTGGCTGTCATTGATCCCCGTGCTCACCGGTTGGTTGGGGGACCATCCAGCGGCCACGATCCCCACCCTCGGTTACGGCATCGTGCTGTTCATGTGCGGCATCGCGTGGCTCCTGCTCCAGCGCGCGATCATTCACGCCCACGGACGCAACTCCGAGCTCGACCGCGCACTCGGCAGCGATTGGAAGGGCAACCTGTCTGGGGTGAGCTACCTCGCCGCGATCGGCATCGCGTTCGTCGCGCCGTGGGTCTCGATCGCGATCTACATCCTGATGGCCATCGTCTGGGTCGTGCCGGACCGCCGCATTTCGAAGGAGGTCGAGGTGCACGAACGCTGACGAGCGACCTCGACAAAACAACGGGCCCGGCAGCTTTCGCCACCGGGCCCCTCTCCATCAACTGCTTGCGAGTCGCGCCGCGAGCGCGTCCGACACGGGCTCGTACCTCGCAGGTTCGAGCGTGAATCGGCCGCGGCCGTGCGTCAGCGATCCGAGTGCATCCGCGTATCCGAACGTCTCCGCGAGCGGAACCTCGGCCTTCACGGCGCGATCATCACCGCGCGTATCGATGCCGAGCATCTGCCCGCGTCGCCGACCGACATCTCCGATCACCGAGCCGACATCCTCCTCGGGGCTCGTCACCTCGAGGCGCATGACCGGCTCGAGCAAGCACGGCTCCGCCTGCGCGGCTGCTTCCCGGAACGCGAACATCGCCGCATTCTGGAACGCGAGCTCGCTGGAGTCGTTCGTGTGCGTGGCACCGTCGACGAGGCAGACGCGAACGTCCACCACAGGATGCCCACCGAGCAGGCCCTGCTCCATCGCTTGACGCACGCCGCGCTCGACACCGCGAACATATTCGCGGGGAACCGCGCCGCCCTTGATGCGATCCTCGAACACGAAACCCGCGCCGCGTTCGGCCGGGCCCACTTCGATCGCAATCTGCGCGAACTGGCCAGGACCACCGTCTTGCTTCACGTGCCGGTAGTCGAGGCGCACCGTCTTCCGCAAGGTCGATCGATACGCCACGAGAGGCCGGCCCGTTCGCACGACGACGCCATGCTCCAGGTCCAGTCGCTCCACAGCGATCTCGAGATGCAGCTGTCCCATTCCCGCGAGCAACGTCTGCCCCGTCTCCGCATCTGTCTCCAGACGCAGCGATGGATCAGCCGCCACCATCCGCGATAGTGCGACGCCGAGCTTCTCTCGATCCGCCGACGCGTTCGCTTCCACGGCAATCCGCATGACCGGCGCAGGAGCCACGATCGACTCGAGCTCGATCGGCGCATCCGGCGAGCACAGCGTCTCTCCACCGACGAGCGGCAGCCCAATGATGGCCCCGATCTCACCAGCCTCGAGGCGCTGCACCTCTTCGCGCCGATCCGCCATGAGCTGCACGAGTCGACCAATACGGAGCTTTCGCCCCGAATGCGACGCGAGCACGGTCATGCCCTTCTCGAGCGCGCCCGTATACACGCGGACAAACGTGAGCTGTCCGTGCGCATCGAACGAGATCTTGAACGCCAACGCAGCGAGTGACACCGCAGGCACCTCGCGATCACGAGGCGACGGCAGCAGCGCGACAACGGCGTCGAGCAAGCGCTCCACACCGATCTCGCGATACGCCGCGCCCGCAAGCACGGGCACGATGCGCCCACTCAGCGTCGCCTTGCGCAGCGCTGCCCACAGCACCGAGGCTTCCACCTCAGCACCATCGACGACGGCCTGCATCACGGACGGATCCTCGTCAGCGCACACGTCGAGCAATCGCTCACGCGCTTCTCGCAAGCTTCTGTTGTCAAAGACCGACTCATTCACCAGATCGACCACTCCGACAAACTGCCCGCCTTCGAACACGGGCCAGTTGATCGCCACCGGGGTCGCCTTCAAGCGCGTACGCACCTGCCCCATCGCGCGTTCGAAGTCCGCGCCCACTCGATCCAGCTTGTTCACGAACACGACGCGCGGCACGCGATACCGATCCGCCTGACGCCACACCGTCTCTGTCTGCGGCTCCACACCCGCCACGCCATCCAGCACCACCACCGCTCCATCCAATACGCGCAGCGAGCGCTCCACTTCGATCGTGAAGTCCACGTGTCCAGGCGTGTCGATCAGGTGAATGCGGTGGCCTTGCCAATCCGCCGTCACCGCCGCCGCCAGAATCGTGATGCCCTTTCGCTGCTCGATCGGATGAAAGTCCGTGGTCGCGGTGCCGAGATGCACCTCGCCCTGCTTGTGGATCTGTCCCGTGTGGAACAGCACGCGCTCCGTCAGCGTGGTTTTTCCTGCGTCCACGTGCGCGATGATTCCGATGTTCCTGATTCTCTCGATGTCCCTTCGGGTCATAGGACCCTGCCTTTCAAACAAGCCTCAGCCAGTCCCGTGCCGTCGCACGAGCCCACAAACGCACCCCACCCGCGGGCGGAGACCACGCCGCGACACCAGACGGACGTCGCGCAGGTCAGCCAGCCGCCGCGCGGCTTAGGGACGGCCCGGAAAGACCGAGAGGCGGGAGTAATCCGTCGCGTGCGCGACCGCATCCAACGCGGAAACCGCGCGGCGATCGAACTGCTGGAGACGTAGCGTCGTCATACGGAACCCTTGGCCGGCCAAACTAAGGGCCGTCCCCGGATCTGTCAACGCGAACCTTGACACCCAACACCCAACCAACTAAAAACCTTCACCTCGGAAGCGGGCGAATAGCTCAGCGGAAGAGCGTCGCCCTTACAAGGCGGTGGTCGCAGGTTCGAACCCTGCTTCGCCTACGAGTTGAAAACTGAACGATTTTGGAGCGGTAGTTAAGTCGGTTATAACGCCTGCCTGTCACGCAGGAGGCCGCGGGTTCGAGTCCCGTCCGCTCCGCCACAAGCCCCGAAGGTAACCCCTTCGGGTTTTTTGGCTTTCGGGAAATGCGCGACGGCCGGCGGTCCCCGGTGCCCCACGGGGACGTCGCGCCAACCCCAGCCAGTTGATGCTCGAGAAGTGTTCGTCGCCACGTGTACCGGCTTTGCCGTCATAGCCGACGAACGAGCTCGTGTGCAGCCCGAGCATCCAGCCGCCCGCCTTCGCGCGCCACAGGAACATCGGCGTCGACTCGGCTGTCACCAGGTGCCCGATGCGTCCCGGCTCTCCTCGATTCCGAGCGGAGTTGGCTCCGTCGCTTGGTGTGCCTCTCCCATGTCTTCATGCATGGGATCGACTACGGCGCCGGTTGGCATTGCGATCACGCCCGTGAAGAACCCGATGCCCGCGAAGCGGGGCCGCATGATTACGCGCTCGCCTTCGCCGCCATCATTCGGCGGCATGCGTTTTCGCAAGCCCTGCAGGCCTCGGCGCAGATGCGACAATGCTCCATGTGCTTGCCGTGCTTCTCGCACTCGCTGGCGCAGGCTGCGCAGGCCGTGGCGCACGCGTCGATAACCGCGCGAATCAGACCGGAATCCGGTTCTGTTTGACGCGAGACGATCCGGGCGGTCGTCGCGCAGAGATCCGCGCAGTCGTTGTTTAGCCGAATGCAGCGCGCGAGCATCCTCGGATCCTCCTCGGCGCTGCATGCATCGGCGCACGACACGCATGTCTGCGCGCAGTCGAGGCACGCTTGCAGACAGGCGATCAGTGATGCCCTGTCGAATGCGACGCCGTGCGGATGGGCCTGAAGCATTTCCAGATCGTGATGAATGGCTGGGTTAGGCATCGGAGTCTCCTTGGTTGGCATCGATCCGGTTGCAAGCGAGGTGCCCGACGTTTCGGAAACACCGTGATTCTGTGGATTACGCTGCGACGCGCTCTCGCTGCCTCTGGAGGTCTTGGTCGCGTGGACCGAAGAGTTATCGTTCTTGTCGAGCGTGCCCCTGGCCACACACGTGCGACGGCGCTCGAGCTTTCGAGCGAAGGTCGAAGTCCCGACCGCACTACGTTCGCAGGCAATCGACGCGCTCTACAACCAGATCAAGCTCAACAGGGAGCCTTGCCGATCGCATCGCCAGGAGGGACTCCAGATCGGCACAGTGATCGTGCTCGCACACGCAACGCTCGCCAACCGCGAGTCCGTACGACGACGGGTCATGCCGTCGCAGCCGCGAGCTCCGCCTGCGCGCGATCGATGTGGTCGAGGTCTGCAAGGCGCCGATCGACTTCGCCGCCGAGGTCCGCGGCGAGAGCGGGCGCGACGCTCAGCTGGGCGATCAGGCCCACGAGCTCTGCGATCGCTGCGAGGTCCTCCGCGATTTCTTCGGCTTCTCGCGCGCAGACTTCGCGATGTCGCAGCCGCCGGGCCCGAATGTCGTCATGCCGGGTCGACCGCGGCCGGTGCGCGAGTGTGTTCGCCTCCGGCGCGAGCTCGAGTGCCTTCATGTACTGCTTGTGGTGTATGGCGAGGCTCGCGAAGCGATCGAGCAGGCCCTCGAGATCGAAACGCCGCGCGTCCGCGGGATTGCACGCCTCGGCGAGACGACGAAGCTCTACATATTCTTGCTCGCGGACCGTGCCCGCTTCGCGGACCTGCCGTAACCGTGATGCCTCGCGGCGACGTCGTGTGCGCGCGTGAACTGCTCGCGCAGCTGCTGCACGCGCGGAACGCGAGCCGGCGAGCACGACCACCATCATCACGACGAGCGTCGCGATCACGATCAGGTTGACTCCCGCTAGCATGGCGACCCCCGCGACACCGACACCAGAACCTCCACAGATCTGCAGCCGTGTAAGCGCTCGACGCCGAGTGAGCTGCAATGCACGCGTCTGATCGAAATCGGCTGTTTCCATGGGAAGGGTCGGCTCCAAGGGCTGTGCCACAGGGCGAAGAGCTTGCGACGCATTCGAGCGTGAGCTTCCACAAGATTCTCTGTCTCGTCGATTTCTCACTCGGCTTCGCCGAGACCGTGCAGTTGGCCACGCAGGTGCACAGCTGACACCGAGCTCGTCCATGTCTGGCAACCGCTCGAGTGCGCGTGCTCGAGAAGGATCGTCAGTTCGATCTCGCCGTGATCGGTACGCACGGACGGACAGGCCTGTCGCACGTGCAGTGCCCGCGAAGTTGATGTGGGACTTCGATATCGGCGTCGTCCCGGTAATCGATGACTTCGGACAGGTCGTGGGAATCGTCACCGATCGCGACGCTTGCATGGCCGCGTACACCCAGTGCCAGCCGCTGCATTGCCTGCCGTGCACCATCGCGATGAGCAATCACGTGATCACGTGCCGTCCCGACGATACCGACGTGTCGGTCGCGAAGCTGATGTCGAAGAACAAGGTCCGGCGCGTGCCCGTCGTCGACGATGCGCAGAAACCGATCGGCATCGTCTCGCTCAACGACCTGGCGATCTCGATGGCCAAGGGCCGCGAGGTTCCGGCCACGGAAGTAGCAGGCCCGATCGCCGCGGCGTAGACGAACTGGAGCTCGCCCTCGGGTCAAGGGTCCGCGGCTTGCATCGCGGATGCACCAACTCGAGAGAGGAGAGGGACATGCAGATTCAAGCCATCATGACGAAACAGGTTCACACGGTGAGGCGCGAAACAAAACTGGTCGAGGTCGCGCGCCTGATGCGCGATAAGAAGATCGGCGACGTGCTCGTCACGAACCGCGACGGCACACTGCGAGGCATCGTCACCGATCGCGACATCGTCGTGCGCGCCGACGCGCTCGGCAAGGCGCTCGACGAGACGCAGGTCGGCGAGATCTGCACGGATCAGCTCGTCAAGCTGGCGCCTACGTCGAGCGTCGACGATGCGATCAAGGTGATGCGGGAGCACGCCGTGCGTCGCCTGCCGGTCGTACGCGATGGCCACGCGATCGGCATCGTCACCGTCGGTGATCTCGCGCGCCATCAGGATCCCAACTCGGCGCTCGCTCGGATCAGCTTCGCCGCGCCGAACAATTGATCATCGGCGAACGTCAGCGATGCGGCTCGCGCAATCGCTGCTCGACGCGACACATCGCATCCCACACGGCGAGGGCTCCGTCGTGACCGCTGCCCTGCTCTTCGACCATTGCGCCGCGGTCGCATACTGCGACATGGGTCACGTAGCCACCGAGCGCGGGCGCGATGTCGATGATCCAGGCGTCGTACTGTCCGAGATCGCGCTCGACGCGATGGGCGCAGTACCGCGCGAACGCACCGAGCTCGCGCACCTGCCGCGCACTCGTCGACTCCGGAAACCGAGCTTCGATGCGCTCTTTGACGCGCGACCGTACGACCATGTGAGTGCTCCTTCGAGGCGAACCGGTCAGCGCAGCAAACGACGTGCCCCCGACGAACGCGTTAAATTGCTCCAACGGGAGTATTCATGTTCGTCACACTGGGCGCTCGCGCTCGATGTAATCCTGCGTTCAAGATCATCCCGCCGGTGCTCCCGTGTATCGAATCACACGACCTTCGATCGCACCGTGGGTCGATCTCACACTCGACTCGGTCGCGGTTCGCCGTCCGGCAACGGCGGCTCGATCGGAGGCATGAGTGCCGGTGGCTCGCGCTTCGGCGGCTTCTTCGCGTCCGCGGGCTCCTCGATCGGCGGTTCGCGCGGCGGCGGTTCTTCCTCGGGCAGCACTCGCCGATCTATTGCGGCGCGATGTTTCAGCCCACCGTTGCAACCAGCATGGCTGAAGGGCAGCAACCCCGAGCCGGTGGACCCCGCATTGCATGCAGCGCAACCCTCGATGCGCGAGATCATGATCGTTGCCGACGGCGCTCCCACCACCACCGATCACTCCTTCGTGGTCACGACGCCGCTCGACGCGATCGTCCGTCTCGAGAAGCGCGTGCAGGTGCGCACGGTCGTGCTGGCCGGACGACATGCCCGGGATCCGGCCCTGGTTGCGTTCCTCGAAGAGTTCTATCCATCCCTGCACGTCGAGCGCGAGCCTTGACATGTGGCGCCTCGCCGACCGCATCGCGAGCACCGTCTCTGACTTCACGATCGGTACAGTGATCGTGCTCGCGCACGCGACGCTCGCGAGCCGCGAGTCCCTACGCCGACATGCGGCCGATCCACGATCACTTTCGGATGGAGCGCGTGCGATGCAAGCCGAGAATGCGACGTACGGTCGGAACCGGCCTTCGGATCGCGTTGGATGATCAGCTCAGCGATCGCCCGCACGCGGCGACGGCTGCGCACCGAATGAGAGATATAGAGCGGCCCGATGATCGCGGCGAGCAGGCCCCCGACGCCATCGAGCGCGAGAGCGATCATCGTGTTTCGGGTCGTAGCGATCGCGTCAGTCAATGCATCGCGGTGCGGAAGCGCGCACCTAGCCTCTCTGCGTCGCGCGCAGAGGACGATGTCGCGGCGCCTACGATCTGATGTCTGCCGCACATCCTGAGGGCAAACCATCCGTAGATCTTTTCCGGTTGAGTGAGCCGCATTGGGGTCTAAGCCGAAGCGAAGATCCCGAACCAGCCCGCACGCTGAGCGCTTTCGTACGAGCGCGCGCGCCCTTACTGCCCGCTCACTTCGTGGCGGTTCGCGCACATAGGGCGTGTCGAGTACACGCTATCGATGAACCTCGCAGTCGACGACGGGCGGCCGCGCGTATTGGCATTTGTACGCGGATGGAATCCAGAATCCGTATCGGGCCGCGAGCTATCGCAGATGCGAGCGCAGCTCCGCGGTCTCGGGGCCACGCTCGTGATCGCGGCCGATGCCGGCGTGTGGTCATTCGCGCCCGACGATGATCTCGAACGCTACGCTACGGATCAGCAGACGCGGAAGGCAGTAGAGGATCTCGCGCTGTATCACCGCGTGGATCCCGAGGAGGACGCGGTGTTCGTTCTCGACGGCGACGGCAGCGTTCGGTTCGAGCATCTTGCCGGGGGACCGTTGCCGACGTCGCTTGCGTCTGCGCTGGTCGCAGCGAACGACGCGCTGCTCTCGAAGCCGGTGTACGCGCGTATGCGATTCAACCGGCGTGAATGGGCACTGACGTCGATCTGCGCTGGCTTCGCGCTCGCGCTGATGGGCTGCAAGTCCAAGAAGGAACCGTTGCCGCAACCAGTGGAGCCTCCCAAGGTACCGCCGCCGATGGAGTACGACATCGTGCTCGACGTTAACGGGGCAGCGAGGAAGCTCCGCGTCGAAGCCCGCGTGTCGCTGCTAGATGCGTTACGCGAACGCCTGGAGCTCCCCGGCACCAAGAAGGGTTGCGATGGAGGTCAGTGCGGCGCGTGCACCGTGCACCTCGACGGCGCGCGGGTGAACTCGTGCCTGCAGCTCGCCATCGCGTGTCAGGGCAAGAAGATCACCACGATCGAAGGCATCGCAACCGGGGACCAGCTGCATCCCGTGCAAGCAGCCTTCGTCGAACACGATGGTTTCCAGTGTGGCTACTGTACGCCGGGACAGATCATGTCGGCTGTCGCGCTCCTGAAAGAAGGACGCACGCTTGACGACGCGACGATCCGCGAGCAGATGAGCGGGAACATCTGTCGCTGCGGCGCATACCCCAACATCGTCGCTGCTATTCGCGCGGCGGCAGCCGGAAAGGCGGGTTGAGATGAATCCGTTCACGTATCTCCGCGCAACGGACGAAGCAGCCGCCGTGTCGGCGGGCGCTGCAGCGAAGGCGGCGTTTCTCGCAGGCGGCACCACCATCGTCGATCTGATGCGGCTGCACGTAATGCAGCCCGACGCGATCGTGGATCTCGGCGCGATAGGACTCACTCAGATCGAGAACACCGCCGACGGTGGCGTTCGCATCGGCGCGCTCGTCACGAACACAGCGCTCGCTGATCACCAAACGGTAGGTGCGAAGTATCCGGTCGTCGTGGAGGCGATCCGCTCGGGCGCATCGGCACAGATTCGCAACGTCGCGACCACAGGCGGCAACCTCTTGCAGCGCACGCGATGCCCCTACTTTCGCGACGCGCAGGTCAGTGCGTGCAACAAGCGAGCACCCGGTTCTGGATGCGCGGCGATCGGCGGCGTGAATCGCTCGCACGCGGTCCTCGGCGTCAGCAACAAGTGCATCGCGACCCACCCGTCCGACTTCGCGGTCGCTCTCGTCGCACTCGAGGCGAGTGTTCGCATTCGCGGCGCAGCGGGCACGCGCGTTATTGCTCTGGAAGAGCTTCACACCAAGCCCGGCGATCATCCAGAGATCGAGCACACGCTGAAGCCCGGAGAGGTGATCACGCACGTCGAGATTCCTGCGAATGCATTCGCCAAGAAGTCGCACTACCTCAAGATCCGCGATCGCGCTTCGTTTGCATTCGCTCTCGCGTCCGCCGCGGTCGCGCTCGACATGCAAGGCGCGACGATCCGCGATGCACGCGTCGCACTCGGCGGTGTTGGCACCGTTCCGTGGCGAGCGAAGGAAACGGAGGCGGCGTTGCGCGGAAAGCCCGCGACGCGCGCGACGTTCGTGGAGGCGGCGAAGGCAGCTCTTGTCAGCGCGAAGACGCAACCCACCAACGCATTCAAGGTCGAGCTTGCGCAGGCGACCATCGTGCGCGCCCTCGAGGAGATCGCATGACCAGCATCGGCAAAGCACTCGATCGCGTCGACGCGAAGAAGAAGGTCACGGGCACGGCGACGTACGCGTCGGAGGTGTCTGTCGCGAACATCGCGTACGCGACCATCGTCACGAGCGGCGAAGCGAACGGCAAGCTCCTCGCGATCGACCGCAGCAGGGCCGAGAAGGCGCCCGGCGTGTTCGCCGTGATCACGTGGGAGAACGCGCAGAAGCTCACAGGTACAAACACACCCGCTTCGGGTACCGACCGCAAGTTGCAGCTACTGCAGGACGACAAGGTGCTCTATCACGACATGCCGATAGCGGTTGTCGTCGCCGACACGCACGAACGAGCGCAGCAAGCGGCTCGGCTCGTCGAAGCGAAGTACGCGCCTGGCACACCACCGATCGCGAAGATGAAGGATGCGAACGACGTCTATGCGCCGAAGACGGCGGGACCAACAGACAAAGCCGACAGCGAGCGCGGCAACTTCGTCACGGCGTATGACGCCGCACCGGTGAAGATCGAGCAGACGTACACGACGCCGATCGAGACGCACAACCCGATGGAGCCGCACGCGACGATCGCGGTCTGGCAGGGTAACGATCACCTGACGCTCTACGATTCAACGCAGGGCATCTTCGGCGTGCGCAAGAGGCTCGCGGGCCTGTTCGGTCTCGACAAAGAGAACGTCCGCGTGATCAACCACTACGTCGGCGGCGGCTTCGGCTGCAAAGGTACGCCGTGGTCGCACGTGGCGCTCGCTGCGATGGCTGCTCGAGCGATCGGGCGCCCCGTCAAGCTCGCTCTCACGCGCCCGAACATGCAGAGTCTCGTCGGGCATCGGCCCGCGACGAGCCAAAGGATCTCTCTCGCATGCGACAAGAGCGGAAAGCTCCTCGCCATCAAGCACGAGGTCACATCGGAAACCTCCCGGTTCGACGAGTTCTCGGAGCCCTCGGCGCTACAGACGCGCTTTTTGTACTCGTGCCCGAACGTGATCACGACGCACCGCTTGGCGCGGCTCGACATTCCGACGCCGACGTTCACGCGCGCGCCGGGGGAGTCCTCGGGAACGTACGCGCTCGAGTCTGCGATGGACGAGCTCGCCTACGCGGCGGGAATCGACCCGTTGAAGCTGCGGCAGATCAATCATGCCGACAAAGACGAAGACAAGAACCAAGCCTACTCGAGCAAGTCGCTCCTGATCTGTTACGAGCAAGCGGCCGCGAAGTTCGGTTGGGCAAAGCGTTCGGCCAAGCCTCGCTCCATGCGTGATGGTCGCTGGCTCGTCGGTTACGGCATGGCGACCGCGACATATCCAGCGCGGCAGCTACCCGCGTCGGCAGTGGCAAAGATGAAGGCCGACGGAAGCGTGCTCGTGCAGGCCGGCACGCAGGATATCGGCACGGGCACGTACACGATCATGACGCAGATCGCGGCGGACTCCATCGGGGTGCCGTTCGAGCAAGTAACGTTCGAGCTCGGCGACACCGTGTATCCGGAGACTCCCGTGTCGGGCGGATCGTTCACCGCGTCGAGCACGGGCTCGGCAGTGAAGATGGCGGGTCTTGCGCTGCGGCAGCAGTTGATCGATCTCGCGATCAAGGACACCAAGTCGCCGCTGTACGACCTCAAGGCCGACGGCGTCGAAGCGATGGACGGCTATCTCGTCGCGAAAGGAACTCCGACCAAGCGCGACAAGATCAGTGACGTCTTCGCGCGCAGCAGCAAGACCGAGCTCGTCGCGAACGCGAAGACAGACGTGAACGCGCACATGCTGAAGGTGTCGATGCATTCGTTTGGTGCCACGTTCGCAGAGGTCGGCGTCGACGAAGATCTTGGCATTGTCCGTCTGCGGCGCTTCACCGGCGCGTATGCGGCAGGCACGATCCTCAACCCCAAGACAGCGCGCAGTCAGTTCTACGGCGGAATCATCTGGGGCGTCGGCATGGCGCTGCTCGAGGCGTCCGAGCGTGATCCACGCAATGCGCGAAACATGTCGCGCGACCTCGCCGACTACCACGTGCCGGTGAACGCCGACATCCCTGACCTCGACGTGATCATGGTCCCCGAGACCGACGAGCTCGTGAATCAGCTCGGGGCGAAAGGCATCGGCGAGATCGGAATCACGGGCGCCGCCGCGGCGGTGGCGAATGCGGTGTTCCACGCGACCGGCAAGCGCGTCCGCGATCTGCCGATTCGTCTCGACGATCTCGTCGAGGAGAACAAGTCGTGATCGAGCGCGAAGTTGCTCACGCCATCGCGACGGCAACGGAGCCGCTCGCGGTCGCAACCGTCGTCGGGATCCGCGGCTCGGCGTATCGGCGGCCCGGAGCGCGCATGGTGTTCTCGAAAACAGCGCACCTCGGTGGCTCGGTCAGTGGCGGATGTCTCGAGGAAGAGCTCGCGCGGACAGGTTGGTGGCACACACGGAGCGGGCCCGTCGTCGTCACGTTCGATGCGAGCGACGAGGAAGAGGTGCGACGCGGGACAGGTTGTGGCGGCTCGATCGACATTCTCCTCGAACGCGTCGGGCAGCGCAGCGTCGATCCTCTCGCGGTGGTCACGCGGTGCATGACGGAACAGCGGCACGCGGTACTCGCGACGATCATCTCGTCGACAGATCGCCAGTTTGCGATCGGGACCTACGCAGCAATTCACGATGACCGCGTCGACGGCGTGATTCATCCCGCTCTCGGATCGATGATCGCGGATGCGAAGGCGGCGTTGAAAACAGGTACGCGGACCGTGACGTACGCGACGCAGAACGGCGAAGTGCACGTGCTTCTCGAAGCGCTCGTGCCGCCGCCGCATTTGTTCGTGTGCGGTACGGGCCCTGACGCGGCGGCGCTGGCGGATTGCGCGAACGCGATCGGCTGGCATGTCGTTGTTGTCGCCCCATCGATACGGCCGACGCTGCGCACGCGATTTGCCCACGCGGAGCTCGTTGCCGATTCCGTGGACGGCCTCGTCACGCGCGTCGACGCGACCGACCGCGCAGCTGTCGTGATCATCAATCATGATCTCGATCGGGACACCGCGTGCCTCGATAGAGCCCTCGCGAGCAAGGCGGCGTACGTCGGGGCGCTCGGGCCGCGACAACGCACGCAGAAGATGCTTGCCGAGGTGGGCCGCGACATCGCCGACTCCCGCCTTCACGCACCGGTCGGCCTGCAGCTGGGTGCGGAGACGCCGCGCGAGATCGCGCTCGCTATCGTCGCCGAGATCCAGTGCGAGCTCGCTCACGCGACCGGCAAACAGCTTCGCGACCAAGACGCCGCGATCCACAGCACGCCGCCAACCGACGAGGCGAGCTCGTCGTGGCCACGCCTCACGGAATCTTCCGCCGCCTGACCATCGAGGCGTACGTGAGCATCGTCGGTATCGTACTAGCCGCAGGGAGCTCGACACGTCTCGGGCAGCCCAAGCAGCTTGTCCAGCTCGATGGCGAGCTGCTGCTCACACGAACCATCCGCGTGATGGAAGCGGCGCATGTAGCACGAGTGGCCGTCGTGATCGGTGCGCAACGCGAGGCGGTGGAGTCATCGCTCGGCGCGGCCGGGCAGACAGCGACGCGCTTGATCAATCCGCGATGGCATGAGGGGATGTCGAGCTCGATTCGCGTCGGCATCGAGTGGGCATCCACGGTCAACGCAAGCGGGGCGCTGCTCTGCGTCTGTGATCAGCCACTCCTGACGACCGACCACATCAACGCGCTGATCGCTGCTCACGCGAGAACATCGGAGATCGTCGGCTCGCGCTACGGCGGCGTTGTTGGCGTGCCGGCTATTTTCCCTGCGACGGCGTTCGTCGCTCTTTGCTCCCTGTCGGGTGATCGCGGCGCGAGGCAACTCCTCACGAGCTCGGCCTCGATCGACTGGGACGACGGCGCGCTCGACATCGACACGCCGGAACAGCTCGCCGTGTTTCTCGATCGACTCGCTCAGAACTCGAAGTAGTGCTGGACGCTCAGGTAGCGCTCGCCCGTGTCAGGGAGCATGACGACGATGCGCTTGTCTGCGCTCATGCGCGCGGCGAGTGCGAGAGCAACGTGACACGCAGCACCCGACGAGATGCCTGCGCTGATTCCCTCGCGCGCGGCGAGCCGCTTCATGCCATCGAAGGCGTCGAGGTCGGAGACCTGGATCACTTCGTCGATCAAGCTGCCCTGGAGCACGTGCGGTACGAACCCTGCGCCGATACCTTGGATCTTGTGGCGGCCTGGTTTCTCCCCGGAAAGTACCGCGGAGGTAGCGGGCTCGACGGCGACGATTCGAACCCCTGGACACGTCCGCTTCAGCACGGCACCAACGCCGGTGATCGTCCCTCCGGTCCCGACGCCCGCAACGAAGACATCGATGCGGCCATCGGTCGCCGCGAGAAGTTCTTTTGCCGTCGTCGCCTCGTGAACGCGTGGGTTAGCGCTGTTGTCGAACTGGCGAGGGACGAAGGAGTTTGGAGTCTTCGCCGCGATCTCGTCAGCTTTCTTGATAGCGCCGGCGAGGTCAGCCTTCGCGGGCGTGAGAACGACCTCGGCGCCGAAGCGCTTGATCAAATAGATCCGCTCGAGACTCATCGAGTCGGGCATCACGATAATGCAGCGGTAGCCTTTGGCGGCGCAGACCATCGCGAGGCCGATCCCCGTGTTCCCCGATGTCGGCTCGATGATCGTCGTCTGTTGGTCGATCAGGCCGCTTTGTTCGGCGAGCTCGATCATGTGTGCGGCAACGCGATCTTTGACGCTTCCCCCGGGATTGAAGGCTTCGAGCTTGGCGAGCACTTCCGCGCCAGGGGGCGGAGCGAGCCGCGAGAGGCGCACGAGCGGCGTGTTGCCCAACAGATCGAGGACGCTGTTCGCGATCGCGCGACCTGCCTTGCGATCGACGTTAGTCATCGAAAGATGTTGAGGCCGAGGGTGGTGAGGATCGCCGCGAGGATGGGCGTGATGACCCAGAACAGCAGCATGCGGCGAGTGCTTCGACCGTAGAACATGCCGCTCGGACCCTCTTTGATCAGCGCCACGCCGAGCACGGCCGCCGCGTTGAGCTGGACGAGCGATTGGGGGATCCCCATGCGCGACGCGACGATGAGAAGAGACGCGACGATGACGTTGCATAGCGTCGCCGTGAGGAGACCGAGTGGGACGACATCGCGCGCGATGGTCCGAGCGGGACCGCCGAGCACGAATGCGCCGAGGCCGAACAAGGGCGCGAGGAGCCAGAAGCCGGTGGCGATGTCGAGCACGTGCGCCGCGGAGAGAGGACCGACAGCGTTGGCAACGTTGTTCGCACCGATCGCGAGCGCGACATAGCAAGCGCTCGCGAGCGCAAGCGCGCGAAGCAGCGTGGTGCGCTTGCTGAACCATGTGTGGAGGCTCCAGCCGGTAGCGAGCGGATACGTCAGCCGTACGGCGACCGTGCTCAGCACGAACGCGATCGTCGGAAGGATGACCCACGCGGGAAGGAGGCGGTGCGTGAGCGTGTCCGGGGTGAGGTTTCCGCGCTGGACGCCGAGCGCGACGATCGCGGCGACCGTGACCCACGACGTCGACTGCGGGATCGCGAAGACGTTGGCGAGAAAGAGCGCGATGTTCGATGCCAACAGCACGATCAAGGTCGTCTTGACGTCGAACGTGGTGTTGGGGACCATTCCCGCCGCGAGCGTCTTCGCGACGTGCGATCCGAACAAGAGCGCGCCGGCCACGACGAACACTCCGAACAAGAGCGCGGCGCGGCGCTGACCGATCAGGCGAGCACCCATCGCGGCGCCGAACGAGGGAGCGAGCCCACTCGCGCCCATGTTGAACGCGAACCAGCCTCCCACGCCGATCAGTACGAGCTCGAGTGCGGACACGGTGGTCTACGCGACGCCTTCGAGATCAGCTACGAGGGGACCGTCGGTCACCGTGCATCCTGCGTTGGTGCGTGAGTGTGCAACCCGCACTCCTTGTGCTCGGGGTCTTCCCACCACCACCGCCCCGACCGCGGATCGGCACCTGGTTGGACGGCACGCGTACATGGAGCGCAACCAATGGAGGGATAGCCCGCGCGATGAAGCGCGTTGATCGGCACGTTGCGCTGCGTTGCCTCGGCCCAGAGATCCGCGTCGGAGAGGTACGCGAGCGGGTTGAGCTTGGCGATGCCGCCGCGATCCGCGTCGTGCTCGAGTGGGGAGAGATTCGTGCGCGTCGCGGACTGCGCACGACGTTGGCCGGTCATCCATGCGCTTGCCCCCACGAGAGCGCGAGCGAGCGGCTCGACCTTGCGGACGTGACAGCACTCGCGGCGGTCTTCGATGGAGTCGTAGAACGAGACCGGCCCCTTCGTCCTCAAGATCGGCTCGAGTCGCGTCGGCTCGGGAAACATGACGGCAAACGCGAGCTTGTATCGTTCGCGTAGCGAGGCGAGCAGGCGGTAGGACTCCTCGTGCAGCCGGCCGGTATCGAGGACGAACACCGTGGGCGAATCGTCCTTCGTGAGGCCGCGTGCGGCGGAGCGGGCCGCGACAGCGTCGACAAGAAGGCTGTCTTCCACGCTGAGGCTGCACGCAACGCGAAGACCAGCGCCGTAGTTGTCGACGGCCCAATCGACCCAGGTCGCCCAGCGGGCCTCCTCGGGAGGCGTTGTCATTTGTCCGTTATAGCGGATCTGAGGTCTAGGAAACAGGAGAATCATCCACTATGTTGGATGTCGTGCTGCCCCACCTCGCTCACCTCGAAGACGAGGCCATCTTCATCATGCGCGAGGCGTGCGCCGAGCGTGAACGGCCCGCGTTGCTGTTCTCCGGGGGAAAGGACTCGATCCTCATGCTCCGCCTCGCGGAGAAAGCGTTCCGCCCCGCGAAGTTTCCGTTCCCGTTGCTGCATGTCGACACGGGACACAACTACGACGAGGTCATCGCGTTTCGAGACAGGCGCGTTGCCGAGCTCGGCGAACGGTTGATCGTGGCCAAGGTTCAGGACTCGATCGATCGCGGAACGGCGCACGACGAGACGGGCCCCCGCGCGAGCCGCAACCGGCTGCAGTCGGTGACGCTCCTCGAGGCAATTTCGGAACATAAGTTCGACGTGTTGTTCGGCGGAGCCCGTCGCGATGAAGATCGCGCGCGCGCCAAGGAGCGCATCGTCAGCGTGCGAGATTCGTTGGGGCAGTGGAATCCAAGCGCCCAACGACCCGAGCTGTGGTCGCTGCTGAACCTCCACATCCGACGCGACCAGAATCTCCGCGTGTTCCCCATCTCCAACTGGACCGAGCTCGACGTGTGGCAGTACATCGCCCACGAACAGCTGGAGCTGCCGTCGATCTACTACGCGCACAAACGCGAGGTGTTCGAGCGCGATCGAATGTTGTACGGCGTGACCAACGCCATGCGACCGCAAGCCGACGAGCGCGTGTTCGAGGAGACGGTGCGCTTCAGGACCGTTGGTGATGCGACGTGCACCGGTGCCGTACGCTCTCAGGCATCGACGATCGATGACGTGATCACCGAGATCATCGCGTCAGACCTCACCGAGCGCGGCGCGACGCGTGCCGACGACAAGTTCAGCGAAGCGGCGATGGAAGATCGCAAACGTGAGGGCTACTTCTGATGTCCAACATTCAAACTCTGGTGTGCGCCACGGCGGGCAGCGTCGATGACGGCAAGAGCACGCTGATCGGCCGCCTGTTGTTGGACACGCGTTCTCTCATGCGCGATCAGCTCTCGCACATCGAAGAGGCGAGCCAGCGCCGCGGCCTTGCGCGCACGGACCTCGCGCTCATCACCGATGGCCTCCGCGCAGAGCGCGAGCAAGGCATCACGATCGATGCCGCGTGGCGATACTTTGCAACGCCCAAGCGTCGGTTCGTGCTCGCCGACACGCCCGGTCACGTGCAGTACACGCGCAACATGATCACGGGTGCGTCGCAGGCCGACGTCGCCATCGTGCTCATCGATGCCGAGCGTGGGCTCACCGAGCAGACCCGTCGTCACCTCGCGATCACCGCCCTCCTGCGCGTCCCGCTCGTGTTCGGCGTGGTCAACAAGATGGATCGCGTCAACTTCTCGCAAGCCCGCTTCGACGAGCTCGTCGCGCAGGCAAACGCGAACCTCTCCCAGCTACCGTGGGCCACGACCGTGCGCTACTTGCCCGTGTGCGCGCTGGACGGAGACAACGTCGTCGAACGATCGACGCGCATCGCCTGGTACCAAGGCCCCGCGCTCCTCGAAGAGCTCGAGACAGCCACGCCCTCCCCCGTCGAATTCTCCGCGGCCGTGCTCCCCGTGCAGTGGGTGATTCGCCCGCAGCGCGAGGACTACGCCGACTACCGGGGGCTCGCCGGGCGCATCGCCAGCGGCCGCCTCGCTGTCGGTGACCCGGTCATCGTGGCCCCCGCGATGATCCCGAGCACCATCAAGCGCATCGATCGTTCGGTGACCGACACGCGTCCCGCGGCAAAACGCGGTGAATCAGTCGTTGTCACCTTGGCCGACGACATCGACGCGAGCCGGGGTAGTTACGTGGTGGCGGGAACGGAGCTGCCGGAGGGACTTGCCGTCCGACACGCCATCACGGTCGAGGTCGCGTGGATGAGCGCTCGCCCGGCGGTCAAAGGCCAGCGAGTGTGGGTCAAGCACCAGAGCCGCCGCGTTCATGCGCAGATCGCCGCGATCACGCACAAGATCGATCTCACCACCGGAGCGTCGGTCCCCACCGACAAGCTCGCGCAGAACGACCTCGGCACGCTCGAGCTCGTGCTCGGCGACTCCATTGTCGCCACCACCTACGTTGCCGATCGCGCGCTCGGCAGCATCCTTCTCATCGACCCAACCGAGGGTGACACCGTCGGCGCGGGACTCATCGTGGAGAGCTAGCCATGTTCTGGGTCGTCACTGCCAACTTCACCGAGGACGGCGCCGTCGCCTATCGCCGCAGCGATGGAACCTGGGCGAGAGCACTGGCGGAAGCCGGGCTGCTCGATAGCGAAGCGATCGCAAAGGAGCTCGCGACAACGGCGACGCAGCGAGAGCAGCGCGAAATCTCCGACGCCTACCCCATCCAGATCGACGTCGAGAACGGCGTCATCCTCGCCCAAAGCGCGCGTGAACGCATTCGCGCCAACGGTCCCACCATTCGTGTAAGGCGGCCCGATTAGCCATGTACCAATACGACGACTACGACCGACGCATCATCACGGAGCGCGCACAGCAATTCCGGGGACAGGTAACGCGCCGTCTCTCGGGCGAGATCACCGAGGACGAGTTCAAACCTCTCCGCCTGCAGAACGGCCTCTACCGGCAGCTTCACG
The DNA here is from genome assembly GCA_036499725.1 of Kofleriaceae bacterium. Taxonomy (GTDB): domain Bacteria; phylum Myxococcota_A; class Polyangia; order Haliangiales; family Haliangiaceae; genus JABFXX01. The sequence goes on from DASYDE010000096.1 coordinate 59,514, forward strand.
CGTACATGCTGCGCGTCGCTGTCCCCTACGGCCTGCTGAGCTCCACCCAGGTCCGCAAGCTCGCGCACATCGCGCGCACCTACGACCGAGGCTACGGCCACTTCACCACCCGCCAGAACATTCAATACAACTGGCCCAAGCTCACGGACGTCCCCACCATCCTCGACGAGCTCGCCAGCGTCGAGATGCACGCAGTTCAGACCAGCGGCAATTGCGTCCGCAACATCACCGCCGATCACTTCGCCGGCATCGCGCGGGACGAGCTCGAAGACCCGCGTCCCTACTGCGAAATTCTCCGCCAGTGGTCGACGTTCCATCCCGAGTTCGCCCACCTTCCCCGCAAGTTCAAGATCGCCGTGACGGGCACGCCCGGCGAAGACCGCGCCGCTGTTCGCTTTCACGACATCGGCCTGCGCATCGTCGAGAACGCCCGAGGCGAGCGCGGCTTCGAAGTCCTCGTCGGTGGCGGCATGGGCCGAACGCCGATCATCGGAGAGGTCGTGCGCGAGTTCCTCCCCAAGAAGCACTTCCTCTCGTACATCGACAGCATCCTGCGCGTGTACAACCTCCACGGACGACGCGACAACAAGTACAAGGCGCGCATCAAGATCCTCGTCGCTGCGCTCGGCATCGACGAGTTCCGCCGCCGCGTCGAGGAGGACTGGGAAGCGTCGCGCACGCCGGAGCTCGAGCTTCCCGACGCCGAAATCGCGCGTGTGGCCGCGTTCTTCGCGCCCCCCGCCTACGAGTCCCTGCCCGCCTCGGATCCCACGCGCATCGTGCTCGGCAAAGATCGCGAGCTCGGCAACTGGGTGCGCAACAACGTCGTCGCCCACAAGGTCCCCGGCTACAGCGCCGTCATCATCTCGGTGAAGCAAAAAGGCACGCCGCCCGGTGACGTCTCGGACACGCAAATGGACGCGATCGCCGGCCTCGCTGACCGCTTCTCGTTCGGCCACCTCGTCGTCACGCACACGCAGAACCTCGTGCTCACCGACGTGAAGACCTCCGAGCTGCCTGCGCTCCACGCCGAGCTCCGCCGCATCGACCTAGGCGAGGCCAACGCGAACAAGATCACCGACATCATCACCTGCCCCGGCCTGGACTACTGCGACCTCGCCAACGCACGCAGCATCCCGCTCAGCTTGGAGATCTCCGAGCGATTCGATCGCATCGACTATCTCAACGACGTCGGTGACGTCTCGATCAAGATCAGCGGCTGTATCAACGCGTGCGGTCACCACCACGTCGGCAACATCGGCATCCTCGGCATCGACAAGCGCGGCGTCGAGTTCTACCAGCTCATGCTCGGCGGCAGCCCCGGCAACGACGCCTCCATCGGCAAGATCCTCGGACGCGCGCTCGCGCAAGACGAGATCGTCGACGCTGTCGAGAAGGTCCTCGATCGCTACCTCACCATCCGCGAATCCTCCGACGAGCGCTTTCTCGACACCGTCCGCCGCGTGGGCTTCGACCCATTCAAGGTCGCTGTGTACGGCAGCGCTGACCCGCTCGAAGCAGGTGCTGAATGACGCAGATCATCCGTGACCGCGCGATCGTCGACGACGACTTCGTGCACATCGCCGACGGTGCCGAGCTTTCCGGTAAGCCTATCGTCTCGCTCGCACGCTACATCAAAGAGCGCGACTCCCTGCGCACCCTCCCGGCCCTCGGCGTCCGGGTGCCGCCCGACAAGCTGCCCGCCGACATTCCCGATCTCGGCCGCCTCACGCTGATCGCGCTCGAGCTGACCAAGTTCACCGAGGGACGCCCGTACTCCGTGGCCCGCATGATCCGTCAGCGGTACGGCTTCAAAGGCGAGCTCCGCGCCGTTGGCGACGTCCTTCGCGACGACCTGCGCTACCTGGAGCGCTGCGGCTTCAACGCGTTCGAGCTCAAGCAGGGCAAGTCTCTCACCAGCGCGCTCGAGGCGTTCGCCGAGCTCGGCCCGACCTATCAGGCCGACGCCAATGAGCCGCTGCCCATTTACCGCCGCCGCTAGTACGGCGTTGACGCCGTCATTCATCGCGACGTGACGTTGAAGCCACCGCTGCCGGTGCGCATCACAGCATGTAGGCCGTTTGTTACGGCATCGCCGTGATGGCCGCCGGCGGCGCACACCCTTTGGAAGCACGCTTCGCACTCCATCCATGGAGCGTACTAGGAATGCGGGCGGCGGAGCCGGACCTCATCGGGCATGGCGAGCACGAGCTCGGCGTCATGCGCGATGTAGGGCACGTAGCGGTAGTCGCGAATCATCGTGACGAGCTCGTTCTCGAACGTCAGCTCGATGAAGTAGCTCGGGCGTTCGTCGCTGCTGGCATGGAAGCCGGCGAGCACCTCGCGGCCGTCGAGCCACGCCGGAGCGAAGCGCCAGTCGACCTTCGCGGCGTAGTTGCTGAGGTAGCCGCCGACCTCGTGCTTGCCACTCCGCGTCTGTCGCGCGACCAGATCGAGGCGCACGTCCTCGGCGAGCATCGCTCGTACGGCGTTCCAATCGCGCGCGTTGAACAATGCTGCGTAGCGCACGAGCGCGGGTGACGGCGCGTGCCCACTGACGTGCGGCTCGGTTGCGGCACCTCGCGAACGCAGGCGCGTGCGGCCGCGGTGGAGCGCCGCTTTGACGGTGGGAACGGTGAGGCCGAGGATCACGGCGATCTCCTCGACCGAGTGACCGAGCACGTCCTTGAGGATGACGCAGCTGCGGTAGGCCGCTGGGAGCTCGAGGAACGTCGAGATCGCGGCTCGGACCGCTTCCTCCCGTGCTAACGCGTCCTCGGGACTCGCGGTTTGGTCGACCGCCGTGTGCTCGACGGTCTCGAGCGGTTGGCCCAGGCGACGGTCGTAGCGACGCAGGTAGTCGACGCAGCGCGAGTGTGCGATCTGGAATAGCCACGAGCGAAGCTGCGGGAGCTGATAGACCTCGCCGAGCGAGTAGTACGCCTTCGCGAGCGTCTCCTGGACGACATCTTCTCCACTGCTGACCGAGCCAGTCATCCGCGTGCAGTAGCGATGCAGGTCGTGCCGAATGTCTGCAACGAGTGCGAGGAAGCGCTCGCGCCCCCCCTGAAGATCGCTTCTGAGCAGGTCGAGGGAAGCCATGTCCGTCTCAGCCTGGCACATTTGCGTGCATATGCACGCATGCCAGCGCCGGGAGTGAATCGCGCGTGACAGGTTCCGATTAGGTGCATATACATATGAAGTGAACGATCTCTCCGCGATCGCCAACGCCATGCGAACCGGCTGTCCGGCCATGCACTTGCGCCAGGCGAGCCGGGTGCTCGCCCGCGTGTACGACGCAGCGTTCCGGCCCCTCGGCCTCGAGCTCTCTCAGCTACCCGTGGTGGCCACGGTCGCGGCGCGCGGCGATGCGGGCATCAGTGTCGGCGAGCTCGCGCGCGCTCTCGTGATGGACCGCACCACCGTGACCCGCGCGATTCGTCCGCTCGAAAAGGCAGGGTTTCTGCGCGTCGCACGCTCGCTAGAGGACGCGCGCTCGAAGATCGTGGTCACGACGCGGGCCGGCGAACGCGTCGTGCGCGCCTCGTACCCGATCTGGGAACGGACGACGCGGCGCATTCGAGAGATGTTGGGGGCGAGTCGGGTCGACGCGCTCAATGTCGAGCTCGCGAAGTTGATCGCGGCCGGCTCGCGGCTCGCGGATCGCACGCGCGGCTGAGCGCCACGATTTTTTATCGCAACGCGCATCATTTGGAGAGCGCCGATCGTTCACCGATCGATGCCCTGCGTTGTCGGGCGTCGAGGAGTCGCCGTGCGTCGCTATCTCGAATGGGTAACCAGTCATCGCGCAATCGTCATCGGTGTCACGCTCGCCATGACGCTGTTCCTCGGATATCGGATCTCGGCGCTGCACGTGATCATCGATTCGAAGAACATGATGCCGCAGACGCATCCGTACATTCAGGCGACGAACGTCATCGAGGATCGGTTCAGCGCGAGTCAGACGCTGGTGATCGCGATCTCGCCGAAGACGGGTGACATCTTCCAGCCCGCCGTGCTCGAGCGCGTCCAGCGCATCACCGATGCACTTGCGAAGGCGCCTCGCGTGTATCCCGACAATATCCTTAGCCTGTCGGCGAAGAAGGCCAAGAGCGTCGTCGGCAAGGAGGATGGGATGGAGGTCCGTCGCCTCTTCGAGACCGTGCCGCGCACACCGGAGGCACTGGAAGCGCTGCGGCGCGCCGTCGACACGATGCCGCTGTACACGAATGCGATCGTGTCTCCGGATCGGCGCACGACTGCGATCATCGCGCAGTTCAAGAACGAGGTCGGGCTCGCGGGATTTCAGGGGTACGTCAAGTACGTCGAAGGGATCATCGCGCCCGAACGCGATCCATCGATCGACATCTGGCTCAGCGGGCAGCCGTCGTATCTGGCGCAGCTCGAGATCTACGCACAGCGGATCGGGCTCCTGTTCCTGATCGCGTTGGTGGTCACCGGCCTGATCCACTACGAGGCGTTCCGCACGCGCCAGGGATTGTTTCTTCCTCTCGTCACGGCACTGTTGGCCGTTGTCTGGGCGCTCGGGATCATGAGTCTCGCCGGCGTACCCTTCGACGTCTTCAACGCCACCACGCCGATCCTGATCCTCGCCGTCGCTGCCGGCCACGCCGTACAAATCCTCAAGCGCTATTACGAGGAGTACAACCGGCTACTCTCGGACGGAGCGCCTCCGTCGCGCGAGACAAACCGCACCGCCGTCGTCGAGGCGCTCACCCGGATTGCGCCGGTGATGCTGACCGCGGGGACCATCGCGGCGGCCGGCTTCCTGTCGCTGATCATGTTCGATATCGCGACGATCCGGACGTTCGGAATCTTTACAGCGTGCGGCATCGTCGCCGCGCTGCTCCTCGAGCTGTCGTTCATTCCCGCCTTGCGAGCCGCGCTCGCGCCACCGCAGCAGCGCGAGATCCAGCGCGAGAAGCAGCAGCGGTTCTGGGACGGGATGACATCGGCGCTGGCCAGTGTAGCGCTGTATCGCCGTCGCACGGCGCTGGTGGTGTTCGCGTTGATCATCGCCGGCGGCGCCTTCGCGGCGCCCGCTGTCCGCAACGACAACGATCTACGGAACTACTTCTTTGCGAACATCGCAGTGCAGCAGAACGACCGGGCGATCAACGAGCGGCTCGGCGGCACGAACTCGATTCTCCTGCTCGTCGAAGGGACCTCGACTGACGCGCTGAAGAGCCCGGCCGTTCTGCGCGCCATGGATCACACGCAGCGCTTCCTCGAGCAGCAGCCCTACGTCGGCAAGACGATCTCACTCGCGGACTTCGTCCGGAGAATGAACGCGGCGATGCACGGCGATCAGCCCGCCTTCGATACGATTCCCGAGGATCAGGCCACGATCGCGCAATACCTGTTGCTCTACGCGATGTCCGGCGATCCGACGGACTTCGACAGCTACGTCGACAACGACTATCGCAGCGCGGTGATCTACACGCTCGTCAAGATCGAGAGCACCGCGTACCTCAAGGAGCTGACGCCCAGGCTCGAGGCGTTTGTCGCGAAGGAGTTCGCGGGGACGGGCGCGACCGTGCGTCTCGGCGGAACGATCCCACGCAACGTCGCGCTCAACGACGTGATGGTCGCTGGGAAGCTGCGCAACATCCTGCAGATCGGCGCCATCCTGTTGCTGCTTGGCGCGCTCGCGTTCCGCTCGGTGTGGGGCGGCATCTTCGTGCTCACGCCGCTCGCGGTCACCGCGCTTGTTACGTTTGCGATTCTCGGGATCACCGGCATCCCGCTGAACATCCAGAACGCCGTCACGACGGCGATGGGCGTCGGTATTGGCGCGGACTACGCGATCTACTTCCTCTATCGACTCCGGGAAGCCATCGGCTCCGGGATGGAAGAGACCGCTGCGGTCGAGCACACGTTCCACACTGCCGGCAAAGCGATCCTGTTCGTCGCGACGGCGGTCGCCTGCGGCTACGGTGTCTTGATCTTCTCGTGGGGCTTCTGGCTCCACATCTGGATGGGGATCCTGATCTCGGCAACGATGCTCGTGAGCTCGCTCACCGCGCTGACGTTGTTGCCGGCGCTGGTCCTCGCGCTCCGGCCGAAGTTCATCTTCGGCGCCGCGCCGCGCGCGACGAGCCTGCCGAAGGCCACCTCGGTGATCGTGTTGGCACTCGTGGTCGGCCTGACCTCGCACGCGCACGCAGGGACACCGACGGCCGCCGACGTGATGGAGAAGAGCGTCGCCACGGGCCGGGTCGCGGGCTCGACATCGACCGCGACTGTCGACCTGTTCACGGCGAAGAACGAGAAACGAAGCCGCGTGACCACGGTGACGACGAAGCTCCAGAAGAACGGTACCGACACCGACCGTGTCGTTCGGTTCCTCTCGCCTGCCGACGTGCGTGGAACGGCGACGCTACTGATCGAGCATTCGTCCGGCGACGATGACATCTGGATCTATCTGCCGGCGCTCAAGAAGGTGCGACGCATCGCATCGTCGAACAAGAGCGACAGCTTCGTCGGCACCGACTTCTCGTATGCCGACGTGATCGGTCACAAGACGGCCGACTGGACACACGCCCTGCTCGCGGACGAGAAGGTCGATGGCCAGGATTGTTACGTCGTGGAATCGAAGCCGAAGTCCGATGACGTGAAGTCCTCCAGTGGGTACTCGAAACGCAAGAGCTGGATCCGCAAGGACAACTTCGTCGCGATCAAGGTCGAGGCCTGGGATCCGGGCGGCAAGCTGGTGAAGAGCATGACCTACAGCCAGGTCGAGCTCGTCGACGACAAGCACGGCAAGTATCAGCCGATGGTTCTCGACGCGACGAACGTCCAGAGCAGTCACCGCACCACGATCAAACTCGCGAACTTCAAGCTTCAGGCGGATGTCGAAGACTCTGTCTTCACGACCGCCGCGCTGGAGCGGGAGTGATGTGTGATCGGACGCGCGATGCTCCTGCTCGCGTTGCTTGCCGGCAACGCTGCGGCTGATGACGACGCCGACCCCGCCGGCAGCGCGATCAGCGGCACATTACGCATGGGGTACTGGACCGCGAGCCGCGCGCTCGACGACCGCGAGAACCTCGGCACGCTCGCACTGTGGACACGCGCGACGCCTCGACTCGGCAGGACGGCATCGCTGGTGTTCGACGGCTGGGTCGGATATCCGGACGTGTCCAGCGGGGACCGCACCGTCGGCTCCGTGCGCGAAGCGTTCGCGGATCTCGTGCTCGGCTCGTTCGAGGCGCGGCTGGGAAAACGCATCATCGTGTGGGGGCGTGCCGATGCCGTGAACCCCACCGACAACCTGACGCCGCGCGACTACACGTTGTTGGTCTCGGACGACGCCGATCAGCGCGTCGGCGCGTACTGCGCGGAGCTGGCGTGGCATCACGGTTCGTGGACCGTCACCAGCATCTGGCTGCCCGGCTTTCAACCGAGTGTCGTGCCGCTGCCCGCGACGCTCGCGGTTCAGGAGCAGGCTCCACGCTGGGTCGATTCGGAGCAGCAGGCGGCGTTCAAGCTCGAGCGGAGCGGCGAGCGGATCGATTGGTCGCTCTCGTACTTCGACGGTTATGATCGCATACCCGATCTCGCCGGTTCGGGCTCGGGGATCCTGCTCGAGCATCACCGCACGCGCGTGATCGGCGCAGACGCCGCGACGGTGGTCGGTCGATACCAGGTACGGAGCGAGATGGCGGTCTCCATCACGGACGACTGGGCCGGCAAGAGCGCCGATGTTCCGACTCCGGGGTGGTTCGGCATCGTCGGCGCGGACCGCACGTTCGGGAACTACCTCAACGTCAACGCACAGTACCTGGTTCGCGTCGCCATCCATCATCGCGACCCGTTCGCGATCGGGCCGGCGAACGAGCAGCTCGCGATCGAGAACGCGGTGATTCGCAACCAGCTCGACACGGTTCAGCACGGCGCGACGGTTCGCATCAGCGACAAGTGGTGGAACGAGACGCTCGAAGGCGAGCTGCTCGGCGTCATACTCGCGCCGCATGCGAGCTATGCGGTACGTGGCAAGGTCAGCTACGCGTTCTCGGATCGGTGGAGAGGAATCATCGGGTTCGATTACTACAACGGCAGCGATCCGTCGTTCTTCCGCAACCTCCGCGACACGTCGACCGTCTTCGCCGAGCTCCGTCTAGGTTTGTGAGCGAGAGTTGCCAACCATGAAGGTCCGGCTGGAGCTCGGTTGGTCGAAGATGCTCACGTACGGCTGAAGAATGCGGCCGGCGTCGTCGTCGCGGCGATCCGCTCGGCTGGCGGATCCAGATCATCGCGGAACCAGATCTTTCCCGCGAGGATCGCGTCGTTCATCTCTTCGTACGGTCCGGTGCGGCCGCGCGGGACGCCGAAGCGTTCGATCACCGAGGCCCATTGATCGCGTGGGATCGAGCGGGCGGAGACCTCGCGTTCGGACGACGCACCGATCGCGCGAGCCAACTCGTCGGCGGAGACCAACGAGCCGAGCTCGACGACATGCGGGCTGGGGCCCCGCCATGCCGCCGCCGCGAGGAGGCGTGCGACTTCCGCCCCGATGTCGTCGGCGGCGACCATCGGGAAGCCGCGATCGGTCGGGGCGAGGAACGTATCGAAGACAGCCGACGCGCGGGCGGTCTGCGCGGCGTGGACGTAGTTGTCGAGAAAGCCGCCCGCGCGGACAAACGCGAGCGCGCACGCCGGTGAGAGCGGGCGGAGCGTCTGCTCGAGGATGTGCGTGCTCGTGATGAGGCCAAGGCCACTCGTGCGTTCGCTGCCGAGCGACGACAACACCACGGCGCGGGGGACGGCTGCTTCGGTGAGAGCTGCGCACCATGTCTCCGCGAGCGTGTGCGCCTCGGTGAAGCCGGGCGATGGATCGGTCACCGGCGGCACCATCACGTACGCGCCGTCCGTTCCGCGCATCGCGGCGGCGAGAGCGGGACCATCGAGGAGATCACCCGCGACGACCTCGATGCGCGAATCGAGCTTGGCCCGCGATGGATCGCGAACGAATCCGCGCACGGTGTGGCCCTGAGCGAGAAGTTGACGTGCGGCAGCGCGACCGACGCGTCCGGTGATTCCCGCGAGGAAGAAATGCGACATGCAGGAGGTGATAGCGGAGCGCCGCCGGATGCACTAGTCTCCGCTCGTGCAAGCCATTCTTGCCTCCAGCGCAAAGCTCGATCTGAACGACGTGTCGCTGTTCGTGCGCGTCGTGCAACTGCGCAGCTTCTCGGCGGCCGCGCGAGAACGCGGAGTTCCTGTTTCCACCGTGAGCCGTCGCATCAGTCGTCTCGAGAGCGCGCTGGGCATGCGTTTGCTCGAACGAACGACGCGCCGCCTCGCACTCACCGACGCCGGGCGCGGGTACCACGCGTTCGCCGAGCGCGCCGTCGATGATCTCGCGCAGGGTGGAGCGCTCGTTCGCGAGTTGCAGACCGAGCCGACGGGCCGCGTTCGCATCACGGCCCCACTCTCACTCGGGGGAGTCATCACGGACGCGATCGTCCCTTTCATGCGCGCGCACCCGGGCATCACCGTCGAGCTGGATCTCGCCGAACGCACGCTCGATCTGGAGGCCAATACGTTCGACCTGGCAATCGTGGCTGGTCAGGCGCAGGACACGGCGGATTTTGTCGCGCGTCCCCTGTGGCACTCGTCGCGCAAGCTCCTGTTCGCGAGCCCGGGCTATCTGAAGTCCCGCGGCACCCCGCGCACGGTCGAGGATCTCGCTCGACATTCGTGCATCTCGACGCGCACCGACGACGGCATCGCGAGCTGGACGCTCGTGCATCCGCGGAGCCGACGACGCAAATTTACGTTCTCGCCGCGACTCCACGTCAGCGACACCACGTCAGCACAGCGTGCGGTGCGCGGCGGCATCGGAATCGCGATGCTGCCCGAAGTGCTGTGCGTCGAGGACGTGGCGCGCGGTCGTCTCACGCGCGTCCTGCCGCAGCACGAAGGGATCGCCGGCGGGCTTCGGCTTCTGTTTCGCGCCCACCGCTCCCTCACGGCGGCCGTGCGCGCCGCGGTCACTCACCTCACGAGCGTGCTTCCGACGATGGACCCGCACGCGTAACCGCATCGGAGCCTTGGCGTTCGTCGCTCTTTGTCAACTATCGGGTGATCGCGGCGCTAGGCAACTCCTCACGAGCTCAGCTTCGATCGACTGGGACGAGGGCGCGCTCGACATTGAAACGCCGGAAGAGCTCTCCGTGCTCCTCGATCGGAAATGAGGTGCGTGAGCGCTTTGGCAAGGTAAGGCGCGGCCGTCTTCATCGCTCGAACCAGGTTGCGGAGAGCTCACCGTCTGCGATCGTCTCGGAGCCCTGCAGCACGAACGTTCCGCGCCGTCCGTCCTAGAACTTCTCGACCGAGGGGCGCAGGTCAATCTCGTGACTCCACGTGCTCCGATCCTGCGCATGGAGGTTCCAATAGTTCTCCGCGATCGCCATCGGAGCGAGGAGCGTTTGGGGGTCGCGGCTCGGGGACATCGAGCGCATACGCGGTGAATCGATGCCGCCATCGATGACAACGTGAGCGACATGGATCCCTTGTGGGCCGAGCTCTCGAGCCATTGATTGAGCGAGCGCGCGCAAGCCAAACTTACCGACGGCAAGCCCCGCAAACCGCGCGCTGCCTCGGAGTGAAGCGGTCGCCCCTGTGTAGAGAATGCTGCCACGCCCGCGCTCCAGCATCGCCGGCACTACCGCCTGCGCCGTGAGGAGTGCGCCGAGACAGTTCACGCGCCACGCTTGCTCGAAGTCCGGAGCAGAGAGCTCGAGAATGCCCCCTGCTTTGAAGGCACCGGCGTTGTAGATGAGCGCTTCCGGCACCCCGAGCTCGTCGCGGATGCGCCCGAATGTCGCGTCGACGGCCTTCGCATCGGTCGCATCGCACACGTACGAGCGAACAGCTCCGCCAGAGCCTTCGATCTCGCTCTGCACGGGCCGCAGCGAGGCCTCTTGGCGCGCGACAAGCGCAACTGAAAAACCTCCTTGCGCAAACCGAACGGCCAATGCGCGCCCTAGCCCGGGTCCCACGCCGACAACAGCTACAACCCTCGGATCGCTGCTCATGTGATCTCCTGCCTGTTGGAATGTGTCGGTCTCAGAGCTGGGACATGCCGCCGTCCACGGGCAGTTCGTGTCCGTTCGTGAAGGTGGCGTCGAAGGCCAGGAACGCGGCTGCCTTCGCGATCTCTTCGGGCTGCCCCCAGCGCTTCATCGGGTTGCCGTCCACCATCTGGCTGTGGAACTGATCGATCTGCTCCTTGGGTAGACCCGACCTGTCCATGATCTGCGTTTGAATGGGACCAGGGCTGATCACGTTGACGCGAATCCCTCGCGGCATCAGCTCGACAGCCAGCGATCGCGCGAGTGACCGCAGCGCGGCTTTGGCGGCACCATACGCACTGAGCGTGGGCACCCCCTTCACGTTCGCGACGGACGTCGTGAGTACGATCGCGCTCCCGCTAGGCATCAACGGTGCGAACTTCTGCGCCGCGAAGTACGGACCTTTAATGTTCAGATCGAACATCTCGTCATACACCGCCTCCGACATGAGCTCGAACGGCACAAACTTTCCGTATCCGGCGTTGAGGAACAGAAAGTCCACCGCGCCGAGCTCCGACTGCGCGCGAGTGGCAAGAGCGTCGATGTCGGTCATCACGGTCGCGTCACTCGACACGACGATGGCGTTCTTTCCGAGTACCTCGCGCGCCGAGTCGAGCGCCTTCTTCGAGCGTCCCGTCACCAGCACGCGCGCACCCTGATCAGCCAGCAGCTTTGCCGTGGCGAGACCCATGCCGCTCGTGCCGCCGGTGATCACTACGCGCTTTCCGTCATATCGGCCCATGATTGCGTTGTCCTTCTGCGACATCAGTCGCTTTGCTTCTGGAGTACGGCGTCGTGCGGAAGCGCTCGGTCCGTTCCAGGCTTATTTAGAACTATTCAGTCCGATAATACGCGGCAGCGGGTCATGCGCAAGGAATTTAGAACTAAACGATCTTAAATTCGGTCAGCTCGGTGTGGGCAAGGGCACGGCGCGCCCGGACTCCAAGCCGTCGGGCCGGCAACCTTGCCACTTTTGAACTGTACGGTACCGTAATAGAACGACTGGTCATGTCCCAGGAGATCTGAACCGTATGATTAAAAATTACACGAGGCCCCGCGGACGACCGCGCAACTTCGACGAACTTGATGCGCTCGAGAAGGCGACACAGGTCTTCTGGTCGAAGGGCTATGACGGAGTGACGATCGATGACCTCGTCGCCGGGATGGGCGTGGGACGGCCGAGCTTGTATGCCGTCTTTGGGGACAAGCGAGCGTTGTTCTTGCGGGTGCTCAAGGCGTACGGCGAAGCAAAGGGGGGCCGCGCAGCGCACGCACTTCTCTCGCCGCAATCTATACGCGCCTCGCTCGCAGGGTTCCTACGATGCAATGTCGAGCTCGCGACCGAGGAGGGCTCCGCGCGGGGGTGTCTCCTCGTGTGCGTTGCGCCGCTCGTGGCCGATGCTGACGTTCAGCAATTCTTACAGAACGCGGCAACCGGCGTCGTGGCGCTCGTGGAGCGTCGGTTTCGTGACGCGATCAGTGCGGGAGAGCTCCCGTCTGATTTCCCTGTGGCCGCGCGCGCGAGCCAGGTCGTCGACCTCTCGCGCGGTCTAACGATGCGGGCGCAGCTGGGAACACCGCGCAAGACGCTTCTCAAAGATGCCGACGAAGCCGCCGACTTGGTACTTCTGTCGACCAGTCGTCGGTCCAGCGGCACTGTCCGGAAAGGCCGCGCGGTTCGGAGCTGAATGCGTTGGACTTCTAGCCCAGCAGGATTTGCGCGACGTCTTCGGGCCGCTCCAACGAGGAGAAGTGGCCCGTGTCGGACAGCGTAATACGTCGAACGTACGGCAACGAGGCCGCGACTCGATCTCGCTCCATCGGTCGAGACCAGTCACGGTCGCCGTAGACCAGCGTGACTGGAATGGAGACGTCCGGGTAACGCTCGCGCGCGCGGTTCAATCCTTCGAGGTTGCGGTAGATACCCCGCGCAACCTTCGCGTAGCCCTTGCGGCGCCCGCTTCGCAAGAGCTCCTCCAAGAAGTCCTCTGGCAACTTCGCCTTGTCGGCGAAGCCACCCCTCAGCACCGTGCGCATCACCGACCGTGGCTCGAGCGGAGCGAAGATCGGACCGATCACGGGCATCCGCACAGACGAGATGATGAACCGTGCGAGCCAGCTACCGCGCTCCAGTCCACTCGGATAGTCATAGCTGTTGAACGCAACGACCCGGCTGACCCTATCTTTCAGATCGATCGACGCAGAGAGTGCGAGTGCGCCGCCCATGGATTCACCCGCCAGCGTGAGACCTTGAAGGCGGAGTCCGCTGACAAACTCGACCACCGCGCTTCGCAACGCCGGTTCTTCGTAGCTCGCCCCCGGGACGATGTCTGACCATCCCATGCCGGGGAAGTCGAACGCGTAGACGGTATAGCGATCGAGCACCTTTGGAATCACGCGCTGAAAGTAGTCAAGCTGCGTTCGAACCGTGTGCATGAGCACCAGGGGCGGCCCCGTGCCGGCGGTGAAGTAGCGCAGCCGAGACCCGTCAGACCGGGTGAAGAACCGGACTTCTCCGCGGCCGCCGCTCCACGTGGTGGTGTAGGTCGTATCCGGAACATCATCGCGTTGCATGTTCTGTCCTCTCATCCGATCCGAAGCGCCCGAGGGCGCGCATGTCGCCGGACCGCGCGGCGATCCGGAACCAAATGGCGTACATCGCCGGGAGGAACACGAGCGTGAGCACCGTTCCCGCGAACGTGCCTCCGATCAACGTGTACGCCAGGGTCCCCCAGAACACGGAGTGCGTCAGTGGGATGAACGCGAGGATCGCCGCGAGCGCGGTCAAGATGACCGGCCGCGCCCGCTGCACCGTCGCTTCCACGACTGCATCGAAGGGCGCGTGTCCCTCGTTCAGGTTGTGGTGGATCTGCCCGAGCAGGATGAGCGTGTTGCGCATCAGGATGCCCGAGAGCGCGATGAGTCCGACGAGCGCGTTGATGCCGAACGGCTGCCGGAAGATCAGCAGTGTGGGAACCACCCCGGTGAGCCCGAGCGGTGCTGTCGCGAACACCATGAACATCGCCGAGATCGAGCGAACCTGAATGATGATGATGAGCAGCGTCAGCGCGAGCATGATCGGAAACAGGGGCAGGAGCGCCTTGGTCGCCTTCGCGGATTCCTCGGTGGTGCCTGCCTCTTCGATCCGGTATCCCGCGGGGAGTCGAGCGATGATCGGGCGCAGCTCCGCGAGCACCGCGCTCGAAACGTCCGGGGGCTGCAAGCCTTCGGCGATGTCACCGCGCACGGTGATGGTCGGCATTCGATCCCGGCGACGAATGATCGGGTCCTCCATGCGGAGCTCCACCGTCCCCACTTGAGAGAGTGGCACGCGCTGACCAGCCGACCCGATCAGGGTGAAGTCACCGAGCTTGTCGGGATCGAGCCGCGTTGTTCCGGCCGAACGAGCGACCACCTGGACTGATCGAATGTCCTCGCGGACCTCCGCGATCGGGATCCCTCGGAGGAGAAACTGTAGCTGCAGCGAAACCGCACTCGACGTCAGCCCGACCGCCTGGAGCCGATCCTGTTGCAACGAGAAATGCAGCGTTGGCGAACGCTCGCCCCAGTCCGTATTGACGGTACGCATCATCGGGTTCGCCTGTAGGACCGCGCGCGCCTCGGCGGCGATCTCGCGCAGCTTGTCCGGATCCGGACCGACGATGCGATACGCGACGGGGAACGGCGAGTACGGGCCGAAGACGAGCTGCGTGACGCGAACGCGAGCTTCCGGTGCGAGGCCGTCGGCAGCGGCACGCCGGAGCCGTTCTTTCAACGCCTCGCGCTCCGCCTGGCTCCCGGTGAGAATGACGATCTTCGCGAACGATGGATCAGGGAGCTCGGGCGCCATCGCGAGGTAGAAGCGGGGCGCGCCTTGCCCGATGTACGCCGTGACGATCTTCGCCTCCGGCTGCGTCGCGAGCCAGTCCTCCACCTGCTTCGCCGCGCCGCTGGTTTGCTCGATCGAGCTCCCGTGGGGCAACTGGATCTCGACGAGCACCTCAGGACGGTCCGAGGTCGGGAAGAACTGCTTGCGCACGGCGCCCATGCCGAGAATGGCAATGACGAATGATCCGATCACGGCGGCCGCCACGAGCCACTTGCGTTGAATGACGCGGCCGAGCACGCGCCGGAAGCGATTGTATGTCGGCGTGTTGTAGATGGCGTGGTGGCCGCCTTCGACCTTCTTGATGTCGGGCAACAGCTTCACGCCCAGGTACGGAGTGAAGGCGACGGCGACGATCCACGACGCGATCAGCGCGATGCCGACGATCCAGAACATGTTGCTGGTGTACTCACCTGCCGTCGATCTCGCGAAGCCGTTGGGCATGAAGCCGACCGCGGTCACGAGCGTTCCCGACAGCATCGGAGCCGCCGTGTGGCTCCACGCGTACGCCGAGGCATCGATGCGGCTGTACCCCTCCTCCATCTTCACGATCATCATTTCGATGGCGATGATCGCGTCGTCGACGAGCAGGCCCAGCGCGAGGATCAACGACCCGAGCGTGATCCGGTCGAAGTTCTTGCCGGTCGCGGCCATCACGATGAACACGCTCGCGAGCGTGAGCGGCACGGCCGCGGCAACCACGATGCCCGTGCGCCACCCCATGCTCAGGAAGCTGACGAGCAGCACGACGCCGAGGGCCACGAAGAACTTCAACATGAACTCGTCGACGGCCGAGCGAATGTTCACCGCCTGATCGGTGACCTTCGTCAGGCTCATGCCGACGGGGAACCCCGCGTTGATGGCGCCGACGTCCTTGTCGAGCGCGACCCCGAGATCGAGCCCGTTCCACCCTTCGCGCATGACGATGCCGAGGAGGAGAGCCGGTTCGCGATTGTTTCGAATGAGGAAGGTGGCCGGGTCTTCGTAGCCGCGCTTCACGCTCGCGACGTCGGAGAGCTTGACGGTACGTCCTCGAACAACGATCGGGGTGTCGCGGATCTTCTGGAGCTCGTCGAACGCGCCGTCGAGGCGGATGAAGACCTCGGGCCCACGCGTGTCGATCGATCCCGCCGGCGTCACGACGTTCTGGCTCGCGACGGCAGAGAAGATGTCCTGTGGGGATATGCCGAGCGTCGCGAGGCGATCGTGGGCAATGGCGATGAAGATCCGTTGCGCCTGTTCACCGATGATGTTGATCTTCTTGACCCCCGGGACGTGGAGCAAGCGCTGCCGGAGTGCCTCGGCATCACGCACGAGCGTGCGCTGCGGCTCGCCTTTCGCCTTCAGCGCATAGAGCGCGAACGTCACATCGGAGTACTCGTCGTTGATCATCGGACCGATGACGCCCGGCGGGAGACTTCGCGCCTCGTCGCCGAGCTTCTTGCGCGCCTGATAGAACTCGTCCTGAACCTCCGACGGCGGCATGTCGTCGCGGAGCTGCACGAGCGTGATGGCCAGGCCCGGGCGCGCGGTTGTCTCCGAGCGGTCGTACCAGCGAAGCTCCTGCAGCCGCTTCTCGAGGCGTTCCGCGACTTGATCCTGCATCTCCTGCGCGGTCGCGCCCGGCCATGCGGTCACCACCGTCAAGCTCTTCACGGTGAAAGCTGGGTCCTCCGCGCGTCCGAGCTTGAAGAACGCGAGGACTCCGGCGATGGAGATGAGGAGGATCAAGAACAGCGTGACGGAGCGCTCGCGAACGGCGAGTGCGGAGAGATTGAATCCCTTCATAGCTTGCCTGCTCCCGGGGGCACCGCGTGGCCTGCAGGCTCGGCGGCCAGTCGGACCTGTTGGCCGTCGTGCAGGAGGTGCGCTCCGAGCGACACGACTCGATCTCCTTGCTTCAGACCGTCGCTGACGCTGACGGTATCATCGTCGATGCGATCCATCTTGATCGGTCGCCACGCCACGCGCGCGTCGACGATGGTCCACACGCCGGGTCCGCCGCCGGAGTCGAAGACTGCGCTGATCGGAACGCGCAGATCGAGCGGGGCTCCGTCCTCGGGGATGACGATCGTGACAGTCGCGCCGAGCGGCGCATCCGCGAGCGGTCCCTCGAGGACGTACCTCGCCTGGAACGTCCTCGACAGCGGGTCCGCCGCGCTCGACAGCTCTCGAAGGTGCGTCGGCGTGAGCGCGCTGGCGCGACCATAGAGAGCAGCGCGCGCGCTCGACTCGAGCGCAGGCCGCAACGTCTCCGGCAATTGAACGACCGCTTCGCGCGGCCCGTGTTGCGCGAGCCGCACGACGGTCTGCCCCGCCCCCACGACCTGGCCGGGCTCGGCGAGCGTCTCGACGATCACGCCTTCTGCGTCGGCGACGAGCAGCGCATAGCGGGTCGCGTTGCGTGCGACGGTCGCTTGCGCCTCGGCCGCCTTCAGCTGCGCCCGTGCAGCCTCGGCGCCCGCCCTCACGCGATCGTACGTCGTGGCTGGCTCCGCGCCAGTCGCGGCGAGCTTACGGTCGCGCGCCTCGTCATCGGTGGCCTGCCGTGCGCTGGCGGCAATCCCGACGACGGCCGCCTGCTGTGCGTTCAGCGCGAGCCTCAGATCGACGTCATCGAGCCGCATGAGCGGCTGCCCTCGATGGACCTCCTGGCCCGCGGTGACGAGCCGCTCCAGGACCTTGCCGGGGACGCGAAAGCCCAGATCGCTCTGGACCCGCGCCGCGACCGTTCCCGTGAACGACCGCGAGCGCGCGGCCTCGTTGCTCTGGACCACAATGCTGCGAACCAGCGGTGGCTCGGTTCGCACATCGCTGCTCGGCGGATGGTGACATGCGAGCAACATGGACAGCCCCAGCGCCAGGAGCGTGGGAGTGCGGTGACCTGACAGATTGGCTTGCTTCATGATCTCGCTCAGGTTGTACGTACAACTTAGAGGCCGCACGCGAGCCTCGGTGGGGTTGCTCGCGACTCAGCGCGAGGAAGAAGCGCGATCGCTCACAGCGAAGGATCGGCCGCGCGAAGCCGCTCCGCCATCGACGCGAGCACGTCGGCGCTCGCGGTGCCGAGTAGCGCGCGGACCCGGGCTTGCGCCGCCTCCCAGCTCGGAAGCGCGGCATCGATCACTCGCCGCCCCGCGCCCGTGAGCGCGAGTAGCTGCGAGCGGCCATCCGGGCGCGTTCGACGGCTCATCCAGCCACGCTCGACCAGTCGGTCGACCTCGCGGCTCACGCTCGACTTCTCGAGCATCAACACGCGGCTGACCACCGAAGGTGTGGCCTCCTCGCCGAGCCGCTCCACGCCGACGAGTAAATTGAGCTGCGCGATTCCGATCCCGTGCCCCCCGAGCGCGTCGTCGTACACGGCGCTGACGGCGCGGTGGATCATCCGCAGTGGCATGCCGAGGCACTCGCTGCTGATCCGCTCGGCCGCGGACATGGAACGCTTCGCCATGGGTATAGTTGTATGTACAACCATCCACGTTGTCAACCCGTCCGCGCTCCTGGGCCGATCGCGATTCGATCAGGAGCCGGCCACGCACTTCCCGGGAGTATCCGGGTGGTTCACGGTGAGCTGACAGGTGTAGTCGCTCGGGCAGTGGTGCGCATTGGCGATGAAGCCACCGCACGAGATGTCCTCGGGCGCGATCATCTCGCAGTGGTTCGTCGTGAAGTTGCACTGCGCGACGCGTGTGTCGCGGATCACGGCGAAGGGGCACACGGGGTGCGGAGTGACCGCGCACGCGTTCGCATCGGCATAATCCGCCTCGGCACCGACCGCTACGGCGACGTTCACGCCGTTGGGGCAACAGCCACCTCGCGAGACAGCGACGCAGTCGGCGTCCGTCTGACACGACGAGCTCCACGCGGGCCCGCCGCCAAGCTCCACGGTGAAGTGCGCGCTCGACCGGTTGTACTCGCGATAAACGATCCAGTGCGTCGTGCTGGTCGAGTCCGGCAGCGTCGCGACGAGGTGCGAGTCGAGCGTGGAGTCGTCGCCATCGTCGTTGCTCGCGAGCACGTGATAGCTCTTGTCGAGCAGCCACGCGACCGCGTCACCATCCTCGGAACGGACCCACACGTCGACCTTGTCTCCGGCGGTGCCGTCGAACTTGTAGGCGCGGTAGCGCGGGGTCTTGCTGTAGGCCTTGGAGGCGCTCGTGTCGCCGTACGCCAGCGTGCCGAGCGTCTTCATCTGGTACGAGAACGCGTCCGACTTCTCGTCGAGTCCAGACAACGCGCTGAACTCGTCGGTCGGGGCGGTCTTCGCGTCCTGGGCGCATGCGGGGGCGAGCGACAGCGCGATGGAGACCAACAGTCCGGGATTAGGCTTCATAACGGATCGCTGAGTATCGGAGTCGCCACGAGCGCGCAACGGCTACCGGAGTTGCCGGTCTACCCGCGCGCTCGAGCGGGGCAGTCGCGCGCAAAGTATTCGTGCGCCTGCCATTGGTTAGACGAGACGTAGCCTGCGTGAACGGTGCTAGAGCGTCACCGACTCGCCGAGGGCGAGCAGCTTCGTACGCTCGGCCAAGCCGGCGGCCTCGAGCGTCGGCAAGAGCTCGCTCTCGGCCTGGCGAAAGTGCGCCCAGCCCGAGCGATGGATCGGGATGATGGTCTTTGCCTGCACGAGCTTGCACGCCTCCACGACGTCGGCAGCGTCGAACGTGAAGCGCGCCGAACCGAATCCCAGCGCCTTTGGAAACGCGACAGCTCCGCAGTGGACGACTGCGACATCGACGGGCCGCTCCTTCCCGATCGCAGAGAGCGTCTCCGCGAGGGCGGGAAACATCACGGTGTCACCCGAGATCCAGATGCGCGGGCCGGCGTCGACGTCGACGACGAACCCGGTCACTTCGTGAACTTGCGGCACGAAGCGCGGTCCGTGACGCGCGACGATCGCGCGCACGACGACTCGACCGATGCGGGTGGTCGCGGCGGGCGCGAGGGACACTATTCGCTCGCCCAGCGCGAGGCCCTTGCCAGGACGATCGTTCTCGACGCGCGGGCGCGAGAGCCGCTTCGCGCCGGCCACGGTCGTGATGCAACGTGCGATGCGCTCTTCGCCGAGGAGTTTTCGGCCCGCGAAGTCGAGGTTGTCTGCGTGCTGGTCGTGGCTCAGCAACACAGCATCGATCGCCCCCGCATCGAGCGGCGGCGTGTCGTACTGCTTCTCGCTCGCGAACCATGATCGCGGTGTGCACCACATCCCGAAGTCGTACGTCGTGCCACGCGGATCGAGCGCGGGGTCCGTCACGAACCGCGCATCGCCGACCCGTAGATCGATCATCGCCGTTCCGAGATAGGTGAGCTGCATCAGGACCGCTCGACGACGATCTCGCTGACCTGAACGATGAACGCACACGTCGCCACGTAAGCGGGCGGTGAACCTGGCGCTCCACCTGACACGCCTTTGTCGACGGTGTAGTACGCGCAGGCGCTGCCCAGTCGGGCCTTCATCATGCGTTCTCCATCGGGTTCGATTAGCAGACTAGCGTGTCGGACCACCCGTGGGATGCAGCTCAAATATTGGGGTCTGCGTACACGGCGCCTTGACGATGCGCGAGCGCACCGCGAGATCGCTCACGTTCGAGCTAGTACGGGTACGGGCGACCACCACTCGCACGCACGCTCTCCCCTGTCACCGCCGTGTTCTTCGCTGACGCGAGGAAGACCATCGTCGGTGCGACCTCGTCGGGCGGCAGCAGTCGCTTGATCGGATAGCCGGACGCACGCGACGCCGCGAGATCTGGAGTGATGTGCTTCTCCACGCGCTCCGTCAGAGTGATGCCAGGCACCACGACGTTCACCAAGATCCCATCCGCTCCGAGCTCGCGGGCAAGCACGGAAGTGAGGCCGTGCAGTCCTGACTTCGCGTTGCCGAGGTCGTTTGCTTCGAGTCGAACATCGCCTCGTACATGTCGACGGTGACCTCCGTGTCGATCAGATCCGGTCGATCGAAGAGATCGTTGGCGCGAAGAGCTGTCATCGATGCGATCGTAGCAGCGGGGCGCCGTCAGATCTTCCGCCGCGATTCGTAGGCGCGGAACACTCACCGATCGCCACACTCACAACAGATAGCGGAGGTCGCTGGCCATCGTCGGGTACGCCGTATCCATCGCGCCGAGCGTGGGGGCGGAGATCTGGTGCCTCATGGCCTGCGCGATCAGGTGGATGTTGGCATCGGCGCCGTGGCCGATGAGGTGGGCGCCGACGATGTTCTTCGTGTCCGTATCGATCAGGACCTTCGCGTAGCAGAGCTCTTCGTGGTGGGTGCGCGCGGAGATCCAGCCTGTCATGCCTTCGGTGCGCCGCACGTCGACACGGAGACCGCGCTCTGCGGCTTCGGCCTCGGTCACGCCGACCTGCGCGAGCGTCGGGATCGTGAACACGCAGGTGGGAACGAACCTCAGATCGGGAGCGTCGTGGCGATCCTCGACCAGGTTCTTCCCGACCAGGGTGCCGAGCGTGGTCGCGAGCGGGGACAGCTGCGGCAGGCCCGGTGCGGCATCGCCGACGATCGCGACGTCCGGATCGTCGACACATCGGAGGTCAGGCTGGAGCGCGACGCGGCCGCGTTCGATCTTGATCCCGGCGTGGTCGAGGCCGAGACCCTCGAGCCGGGCGACACGTCCCGCGCCGTTTACCGCCAGGTCGACATCGACCTGCTCCGTCGCGCCTTCACGTTCGTAGCGAACCGAGACGCCAGTGCTCGTCCCCGCCACGCCGGTTACTCGCACGCCCGTGAGCACCTCGATACCGAGCGTCTCGCGGCCGTACGCAACGAGCGCGTCGATCGCGCCGGCATCTGCGCGCGCCAACGGGCGATCAGAAGGCTCGAGCAACACCATGCGTTCACAGCCGGCACGGGCCAGGACATGGGACAGCTCGAACGCGATCACGCCCGCACCTACGAACGCGACCGTGCGCGGCACGCTCGAGAGTGCGAGCACGTCGTCGCTTGTCACGAGTCTCTCCGCACCTTCGATCGTCAAGTGCCGTGGCGCCGAGCCGGTGGCGATGACGACCTTGCGCGCAGAGATACGATCCGCGCCAACCACGACCACCCGACGATCCACGAACGTCGCCGAACCGCGCACGACCTCGACGCCACTGGACCGCAAGCTCTCCGCCATGCGCGCTGGTAGCGGATCGACGATCGCGTGTCGGCTCGCCTGGAGCGCGGCCCAGTCGATGGTCGCCGTCCCGGTGACTCCCTTTCCGTGGGCGCGACGAACGTGATCGACGACCTCGGCGGCAGCGACCAGGACCTTCTTCGGCACGCAGCCACGATTCGGGCAGGTGCCACCCAGATCGCGCTCTTCGACGAGAGCGACCTTCCATCCCGCGCGCGCCGCGAAGCTCGCGGCAGCCATCCCTGCGTTGCCACCGCCGATGACGATCAGGTCGAAGGTCCTCATGGAGCGAACGCTACCATTCTCTCCGGAGACTACTTCACGACGACGACCCTTCGCGGCACGTCGATGATCTCGGTCGGCGGCTCTTCGAACAACTCGAGCCACAGCGCTCGCGCAGCCTCGTGCAGCTTCGCGTCGGGCGCGTTCGCGATGACCAACGACAGCGTCGCGAGGCGCTCGCGATCGAGGCCGCGATGCCAGCTACTTTGCGCGAGCAGGGTCGTGTCAGCGCCGAGTTGTTTCGCGAGGCCCTCGAGCACGACGATGCCGGCGTAGAACTCTCCGGTCCCGGCTCGGCTGCGTGGGAACGTGTTCGCCGCCAGGTGCGCGAGCGCGGCTTGGGGTGTGGCCGGGTCATTGATGATCTGCGACAAGTAGCCGGAGAGCTCGGCGCGGGCGCTCGCGACGATCGCGCTCGGATTCCCGTCGAGCTCGGGTGGGCCGAGCATCTCTGCGAGGGCATCGGGGTAGTGCAGTTCGGTATCTCGATCGAAGTCAAAGCCGTGCTGCGCTTCGTGCCGGCGTACGGTCGCGGCGACGAGGTCATGCACGCGCGCGTGAATACGCGGCGCTTCGAGCGAGGCCAACGAATCGTCGATCGCTTCCACGCGCACGCGCTGGTAGTGCGGAACGCTTCCTTCGAGCGCATCGAGGAGGCTCACGGGCACGAACAGGTTGTCGACCGACGAGAAGACGATGTGCTTCTTCTCGAGATGCTCGCGCCACCCCTCGATGATCTCTGCGCGCTCGGCGAGGAGGCCCGCAATCTTACCGCCAGCGTCGGCGTCCGTGCCAAGCGCGCCCGCGTACTCGCGACGCACGGCGGTACCAAAGGCGAGCGCGAGCGCTTTCGCGGCAGGCTCGGCAAGCCACGTATCCTCGGCGAGCGGATACATCGCGTTCGGTGCGAGCGTTGGCAGCTCGGAGGTCGCGACATACTCGGCGATGCGCTCGAGATGCAGCGTCGGATCGCCGGCGTCCTCGTTGTAGAGGCCGAGCGCCGCGTAGGCGGTGTTCAGCCGATCGAGACGGTTCAGCGACAGTACGCGGCGCGGCTTGCCGCCGGCGGTCACGAACACGACTTCTTCGACGCGATAACTCTGTACGAGTACCGTCGTGCCCTTGATGCGGCCTTCAAGGAAATAGCCGTAACCGGCAGTGTTGAGCTGCTCGCCGAAGTCGCGCACGGCTTCGCGCAGATGGTCCTCGATATTCGGCGCGTTGCGCTCGAGGAGCGCGGCGCTGAACGCATCGAGCGCGGCTTGCCACGCTTGATCGACGTGCGCACCGTGGCCAAACGTCTCGGCGCGCATCGCCTTCAGTGTCGAATCGGAGCTCGCCCGATCGCGATTCGCGGCGATGACGAGATTGGTGACCTCTTCGGCGAGACGCTTGTCGATCGCGGGATCGTGCAGCGGCACGCCGCCCGTGGTGTAGGCCGTTCCTGACTCGGGTTGCGTCGGCGCGACCCAGGTACGCGGCGCTGGGCCTTGGCGATGAGTCAGCGCGTACGCGAGCGCGCCAGCGCCGGCCAGAACGAGCACCCCGGTCGCGAGCGTATAGAGCGG
This sequence comes from Kofleriaceae bacterium, assembly GCA_036499725.1. GTDB lineage: Bacteria > Myxococcota_A > Polyangia > Haliangiales > Haliangiaceae > JABFXX01. The sequence goes on from DASYDE010000096.1 coordinate 83,485, forward strand.
AAACGTCGGGGCGATGGACACCGGCAGCTGGATGTACGCAGCTTCGGCCGCGTCCGGATCTCCGGCATGAAGCTCGTGCCCGGTCAACGCGAGCGCGGCGACGCGCTGCACGTGAGCCCGCGACGGACGCGCGATGCCGGCATTCGCGACCGCGAGCTCGGCATCGACGAGAGCAGAGCCGAGCTTCCGCTTCGCGCGGCCTCGAGCGACCAGATCGCCCTTGATCGCGTCACGAGCAGCGAGATCGTCGTCCTTCGAGACGCCATGCCGGAGCGCCGCCAAGACCGTCTGCGTGATCCGATTCACAGGGGTATCAGCCACGACTGACAGCGCGGGCGCAAGGAACGAATAATGGATGCGGCGCTGGATCAGCGATCGTGTCCGTGACCGTGACCGTGACCGTTGTGGACGCAAGCCCCGTCCTCCCAGTGGTGAGCTGGCGGACACGAGCGTTCGCGATAGACGGGCTGCGGTTGGCTCCGCGTGCGCACGATGCAGCCGGAGCTACTCAACACGCACAGCAGGATTAGCGTTCTCATATCTGAACGCTAGCAGCCAACGCTTGGAGGATACGACCACCCGTGTGCCGCAATGTATTCGGTGCACGCAGGTCAGTTTGCGATTCCGCGTATGCTGCCGTCGATGAGCGAGCTAAACCGCCTGATCGACGCGCAGCACGAAGGCATCGAGGCGATCGCCACTCACCTCGACGCACTGTCGCCTGGCGAACGCTGGAACGAGGTCCGCGCACTCGGCCGCGATCGCCAGCGGATGTTGTTCGATAAGGCCGCACAGGCGAGCCCGATCGACTTCGCGCACTTCGTAGGCACTGCGAAGCCGCGCGAGGAAGTCATCCACGACGGCGTCAACACGCTGCCGCTGCCGTCTCCGCTGCGCCGGTTTCAGAAGCGCTTCTGTCTCCCGCCGGGAGAGACCGCGAGCGGTACGGATCGGCTCGCCGGCTACAACGAAGGCCCGACGCGCAGGGTCGTCGGCCCCGGATACTTCGTCGCGATCGAGACCGCGGATCGACCCGCGTGGGCCGCGCGGGGTGCCGTCGTCGTCGATTACTTCCAGATCCCCGAGGCATCCGAGATCGATGCGAGCTGGCCTCCCATCGTGGACAATAGCTGGCGGCTGCAGCGCTTCGTATACGACCAGACGCGCGACTTCATGCGCCGCGTGTCGCGCCATGTCTCCGTCGGAGCCGCGTTCAAGCGCGAGCGCCCACTCGATCACTTCTTCGTGCTGTGCAGGCGCGACGACCGCTCCTAGATGTAGCCGACGGCGTACGACAGACGCACGATGCCATTTCGAAAGCGGTGCAGGTGGTCGAGCCTCAGGTCGAGGCGCGTACGGTGCGCGCTACCTTCGAGGAACCGCCTTCCCTCGCCGAGCACGATGGGCACAACGGACACGCGGATCTCGTCGACGAGGTCGCTTGCGAACAGTGCCTCGTCGAGCTCACCGATTCCGTACTTCATGATGTTCTTTCCTGGCTGATGCTTCAGCGCGGACAGCTCTCCGGCGACATCTCCGTGGATCAATGTGGTGTGGACCCACGTTGCCTCGTGGAGAGAGCGCGACACGACGTACTTGGAGCGAGCGTTGAGGCGGTCGGCAAACTCGTCGTCGCGAACGGTCGGCCAGCGACGCGCAAATGACTGGTACGTCGCGCGGCCGAAAAGTAGTGCATCGCACTCGTCGAGCTCGCCGATGGCGTACCGCTTTGCCTCGTCGTCCCACATCGGTAGCAATCGCTCGGGCGCGCTGACGACTCCGTCAAGCGACATCAACAACGTGGTGATCAGTTTCCTCATCACTCCATGACGAACGACGCGCACACGAACCGGACACAGAAAATCACGATTTCGACCGCATCCTTTCTCCCACCTCGTACGTCTTGGCCAGATGACGGAGCCAACCATTCTCGTGACAGGAGCCTCCGGTCGAACGAGCAGCCTGATTCTTCAGGCGCTCGTCGATCAAGGCGTGCGGGTCCGTGCGCTCGTGCGCGATCGGGCGAGCGTTCCGGCGTGGCACGACCACCCGCTTGTCGAGCTCCGGCAAGGTACGCTCGCAGCCCCCGGGCGAGCGCTCGACGGAATCCGTCGCGCTCTCCTCATCTCGTCACCGCGGGGTCCCATGGTACGGGACCAATGCGCGTTCATCGACGCAGCGCGCGCTGCCGGAGCTCCCCATGTGATCAAGATGTCGGGTCGCGAGACGGGCATCGACTTCGACGAGCAGGGATTTTCAGGAACGCGCGACCACGCCACCATCGAGCGCTATCTCGAAGCATCGGGACTCTCCTGGACCCAGCTTCGACCGTGCCAGTTCATGCAGGTGTATCTCGACGAGCTTCCGCGGATCCAGAAGCACCAGCAGGTGCGCCGCCCGATGTCGGATGCGCGCGTGTCCCCGGTAGATCTGCGTGATGTCGCGCTCGCGACGGCGCGTGTCCTCACGACGGATGGACACGAGCAACGCCGCTACGAGCTGACCGGGCCCGAGGCTCTGACGCTCGCGGAGATCGCGTCGCTGATCTCGGTGGCGGTGGGACGACACATCCCATACATCGATGTCACGCCCGAGGAACACGCCGACGGTATGCGCGCGGATGGCGCTCCGCCGCCAATCGTCGAGCTGCTCTCCGCGCTGTGGCGCGAGCGTCGCAAGTCGCGCTACTCGCGCGTCGACCTCGACTGGTTCCACGCTCTCGGAGTCCGTCCGAGATCCTTCGCCGAGTTCGCACTCGACCACGCGCGGACCTGGGACCGCACTCCTTCCGAATCGCCTACCTCGTGAACCGGCCGAGCAGAGTCGCGTCCTCGAGGTGATTCGCGATCGCGAGCGCGCGCTCGTGAGACTGCGCATCGCCGGTGATGCGCGCGTGTAACTGGAGCGCCATCGCCCGTGCGCGAAGGTGACCTCCATCGCCGGCGTGGTCGATCGCCGCCAGAGCAAACTGCGCCGCGTCTGCGTGCTTCTGCGCGTGACGTGCGTACGCGATGCCACTCGCGCGGCGGGCGCGGGCGAACGGTGGCGTGGTCGCATCGTCGGGCATCGCCGTATAGAGCGCCTCAGCCTCGACATGCTTGCCGGCGCGATTGAGCTCGAAGCCCGCGTGATCCGCCCACCGCGCACGCAGGCACGCTCGCTCGGAGAGATCAGCGACGAGATCGATCAGCGTCTCGGCCTCGGCGAGATACTCAGCTGCCGCCGATGGATCGAGGCGACTCGCGACATACGAGCGCGCGAGCAACGCTTCGAAGCGCGCCGCCGGCGGACCGTCGCGCAGATCGGTGCGCGCTCGATCGAGATGAGCGATCGCCCCAGAGAGATCCGCGCTGCGTAGAGAGAGTGTCGCGCGCGCGACCGCGATCCACGCCCTGCCCGCCTTGGCCTCGGTGAGCGGCGGCTTGTCCCACGCGCGCAGCAGGTCCTCGCACATCGAACGCGGCAGATCCGCGATGCGCGAGTGATACTGACCGAGCATGCGAACGCGCGCGTCGACGGCATCTGGCAGCCCGAACAGCGCGACGGCCCGCGTTCCCCAGGTACCGCCATCGGCGGTTCCACGGCGGCGAAGGCGGCGTAGCGCGCGCTCCACACTCCCGATGTCGTCCTGGTATCCACGCTGTGCGCACAGCTTGTCGGCGGCCGCCGTGAGCGTACCGGCCGTCGCCGTCATCCAATCGACGTACTCGCCCCACGTAAAGCCGGGTTCGTCCCGATGTCCGGAACCGTGTCCTGGTCTGCGGGCCACGAGGTCACTATCGTGGATTGCAGAGAAAGAGTCATGCGTACCTTAATCATTGGCGATATCCACGGCTGTTACAGCGAGCTGCTCGAGCTATTCGATGCTGCGGCACTCGGTGCCGATGACGTCGTCGTGTCCGTCGGAGACCTCGTCGATCGCGGTCCCGATCCGGCCGGCGTCGTGCGTTGGTTCCGCGCGCGCAAGAACGCGGTTGTCCTCATGGGCAATCACGAGCGAAAGCACGTGCGCGAAGTGTTCTCGTATTCGCAGGAGGTCACCCGCGTGCAGATGGGCGACGAGTACGCGGAGGCGGTCGCGTGGATGCGCGGTCTTCCGTACTTCTACGAGACTCCCGAGGTGCGCGCGGTTCACGCGGCCTGCATTCCCGGAACGCCGCTCGCAGAGACGCCGGAAGAGATCCTGTCGGGCACGACGTCCGGCGAGGCGAAGCTCAAGAAGCTCATCCCGGAGGGTTGGTGGCACGAGCACTACACCGACGAGAAGCCGATCGTGTTTGGTCACCACGTGACCGGACCCGATCCGCTGCTTCGCGACGGCAAGGTGTTCGGCCTCGATACGGGATGCGTGTTCGGTCATCGCCTCACCGCGTTGTCGGTGCCGGATATGAAGCTGTACTCGGTGCCGTCGAGTGGAGATCACTGGAAGGCGATCGCGCAGCGTCATCAGGTGCCCGTGCTCCGCTCCAAGCCGTGGGCAACCATGGGATGGGCGAAGCTCGCCGAGGCGGTGGCGGCGCACGAGCACAAGCCGGCGCCCGATACCGTCGCGTTCGTCGCTGACATCACGCACTGGGTGGAGGAGCTGCGAGCGTTGATCAAGACGTTCCGCACGCGTGTGGAGCAGATCGACAGCGAGCTGCGTTCGCACGGTGAGGACGCGCTCGCGGCTCACCCGGCCAAGGCGTTGCTGTTCAAGCTCGGTCGCGGCCGGCTCACCGACGAAGATATCGAGCAACGCTGCGCGTCTCCGCAGGCAACCCTGCAGCTCGCGAAGCAGCTCGGCGTCGATACGTCGGGGATCCGCTCGCCTGTCTAGCTAACGAATCGTGAAGCGGTGACACGCGCCGCCACTCGATCGCTCGCGGGCAAGCGATACTGGGAGGGATGCGGGAGCTGAACGAGGCCGCCACAGAGGACGAGTACGCGCAAACGTTGCGTAGCTCGGAGAACCAGACCGGACTCGACGTGGGCACGGCAGCTCTCGCGGAGCTGGGCTTCGACGAGCGCTACGAGATCCGCCACCTGATCGCCGAGGGCGGTATGGGTCAGGTCGTCGTCGCGAAGGACCGCCAGATCGGGCGCGACATCGCTCTGAAGCGCATGCTCGAGACCCGACGCGACGGCGCCCGGTTCGTGCGTGAGGCGCGCATCCAGGGGCAGCTGGAGCATCCCGCGATCGTCCCCGTCTACGACCTCGGCCTCGATCCAGCGGGCGAGGCGTGGTTCACGATGAAGCAGGTCCGTGGTTCGACGCTCGCCGAGATCGTCAAGCGGCTGCGTAGCGGAGAGCTCGGAGCGCGCAATCTCTATTCGCGGCGACGCCTCCTGACCGCGTTCAGCAGCGTCTGCCTCGCGATCGACTTCGCGCACGCGCGCGGCGTCGTCCATCGCGATCTCAAGCCCGACAACATCATGCTCGGCGGCTTCGGTGAGGTGTATGTCCTCGACTGGGGGATCGCGAAGATCCTCGGGAGCACAGATCCGGCGCTCGAGGATGCCCGCGCGCATGCTGCGCCTGGCAGCGGTACGAGTGCCGGGCAGATTGTCGGCACCGTCGGCTATATGGCCCCCGAGCAGCTGCTCGGCGAGATCGACAGCATCAGCCCGCGCACCGATGTCTGGGCGCTCGGCGCGATCCTGTTCGAGCTGCTCGCGCTCGTGCCGCTGCTCCCGCGGCGCTCTCTCGGTGAAGCGCTCGCCCATACTGACGAGGAGGTCGACGCTCGCCCGTCGGTTCGCGCGGCGGCGGAGCAGATCCCACCGGAGCTAGATGCGATCTGTATGGCCGCGCTCGCGCGTAACCCGGACCAGCGCCTCGCGAGCGCACGCGACCTCAGCGATGCGATCGAGCGCTACCTCGACGGCGATCGCGACTCGCAACGACGGCGCGAGCTCGCCGACAAGCATCTCGAGCGCGCCGAGGTCGCGACCACGCGCGCGTTCGCCAATGGACCAGACGCGCTCACGGCTCGGCATCAGGCCATGCAGGAGGTCAGCCGCGCTCTCGCGCTGGATCCGACGCGCGAGGACGCGAGCGACGCGATGCTGCGGCTGTTGCTGTCTCCGCCGCCGGAGATACCGCCCGAGGCGCGGGAAGAGCTGCGCCAGTCGACGCTGCAGGCAGTTCGCACGGTCGGCTGGGTCGGGGGCCTGGGCTTTCTGTCGATGCTCTTCTTCCTGCCGATGTTCCTGTGGATGGGGATTCGCGACTGGACCTCGGTAGGGATCGCGATCGGAGCGATCCTGGCATCCGCGGGGCTCGCCTTCGCGCAGATCAAGTGGCCGGAGCGCAGCCGTCCGTTCATGCTCGCCATGATCGCGACATCTGCGCTCTTGATCGCGACGCTGACCCGGATCACCGGACCGCTGATGTCTGCACCGATCCTCGCGATCGCGATCTGCATCTCGTTCTCGCTCCACCCGTTCGGCGCGCGACTCACCGGCGTCATCGGCTTCCTCGTCGCGAGCCTCGTCGTGCCGATGGCGCTCGAGGCCGTTGGCGTGCTCGACAAGTCGTACGTCTTCACGGTGGAGGGCATGCGCGTCGTCCCGCACATGCTCCAGCTCCGACCGACACCGACCCTCGTGACGTTCAGCCTCATGGGCCTGACGACCGGTGTCGCACTGACGCTGTACCTCGCGACCCTCCGCGATTCGCTGCGCAACGCTCAGGAGCAGCTGCACGTCCACACGTGGAACCTGCGACAGCTCGTCCCGGCGAATATCCAGCGCGCTTACCAGCCCCGTGCTTCGCGGTCGAGCATCGCACCTCCCATGCGCTAGGTGTTCAGGGCGTGAGCTTCGCGAGATCGTCGACGCCGAACGCCTGCTCCAGCTTCGCGACCTCGGCGACTGCGTGCTCGAACCCGTGATCACCGAGCATTTGCGTCTCCTTGTCCTCGAACTCTTCACCGAGCTCGGCGTACGCCTTGTCGCTACCGATCAGACCGCGGAGCTCGGGGAACAGCACGGTATCTTCGCGCGCCGCGTGGGCCCGATACATGTGATTGAAGCTGCGCAGGACCGTCGCTAGCTTCGCGCGATCGGTGTCGGCGAGCGGCGCCTTGGCAAGTGCGGTGATCTGCTCGGTCAAGGTACGACCGACCTGGTGCTGACGGCGCAGGATCGCGGTCAGATCGGCGAGCTTGCCGGCCTTCTCGAACCGAGGGAACAAGAAGTTCTCCTCGAGCTTCTCGTGATAGTCCTCGATGACGCGCCGGATGATGCCCGCGCCCGACGCGAGCGCATCGAGCGGCAGCTCGTGCTGTCCTTCCAGGCGCATCGCGGACTCGTCGTAGAGATACATCACGCGCCGGAGTACGCCGTGCTCGCGCATCAGGTCCTCGACTGGAGTTACCTCATCGCCGTCGGACTTCGGTGCGTCCGGACCGTGGCCCGCTCCCGCGCAGCTGATCAGGAGTGCTCCGGAACCCGCCGCCGCCAGGAAGTTTCTTCTCGTGGTGCTCATCTAAATCCTCCGTTGCGATATCCGTCATGAATAGCACCGGAGCCGAGGTTGCCGACTTCTGATCAGTTCTTCGCGGCGCGGAGCTCGGCCTCGGCGGCGAGCCAATCCGCGACCGCGTGGCCGTGGGCGTAGTCGCGGGCCACGTACTTCGAGAACGCGAGGCGCATGATCTCGATGCGCTCGATCTCGACGGGCACGACCAACGTCGGCTCCTCGATCGGGCGCGTGACGAGCAACGGGGCCTCCGTCTTGCGTGCGTTGAGGGTGCTCGCGGCCGGAACCTTCTTCTTCTTCTTCGTCGCCATCATCCTTTGCTGCCAGACGCGTGCACCGAAGGCAATTTAGTAGCCTTGGCCGAACCATCTGTGGCGTTTACCGCTCAGGGCCGGGCGATGCCGCGCTGCCCGGTAACCCTTCTGCAACAAGCCCGCCTCGGCGGTGGTCGTGCGTCGGAAACCGACGCGGTGATCCCAAATTGGCGTTGCTCCTGGCGCCGGATCGGCGATCCTCCGCCGCGATGTACCGGACGATGTCCGCCCTGGTTTTCCTCGCAGCGCTGAACGCGTGTAGCCCGTATTCGCCGGATCTCGGCAACGCTCCGTACATCTGCGCGGACACGGACCCGAAGTGCCCGGATGGCTACGCCTGCCAGGCCATCGGCACCCAGAACGTGTGCGTCGACAGCTCGGGCGTGGGACCCGGGCAGGATTCCGGCCCCGGGCATGACTCGGGTCCGCACGGAGAGGCGGGCGGCTCGTGCGCATCGCCGTTCTCGGGCGTGCTGGCAACGTGGACGCTGACGGGTCAGACCGGCTCGCAGATCTCGACCGCTGCGGCGACAAGTACGTCGGGCGTGACGGCGGGCGCCGTTCAGCGCGGCGGTGCGCTCAGCCCCGCGTCGGGGACCAACTCGATCAATTCGAGCGGCTGGAGCACCGGCGCGCTCGACAAGACGAAGTTCTACACCGTGATGCTGACCGCGCCGAGCGGGTGCTCGATCAGCACGACCTCGCTCATGCTCGATGCAACCGCGAGCGGCACCGGCCCGACGAGCATGCCGATCGGTACGAGCGCAGATGCGTTCGCTGCGACGGCGCAGGGCTCGACGACGAGCGCCGGCATGGTGTCGGTGGTGGCGAATGGGAGCGGTACGCTGGAGATCCGCTTCTACGGACTCGGCGCCTCCGCGACGACCGGAACGATGCGCATCCAAAACACGCTGAGCGTCACCGGAACGCTGCAGTAGCGACCTGACGGGCTATTCTCCGGGCGATGACGCCCGATTTCGCCGCGAGGCTCACCGCGACGCTGCCTCGACTGCTCGCCGCCCTGCCCGATGATTGGGATCACCGCGCGACGACGTACGATCTGTTTCGGTTCGACGACACCGCGTTCGCAGCGCGGTTCGAAGCAGCGCTCGCCGACATCGCGGGGCTCGACGATCCGACGAAGATCCGCGAACGGCTGACAGCGGTCGGGCTGCCGTTCGACTACGCGCGGCTCGGCCAGCCGCTCTCGACGGTGTTCGAGATGTACGTGCAATCGCGCACCAAAGCCGCACGCGTGTTCTCGTTCGCATCGAAGACCAAGCCGTGGCTCTCCGTCGTCGAGTCGCCGAAGCGCAAGCGTCCCGTTCGTATCTACGCGCAGGGCGCATTGCGCGTCAGCGGTGAGGCAAAGCACGCCGAAATCCATCAACACTGGCGCGGCGAGCTGCCCGCGCGGAGCGACGATGTGATCACGGTGCTCGTCACCGACGCGCCGTTCACCGGCGACGTGCAGGCCAGCGCGGCCGATGCGATCTGCTACGAGGTCCCGAACGGCGGCGTGCTTCTCATTCGCGATGCCGCGCGCGTGGATCCGTACGGCATCCAGCTGATCCGCAAGCGCACCGTCTCTGCCCTGCTCGCTGCCGATGCTCGCGCGGAGCTGGAGCGCATCGCGGGCATGGCACCGACGGTGTTGCCCGAATCCACGCCGGCCGAGTGCCACGCCGCGTTGCAGGCGCTGTTCCCGCAGATCCGCGACAGCCTCTACTACTGCACCGGACTCGCTGCCGAGGCTGCCGTATTCACGGCGGTGGGCGACGTGCTCGCGGAGCCGGTGACGCTGTTCTACGCGCAGAACGGCTACGGCGGCACGGGCCAGCTGATCGCGGATCTCCTGTCGCGCGGCGGCGTGATCAGGCCGCGTCCTCTCGAGGTCATCGGTCACGACAGCGCGGGCCGCCCCATCACGCTCGTCGATCGCGTGCTCGCGTCACTCGCGACGCTCGACGGAGCGGCATGCGTCTTCCTCGAGACGCCGACGAACCCCGAGCTCCAGGTCCACGACTTTCCCGCACTGATGGCCGGGCTCCGTGCGCATCAGCAGCGCACCGGCAAGCAGGTGCCGGTCATCGTCGACACGACGTTCGCGCCGCTCTACCCGATCTTCGCGAAGGACTTCTCGCAGGACTGGCCGTTCGTGCTCGTGAAGAGCGGGTCGAAGTACTTCACCAAGGGCAAGACCACGCTCGGTGTCGTCGCGTGCGCTGGTGATTCTCTCGCGCGCAAGATCGTCGCTCGCGCTCACGAGCTCGGCGACGACGCGGACTCGTTTGCGCGCCCGGCGCAACTCGCCGAGCTCCGCGCAGGTCTCGGAGATCTGGTTCCGCGCATGGCCACCATCAGCGCGAACACGATCCGCCTCGCGAACGGCATCCGCAGTGCGCTGCGTGCGCGTGGTCACGAGATCACGCTCTACGCGATCTCCGAGGCACTCGTCGCCGACGGGCTCGCGTGCGGCATCATCTCGTTCTACTTGCCGCCCGCGCCGACGACGCACGCAGATCTCGTTGACGAATTTGTGGCTTATCTGCTCGAGCACGCGCCGGCGCTGGTGAAGAGCCGCGTGAGCTACGGCCAGTCGACCGGTGGTGGCAAGCCCGACTACTTCTACGTGATCAACCCCGAGGAATCGACGCAGGGCGCGCTGTCCGCGGAAGTGAAGAATGCGCAGAAGCACGACAACGTGCAGATCTGCCGCATCTCGGTGCCCGAGCACGCTGACATCGACGGGCTCCTCGCCGCGATGAATGGATTCTTCGCACTGAAGTACTGACGTGGCTGACGACACCTGGCCGGACTTCATGGACGAGCCGCTCGCCGATGGCCTGACGTGGTCGGCGAGGTTCGATAGCTACGATCAGCGTCTCGAAGTCGCGTACTACATCGTCACCATCGACGGCTTCGTCGAGAAGGGCCCGCCGCTCATGGCGATGGTCGATGTGGGCTGGACCACGACGCTGAGCGGCCCCGAGTTCTTCGCCGGTATGCGCAAGCGATTGATCGCCATCGCGACGGATGGGAAGAGCAACACGCCCTACAGGAATGGGCTCTTCGCCCAGATTGCCGAGGCGCGCTTCGCGGAGGCGCATCCACCGCCGGAGCCAGCGCCGGAACAAGCGCCGCCCATTCCGCCACCCGCTGCGCCAGAGCCGCTCGTCAGGATCGATCTGCCCGTCGATTTTTCGCTCTGGAGAGCGCGCTACGCGTCGTTGCAAGAAGCCGTCGATGCCTGCGAGCGGGTGGACTGGATCGTGTATCTCGCGCGCGAGACGATGGACGTGAAGTCCGCGCTGCGAATCGCGGTGAGCGCGGCGCGGTTGCTGGCGAAATCGAGCAACACGCGAGACCTCCTGCAGATGATCAACCCGATCCCCGACCGGTTCGAGAAGGTCGAGCGCTGGGCTCACGATGACGACGACGAGCTGTCCAAGATCGGGAAGCGCGGTCGCGCGATCTGTCTGTCGGGATTTCCGGCCGCGGGGTTTGCCGCGTGGATCTCGCACTATGTTCCAGATGCGAGGAGCCAGCTCTGGCAGACGGTGTGCCTCGCCGCCGCGGTCCCCGTCGCCGCTGTGTTCACCGTCCTGATCCAATGGACGCTGAACGCGGTGGTGGATCGACAGGCGGCAACGCTCGACGAGAGCGCATGCTTCGCGATCGCCTTCGACGCGATCCACACCGGCAGCACGGCGAACCCGGACCGGATTCCGCTCACCCTGAAGTGGACGCGCTCGTTGATCCATCCCTGGCTCACAAAACCGGCCGAGTAGCCCCTGCGACTCCCGGGCCGGGCATCCGTCCGATCTACAGTGACCGGCGTGGCGACTTGCCTGCATACGACTCCGCAGCCGTCGGTCTGCGAGGCGTGCGCGCGTCGTCAGGTTCGCCGTCGTGCGGGCATACGCAATCTCGCTGTTGCGGGCGGTGTGGTCGCGGTCGTGGCGGGGCTCGTCGTGTTCCTGCAAACGCGTCCCAGCAAGGCGCCACCTCCACCCAAGGTCGAGAGCGATCCGCTCGAGACGTTCAAGACGGAACGACTCGCGAGTGCACCGTGCGAGTACAAGGCAGCCGAAGACCTGGTCATCTTTTACGCGCAACGCGAGAAGTGGCAAAAAGCAGCGGACGTCGGCTACCGCTACGTCAGCAACTGTCCCGACCCGAACCCGATGCGCGAGTACCTCGAGTACGTCTACAAGCAGATCGGTCAGTGGCGCGCCGCGCTCGATCAAGACAACTTGCTGATCGCAGCCGAACCGACGGCATCAGACTACTGGTGGTGGCGCGGCGACTCGTACGCGCAGGGCGATCAGGACGATGTCGCGATGGTCGACTTTCGCCAGTCGCTCGCGCTCAACAGCTACTGGAACGCGCGCGGCGTCGCGGCGAGCGGCATCCTGTCGGCGGCCGACAAACTGAAGCTGCCGTGCGAAGCGGACCGCGCATGGTCGTGGTTCGTGCGGCACAACGACGGTCGTCGTTCTCAGGAGGCGTACAACCTCCACGCGTATCTCCAGCGCGGCCACGCGTGTGATGCCGAGCGCGGTGTTGGCGTCGGCAAGCTGGCGATCGACAAGAAGCTCTCCGCCATCGTCGGTACGGTGAAAGGCGAGCTCGTCGTCGACGTGAAGGCGGGTACCACCGTCATCTCCACGGACTACGCGAAGCGCGCGGGCATCGTCGCGCTGTCCAAGAACGTCGCCACGACAGAGTGGAGCGGCGTGATGCTCGAGGGCTACCCAGCCCGCGCCTCCAAGATCACCGTCGGAAAGTTCAGCGCGACCAACGTGGAAGTGTTGATCAGCGACGACCTCGAGCCGGGCGACGATGGAGTGCTCGGCTTCTCGTTCCTCTGGCACTTCGACTGGTCCGACAACTACGACCAGACGCTCACGCTGCGCGCTCTCGTGAACGACTAGACTAGCGACGCGTGTCGCCCTCCGCTCATCTCGAAGCTGCGCGCGCAGGAGATCCAGCTGCGCTCGAAGCGCTCTTGCGCGAACGGCGCGCCGAGGTCGTGCGCTATGCGATGCGCCTGTGTGTCTCGCCGGCCGATGCAGAGGACGCGACGCAAGAGGCCCTCATCGCGCTCTCCCGCTACATCGGCGCGCTCCGCGAAGTCGCCGCTCTCTCGCGCTGGCTGTTCACGGCCGTGCGCACGCACTGTTTCCGTCTCGCGCGGCGCTCGCTCAAACACGTGCTCGCGGGCGAAGCGATCGAGCTCGAAGGGCCCGAGCCCGAGGATCAGCTCGTGGATCGACAGCTCCGCCGGCGGCTCGCGATCGTCGTGGCAGCCATGGATCCCGACCTCCGCGAGGTGCTCCTGCGGCGCGACGTCCTGGGCGAGTCGGCTCGTGAAGCCGCGGATGCGTTGGGGATTTCGGTACCTGCCCTCAAGTCGCGCCTCCACCGCGCCCGGGCCGCCGCGCGCGAAGATCTGCTCGCATCACTTTCTTCGAACCCTTCTGCGCGCAGGTCGGCTCCTTAGAGCATGAAGCTCTACGGTCACCCGCTCAGTTCCTGCACGCGCAAAGCCCTCCTCGTCGCCGCCGAGAAGCAGACGACGCTCGACTTCGCCCTCGTCGACCTCTTCGTCGGCGCACATCACGCTCCCGAGTACCTCGCGCGCCATCCGTTTGGCGTGATTCCCATGCTCGAGGACGGCGACTTCACGCTCTACGAATCGCGCGCGATCGCGAAGTACCTCGACGCCGTGCTGCCGGGTCCGTCGTTGATCCCGACGGCGCCTCGCGCACGAGCACGCATGGAGCAGTGGCTGTCGTGCGATGCGAGCTATGTCGCTCCGCACACACGCGCGCTCGCGCACCAGCTCATCGTGCGTCCGCATATGGGGCAGTCGAGCGACGCGGCCGCGATCCACGCCGGCCAAGAAGCGGTCGCGCGAGCGTTCGGCGTGTTCGACAAGCACCTCGCGTCGTCCACCTACCTCGTCGACGATGCGCTCTCACTCGCGGACGTGTCTCTCGCGCCGTATGTCGCGAGCCTCGCGATGCTGAATGCGACGCACCTGTTGGAGACAACGCCGCATCTGCGTCGCTGGTGGCAAACCGTATCGGCGCGCGCCGGGTGGGAGTTGCTGACCGCTCGCTAGTTACCGAGCCGGCAGGCCGAGCTTGGGCCGTACCCACTGCGCGAGCTTTGCGATCGCGTCGTCGGCCTCGGGTGCGCGCCCCGCCATCATCTGGAACGAGTGGAGCATGTCGGGAAACACGTCGACGCGCGCCTCGACGCCTGCACGGTGCGCACGATCCGCGAGCATGCGTGTCTCGTCGACGAGCGTCTCGGCACTCCCTGCTTGGAGGTACAACGGCGGTAGGCCGTGCAGGTCAGCGTGGAGGGGACTCGCGAGCGGATTCTGGCGGTTCGCCTCGCCGCAGATGTTCATGGCAAGCCAATCGACGACAGCTCGCTGGAAGAACGGATCCTTCTCTGCATTCGTCTCGTAGCTGTGCGCGCTTACCGTCATGTCGAACCAGCCGGAGATGCAGAGCGCCGCGGCCGGAAGCGGGACCTTTGCATTCCGGGCCTCGAGCAGCACGCCCATGGTGAGCGTTCCACCGGCGGAATCACCGGCGAGAGCGACGTGGCCTGGTCGTACATGTTCGAGCAACCACCGATAGACGGCGAATGCCGTGTTCAGCTGGTGCGGGAACTTGTGTTGATGCGCGTAGGCGTACTCGTAGATCAGCGCGCGGCATCCGGTGGCCTTCGCGAGATGCGCAGCGAGCTTGCGGTGCGTCGATATCGACCCGCCGACGAAGCCGCCGCCATGCGAGTACATCAGGACGCGGTCTTGAGCGCAGCCGTGGGGCACGACCCACATCGCCCGCGTACCCGCCGCTTCGATCTCGATGTAGTCGACACCGTGTGGTTCGGCCGTGAGTCCCGTCCAATGGATATCGTGATACTCGATGCCCTGTTCGGGTGAGGGGTTGGTGGAGCCGAACGCGGCCCCTGCTTGGTAATGGCGCCGATTGGCTTCACTCTGTGGACTGGACATGTCACGAGGACGAGCGAGTTGGTCCGCAACCGGACATGAGAAAGTTCGATTCGCGTGTCCGGTCTGATCGTGCGCCGTTCGTTCTCCGGGAGAGGAACCCCATGCCCAAGTACGTCTTCGTGTTTCGCGGTGCTGCTGTCGAAACGTCAGGTATGTCCCCCGAGGAAATGCAGGCTCACGTCCGCAAGTGGTACGCGTGGGCTGACACGCTCGCCGCACGCGGCTTCGAGCCCAAAGGACAGCCCCTCGATCGACGTGGGCGCACGATCCGTGGCACCGATCGCGTCGTCACCGACGGCCCCTACGCAGAGACGAAGGATCTCGTGATCGGAAACATGAGCCTCGTTGCCGCATCGCTCGACGAGGCTGTCGAGCTAGCGCACGGATGTCCTGTCCTGGAGCTCGGTGGATCCGTCGAGGTCAGGCCGACAACGGACTACGACGTGTGACGCACGACGCGAACGCACTCGTCGCGGATCTGTTCCGTCGCGAATGGGGTCATCTCGTCGCAGCGTTGACGAGGTTGCTCGGCCCGTCGCACGTGGCGCTCGCCGAAGATGTCGTGCACGACGCCCTCGAGCGCGCGATGGAATCGTGGAGCCTCGCACCTCCGCGCGATCCCAAGGCGTGGATTCTCCAGACGGCGCGTTGGCGAGCCATCGATCACATCCGTCGTGCTCGGCGCGAACAGCCTCGAGGAGACGCGATCCCCGAGCCGTCGTCCGAGGCACTCGAGTCTGCGCTCGCCGAACGCGAGAACGGTGCGAGCCAGCTCGCGATGATGTTCTCGATCTGCGACGAACGACTCAACCCGGAGACGCACGTGACGCTGATCCTGCGGCTGCTGTGCGGATTCTCGCCCTCCGAGATCGCGCGTGCGTTCCTGGTCGAGACGGACACGATCGATCGCAGGCTGCACCGCGGTCGCGCGCGGCTGCGAGAGCTCGGGCAACTGACAAACGTCCTCGATCCAGAGGTCATGCGCGCTCGTCAGCCATCCGTGATGCAAGCGCTGTATCTGCAGTTCAACGAGGGATTTCACGGAAGCGATCCAGACGTCCCGATGCATCCCGCCATCTGCACCGACGCGATCCATCTCGCGACGCTCCTCCTGGAATCAGAGGCAACCTCCCATCCCGAGGTTCACGCGATCGTCGCCCTCTTCTGCTTCCATGCCGCGCGTCTCCCGAGCCGTCTCGACGGAGATGGCGTCTACGTTGCTCTCGGCGACCAAGACCGCAGCCGCTGGGACCGGCTCCTCATCGAACGCGGCCTCACGCATCTCGGAGCGAGCGCATCTGGCGACGAGCTGACCAGGTGGCATCTCGAAGCCGGTATCGCGGCTGAACACGCACTCGCACCCGATCTAGCGTCCACGAGCTGGCCGCGCATCCTCGCGTTGTACGACCAGCTCTACGCGCTCACGAACAACCCGATCGTCGCCTGCAATCGTGCCCTTGTCGTCGCGGAGGTGCATGGACTCGAGGAGGGGCGGCGCGCGCTCGTCGCGATCGAGGACCACAAGCTCGTGAGCTATCACTTCTACTGGTCGGCGCTCGGAGACCTCGCCGAGCGCGCTGGTCACGCGACGGAAGCGAAGGCCCACTACGAGCGGGCAGCACGCCTGACACGCAACGAAGCGGAGCGGCTCGCGTATCAGCGCAAGCTCCAGCGCCTCGTCTAGAACCGCGAGCAGAGCAGAGCAGTCCCGTCGGCGACCGTCACCACCGCGAAGTTGCCGTTGTCGGCGATGAAGACCGACGCCGCCGATCGCCCGAGCGCGAGAGCGTTCGCGATCGTCGTCCGTTGCGCCGCCGTCGCCGTGAGCTGGATGCCGAGCACCTCGCCGAAGCGCTTCGTCGCGCCCGCGGGCGATCGATCGGCACCTTCGAGCGGCACTCCGCGCGCGAGCCAGCGCGGCAGCGCGGTCAGCGTCTCGTCCCGGCGCTCGGCGGTCAGCAGGCGATTGCGGATCTGCGCGCGCTTGTCGTCCACGACGAACGTCTTCACGAACAGCTCGAGCGCGGCCTGCAAAGCGCGTTGGTCGATCGCCATGGGGATAACCGTTCTACCGCCGAGGAGCCGACTACTGCAGTAGCCAGCGACCTTTCGGGGACTTCCGCTGGCATGCCCAGTGCTCTCTCTCTGCCCTGTGCGCTCCCTTGTCGTCGCAGCCCTCCTCGTTGCCGGTTGTGCGTCCCCCACCGTCTCCCAGGACGCTCCCGCCAAGGACGACGTCGCCGACGATCTCGTGAGCGGCAAGGCAGATAATAGCCTCGACTGGTGCGAGCGCTGGGGTTGGTACAACGACGGCGAGTGCGACCAGTTCTGCCTCAAGCCCGACCCCGACTGCGCGAGTGACCCGCTTGGTCCCACGCCCAGCGGTCGCGCCACGCGCTATCCGATCGTCCTCGTTCACGGCTTCATGGGGACTGCCTCCTCGCCGCTGTGGAGCTTCTACAAGGTCGCGGACGCACTCCGCGCCGATGGCAACATCGTGATCGAAGCCGACCTTCCGGCGTTCGATGCGCCCGCGAACCGCGCCGCCATTCTCGCGACGCAGATCGATGCGACCATCGCGCACTACGGCAAGGTCAACATCATCGCGCACTCACAGGGCGGCCTCGACTCTCGCTACCTGATCTCGTCGCTCGGCTACGGCGATCGCGTGGCGTCATTGACGACGATCTCGTCGCCGCACCGCGGCACTGCCATCGCGGACAAGGCGCTCGGCCTTCTCCCGGGCGGCCTCGACGCGACCGTGAACGGCACGCTACGCACGCTCGGTCTGGATGTCGCAAATGTGAACGTGCGAGCGGCGCTGACCGCGATGGCCGAGAAGAATGCGCCGGCGTTCAACGCCGCGAACCCCGACCGACCGGGCGTCTACTACCAGTCGTGGGCGGGCGTGACGAGCAAGAACGGTGTTGCATCGTCCGTCAACCTCGACGTGTGCGAGGGCAAGCTGCTCATCCATCCCGATACGATGGACAAGCTGGGCACGCTCCTGCCGTCGCTCGTCTGGACCATCGTCGGTCACGGAGTCGGAGACGCGAACGATGGCGTCGCGACGGTCGCGAGCGCGAAGCACGGCGTCTTCCGTGGCTGCTTCCCCGCCGACCACATGGATGAGGTCGGCCAGGTCATGGACACGTACGACACGGCCACGGGCTGGGACCACCTGCGCTTCTATCGCAACATGGCGTTCGACCTCGCTGCCAAAGGCTACTGAACCAGCTCGCCGGCACGAGTCGCGGGTGATTGCCCGACGTCGCGTGAGACATCGGTGAGTGCGCGGATCTGCGTGGGGAGGCGTTCGCGCCATGGAGCTCCAAACGCGCTAACCCAGATCATGCCGCTTCGGATCGAGGAGTACGCGATGATCGGTGACTGCGAGACGGCGGCGCTGGTCGGGAGAGACGGTTCTATCGATTGGCTGTGCGCACCGCGCTTTGATTCGCCCGCGTGCTTCGCGGCACTGCTCGGCGACGAAGGCAACGGTCGCTGGATCATCCGGCCGACCGACGTCAACGCGACGAGCACGCGCGTGTACCGAGGCCACACGATGATCCTGGAGACGCAGTTCACGACGGCGACCGGAGTCGCTACCGTCGTCGACTTCATGGTGCCGGACCGCGCGGGGGTGGAGGTGATCCGCATCGTCTACGGCATGAGCGGCACGGTGGAGATGACGACCGAGCTCGTGATGCGGTTCGACTACGGTGCGACGGAGCCGTGGGTGCATCGGCTCGACGACGGCGCACTGCGCGCGATCGCGGGACCGGAGCAGCTCGTCCTGCGCACGCCGGTCGAGCTGAAGGGCGTGGATAAGAAGACCGTCGGGACGTTCGTCGTCAGCACAGGGTCGGCGACACCGTTCGTGCTTGCCCACCATCCGTCGCATCTCCCGCCGCCGTCTGCGGACGATCCGTTCGCGCTGCTCGCGCAGACCGAACAGTTCTGGGCCGCGTGGGCAGCGCGCATCGTGTGTCATTCGCCCGAAGAGCACGCGACGACGATGCGCTCGCTATTGACGCTCAAAGCCCTGACGTATGCACCGACGGGCGGCATCGTCGCGGCACCGACGACGAGCCTGCCGGAGACGCTCGGGGGGGTGCGCAACTGGGACTATCGGTTCTGCTGGCTCCGCGATGCAACGCTGAGTCTCTTGGCGCTGATGAACGCCGGATACTTCGACGAGGCGACGGCGTGGCGCGATTGGCTGATCCGCGCGGTCGCGGGGTCGCCGGCCCAGGCGCAGATCATGTACGGCTGCTCGGGCGAGCGCGCGCTGTACGAGCACGAGTTACCGCATCTCGAGGGCTACGAGATGAGCCTACCGGTGCGCATCGGAAACGCCGCGCATGATCAGCTCCAGCTCGACGTCTACGGCGAGGTGATGGACGCGCTCTATCAAGCGTTCCGCGGTGGGGTACCGAACAGCGCACAGGCGTGGTCGGTGCAACGCGCGTTCCTCGAGCACCTCGAGAAGATCTGGCGCAATCCGGATCGCGGGATCTGGGAGAGTCGCGGCGAACCGCGGCACTACACGTTCAGCAAGGTGATGGCGTGGGTCGCGTTCGATCGCGGCATCAAGCTCGCGCGCGAGGCGCAGCTCGAAGGTCCCGTCGACAAGTGGGTCGCGATCGCAGCCGAGATTCACGCGTGGGTCTGCGCGAACGGATTCGACGCGACGCTCGGCACGTTCGTCCAGGCGGCCGGGTCGACGTGGCTCGACGGCAGCCTGCTACTGATCCCGAGCACCGGATTTCTGCCCGCCAACGATCCGCGCATCCTCGGCACCATCGCCGCGATCGAGAAGAACCTCATGAACGAGGGCTTCGTGATGCGCCACGATTCGCGCGAGAGAGAAACTGGCCTGAACCACAGCGAAGGCGCGTTCCTCGCGTGCAGCTTCTGGCTCGCCGACGCACTCGCGCTGGTAGGCCGGGGCGATGATGCCCGTGCGTTGTTCACTCGCTTGCTCGCGCTACGCAACGACGTGGGCCTGCTCGCCGAACAATACGACCCGCGGTTTCGCCGTCTCGTCGGCAATTTTCCGCAGGCGTTCTCGCACGTCTCGCTGATCACGACCGCGCACAAGCTGATGCGCGCGCAACCGCAGCAGCGCGATCAACCGCCCGGGTAGCGCGCGAGTGCTTTGGCGGCCGATCGTGCCTCGCGAGCTTACACGAGCGCGAGCATCGCTTTCTCTAGATGGTCGAGCTGCATCGGGATCTCGATCTCGTTCGCCGCGAGCATGCCCAGTGCGATCGCAATCAGCATGTCGGCGACGCCGTCGGGAACGGATGCGACGAGCGCGACGCGTGCCTTGGCGACGACCTCGCGATACGCGGCTGCGATCGCCTTCGATCGGCGACACGCTTCGAGCACGTGATGAAACCGCAGACCGGAGCCGCCACTGACAACTGGGGCCCGCGCGCGAATCGCCGCGATGAACAACCGGATCGCGAGCTTCGCGTCGAGCGGCCCCGTCAGGACGTTCACGAAGCCACCCATCACGTGGTGCATCACGGCGACGATGAAGGCCTCGCGGTCCGCGAAGTGAACGTAGAACGCGCCGCGCGTCAGCTTCGCCCGCGCGCAGATCTGGTCCAGGCTGACATCGAAACCGTGGCGGCCAAACTCGGCGACGCCAGCGTCGATCAGCGCAAGTCGTGTCTCGGCCTTGGTTTGCTGTCGGGTTTTCGGCTGACGCGTCATATCGTTTGACATACGATACCGTATGTGAAATTAACATACCACTCCGTATGCGAAACATGAACATCCTCGTCACCGGCGCTAGCTCGGGAATCGGCCGCGCTACCGCTATCTCCCTGGCCCGCGCCGGTCATCGTGTCTTTGCCGCAGCCCGGCGAACCACCGCCCTCCTCGAGCTCCAGCGAGAAGCCGGCATCGAGCCCATCACGCTCGATCTCGACGACGCCGCCAGCATCCATGCCGCTGTCACGGCGATCGAAGAGGCCACGGATGGCTACGGCCTGGATGTCCTCGTCAACAACGCGGGCTTCGCAACGGCCGGCGCGTTGGCCGAGCTCCCCGACCAGGCGCTGCGCGCTCAGTTCGAGACGAACGTCTTCGGGCTGATGACGCTCACGCGCGCGGTCCTTCCCAAGATGATCACCCGCCGGGCGGGGCGCATCGTGAACGTCTCGAGCGTGAGCGGCCGCATTCCCGCGCCGATCCTTGGCGCGTATCACGCGAGCAAGTACGCGCTCGAGGCGCTGTCAGACGCGCTGCGGATGGAGCTCTCGCCGTTTGGCATCCGCGTCGTGGTCATCGAGCCGGGAACCATCCGCACCGAGTTTGCGTCGCGAGCGATGAACGAAGGCCTACGCGAGCGCAGCGCGGACAGCCTGTACGCGCGCGTCTATGCGCAAGCCGCCACGCTCGAGGGCAAGTTCGATCGACTCGCCGGTACCACCGCGCCTGTCGTGCGCGCGATCGAGACCGCCATCAACCGCCGCCGGCCAAGCGCTCGCTACGTGGCACCGCGCAGGTTCGCGCTCATGATCGCGCTCGTGCGTCTGCTGCCGACGTGCTGGGCCGACGCGGCGATGCAGCGCATGTTCGGCTTGAAGCAGCTCGAGGCGTGACTACTTCGGCGGCATGCGCAGCGAGCCGTCGAGGCGGATCGTCTCGCCGTTGATGTAGCCGTTGTCGATGATCGACGCGACGAGCCCCGCGTACTCCGCCGGATTGCCGAGGCGCTTCGGGAACACGACATCGGTCGCGAGCGCCGCGCGCTTTTCTTCGGGCAGCGCACCGAGCATCGGCGTGTCGAAGATGCCGGGCGCGATCGTGACGACGCGGATACCGACGGGCGCGAGATCGCGGGCCGCGGGAAGCGTCATGCCGACAACACCGGCCTTGGATGCCGCGTAGGCGATCTGACCGATCTGACCGTCGTACGCCGCGACCGATGCGGTGTTGATGATCACGCCGCGCTCGTTGTGCTCGAGCGGAGCCGTCTTTGCGATCGCAGCGGCGGCGATGCGGAGAACGTTGAAGTGACCGGTGAGGTTGATGCCGATCACCTGCTCGAACAGCTCGAGCTTGTGAGGAGTGCCCGTCTTGTCGAGCGTGCGCGATGCCCAGCCCACGCCGGCGCACTGGACGATGACGCGGAGCGGACCGAGACCAGCGGCCACCTCGACGGCGGCTTCGACCTCGGCGGCCTTGGTGACGTCGAGCTTCGCGAACGTCTGGCCGAGCTCGGCCGCGAGAGCCTGGCCCTTGGCCTCGTCGCGATCAGCGATGACGACCTTGGCACCTCCGCTCGCGAGACGGCGGACGGTCGCAGCACCGAGCCCAGAAGCACCACCCGTGACGAGCGCGACTACACCTGTGAGTTGCATGCGCGGAGGATAGCCTCGCGCGAGCCCGTTCTTTTTTGCTGGAGCTGCCGTTTTTTGGAGCTTCGGATGCGCCGTTCGGAGAGAGCGCGTGTCTAGCGGGTGATGCCCAGGGCGTTCGCCATCTTCATTGTCGTCATCGGGCTTGCCGTACCGGCCAGCGCGCAACCCGCAGCAGAGGTGGAGCGCGTGCGTGCCCACCTCGTCGCCGCGCGCTCGTTCGTGGAAGCTCGCGATGTGTCGGCCCTCACACCGCAGCAGCGAACGCAGCGCACCGCCGCGCTCGCGATCCTCGACGCCTACATCGCGCGGGGCGTGTTCCCCGTTCGCGGTGCCGATGGCTACGGTGAACTGCAGCCGCGCTTCATCGACGCACGCGGTGTGCACTGCGCGGTCGGCGAGATGATTGCGCAGACCGGGCACGCGGACCTCGCGCAGGCGATCAACCGCGACTTCGAGTACGCCAAGGTGGTCGACATCCACTCGAGCGCGCTACTCGCGTGGGCCAACGATTACGGATTTACCGTTAACGAGCTCGCGCGCATCCAGCCGGGCTACTCGTCTCCACCCACCGAGACTAGCGTGCGCCACGATATCGAACGGCAGAGTGATGAGGCCATGCTCGCGTGCGCGAGCTCACCGCCGCCATCCAAGGCGCGCATTCGAATGATCTGTTCGCGAGACGGCGATGTCAGGCTCCAGGCGCCCGACGATGCGACAGATTTCGAGCGCTGCTTCGCCGGTGCGGTAGAACCAGGGCGCTACGGAGGCGCCATGGACCCATCGCCGACCGCGTTCGATCACACGATCTCGGTCACGCTGCGCACACCGCGGCAGGTGCTCGATGCGCGCCTGAACACGGAGCTCGGACTTGCTCCGCAATGCTCGCCGCGACCGGGCCCTCTTGCTCGCACCGCGACGCTGTCCGTGACGAACAGCGCGGATGACGAGCTGAAGATCAACGTCACCACCACGCCTGCGAACCCGCAGATCGCACGCTGCATCCAGGCCTATCTCGCGCCTCCGCTGCACGACTTCCGTAGCGTCGGAAACTTCACGTACGCGCGCACATGGGACGTCTCGCACATGACGTCACAAGCAGTGCAAACGGCCGCGACGCGCTTGGCGACCGGCTTCGCGACCGATTGCTACGACCGCGAGACCGCACCTGCAAAGCTATCCCTTGCGATCGTCGCGCAGCCCGACGACGAAACCTTCGTGATCTCGGCCAAGGCGAACGCGGCGTATGCGAAGTGCGTCGCAGACAAGCTCGCCCCTGCCCTGCGTAAACACTTCACCGTTACTCGCGAGGTCGGCGGCAATCCACAGCCGTACTTTCGCATCGACAATGCAGTCGACGCGCGTGTGAGCTTCACGGTCGAGCTTCCCGTCGAGCGTGCAGCTCGTCTCGAGCGCGAGCGCAAGAAAGAGGAGGCGCTCCGGGCGGCGTTGGAAAAGCAACGTCAGGCCGAGATGAGGCGCCAGCAGTACGAGTGATCACGGAGCGCAGTCGGGGCCGCTCGCAGCGCAGCCATTCGTGCAGCTCTGGTAACTCACGGCGTATCCATCGAGGCAGTGGTAGCTGACTCCAGCGGCGCAGTAGTTGCCACTCGCGCATGCGTCGGTGCGGTCGGGCGATGATGCGCAGATCCCCGGCTGCACCGTGGCGCTCGCCGTCGTGACGCAGTACGGATTGAAGCCGGTGCAAGCCTCCTCGCGCCAGACGTAGGTGACGGCGTGGCCATCGCGGTCACCGATACAGTTCCTGATGGTGTGGTCATCGACGCACTCCTGGCGTCCCCGCTCGCACTCGTCGGTGGCGCAGCCTGTCGCTCCGGCAATAACGATCAGCAGCAGTCCTCTCATGCCCGAGCAATAGCCCGTTCCAGCGCCCTCGATGCGTGCAAAGTCTGGCATGGCGCGCAGCGTTTTCGCGTGGCGCCAAAAGTCACGGACGATCAGCGCTTCTTCTCGTGAGCTTTGCTTTTGCGATCTGAATCCACTCGCGATTCTCTCTGCGATAGCGCCCGTCCGAGTGAGCTGCCTCTTTCGCGATGCGTGCGTAGAGCGCCTGCGCTGCCTCGATGCGCCCGGCCTTCTCCAGCGCACCGGCGTGACGGCAGCGAGTCTCGTCGCCGATGGATCCCGGCCGCGCGGCGTCGTACGCAGCGAGCGCCGCGTCCATCTCGCCGAGCGTCTCGATGACACGCGCGTACAAGAGGCGCATCGCGGCTGACTTCTCGCGCGGATGCACGTCGAACAGATGCTCCAGCGTCTGCTTCGCGTCCGTTGTCTTCCCCATCTCGAAGAACGCGATCGAGCGCTGCTTGAGCACTTCGGGGTCGTCCTTGTGTGCGCCACTCATTTCGTAGAGCTTCAGCGCTTCGTCGTACTGCTTGGTCCGGACGAGCTCCTCGGCGAGCGCGAGTCGATTGTTGACGGTGGGTGCGTGGTCGAGCTGTGCGCGAAGGGCGTCGAGACGGCGCGAGGGTTGAACGACATTGACGAGCTGACCCGCGAGCTTCTTGCCGCTGCGGCTGACACCGCGAACCTCTGTCGCGAGGTAGATGAGGCAGCCGATGAACGGGAAGAACAGCAGGATCCAGATCCAGCTCGAGTTGTTGTTGCGAACAGCGTGGACGATGCAGATGATCTGAAAGACCACGATCGCACCGCCCCACCCGTAGAACCCGTACATGGCGCGCATGCTATCTGAAGCTGAACGCGTTGGTGATACCGTTGGGCCGTGCGTACGGTTCGCGCGATCCAGTACCTGACGCCGCTCCGCGAGGGCGGTTCCGTCCCCGCGGTCATCGCGGCGGACGACGACGGGATGTACGTCTTGAAGTTTCGCGGTGCCGCGCAGGGTCCTCGTGCACTCGTCGCGGAGGTGATCTGCGGCGAGCTCGCGCGAACGCTCGGTCTCCCGTTGCCGCAAACAGTGCTCGTGGAGCTCGATCCGGTGCTCTCCAAGTCGGAGCCCGATGTCGAGATCCAGGCCGTGCTCGCCAAGAGCGGCGGCACGAACTTCGGCATCGATTACCTGCCGGGCGCGTTGAACTGGGAGCCGGCGCTCGGCAAGAAGCTCGATCGAGCGCTCGCGGCAAAGATCGTCTGGTTCGACGCGTTCGTGGAGAACGTGGACCGGACGGTGCGCAATCCGAATCTCCTCTCGTGGCACAAGCAGCTCTATCTGATCGACCACGGTGCCGCGCTGTACTGGCAGCACAACTGGACCGATCACCTGGCCCGCGCCAACGCGCCGTTCGCGATGGTAAAGCAGCACGTGCTGCTGCCGTTCGCCGACGACGTACGTGCGGCGGATGCGGCGCTCGCTCCGCTGGTGACAGACGACGCGATCAAGTCCGCTGTCGACGCTGTCCCCGCCGAATGGCTCGTCGACGTGGACCGCGACGGATACGCCGAACATCTTCGCGCGCGGGCCGCGGGTCGCGCGTTCGTGGAGGAGGCAGCGCGTGCCCAGTCCGTTTGATTACGCGATCGTTCGCCTCGTTCCGCGCGTGGAGCGTGGCGAGCAATTGAACGTGGGCGTCATCGTGTCGTGCCCGGTCCACGCCTACCTCGCAGCCGAGATCGCGTTCGATCGCGCGCGCGTCGCAGCGGCGTTCCCGTGGCTCGCTCTGGACGAGATCGCGGACACGCTCGCGACGATCCCGTTGGTCGCGGCAGGTGATCCCCTCGGAGGGCCGATCTCTGCGATGCCGCGGAGCGAGCGCTTCCATTGGCTCGTCGCTCCGCGCAGCGCGGTGATCCAGACATCGGCCGTGCACACGGGATTGTGCGACGAGCCGCAGAACGTCCTGCCGCGCTTGCTGCAGCAGCTCGTCCTCCCACCGCGACCGTAGTTCGTCGTACGCTCCGCGCGTGCGTCCCCTTCGATTCTCGATCAACATCACTCTCGACGGCTGCTGCGATCACCGCGCGGTCATCCCGACCGAGGCGATGCACCACCACGCGGCGGACATCTTCGTGCGCAACGACGCGTCCATCTTCGGCCGCGTCACGTACGAAATGATGGAGGCAGCGTGGCGCAATCCCGGCCCGGAGATGCCGGCCTGGACGAAGCCGTTCTCCGACGCGATCAGCGGGTCCAAGAAGTACGTCGTGTCGACGACCTTGACCGAGGTCGACTGGAACTCGGAGCTGATCCGCGGCGATCTTGGAACGGCCGTGCGCAAGCTCAAGGAGCAGCCCGGCAAGGGTATCGCCGTCGGAGGCACCAAGCTCGCGCTGGCGTTGGCAGAGCTCGGCTTGATCGACGAGTACCAGTTTGTCGTCCACCCGCGTATCGCAGGCCACAAACCGACGATCTTTGCGGGCCTCTCGAAGCTCATCGACCTCAAGCCGATCGACCGTGTCGAGCTCGGCGACGGAATCGTCGCGACGCGCTACGAGCCGTTCAAGCGCTGACTACTTCTTGAGCGCGCGCTCCGCGACGCCCTTCACGTAGTCATCCTTGTCCTTGAGGAACTTCGCCGTGTACGTGGCATCGATCGGAGCGAGGAGCTCGACCGCGCCTCCTCGCGCGTCTTGGGGCAGCTTCTCGTTGCTCGCGATCGCCTTTCCGAGATCGATCGCGCGCTTCTTCTGCGCGTCCGTCGCCGAGGAACCATCGTTCAACCAGTGGAGCGACGAGACCATCTCGGCGTTCGCGATCGTGCCGTTCTTCTGGCGCGCGTCGATCTTGTCGAGGAGCGCATCGTAGTTGTCTTTGCACGAGCCGACGCGGCCCTCGAGCGACGTCGCTGCACCCGCTGTCTCCGCGTCCGCGTTATCGACGTTCCCGAGCCACATCTTGCAGACGTCGGCCTCTTTGCCTTCGGGGGTGTTGTTGTAGAACGCCTCCACCGCCGCGTGGCGCAGCTTGACGTCCGTGGACTCGTTGCCGACCTCGAGAATCGTGTCGAAGTACGCAGCGTTGCTCGCGCCGCCGGTGATGAGGCCGTTGCGGAGCTCGGGGGACTTGCTGTCCGCGATCAGCTTGTTCGCATCTGCGGCGACGCCGGCCTTGGCGACATCGGCCGCACCGAGAGAACGGCCGAGCCACTCGGCCACGATGGTGCTCGTCTCGAGTTGCGCCGCAGCAAGCATGCGCTTCACCTGAGCCGGATCCTTTGGCGCGAGGTGCTGGAAGCGGTCGACCGCGAGCGAGCGGACCTTTTCGTCCGGGTCCTCGAGAAGGTTCGTGAGGGTCGCGTCGCCCTTGTTGTCCTCGAACAGCTTGCTGTCCCGCCACGCCTTGAAGCCATCGCAGTTCCACTCCAGGCGATCGCCGTCGGCCTTGCACTTGATGCCTTCCTTGGCGAGCGCGACGATCGCGGGATCGTTGTCCTTGGCTGCGAGCCCCTTCGCCGGCGGCTCGACCTTCGCGGGTGCGGGAGCACTACCGCTTCCACTTCCGCTCCCCGTCGCAGCGGGCTCCGTCTTCTTGCCCGAACACGAGAACACCAACGCCAGCGCAGCAATCGAGACGACTTTCTTCATTGCGGACCATCGTACGCAAGCCGATGCTCGCTTCGAAAGTGCTTGCGTTCGTGTAAGCACGGGAATCTGTTGCCTAGGCGTCGCCTAGACGACTGTCGCGGCGACGGCTTTTTAGGACCACCCTGAGCCATGATGCAGGCATGTCGTCCGAGCGGCGCGAGCACGAGCGATTCGAGCTGATCGCGCAAGTCGAGCTGAGCTACGGCGGCCCCGTCGAGAAGTTCGTCACCATCAACATCTCCGCAGGCGGCCTCCTGCTGCGCAATGATCGCGACGTGAAGCTCACCCTCGGCGACAGCATTCGTGTCTCGTTCGATGCGCCAGAGCTCGCTCCTCCGTTCGTGATCGAAGCGAAGATCGTGCGCGTCGTCGCCCCCACCTCCAAGCCCGGGCTCTTTGGCGCGATGTGGAAGTCGACGGACGCGACGGCAAACGCCGCGCTCTCGCAGATCCTCTGGAACCTGCGCAAGCCGTAGCTAGTGAGCGACGAACGAGTCGAGCACGCGACGCGCGTCGTCGGTGTCTCCGGGCTCTGCGTGGATCATGTAGCCCTTGTGCGCGGTACCGACGCAGCGGATGGCGAGCGTTCGGCCCTTCTCGCTGCGGATGTCGAAGCGATGTTCGTAGGGGACGACGCCGTAGTCGCGAAGCACCTGATGGTGCGCGACCGCTGACAAGCGGCAACTGTCTGCCCACTCCTGCGCATCGATGGTGTTCGCTTCGGGGTTGATCGCAGTGGCGACGCCGTACTCCGCACGTCGAGTCTCCACGACGAGCCACGGTCCTGCCGCACTCTTGCGGTCGTGCGGCGCGTGCGGCAAGTCGATGGAGTAGCCGTCGCGCTCGTACGTCCTCCACTCCGCCGTCATGTCCGTGCGACCGGTGCGCAACTGGAACGAAGCAACCAGCGTGAGCGCGCCGCCCGCGAGCCACAACAGCAACATCGCGAGCGTCTCGCCGATCCGCGCGGGCTCCGTCGCCGCGACCTCGAGCAGCTGATCCATCTTTGCCGCGATGAAGGTGACGTTGAACTTGGCCGCGAGCTTTGCCGGCTTCAACGAGCGTGCGACCGTGTAGAGCGTGCGGCGCTGCTCGTCGGTGAGCGCGTGTGGATCGGTGGAGAGACCGGTGTGCTTGAGCGGCTGCGCGGCATCGAGCACGCGCTTGCGGCTCCCGAGCGAGAGCAGGATGAAGCCACCGAACACGGCGAGGAGCCAGAGCTGCCACTTGATCGCGAGCACCACGAGCGTGCAAACGGTGACCGCGCGAAAGACGAGCTCGAGATAGCGGTTGCGCGAGAACAGGAGAACTTGAAAGAGACGTCCACCATCGAGTGGCTCGAGCGGGAGCAGATTGAACGCGTTGATCCCGAGCAGCATCATGATCAACATGCGCGCCGGTGCGACGTGCTCGAACGCGAGGACGGCGCCGACGATGATGCCCGGCAGGGGCCCCGCGAGAAGAACCAGCGCCTGCTTCCAGCGCGCGACGCCGCGGGCACGCCCCTGCGTTGCTGCACCGAGGAGCGGCACGAAGAACACGCGCACGTCGCGGTAGCCGCACGCGAGCATCGCGGCCGCGTGACCGAGCTCGTGGAAGAACAGAACGCCGACGAGGATCCCGAGGTTCAGCAACGAGGACTCGCCGCGCAGCATCCAGGTGCCCGCGAAGATCGCCATGCTGATCAGCAGGAACTGGTTACTCTGCTGGACGCGCGGCGGATTCAACAGGCGATCGATCGCCGGCGCGTACTCGGGCTCCACGGGCGTCGTGACCTCCGGCGCAGCGACCGGCTCGTGGATTTCGACACCCTCGGACATCTCCCGAGTGTAACGGACTGAGCTGGTCTAGACGCCCATTCCGCCCCCGACGACGTACTCGGCGCCGGTGATGTACGACGCGGCCGACGAGAGCAGGAACGCGACAACCGGGGCGACCTCGTCGGACCTTCCGAACCGCCCGAGCGGGGTCTTCGCGTTCACCGCCGCCGCGAGCTGTCCGAGTTGCTCCTGCGTGATGCCCATCTTCGGCGGGTCGTACGCGGGTGTATCGATCGGTCCCGGGCTGACGGCATTCACACGGAGGCCTTGCGGCGCGAGCTCGAGCGCCCATGCACGCGTGAGGCACAGGATCGCGGCCTTGGTCGCGGAATAGACGGCCATGCCACCGAACGGATGGTCCGCGACCGTGGACGCGATGTTGACGATCGTGCCCTTGGACTTCTGCAGATGCGGTAGCGCGAGGCGCGTCGTCTCGATCAAACCGAACACATTGATCTCGAACTGACGGCGCGTGTGCTCCGTGTCGCTCTGCTCGAGACCGCCCATCGCGATGATGGCGGCGTTGTTGACGACTGCATCGAGCTTGCCGTTGCGCGCGACGATGTCTGCGATCGAACGAGCGACGTCCGTCGGGCGCGCGATGTCCGCAACGACGTACGAGATACCAGCGTGCTGCGCGGCGCTCTCCTTCAGCGTCACTTCGTGGCGGCCCGTGATGGTGACCTTGGCACCTGCCCGAGCGAGTAGGTTTGCGGTGGCCGCGCCGATGCCGGTGCCGCCGCCGGTGAGCAGAATGGATTGATTCTCGAGAGACGTGAACATGTGGACTCCTTCGCGTTCACTGATGCGTTCTCCGTCGAGAAAACGCTCTGCCGGTCCC
Source organism: Kofleriaceae bacterium (assembly GCA_036499725.1). Taxonomy (GTDB): domain Bacteria; phylum Myxococcota_A; class Polyangia; order Haliangiales; family Haliangiaceae; genus JABFXX01. The sequence continues at coordinate 113,845 of DASYDE010000096.1, forward strand.
TGCGCTTGGCTTGTCTGATTCTGCGACAGCAGGAATAGACAAGTGTTTGGCAGGCGCCGTTTGGTGCGAGCGCTAGACTGGCTGCGTGGTGACGATGCTGCGACCGGATCCTCTCGATCGCGTGAGAGCACGCGGGTTCTCGCTCGCCATGAACGAGGGCTACACGGGGATCGCCCGGCCCGACATCTGCCTGTTCCGGTTCACACGCCCGCAGGACTTCACGAAGGCCGCGGCATTCGGCGTCACGCTCGGAGTCGTTCTGCAGGGCGAGAAACTGATCAAGCTCGCCGATCAGGACCTCACGGTGGATCCCGAGCAGCTCATCGTGATCACGCGCGAGGTCGCGTACGAATCGCGCGCGACGCGAGCGACAAAAGATCGGCCGTTCCTTGGCCTCAGCTTGCTGTTCCGGCCCGAGCAGGTCGCAAAGGCGCTCGTCGCGCTCGCCGAGGCAGGTGGGACGTCCTCCGACGAGCAGACGTCAGCGTTTCAACTGCCGCTCGACGGCGACATCGTCGACGCGCTCGACCGCTTGCTGCGCACGCTCGACGATCCGCTCGATCGCACACTGATCGCGCCGCTGATCAACGAGGAGATCCTGTTTCGCTTGCTGCGCAGCGATGCAGCCGCCGCCGTGCGCGCAGGAGTGGGCCCGGCGCAAGATGCGACGAGGATCCTCGAGGCGATGCAGTTCATCCGCGCGAACCCGGCAAAGAAGCTGAGCGTCGAGAGCATCGCCAAGACCGTCGCGATGAGCCCCTCGCACTTCGCCCATCGCTTCACGGCGGTCGCTCGCACGAGCCCCATGCGCTACGTCCGCGAGGTCCGACTCGAGCGCGCGAAGGCACTCCTCGGCGAGCACGGCGCGCGCCCCGGCGATGTTGCGACGCGCGTTGGATTCGAGACGGCCGCCCACTTCACGCGCGAGTTCAAACGGCGCTACGGCGTTCCACCGTCGCAGTTCCTCCCGCGCTAGGTCCCGAGCTACTTTTCGAACGGGTTCTCTTTGCGCTGCGTATTCGGCTTCTGTGAGCTTCCCGGGCTGATTGTCGGCGGCTCGTGCTTGCTGGCGGTTGACTCGTCGTCTCCCGGCTTCGAGCTCGACGTGTCGTCACGAGGGGTGCGTAGCTTCGCGCGTCCAGCGTCTTTCTGCAGCGGCGCATCGAGCGTGATGTGCGAGCCACTGGCGAGGGTTCGCGTCTCTTCGAACGGGAAATAGCCCTTCATCTCCACGTGCAGCCGATGCTGGCCCGGGATGAGCGTGAACGTGTGCGGGGTCGTGACCGGCACGCTCTGCGCGAAGCCATCCATCGAGATCGTGGCACCGGGCGGTCGAGTGACCACCTCCCACACGGCAGTTGCAGGTGCGGCGTCCACGCCTGCGTCGACGACGATCGCTTCATTGACGAGCGGCGTCGTGACCGCGGCCGCATCGGGCACCACGACGTTCTTCGCGATTGCTGCGGGCTCGTCGGGGGATCGCAGGATCGGCAGAGCGATCACCGCGCCCGCGCCGAGGATAGCGAGCGCGATCGCGCCGACGAGCACGGGGCGTCCTCCGCTGCCTCGCTCCTCGACGGGTGCGGGACGCTTCTCCGAGCGTGGACGCTCCGAGATGGTCGCGGAGTCGTGGCTGCGCTCGCCACTGGGTCGTTCGTTGGCCGTCCGCTTGGACTCCGGCGGAGCCACAGTGCGTTCGCTCGCGTGAAGCGGTGTCGTCTCGCCAGCCTCGGGTTCGCCGTCGAGCGGTGCCGGCGGAGGCGGAGGCGCGTGCAGGGCGATGAAGTCCGTGAGCGCCGCGTCCTGCGCCGGTGTCTGCGCGCGCAGGGCGGCCGCCATCGCGCCTGCAGTCGCAAAGCGGTGGTTCGGATCCTTCGCGAGCGCTTGCAGCACGATATCTGCGACGGAGATCGGCAGCTCCGGCGTCCACTCGCGCGGCGACGGCGGCGGGCGCTCGACGTGCTGCACGAGCATGTCGAACGTCGCGGCGGCTGTGAACGGGCGGCGCCCCGTGATCGTCTCGTACAGCAGAATGCCCATCGCGTAGATGTCGGTGCGGCGATCGATCGGCTGCGAGCGAATCTGCTCGGGCGACATGTACTCGGGCGTGCCGATGATTCCCGTGCCCGTGACAGGCGCTGCATCCGGCGAGACGAGCTTGGCGATGCCAAAATCGAGAACGACGACGCGACCGCCACGCGTGAGGAAGATGTTCGCTGGCTTGAGGTCGCGGTGGACGATGTCCTGCTCGTGAACGGCGTCGAGGGCGTCGAGCACATCGGCCGCGATGTGCACCGCGATCTCCCACGGCAGCTTGCTGATCGCGTCGGAGAGCGAGAGGCCGTCGAGCAGCTCCATCACCAGATACGGACGTCGATCAGGGAGCTCGCCGGTATCGATGATCTTGATCAGGCCCGGATGCTGGACGCGATTGACCGCGCGCGCTTCGAGCAGAAAGCGTTGCACCAAGCTGTGCTGCGACTCACCCGTGGCGTGGAGCACCTTGATCGCGACCTGGGCGCCGATCGACGGCTGCACTGCGCGATACACCGCGCCCATGCCGCCCTCGCCGAGCCGGCGCACGACGACGTAGTTGCCGATCTGCGCGCCGAGCAACGAGTTGTCCGTGATCTCGGTGAGCGTCGTCCCATCGCGATCGCAGCGCCCCTGCCCGTCACGGCGCGTGCCGCAGCGGGAGCAGTAATGGGGCCGCGAGGCGGTCGCGATCACGAACCAAAATAATAGTATACGTGGCCGCGTGACGGCCAAACAGACGAGCAAGTCTCTGCGCGACGCGGAAGCGCGAGCGAAAAAGCTCTATGCCGCGGTGCAGAAGAAGAAGCTGATCGTCCCCGGCAAGACGGAGAGCGCGCTCAGCAAGGACATCATGGCGCTCGCCAAGGAGATGTTCGGCGTCAAGAAGTACTGGCACAAGCGCATCGTTCGCTCGGGTGCGAACACGCTGCTGCCGTACAGGGAGAACCCGCCCGACCTCACGCTCCAGGACGACGACATCCTGTTCTTCGACTTCGGCCCCGTCTTTGCCGACTGGGAAGCGGACCTCGGCGCGACGTTCGTGCTCGGCAAGAACAAGCGCAAGAAGAAGCTCGCCGCCGACGTCGCCAAGGCGTGGGATGCCGCTTCCGCGTACTGGCGCAAGCACCCCGACATCACGTGCGCGCAGCTCTACAACCACGTGTGCGCGCTCGCGAAGAAGGCCGGCTGGGAGTTCGGCCACTACCACTGCGGTCACCTCGTCGGAAAGTTCCCGCACGAGAAGACCGAAGGTGACGGAGACGAGCTCTACATCCGCGCCGACAACCCTCGCAAGATGCGCGAGCTGGGCGCGAACGGCGAGCCGCTGCGCTGGATCCTCGAGATCCACTTCATCGATCGCGCGGCCGAGATCGGCGGCTTCCAAGAAGCGCTGCTGCGAGAACCTGACGAGCCCTAGACGAGATCAACCGCTCAGCGTCGAGGTATCGATCACGAACCGATACTTCACGTCGCTCTTCAGCATCCGCTCGTACGCCTTGTTGATGCCCTCGGCCGGAATCATCTCGATGTCCGAGACGATGTCGTGCTTCGCGCAGAAGTCGAGCATCTCCTGGGTCTCGGCGATGCCACCGATCAAGGAGCCCGCGATCGCGCGGCGAGCAAAGATCAGCTGGCCGATGTTCGGCGACGGATGCGGCACCTCCGGAACGCCGACAAGGACGAGCGTGCCCTCGCGCTTGAGCAGCGCCGTGAACTGATCGAGGCTGTGGCTGTTGGAGACGGTGTTGACGATCAGATCGAACGAGCCGGCGTGCTTCGCCATCTCGCTCGCATCCTTGGAGATCACCACATCGTCCGCGCCGAGAGCTTTGGCGTCCGCGCGCTTGGACTCCGACGTCGTGAACGCGACGGTGTGAGCGCCCATCGCGTGCGCGAGCTTGATGCCCATGTGGCCGAGGCCGCCGATGCCAACGATGCCAACCTTCTTGCCGGGGCCCGCCTTCCAGTGGCGCAGCGGCGAGTAGAGCGTGATGCCGGCGCACAGGAGCGGCGCGACAGCGTTCAGCTTCTCGACCGGATGCTTGATGTGCAGCACGAACTTCTCGTCGACGACGATGCTCTGCGAGTAGCCGCCCAGCGTGTGACCGGGCGCGTCCTTGGTGGCACTGTTGTATGTGAACGACGCGCCATTCTCGCAGTACTGCTCGAGGCCCTCTTTGCACGCGCTGCACGAGTGGCAGCTGTCGACGAGGCAACCGACGCCAACGACGTCGCCGGCCTTGAAGCCTTTGACGCTCTTGCCGACCGCGCCGACCTTGCCGACGATCTCGTGACCCGGAACGCACGGAAACTTCGTGCCCTGCCACTCGCTCTTGACGGTGTGGAGGTCGGAGTGACAGACGCCGCAGAACGCGATGTCGATCTGCACGTCGTGATCACCAGGCGCGCGGCGTGTGATGTCGAGCGGAGCGAGCGGCTTGTCGGCGGCGGTGGCACCAAAGGCTTTGACAGTCATGCGCGGCACAGTAACTCCCGCGTTCGGGAGCACCCACGCAACGGTCCACCTCGTTCGGGTAGGGGTGACAAATTATCGAACGTCGTCGACGATCGACTGCAGTACCGCCGTCGCAGATTCACTCGCGAGCCCGACACCGGCGCTCTGCCCTGCCCATTGCTGTGTGAGATCCGTACGCTTCGCTGTTGCCGCCGCCGTCGTGAGCTCTTTCACCAGCGCGCGCTGCAGCGGATACGGCAAGTACGGAGCGTTCTGCACATCGCGCGCGAGCTGAGTCGCGATCCCGCGCGCGTAGCGGCCCGTGAACCCAGGCGAGAGCACCGTCGGCGTGTAGCGACCCGCACGCAACGCCGCGCGATGTTCTGCAGGTGCGCCGGAGCCTTCGCACGCGAATAATCGTGTCCCGATCTGCACGCCCGCCGCGCCGAGCGCGAGAGCCGCTCTCACCGTGCGCCCGTCGGCGATTCCCCCCGCCGCGATCACGGGGATGCCCGGTACCGCGTCGACGACCTGCGGTACGAGCGTGAACGTGCCGAGCATCGAGTCTTCGGCAGGCGCGAGGAACGATCCGCGATGACCGCCCGCCTCGGTGCCCGAGGCGACGATCGCATCGATGCCCGCGTCGGCGAGCGCGACAGCTTCATCGGGCGTGGTCGCGGTGCCGATGGTGATGATCTTGCGATCGCGACACTCGTCGAGGATCTCGCGCGGTGGAATGCCGACGATGAAGCTGAACACCGGCACGTTCGCGTCGAGCACGGCGCGCGCTTGCGCGGCGAACGACATCGGTGCGTACACGGGAACGCGCGGCGGCGGCAGACCGAGCTCGGCAAACCGCGGCGCGAGAGCGGCGAGCGCGCGATCAGCATGCGCGACGGTGGCGGCGCCCGGATCTTCCGTCGAGACCCACAGGTTCACCGCGAACGGCATGCGAGTCCGCGCGCGCACATCCGCGATCGAGCGCGTGATCTCGTCGGGCTGCATCGCGTTCGCGCCGATCGAGCCGAGACCTCCGAAGTTGGAGACCTCTGCGACGAGCGCTTCGGAATGAAAGCCGCCGAACGGACCTTGGATGATCGGCCAGCGAATCGCGAGCTTGGCGGTCAGCTGTGTGGACCAGGTCATGGCCGTTCGTACCACTTGCGATGCGACGACGCGTTCTTACGTTAGGCTGACCAAGAGTGAGAATGAGTGACCAGATGTGCGTCGACTGCCGGCAGACGTTCCCCCCGGCGCAGGTGGACCTGTCGCCCAACGGTTGGCGGTGCCAGAAGTGCTCGTTACGCCATCAGATCGACATTCACTCCGGCGCTGACTCTCAGGTCGGCGAGATTTCGACGCAGCAGATGGAAGCAAAGGCGAGCGCCTCGTTCCGCAACGCGATGGGAGCGATCGCTCTCGGCATCGTGTTCGCCGTGGCACTTGCGGCGGGCGTGTTCAGCAGCGGTCGGGAGTATCGACGCAGTCGCAGCGAAGGCGGTGCGGTCTTCGCGGTGCCCTTCGCGTTCGTCGCGGCGGGCTACGAGCTGATGAACTGGCGCCGCGCCAAAAAGGCGATCGAGATCGTGAACAAGCGCAACGCTGGCGACCCGCCGACGCTCTAAGCTTCAAGCATGTTGAAGTGGGAGCTCGGTCGACAGGGCTCGGGCTATCGCAAGATGAAGCTCGGGCAAGGCAGATTCTGGGACCTGTACGTCCTCGACTACCCGCCGGGCATCGGCATCCCCGAGCACTCCGACCCGGTCGTCGGGAAGCGCCACTTGCGCGTCAACCTCGCGCTGCGCACCGGGCACTCCGTGCTGTCGGCGGAGGCCATGCTGTTCCACATCGGTCAGCGGCTCTCTGTGTTCTGGTCAGATCGCAAACACAGCGTCACTGCGAACGAGAGCCGCCGCGTCGTCGTGTCTCTCGGGCTCGCGCTGCCCGAAGCACTCGCGCCAGCGCTGACCTAGCGCAGGAACGCGACGCCGCTGCCGAGCTCGCCGGTCTTGGAGACGTCGACGTCGATCTTGCCGACCTGCGTGGAGAAGTGCAGGCGCACGTCGATGCGGTACGTGCGTGCTCCGCCGCCGAGAACACTGCCCAGTGCGATCGCATCGCGCGCGCTGATCGAGAGCGTCGTCGTGACGGGAGCAACGCCCTTCGCCGGAATCTCTTGCGAGAGCTCCGCCGTACCGGTCACCGCGCGCGCGCCGTTGATCGAGAGCTGCCAATCGACACCCGACAGCGGAACGCCGAACGAGTTGGGGTTGGACACGTCGAGCGAGAGCTGCCCCGACGCACCACCAAGGCCGACCGACGAAATGGAGACGTCGCGCACCTGGGCGGACGGCTTCTCCATGGAGTGCATGAAGATCGAGCACGCAGGCAGAGCCGCGAGTGCAGCAACGGCAAAGGCGAGTGAGCGCATGCCCGGTAGATGAGCAACCGCCGGACCGGGCCTGGCGAGCCCCTAAGTGGGCATTTCCTGGTCGCGAGCGTGAACGGCCAATTACGGCTGATACAGTGAAACAGTGACGGAGTCGCGGCAGCCAAAGCCCTACGCGGACTCGATCTGCCATCGCTGCGCCCACTTACGCGTCATCGAGAGCGGCAAGGGCTCGACGTTCCTGATGTGCCGCGAGCCATCGCTGCCCAAGTACCCGCGGCAGCCGGTCGTCGCGTGCCCGAAGTACACGCCGACTCCGTAGGAATCGAGCTACTCGCCGAGCCGGCGTAACACTGCGCGGCGGGCGACATCCAAGCGATGTGCACGTCCTCGAGCGAACGCAAGTTGTCCCCCGCCCTCGCCACGAGGTGTTCGAGTTCTTCGCGAATGCCGAGAATCTCGAGAAGCTGACGCCGCCGCAGCTGTCGTTTCACATCCCCTCGCCGACTCCGATCGCGATGAAGGCCGGCGCGCGCATCGACCACCGCATCAAGCTACAGGGCGTGCCGATGAAGTGGCGCACCAAGATCGAAGCGTACGAGCCCGAGGAGCGCTTCATCGACGTGCAGGAGCGCGGCCCGTACAAGACGTGGCACCACACGCACTCGTTCCGGGATGTGCCCGGGGGAACCGAGATCCGCGACCGCGTCGATCTTCGACTACCGCGTGAAGGTCCTGCGCGACATGTTCGGCTAGCCTGAGCGGGATGAAAGTCATCGTCTTCGGAGCCACCGGAATGATCGGCCAGGGCGTCCTGCGCGAATGCCTGCTCGATCCGGAGGTGACGGAGGTCGCGATCGTCGTGCGCAAGTCGACCGGGCAGCAGGACCCGAAGCTCCGCGAGATCGTCCACGAGAACTTCCTCGACTTCACGGGTGTGCCGCTCGAAGCAGACGCGTGCTTCTGGTGCCTCGGTATCTCGTCGAACGGGATGACGGAGGCCGACTACACGCGGATCACGCACGACTACACGATCGCCGCCGCAAAAGTCATGGCGAAGCCGACGATGACGTTCGTGTTCATCTCCGGCGCCGGTGCCGAGGGCAAGGCGATGTGGGCGCGAGTGAAGAAGCAGACGGAGGTCGACCTCGCGCCGCTGCCGTTCAAGGCCGTCTACTCGTTCCGCCCGTCGGTGATCCAGCCGCTCCACGGCATTCGCTCGCGCACCAAGCTCTACAACGCGTTCTACGTCGTGCTGTATCCGGTCGTACTCGCGATGAAGTTGATCGCGCCGAAGTCCGTGACCACCACCGAGCGCGTCGGGCACGCGATGCTGAACATCGCGAAGCGCGGGTTCGACAAGAAGATTCTGACGAACGCCGACATCAACGTCGCCGCAAGAAGCTAGAGCTGCTGATAGAGGCCGCCGCTGTCGTGCGCGAGCGCGCCGAGCAGTGACGCGTCCTGACCGAAGCCAAGCCCGATCGTATCGATGCGCACGCCGCCGTGAATTGCCTCGCGCGCGTCGCGCAGGATGGAATCGCTGCCACCACCGACGTTGCCGAGGCCATCCGAGAGCAGCACGATGCGCTGCGGGTTCATGAGGAACGCAACGCGCAGCGCGTCCGAGAGCGCGGTGCTACCGACGGGCACGGTGACCTTCACGTAGTTGATGAGGCCATCGCGCGTCACGTCGTCGAGCGGCACGAGGTTCGGCGCGAACGCCTCGATGGTGTCGTTGAAGAACACGATGTCCATGCGCGTCCCCGACGGGATTCGCTTCAACGCGTCGACGAGCTCCGTCTGTGCGACCTGGATCTTGGTGCTCGGTCCAGTGACTTGCTGCGGAGCGCTCTGCCGTGGAGCGTTCGGGTCGTAGCCTTGCTGCGGAGCGTTCGGGTCATACCCCCGCGGTACCGACGGGTCGACGTACGCCGGAGGTGGGGGCGGTGCACCCGTGGGAGGAGGACCGCCGGCGGGACCATACGTGCCGGGAGGCGCGCCGTACGAGCCGGGCGGCGTGATCGGTGTGCCTGGATCAGGCTGCGCGAGCATCGCGGCGCGACCGGTCGCGGCTTCCTGCATCGACCCCGAAACATCGAGGACGAACACGACGTCCTGCGCACCGTCGAGCGGAACACCAAAGAACTCGTTGACGCGGGCACCTTGCAGCGGAACGAGCGTCGTCGACGCGTTTACCTGCGCGTTCACTTCGACGCGGGTGCTCACCTGGACCGGGATGCCGACGTTGCCTGGCACGCGAACCGTGCAGCCGGCCGCGACGACGAGCATCGAGATGAGCGAGGATGAGCGCATGGGCCGCGCATCCACGTTACCCGGGATCCGGGCCGCGCTGCTGCTCGTGTGCGGGACGACAGCTTGTGTACGCCAGTTACCAGCCGCGCCGACACCACCGGTTGCGACGCCGCAGCTCGAATCGATGCCACCGCCGCCACTGGGCATCGGACGCGTCGTGATCGATGTCGTCGACAGCCACGTAACCGTGCGCCGCGTGATGCTGACCGCGACACAGTTCGGAGCCTCGACGGAGCCAGCTCCTATCCCTCCACCACCGGAGCAGCCGCCGTTCGTCGCGTCGAGCTCGACGCTCGGCAACATGCCACCGCCCGCGACGCCCGCGCCGCCGCCGATCGTGCATCCGCCGCGCTATCGGTTCAGCCAGAGCGACACCGTGTTGTGCGAGCAGACGCCGTGCGTGGCGCAGCTGCCGATCGGCAACGTGCTCGTCGGATTTCCGGTGATCGGTCAGCCCGAAACGATGGAGACGGAGCTCATCCACGTTGCCGAGTCTCCGTCGGTGTATCGCCGTCAGCTGAGCCTCTACGAGGACCACACCGGTGCGATGCGCACGCTCGGGATCATCGGTGTCCCCATCGGCGCAGCGGGCCTCTCTGTTGGTGGCGTACTGCTCTCCGTCGGCCTCAGCAAGCACGAGCAAGGCATGACGACGGCCGGTGCGATCACGCTCGGTTCGTGCACCGCGCTCCTCGTGATGTCGATCCTCGCGATCCAGCACGATGCGCCGACGTTCCGACCTGGTTCGGCGAATCACTACCCGCTCGATGTGCCACCGCCCGTTCAGCCGCCCGGCATCGCTCCCTAGGCGTGCGACTGGGCGTCCTTCCAAACCGTCCGGAGAACAACCACCGTGAGCTACGCACCCGTCGACGAATCGGTCTCCAACCACGTTCGGCGCCAGGTAGCCGCTGGCTTCATGGCTCCGGAGGACATCGCCGAAACGGCGGTCGCGATCTTCGAAGCCGATGAGGAGGCCGTCGGGCTGCTCGTCGATGCAGAGGCGGCGAAGCTGGAAGCGGCGCAAGAGACGTGGCCCGAGGTCACGGACTGCGATCGGCTCGACGAGGTGTTTCATGACCTCGAGGAGATCGGGCTCGTCGCGCGGCACAACTTCGCGTGCTGCAACACGTGCGGTCACTACGAGATGGGCGACGAGGTCTACAAGGCTCGCGTCGCCGGTAAGCGCATCGACGGCTACGTCTTCTATCACTGGCAGGACACCGACCGTGCTGTCGACGGCGAGGAGCTCCACCTTCGCTACGCGACGCTCGACGATGATGCAGAAGATGGGCGCGAGATCGGTGAGCGCGTGCGAGCCGTGCTGCTCGCGCACGGACTGTCGACCGATTGGAACGGAGATGCGTCCAAGACGATCCAAGTGCCGCTCGCGTGGAAGCGCCGCCATCCACCGCAGCGGCGATCGCCGGAGCGTTCCGTCGAGCTGGCGTGCGCAGCGTGGAGCACACGCCTACGCGATGTGACGCGGCACGAGATGAGCCGCGAAGTCGCTCTCGACACGCTCGCCAAGTGCGGTAAGCGCGACGCGGCGGAGACGTTCGCCCGTGCGATTCTTCCGGGCGCGCACCGTGCGCATGCATTGGCAGCTGTCGCGCGAGCGATGGCGGAGGCCGGAGAGAACGAGCGTGCGGACGCGCTATGGCGCGAAGCGATCGATGCGACGCCGTACGGCATCTTTGGCGACCTCGCCGTGTTCATCGAGGCGGCGGATGTCTCGCGGTCCGCCGTGCGCGACGCGTTGCGCGTGCGAGCGCAACAGGAGCGCGAGGATGCAGCGGGTGCGGCCGTGACGGCATGGCTCCTCGTACGAGACACCGACATCCCCGACGAGAACAAGGGAATGCTTGTCGAACGCGTGGAGGGGATCATCGGTCGCGTGAGGGCGAATGACGAAAGCCATCGAGCGGCCGCGCATGCAGCGCTGTGGATCCTCGCCGCCCGTCGAGGCGCAGAAGTGGCGACGCATCGCGATGCCGTTCTCGCCCTCGCCGAGGACACGAGCGTGCAGTACTCGTATGCGCAGCAGCTGATCACCATCGCGAAGTACGAGACAGGCGAAGAGCAGCGCCCAGCTCCGCTTCCACCGCTCACGGTTGCGGAAGCCGAAGCGACGGTCGTGAAAGGCGACGAGGACTTCGCAGAGGGCTTGCTGACGTCGGGTGAGCTCGACGCCGTCAAAGCACGCCTCACGCGCGCGCTGTTCGATGCGGGTGACGTCGAGCGCGTGCGTCGCGGGATCGAGAGCACGCTCGTCGCGACGAAAGACGCCTTCGCTAAAGGGGAGCGTGAGGTGCGCACGTGGGTGGAGGGCGTCTCGCGCGGAGCCACGCCGGTGCGCCCGATCGACGAGAGCTGGTTCACCGACGACGGCCGCAAGAAGCTCGAGCAGCAACGGGCCAAGTGGAAGACGGAGTCCGCCAGTCGCTATCGGATCAGTCGGTCCGCGCGACAGATCCTCGCCGCGGCGACCGCGCATGGCCAGCGTGGCGACATTGCTACCGCGCGCGCACTCCTCACCGAGGTCGCGCCGGACCTGACGCGCTTGCACCGCAGAGTAGAGTCAGGAGTGATCGATGTACTCGTCGCATGTGGCGAGCTCGACGACGCGTTGACCGTCGCCGACGACAATGCCGTCATGCTTTCCACGGATAGCCTCGAGAGCTTGATCGTCGGCCTCGCGCGCGCGGGTCGCATCGACGAGGCGCTCGTGATCTTCGACCGCTCGCTCGGCAACGCATCGTCGCGCGGGCAGGTCGTCGCGCTCGCTCCTGCTCTCCTCGCGCTCGCCGTGAATCCCCCGCAGGTTGCGGGCACGATGCTCCAGGCATGGACCGACGCTGACGCGGCGATGGCCGAGCTGATCGCGCTCGTTCGCTGACAAACAAAAGGCCCCAGTTGCCTGGAGCCTTTCGGGTCACATCACGGTGGTGACCACACCGGCGCCGATCGTCTTGCCGCCTTCACGCATTGCGAAGCGAACGCCCGGCTCGAGTGCGACGGCACGATCGAGTGCGAGCTCGACCTCAGCGTGCGCACCCGGCGCGAGCTCGTCCGCCGTCTCGACCCTGGCCGTGACGTCGATCGATCCGACGAACAGCTGCGGACGGTAGCCCGCGCGGATCGGCTTCGCGCGACCACCCTCCTTCGCCGTCAACAGATAGAGCTCTGCACGACAGCGACGGTGAGGCGCCACGCTACCCGGTGCCGCGAGGACGTGACCGCGCGCGATGTCGTCCCGCGCCGTGGAGCGCAGGCGCAGACCGACATTCTCGCCGGCCTTCGCTTGCGTCTGCTCGCGGTGGAACGACTCGATGCCCGTCACGACGACCGCACGCACCTCGCCGTCGCGGCGCCCGACGATGTCGAGCGTCGCACCGACGTTGATCGTGCCGCGCGAGACGCGCCCCGTGACGACCGTACCGATGCCGTCGATGGTGTGAACCGTCTCGACAGGCATCATGAACGGCGCCGTCACGTCACGCGCAGGCGCGGGGATCGTGCGGTCCATCGTTGCGACCAGCTCGTCGATCGTCGCGACCCACGGATCGGTGAGCGTTCCGGCGGTAACCGCCGCGAGCGCACCGAGCGCAGAGCCGCGCACGATCGGCACGTCGACATAACCGTGCTGCGCGAGCAGCTCCGTCACCTCGAGCATGACCAAGTCGACAAGCTCCGGATCCGCGACGTCCATCTTGTTCATGAACACGACGAGGTGCGGTACGCCCACCTGCCGAGCGAGCAACACGTGCTCGCGCGTCTGGGACTGACCGCCTTGCGTCGCATCGACGAGGAGGATGGCGCCGTCCATCTGCGACGCGCCCGTGATCATGTTCTTGATGTAGTCGGCGTGGCCGGGGCAGTCGACGTGGGCGTAACGACGCGTCGCGCTCTCGTACTCGACGTGAGCGAGGTTGATCGTGATGCCCTTGCGGCGCTCC
>DASYDE010000097.1:0-36316 GCA_036499725.1 Kofleriaceae bacterium
AACCCAACCATTTTTTGCGTCTCCGCGTCTTCGCGGTTCTCTGCGACGCGCATCTCGCCCGGCGAGGCTACGTCCCCTTAGCGGTCGTGGCGGCTTTGTGGCTCTCTTCTCCGATCGCGTAGCTCGCCCGGCGAGGCAAAAAGTTCTTCGTTGCGCCGTCGCGTCGTTGCGGCCAACAACCTCTGACGTTGCGCCGTCGCGTCGTTGCGGCCAATCCCTCTGACGTCGCAGCGTCGCGGCTACTCGGCGAGCTGAGCGCGGATGGTCTCGATCACCGACGACGGCGCGCGCACCTTGAAGTGCGTTCCTTCGTCGCGGTGCTCTTCGGCGAGGACCGTCGTCCTCTCGTGGATCGTGTGCGACAGCTTTGCGAGCGCCCACGGCACGTCGAGCTCCGCTTCCTCCATCGCGCCGATGAAGTGCTCGATGAGCTTGTCGCGCAGCATCCCGATGTCGTTGGAGTCGCGGGCCGAGAGCTGGAGAGCGCGCGGGTAGCGCTGCGCGAGAATGGCGCGATCCTCGGCAGAGACGCGATCGATCTTGTTGAGCAGCAGCCACGCGGGGACTTCGTCGTCGCCGGTCTTGTCGAGCACGTCACCGAGCACTTCGCGCGTGACGGCGAGCTGATCGGGCATCGCCGCATCGCTCGCGTCGAGCACGTGGAGCAGGAGCTCGGCTTCGTTCGCTTCATCGAGCGTGGAGCGGAACGAGGCGACGAGGTCGTGGGGCAGCTTCTTGATGAAGCCGACCGTGTCCGTCACGAGGATCGGCGGCTCGGTCGGCGGCTGGAGCCGGCGGACGGTCGTGTCGAGCGTCGCGAACAGCTTGTCGGCGACGAGGACTTCGCTGCTGGTCAGCGCGCGCATGAGGGAGGACTTGCCGGCGTTCGTGTAGCCGACGAGCGCGACGGTCGGGAGCTCGCCGCGGCGGCCACGACGGTTTTGCGCGCCGCCTTCGATCTGCGCGAGCTCGTGGCGCAGCTCGGCGATGCGGTCGCGGATGCGACGGCGGTCGAGCTCCATCGAGGTCTCGCCGGCACCCTTGCCGCCGATGCCGCCGCGGACGCGGTCACCGCCGCCGCCCGACTCGCGCAGGCGGGGTGCGAGGTACTTGAGGCGCGCGATTTCGACCTGCAGGCGGGCTTCGCGCGTGCGCGCGTGACGATGGAAGATCTCGAGGATGACGCTCGTGCGATCGAGCACGTCGACGCCGGTCGCCTTCTCGAGGTTGCGCTGCTGCGTCGGCGACAGGTCGTGATCGACGAGCACGACCGAGGCGCGGCCCGAAGCGCCGCCTCTCTCGACGTCGTTCGGATCCACGAAGTCGTCCGCTTCGTCGGTGTCGAGGTCCGTCTCGTCGAGCTCGACGTTCGCGCGGTCCTGCGCCTTGCGGCCGCCCGGCTTGACGAAGGCTTCGATGACGCCGGTACCGCCGGTCCATTCGGCGAGCTCCATGAGCTTGCCTTCGCCGAGGACGATGCCCGAGGCGAGCTTGGCGCGCTTCTGGATGACGCGGCCGACCGGAGCGAGGCCGAGCGTGGTCGCCAGGCGCTCCAGCTCTTCGAGCGAGGAGGCGAGCTCGCCGTCGTCTACGCCCGGTAGCTGGACGGCCACGACGACCGCGGAGGGACGCTCCCCCGACGTGAGATCGATTCGCGGACCGGTGTCAAATGCCATGCGGGGCGTCTCATAGCACGACGACCCCGATGTCGCGTTAGAGTCCTGTCATGGCTGACGAGGACGTGGTCGAACGCGAGTTCATGGGGAAGAGCAAGTCGCGGGTGTGGACCTACCTGATCTTGATGGTGGTCCTGATCGGCGTCGCTCTCCTGATCAACGTCGTGTGGCTGGACCCCGGCCGCGCGTCGGCTGGCATGCACAGCTTCATCGGGCTCCCGGCGTGGGCGCTCGCGACGATCACCTTCCTCATCGGCGCGGTCATCTTCTGGCTCGGCCTCAAGATGGAGACCGACTGGCCCGAAGCGATCGGTGCGTTCCTCATCAGCGGCGCGGTCGTCTGGTTCGAGCTGATCGTTGGCTGGCACCGCGTCGCGCTCGGCGGAGTCGTCGTGATTCCGTACGTGTTGCCGATCGTCGTCTTCGTCGGACTGCTCATCTACGGCATGAAGCGCAGCGTTTAGCGAGCCTTCGCTATCTGGCGACGAGCTTCGTGAGCGCAGCGGCGTCCGTGACCGGCGGAGCACACGTCGGCCCGGTGCACACGAACGCACGTGCCGCGCCGTCGGCGGCCGGCGTTTTCCCGTCGAGGATCGATGCACTCGCCCACGGCCCGGCGATGGACGCGCAGGGTGAATAGGCAGTCCGCGCCGCGGCGAATAACGGATCACGGCCCGTGCCGGTGGTGATCACGATTGTCTGCGCGTTGAGGTAGTAATCGAGCGCCGCAAACAGCGCGCTGTTCGCGAACGCGTTCGGTGCGACCGCGCTGGCGAGACGCTGCGTCAGATACTTCTCTGCGAGCGCGAGCGCGTCGGCATCGCCCGCGACCATGCCCAGCCGGAGGAGCGCCATCACGAGATGCGCCGAGCCCGACGGAATCGCCCCGTCCTGATGCGACTCGGGACGATGCACGAGCAGCTTGTCGCCAGAAGTGGAGAGATACATGACGACCACGCCATCCTCCTCCGCGACGAACTTGGTCCGCGCACTCGCGACGAGCTGCGCACCGAGATCCCACCACGCGCGATCGCCCGTCGCCTCCGCGAGCTGCAAGAAGCCGAGCGCGCAGAACGCGTAGTCGTCGAGCGTGCCGTCGAGCGTCTTGGTGATGCCGCCGTGGAACACGCGCGCCAACGCCCCATCGCTGATCATCTTGTCGCGCAGGAACGTCGCGACGCGCAGCGCGAGCGCGAGCGGCTCCGTGGTCTGCGTCGCATTCGCGGCTGCGACCAAGCCTTGGATCGCGAGCCCGTTCCACCCGGAGAGCACCTTGTCGTCCGTCCCCGGGCGCATGCGCTTCGCACGCACGTCGAACAGCGTCGCGCGCTGCTCGGCAAGCTGCTCTTCCTCCGCGCTCGATCCGCGCGGCGTCACGCGAGAGAGAACGGTGGTCCCGTGCTCGAAGTTGCCGTGCTCCGTCACACCGTACGCTTGCGAGAACACGAGTGCGCCGACGACGCCGAGCTGCACGCGCACCTGGTCCGGCGTCCACACGTAGAACTTTCCTTCTTCGCCGTCGCTGTCTGCATCGAGCGAGGACCACAGGCCGCCGCCGGCATCGGTCAGCTCGCGCTCCAGAAACGCGACCGTCTCCGCGATCACCTCTCGCCCGCGCGCGCCCGCATCCGGCCAGGCCGGCGGCGCGTCGGCAACGGCCGTCGCATAGATGCCGAGCAGCTGTGCCTGGTCGTACAGCATCTTCTCGAAGTGCGGCACGAGCCAACGCTCGTCGACGGAGTACCGCGCGAAGCCACCGCCGAGATGGTCGTAGATGCCTCCCTGCGCCATTCCGCGCGCCCACTCCGCAAAGACGGTGCGCGCTGGCTCACCAAACGAGAAGCGTCCCGCACGCGCGAGCAGGTCGTGCGTCGAGCTCGACGGGAACTTCGGCTTTCCACCGAGACCGCCATACTTGGGATCCCCTCGTTCGGCCAGCTGGCGTCCCGCTGTCACGAGCAACGATGCTTGCAGTCCCGCTGTCTGTGCGTCGCGCGCGCCGCGCCGGTAGTGCGCATCCACTCGCTGCAATCCATCTGCGAGGGCGAGCGCGTTGTCCTCTGCTTCCGAGCGCCGCGACGAAAAGGCATCGGCCATTGCTTCGAGCAGCTGCGGGAACGACGGCTTTCCAAACCGCGGTGCGGGAGGAAAGTAGGTGCCGAGGAAAAAAGGACGTCCGTCAGGAAGGCAAAACGCTGACAGGGGCCAGCCACCGCCCTCGCCCATCACGTTGATCGCGGTCATGAAGATCGCGTCGACATCTGGACGCTCTTCGCGATCGACCTTGATGTTGATGTAGCGCTCGTTCATCACGCGCGCGATCGCGTCGTCCTCGAACGACTCGTGCGCCATCACGTGACACCAGTGACACGCCGCGTATCCGATGGAGACGAACACCGGCTTGTTCGTTCGAACCGCTTCGGCGAACGCTTCCGCACTCCACGGCCACCACTCCACCGGGTTGTCTGCGTGCTGCCGGAGGTAAGGCGAGCTCTCGTTCGCGAGTCGGTTCGTCACGCGCCAATCGCTACCCCAAAAAACGCCTTACGTAAGCAGATCCCGACGCTCGATCGCTGGATCTAGCTAGCAACACCGCGTTACGAATCTCGTAATGAATCGCTTGTCTCCAACTCTAGTAGCTGTGTTGTTCGGCAGCGCGCTCGTTACCACGACCGCAACAGCCCACGCCGGCGTGGAAATTGGCGGCACGGTGGGCGTCCACATCTTCAACGACAACAACGAGCTCGGCGTCAAAGACTTCCCGGCCGCGCCGAGCGAGCGCAACTCGCTGCTCGCCGGCGTCCGCGTCGGCGTCTACTTCGCCGATGTGATCGGTGTCGAAGGCGAGCTCGGCGTCATCCCGACGGTCGCTCGCACCTACGACTACTCGGTGACCGATCTGACGTTCCGCGCTCACCTGATCGCGCAGTTCCGCGCGCGCAACCCGGAGAACCACTTCATCCCGTTCGTCCTCGTCGGCGGCGGCGGCTTCACGGTCGTCCAGACCAACAACGGTGGCCGCACGGACAAGCCCAAGGAGAACATCGGTCAGGATACCGATGGCGCGTTCTACGTCGGCGTCGGTTTCAAGTACCGCGTCAACCAGCGCTGGGGCCTCCGCGTTGACGGTCGCCTCCTCCTCGTTCCCTCGAGCGAGAACGACAACCCGCCCAGGGAGAGCGTCAAGAAGGTCACCACCGACTTCGAAGCGATGGCGTCTGCGTACGTCTCGTTCGGTGGTGGCGATCGCGTCATCGTCAAAGAGGCGCCGCCGCCCGCCGACGACGATCCGGATCACGACGGTATCAAGGGCGCTGCTGACCAGTGCCCCAACGATCCCGAGGACAAGGACGGCTATCAGGACACCGATGGTTGCTCCGACCCGGATAACGATGGCGACGGCATCCTCGATGCGAACGACAAGTGCCCGACGGACGCCGAGGACAAGGACGGCTTCCAGGACGATGACGGCTGCCCGGATCCGGACAACGACGGCGACGGCATCCACGACAACCTGGACAAGTGCCCGGCCGAGCCCGAGGACAAGGATAACTTCCAGGACGACGACGGCTGCCCGGACCTCGACAACGACGGCGACGGCGTTCTCGACGCGCAGGACAAGTGCATCGACAAGCCGGAGACCAAGAACGGCTATCAGGATGACGACGGCTGCCCGGACGAGATCCCGGACAAGGTGAAGAAGTTCACGGGCGTCGTGCAGGGCATCAACTTCCGCACGGCAGACGCCAAGCTCCTCGCGACGTCCAACAAGACGCTCGACAAGGCAGTTGCTGTCCTCAAGGAGTTCCCGGAGCTCAAGCTGGAGATCCAGGGCCACACGGATGACGTCCCGCTCAAGGCGAAGAAGAACGGCAAGTACGCTGACAACCTCGAGCTGAGCCAGGCGCGCGCCGAGAGCGTCCGTGCATACTTCGTCGCGAAGGGCATCACCGAGGACCGCCTGAGCGCCAAGGGCTACGGCGATGCGAACCCCGTGGTGCCCATCGAGGGTCTCAAGGGCGCGAAGCTGACGACCGCGCGCAGCAAGAACCGCCGCGTCGAGTTCCAGCTCGTTTCGCCGCTGAAGTAGCTCGAAAATCCGACGCGCTTTTCAAGCGCACCTCGTCGGAAAACGACCCGTCATCGCAAGGTGGCGGGTCGCTTCGTTTTCGGCCCGTTTCGCTGCCTTCTCGACGGTGCGGCGCTACATTCGCCAGGCTTCATGACGGACGCACCAGCATCGAACATCACGCCCATCTCGATCGAGCACGAGATGAAGAGCTCGTTCATGGATTACGCGATGAGCGTGATCGTGGCGCGCGCTCTGCCCGACGCGAGAGACGGCCTGAAGCCGGTGCACCGGCGCATCCTGTTCGCCCAGCGCGAGCTGAACAACACGTGGAACCGCCCGTACGTGAAGTGCGCGCGCGTCGTCGGCGACGTCATCGGTAAGTACCACCCGCACGGAGACGCGTCGGTCTACGACGCCCTCGTGCGCATGGCCCAGGACTTCGCGATGCGCTACATGCTCGTCGACGGTCAGGGCAACTTCGGCTCCGTCGATGGCGATCCTCCGGCCGCCTATCGCTACACCGAGTGCCGCATGAGCAACCTGTCCAGCGAGCTCCTCGCGGACATCGCCAAAGAGACCGTCGATTTCCAGCCCAACTACGACGACAAGGAGTTCGAGCCGACGGTCCTCCCGACCAAGGTTCCGAACCTCTTGATCAACGGCGCCACCGGCATCGCAGTCGGTATGGCGACGAACATCCCGCCGCACAACCTCGGCGAGATCATCGATGCCGCGCTCGCGATGATCGCCAAGCCGACGATCTCCGATGACGAGCTGATCGCGATCGTCCCTGGCCCCGACTTCCCCACCGGCGGCGTGATCCAGGGACGCGTCGGCATCATGAGCGCGCTCAAGACGGGTCGCGGCGCGATCCAGGTCCGCGGTGTCGCGAACGTCGAGGAGATTCGCAAGGACCGCCAGGCGATCATCGTCACCGAGCTGCCCTACATGGTGAACAAGGCGCGGTGGATCGAATCGACCGCGGACATGGTTCGCGACAAGAAGCTCGAGGGCATCAGCGATATCCGCGACGAATCGGACCGCACCGGTATCCGCGTCGTGTTCGAGCTCAAGAAGGATGCGAACGACCAGGTCGTCCTCGCGAACCTCTTCAAGTTCACGGCGCTCCAGAGCTCGTTCAGCGTGAACATGCTCGCGATCGTCGACGGTCGCCCGGTTCTTCTGACGCTCAAGACGGCGCTGCGCGTGTTCGTCGATCACCGCCGCGAGGTGGTCACGCGCCGCACGCTGTTCGATCTGCGCGAAGCGCGCGCCCGCCGCGAGATCGTCGAGGGCTTGGGCCTCGCGACGATGAACATCGATCGCGTGATCGAGATCATCCGGTCGTCGAAGGACACCGACATCGCGAAGACGCGCTTGATGGCCGAGAAGCTCATGGGCCTCGACGGCTTTCTCGAGCGCGCCGGTCGCCCCGCCAGCGAGGTGGAGACAGCCAAGACGCGCGGGTTCGTCCTGCTCAGCGATCGCCAGGCGCAAGCGATCCTCGACATGCGCCTCGGTCGCCTCACGGGCCTCGAGCGCGAGAAGCTCGAAGCCGAGTACAAGGAGCTCTGGGATCTCACGGACTACCTCGAGGGTCTGCTCGCCGACGACAAGAAGTTGATGGCGGCGATCGTGGACGAGCTCAAGCAGATCCGCGCTGACTTCGCCGACGAGCGCCGCACGCAGATCGTCGAAGCGCAGGGCGAGATCCTGACAGAGGAGCTGATCGACCAGGAGGACATGGTCGTCACGCGCACCCACCTCGGCTACATCAAGCGCACGCGCGTCTCCGAGTACGAGGCGCAGGGTCGCGGCGGTCGCGGCATCACCGGAGCGGCGTCGACGGAAGGTGACTTCATCGTCGACATGTTTGCCGGATCGACGCACGACCACACGCTCCTGTTCACCGACAAGGGCCGCGTCTACTACAAGAAGGTCTACGAAATTCCTGAGGGTGCGCGCACGGCGAAGGGCCGGCCGATCGTGAACGTGCTCGAGCTCCAAGAGGGCGAGAAGGTCGTCGCGATGCTCCCGTTCAAGGAGTTCAGCGAAGAGACGAACGTGTTCTTCGCGACCGAGTTCGGCACGGTGAAGAAGACCGAGCTGTCCGCGTTCGAGAACGTGAACCGCGCCGGTATCCGCGCCATCACGATCGATGAAGGCGACCGCCTCGTCGGTGTAGCGCTCACGTCCAAGACGGACGACGTGCTGCTGACGAGCGCGAAAGGCTTCGCGGTCCGCTTCACCGAGGACAAGGTCCGCCAGATGGGTCGCTCTGCGGCCGGCGTGCGCGGCATCTCGCTGCGCGAAGGCGACAAGCTCGTCGGCATGGTGACGTTCGCGCGCGACACCAAGTCGACGCTGATCACCGTCTGCGAGCGTGGGTACGGCAAGCGCACCGAGATCGGTGACTACCCGACCAAGGGTCGCGGCGGTAAGGGCGTGATCGCGATCAAGACGACGACGCGCAACGGTCTCGTCGCCGGCGTCCGCATCGTGAGCGAAGAGGACCACCTGATCCTCATCTCCGATCGCGGCAAGCTCATCCGTCTCCGCGTGCGCGACATCCCCGTCGTGGGTCGCGCGACGCAGGGCGTGCGTGTCATGCGCGTCGACGATGGCGAGCACGTGGCCGCCATGGAGCGCATCGAGAACCCCGCCGACGAGGAGGGGATCGAGGCCGCGCCCGTCGAGGCTATCGACGACACCGACACCGTGCCCAACGAGGGGATGGATGACGAGGGCGAGGACGGCGACGACGAGGACGATGTCGACGACGCGGACGACGCCGAAGAAGGCGACGAGAAGTAGGCTCGGCTACATCCGTTCGCGGCGCACGAACCACACGCCGCCCATCGCGAACAGCGCGAGCACGCTGCCGATCGCGAGTTGCCAGCGCCACCGCAGGTACCAGCTCGCCTTCGAGGGCGTCTCCACGATGGTCGGCAGCTGCGAGATGAGTGGCTTCTGCAGCGCCGCCCTCAGGCGCTCGCGCATCGCCGGTACGATGCTCTCGGCCGTCGAGACCGTCGTTGCAGCGTGGTCGATGTAGCCGATCTGATTGTTCGGATCCGAGAGCGCGTTCCGGTACACGATCGCGATCGGCTCGATCCCCGCCTTCTCCGCGTGGTCGCGCAGCGCAGGGAACGTCTGCTTCGCCGCATCGGGGTTCGTGTCGTTGCCATCGCCGATCACGACGAGGAACTTGCGGTCGGCGTGGACCGCAGACAGCTCGGCGAGTCCGAGCTCGACGCCGCTCTCCAGATTCGTGCCGATCAGCGTGTAGTAGTCCTTCTGCGCTCCGAGCAGGTCGCCGGAGAACATCGCCACGTTGGACATCGGCCAGCGAATCGCGGACCGGTCCGCGTACGTGATGACGCCGACCTTGGAGAACGCGGGGAGCCACGTCGCGAGCGGCATCTCGTCGATGGTCTTCTTCAGCCCGTACAGCATGCCGGGATAGCGCGAGGGCGAGTCCTCTTCCTCGATGGCGTCGTTGCCCATCGCTATCTCGTGACCCTGAATCACGATCTCGATCGCGACGGGAACGGCCGGTTCGTCGTGGGGGCGGGCCGCGGCGACCGATGCAGTCGCAGCAACGACGACGAGCAAAAGAACTGCGCGCATCGAGCGATGATGAAACGCCACCGCCATCCGTGCCACGTCAATTAGCGGTACCGTCCATCGCACATGGGCATCGAGCGCAGCCAAGCCATCTTCGAGCGAGCGAAGCAGATCATCCCGGGCGGCGTGAACTCGCCGGTTCGCGCGTGCCGCTCGGTCGGTACGGATCCCGCGTTTATCGCGCAGGGCGATGGTGCGTACGTCTGGGACGCCGACGGCAACAAGTACATCGATCTCATCGGCAGCTGGGGCCCGCTGATCCTCGGCCACTCGCATCCCGCGATCCTCGACGCGATCAAGGACGCGATGCAGTACGGCACGACGTTCGGTGCGCCGACGGAAGTCGAGGTCACGTTCGCCGAAGCGCTTCAGGCCGCCGTGCCATCGATGGAGATGATCCGCGCGGTGTCATCGGGCACCGAAGCGACGATGTCGGCGCTGCGCCTCGCGCGCGGTTTCACCGGCCGCAGCAAGATCGTCAAAGCGGATGGCGGCTATCACGGCCACGCGGACTGCCTGCTCGTTGCAGCGGGCTCCGGTGCCGCGACGCTCGGGATCCCCGGTTCGGCCGGCGTTCCCGAAGGCGCGGCGAAGGACACGATCGTCGTTCCCTACAACGACCTCGGCGCGATCGAGGCCGCGCTCTCCGCGGGCGACGTCGCGGCGATCATCATCGAGCCGGTCGCCGGCAACATGGGTCTGGTGAAGCCGGCCCCGGGCTATCTCGCGGGTCTGCGCAGCGCGTGCGATCGCACGGGCACGATCCTCATCTTTGACGAAGTGATGACCGGCTTTCGCGTCGCGTTCGGCGGCGCTCAGGCGCTCTACGGCGTGCCCCCGGACCTCACGACCATCGGCAAGATCATCGGTGGCGGCCTGCCCGCGGCAGCGTTCGGCGGTCGCCGGGACATCATGCAGAAGCTCGCTCCGCTCGGCTCCGTCTATCAGGCGGGCACGCTCAGCGGCAACCCGCTCGCGATGAGCGCCGGGTCCAAGGCGATGGAGATCCTGTCCCGCCCCGGCACGTACGAGCGCCTGGATCAGCTGGGCGGGCGCCTGGAGACCGGCCTCATCGCGGCCTGTGTGAGCGCCCGCGTGCCGGCCATCGTGAACCGCGTCGGCTCCATGCTGACCCTGTTCTTCACGGACCAGCCCGTCACGGACTACGCGACAGCCAAGGGCGCCGACACCAATCGGTTCGGCTCGTTCTTCCGAAAGATGCGTGATCGCGGGGTGTTCCTGCCCCCTAGCCAGTTCGAAGCGATGTTCGTCAGCCTGGCTCACACCGACGAGGACATCGATCAGATCGTCACCTCGGCCAGAGCGTCCCTCGTCGATTGACCCCGCTTTTTGGCCGTGCTACTTGGGCGCCGCTGATGCAAAGCGTGTCCTCAGAGCGTGGCGAAATGTCGCAGGATTCTGCGGCCCCCGCGCTGCATCGAAGCGTCATGAAACCGGGCGCTGCGACCACCACCGAGCCGGCTGATTTCAGCATCCGGGGTGCGCGTCGCGAGCGCTACACGGCGGCGAATCTGTCGTCCAGCTCGGTCGGTCTCGAGCTCGGCATCAGCGTCATCCTGGGTCTGCTCGGCGGTTACTACCTCGACCAGCGCTTCGGCACGACGCCGTGGCTCATGCTCGTCTTCCTTCTGCTCGGCCTCGTCGCCGGGTTCCGCGGCGTGGTCCGCGCGGTGAAGCGCGAGGATCGCCGTGGGTAGCGGGAGCATCCTTCGCATCGAGCGCACGAACTACGTGCTCGCGATGGTGCTCGTGATCCTCGCGGTCATCACGCGCCAGTCCAAGGACATCGTCCTCGGCGTGCTCGTCGGCTCGGCGCTCACCAGCATAAACTTCTTCTTCCTCCGCAAGCTCATCGCCAAGTGGACGGCCGACGCCGCCGCCGGCAAGCAGGGCAACGCCCAGCTCCTGATGATGCCCAAGATGATCGGCCTCATGGGCGCGGTCACCGTCTGCATGTTGTTCCTGCCGCTGAACGTGATCGCGTTCACCGCCGGATTTTCGATCTTCATCGTCTCGATCATGATCGAGGCGATCGGCAGCGCGGTGCGTGGGGCACCGGACAGCCCGGATAGCGAGCACAACCATGGGTGAACACGGAACCTGGTTCGACTTCCTCCATCGCTTCAAGTGGTGGAACGACTTCTACTCGTGGGCCGACGGCAAGCTCGCCCGCAAACACGTCCTGACGGAGATGTTCCCGTCGGGGTTCACGCTCACGCACTGCCTGATGACGCTGCTCGTCGTCCTGTTCGTGTTCTGGGGCTCGTCAGCGTTCCGCGGTGGCATCAGGAATGACCCGAAGCAGGGCCTCGTTCCTCCGCGCAACTTCTCCTTGCGCAACATGTTCGAGATCATCGCCGAGAGCCTCTACGGCTTCGTCGAGGGCACGATGGGCCCCAAGAACGCCGCGCGCTTCTACCCGATGATCGGCGCGCTGTTCCTGTTCATCATCCTGAACAACGCGTTCGCGCTCCTGCCGGGCTTCTCGGCCCCGACCGACACGCTCAAGACCAACATCGGTATCGCGCTGTTCGTGTTCTTCGCGACGCACTACTACGGCGTCAAGGAGCACGGCCTCGCGTACTTCAAGCACTTCCTCGGACCGACGCCGGCGCTCGCGCCGCTCATGCTCCCCATCGAGCTCATCAGCCACATCGCGCGCCCGCTCTCGCTGAGCGTTCGCCTGATGGGCAACATGATGGCCGACCACAAGGTCGTCATGTCCTTCTTCGCCCTCGTCCCCCTGTTCGTCCCCGTCCCGTTCCTCCTGCTCGGCGTGCTCGTGGTCCTCATCCAGGCCCTCGTGTTCTGCACCCTCGCCTGCGTCTACATCGACATGGCGATCGAGCACGAAGAGCACTGATCTCGATTTCGGCTCGACGACAAAACCGCCTCACAACCCTTTCCATAACCTCGATTTCTCGTTAACTAACCGGCGCCCCAAGCGACCCCCAAGAAGGAAACCATCATGAAGCGCAACAACAAGTCCATCTTCACCGTTATCAAGGCTTTCGCCCTCATGACCATCATGGGTGGCGTTGCGTTCGCGCAGGGCGCCGGCGATGCAGCCGCTGTCCGCGCCAATGGCCTCGCGAGCAGCTACGGCGCGATCGCGATCGCAGCCGCTCTCGGTATCGGCATCGCTGCCCTCGGTGGCGCACTCGGTCAGGGCAAGGCTGCGGCCGCCGCCCTCGACGGTATCGCTCGTAACCCGGGCGCCGCTGGTCAGATCCGCGGCCCGATGATTCTCGGCCTCGCGCTCATCGAGTCGCTCGTGATCTACGCGCTCATCATCTGCCTCCTCCTCGTCCTCAAGGTCGGCGCCTAAGCCACCCTGGTCGCGATAGGGCAACGGGACGGCTCGGAGGAAACTCCGGGCCGTTTTTGTTTGTCGGCCGGCCTTTCGGGGACCAAGGGGATATAGTTCTCACAATGTCCGAGGATGCGAAGCCGGCGCTAGACCTCACGGGGAAGTCGACGCTCGAGATCCTTGCGCAGATCGATCTGTTCAGCGGACTGCCCGCGACGCACCTCAAGCGGGTCGTCGATATCGGCCTCGAGGAGCTCTACAAGGGTGGAGCGACGATCTTCGCCGAGGGCTCCGCCGGCGATAAGTTCTATCTGATCGTCGAAGGCGCCGTGCGCATCAGCCGCATGATGCCCGGCATGGGCGAGGAAGCGCTCGCCGTTCTGCGCCCCGGCGCGTACTTCGGCGAGATGTCGCTCATCGATGACGAGACCCGCTCCGCGAGCGCCGTGTGCCACGAGAAGTGCCGCCTGTTCGTCGTGAACCGGAAGGACCTCGAGGACCTCCTCTTCGTCGATCGCGACCTCGCGTACGAGCTGTTGTGGAACTGGGTGCGGACGCTGTCCAAGCGCCTGCGGGCGATGAACGACAAGATGACGCTGCTCGCGGCGGTCACGAAGTTCTAGAACCATGCGTGTTGCGATCGCCTCGATCGCGCTGACGCTCGCGATCGCAGCGCCCGCCGTCGCCGAACCGTTGCCGCCCGGAAGCCTCGGCCTGTTCTTCGGTGGCGTCGCCGGCACGGGCGCCGATGCGGACTCCGTCGGTCTCGGCGTCGTCGAGATCGGGTTCGCGGCAGCCTGGCAACCCATGTCGACGGAGCAGCGAACGAACTGGGCGATCAAGGCTTCGATCTCGTGGGATCAGATGAACGATCTGAACCCGACGGCGCTCGGTACGGAGCTTCGGTTCACGCAGCTCGACCTCATGCCCGGGATCCGGTTTCGGCCCGGCGAGAGCCGCGCGGGCTACTTCACGCTGCGCGCAGGCGGCACGCTGCTGCGCTCGAACCAGGTCATCCCAGGACATACGGGACGCGCGTTCGCGGGCGCGGTCGCGAGCGTCGGGTACGACTGGTATCTCTGGGGCGTTCTCTTCAACCTCGACGCGCGCTACTCCGTGATGGGCAGCGGCCCCACCATGGTCGGACTCAACATCGGAATCTCGCTTACAGGTCCGTAATGCCGCAGCTCACGACGCAGAGATTGCGCCTCGTGCCGATCACGCTGCCCGCGATCGAAGCGGTGCTCGATCACGACAGGGCGCGCGCGGAGGCACTCGTCGGCGCGTCGTTCCCCGATCAGTGGCCCAACGACGACCTCGTCGATCTCGGCTTTCCGTACACGCGCGCTGCACTGCGCGCCGATCCTGACACGCGCCTGTGGGGCGACTCGCTCGTGTTGCTCCTCGACGAACCGCGCGTCGTCGGGAGCGTCGTGTTTCATGGACTCCCAGAGAATGGCGTCGCCGAGGTCGCGTACTCCGTGGAACAGAGCTCGCGGCAGAACGGTTACGCCGCGGAAGCGGTCGGCGCGTGCGTCGAGTGGGCACTCGAACAACCGGGCATTCGCGCAGTGCAAGCGACGACGTTCCCGTGGCACTTCGCATCGCTCGGCGTGATTCGCCGGATCGGCATGCAGCCCATCGGCACGCGCGATCACGACACGCTCGGCGAGCTACTAGTGTTCGAGCGGACGCGCTTCTAGCGCTTCCAGGTGCCGGACTTGCCGCCGCGCTTCTCGTCGAGGCGGACGTCACCGATCGTCATGCCGCGATCGATGGCCTTGCACATGTCGTAGATCGTCAGCGCGGCTGCAGAGACTGCCGTCAGCGCCTCCATCTCCACGCCAGAGCGGTCGAACGCAGAGACGGTCGCCTTGATCGCGACGCTCGTCGTGCCGACGGAGAGCTCGATATCGATGCCGGTGATCCGCAGCGGGTGACAGAGCGGGATGAGGTCCGGCGTGCGCTTCGCCGCTTGGATACCGGCGATCCGCGCGATGCCGAGGACGTCGCCTTTCCCGATGCTCCCGCCGGCGATCGCTTTCGCTGTCGCTGCGTTCATCGTCACGACACCGCTCGCGATGCCGACGCGCGCCGTCTCGGGCTTCGCGCCGACGTCGACCATCCGTGCTGCGCCCTTCTCGTCGAAGTGCGTCAGCTTCTTCTTGGATGGCACTACTCGACGCCTATTCGACAGTGACCGACTTCGCCAGGTTGCGAGGCTGGTCGATGTCCGTGCCCTTGAAGTCGGCCACGTAGTACGAGAGCAGCTGCAACGGGAGCACGCTCAGCATCGGCTGGAGCTCGAGCGCGGTGTCGGGGATGACGATGACGTCGTCGGAATGCGCACCGATATCGTTGTCGCCGCGCGTCGCGATCGCGATGACCTTGCCTTGGCGCGCACGCACCTCGGCGAGGTTGGACACCGTCTTCTCGTAGCTGGGTCCGCGGGGAACGAGCACGACCACGGGCAGCGTCTCGTCGATGAGCGCGATCGGGCCGTGCTTCATCTCGCCGGCCGCGTAACCCTCGGCGTGGATGTACGAGATCTCTTTGAGCTTGAGCGCGCCCTCGAGTGCGATCGGGTACTGCGCGCCGCGGCCGAGGAACAAGAATCCGATCGCGTTGCCGTAGCGACGGGCGATGGCCTGGATCTGCGCGCCGTGCTCGACGACCTCGCGCATCTTGTTGGGCAGCTGGACGAGCTCGGAGAGCAGGTCGCGAGCCCGTTCCGGCGACAGCGCCTTGGTGCGCCGGCCGAGGTGGATCGCGAACAACGCCATGGCGATCAGCTGGGTGGTGAATGCCTTCGTCGACGCGACACCGATCTCCGGACCGGCGTGGGTGTAGAACGCATGGTTCGCGAGGCGCGGGATGGAGCTCTCGAGAACGTTGGAGATGGCGAGCACTTGCGCGCCCTTCCCCTTCGCCTCCTTGATCGCTTCCATCGTGTCGAGGGTCTCGCCCGACTGCGACACGGCGACGACGAGGTCGCCTTCTCCAAGGATCGGATCGCGGTAGCGGAACTCCGAGGCGAGGTCGACCTCGACGGGGATACGTGCGAGCGACTCGACGAGGTACTCACCGACGAGCGACGCGTGGAACGACGTGCCGCACGCGATGAAGATGATGCGCTTGATCTTGGAGACGTCGAGGTCGATGCCGTCGAGCGTGGCGTCGTCGTGCTCGAGATCGATGCGGCCAACAAGCGTGTCCGCGACCGCGCGCGGTTGCTCGTGGATCTCCTTGAGCATGTAGTGCTTGAAGCCGCCCTTCTCTGCCTGCGTGGCCGACCACGTGATGGTCTTGGGCTCGCGGTGATGCGGCTTGCCTTCGAAGTCCGTGATCTCCACGCCGGAGCGGGTCACGACGACCATCTCGCCCTCTTCGAGGAAGATGACCTTGCGGGTCTCCGCGAGGATCGCGGTCACGTCGGACGCGACGTAGTTCTCGCCATCGCCGAGGCCAACGACGAGCGGCGAAGAGTTCTTGGCGGCGACGAGCGTGCCCGGCTCTTTGTCGCTCATCACGACGAACGCGAAGCTGCCGCGGACCTTCGCGAGCGACTCGCGCACGGCGATGGTCAGGTTCGGGGCGCCGGCGATCAGCGCGCGCTCCACGAGGTGGGCGAAGATCTCGGTGTCGGTCTCGGACGAGAACTTCGCCCCAGCCGCCACGAGCTCCTGCCGCAGCGCGAGGTGGTTCTCGATGATGCCGTTGTGAATGACGCTGATCGGTCCCGCCTTGTGCGGATGGCTGTTCTCCTCGGACGGGCGACCGTGGGTGGCCCAGCGGGTGTGACCGATGCCGACCTGCCCTGCCGCCGGCTCCTTGGTCAGCTTCGCTTCGAGGTTGGCGAGCTTGCCGCGGCAGCGGACGACGTGGGAGGCACCATCTCCGTCCGCGACAGCTACGCCGGCGGAATCATAGCCGCGATACTCGAGCTTCCTGAGTCCCCCGATCAGGATCGGGGTTGCTTGACGAGAACCGACGTAACCGATGATGCCGCACATTTGATGCGCGCTACTTCTGCGGGTTTTGTGCCGGCGACTCGGCGCCTTGAACCGTCTTGGGGTTCGCAGCTTTTGCGGCCTTAGGCGCCTGGGCAGCCTTCGCTGGAGTTTTGGCGGGCGCTGGCGTCGCAGCCTTTGCGGGCGTGGCGGGCGCCGGTGTCGCGGCTGGTGCCGGAGCTGGAGCAGTCACAGCAGCCGGCGCAGGCGTAGGTGCGGGCGTCGGTGCCGGCTCGGGCGCCTTCTCCTCGGTATCCGGCTCGTCGTCCTCGTCGATGCCCGTGATCTCGCTGATGTCGGGGGCCTGGTACGGCAGCGCCGGCGTGTCCGCCATGACCTTGCCCGCACTACCACCACCACATGCCGCCAACGTCGCCAGGAGGATGGACTGGATCGTCTTCATCGCGGCAGACGCTAGCACAGCGTCCACGGGTCGTGGGTCTGGGGGACGCCTACTCGGGGGCGGGCTCGGCCGCGCCGTCCTGCGTTTCCACCGTCACGGCGAGGCGCCGGTACAGCGAGCGGCGATCGATACCGAGCACTCGCGCGGCGTGGGTCTTGTTGCCGTTGACGAGATCGAGCACGCGGTGAACGTAGCGGCGCTCCATCTCCGCGAGCGTGATCATTTCGGGAGGCGTCTCGCCCAGGACGAGGCGCGTCGTGGAGTGCTCCTGGATCTTCCGTGGCAGCTCCTCGACGGTGATCTCGTCGAGGCGCGACAAGGCGACCGCGCGCTCCATGCAGTTCTCGAGCTCGCGCACGTTGCCCGGCCAGTCGTACGCTTGAAGCATGCGCGCTGCTGCCGGCGAGATGCCGACGACGTCCTTGTTGTTGCGCTTCGCGCTGCGCACGAGGAAGAGCTGTGCGAGCGAGAGGATGTCGCCCGAGCGAACGCGCAGCGGAGGCACGGGGATCGAGACGACGTTGATGCGATAAAACAGATCTTCGCGGAACCGCTTCTCGCCGACCTCTTGCTCGAGGCGGCGGTTCGTGGCCGCGACGATGCGACCTTCGAACGGCTGTTCCACATCGCTGCCGACGGGGCGCACGACACGCTCCTGCAGCACGCGCAGCAACTTGGCCTGCATCTCGAGAGGCATCTCTGCGATCTCGTCGAGAAACAGGGTGCCGCGCTTGGTCTGCGCGAACAGACCTGGCCGGTCGACCTTGGCGTCGGTGAACGCGCCGCGCACGTGACCGAACAGCTCGCTCTCGAGGAGCGGAGCCGGCATCGCCGCGCAGTTGATCGCGACGAACGGTTCGTTGCGGCGGCTCGACGCCTCGTGCAGCGCGCGCGCGACGAGCTCCTTGCCGGTACCGGACTCGCCGGCGATGAGCACGGTGGCATCGCTCGAGGCGACGCGCTCCACCATCTCGATCGTCTCCTTGATCGCGCTACTCGTGCCCGCGATCAGCGAGTGACCTTGCGCCGGCGCGTCGCCGCTGTTGCGCAGCCGCAGCACTTCGCGCTTGAGCGTCAGATGTTCGAGAGCGCGAGAGATCGCGATCGCGAGAGCGTCGATCTTCACGGGCTTGGTGATGAAGTCGTACGCGCCCGCGCGGATGGCCTCGATCGCGGTGTCCATCGAGCCAAAGCCAGTCACGATGATCGAGAGCACATCGGGGTGCGTCTCGCGAATCTGATCGCATAGCTCGATGCCGTTCATCTCCGGCATCTGCATGTCGGTCACGACAACATCGACATGTTGCTCTCCCAAGCGCTGGAGGCACCGCTTGCCAGAGAACACCTCGCTGACGTTCAGCCCGCGTCGCCGCAGGCCGTCCGCGAACAGCGACGCAGTGTCAAAGTCATCGTCGACAACGAGGATGGATCCGTTCATTCGCCCTCCCCGATTCTAGGCAAACCGAGCGCGACCGCTCGGGAGATGTACGTGAGGCGATCGGCCGTGCGACGCGCAAGTACTCGACGAGAAAGCCGTGCGCTGGTGCCACACCAAAAAAATAGCACCACCGACATCGGCCCCACCTCCGCCGAGGGGTAGGCAATGCAGTTTGCTACGGTTTGGCGAGGTTGCCGGAGCCGGCGCTGAAATCCGCAATTTCGAGGCGGACATCGCCGTGATCGGTCTCGGCGATCATGAGCAGCGGAACGCGATCGGCGTCGTCCGAGATCCACACGGTGAACTTGCGCGGCTCGGTGCCCTTATCGATCGATCCGTCGCGCATGAGGCGGCGCGTGATCGCTTCGAACTTCACTGCCGGCAGCTCGCCCAGGTCGGTCGAGAGGCTCTCGTGCTCGCTGATCGTCACCTGCAAGCGCCACATGAACTTGCTGCGCATCGCCTCGAACGTGCGCTGATCGCCCTCCTTGCCTTCCCACGCGCGCATCTCCATCAGCACGCCGAGCATCTCCTGCGGTTGGCCGTTCGTGACCTGCTGCTCGACCTTCTCGCCCGCCGAGGTCGTCACGACGACGGGCAGCAGTTTGTTCGCGAGCTGCGTGAAGCGCGCCTCGTCCTGCTCCTCTTGCACCTCGCCCTGCGTCTCGACCGAGCGGAACAGCAGCGGCTGGCCCGTGGCGACGTCGAGCCAGGACGTGATCTCCATGCCGACGGGCTTCAAGCGCGCAGCGAGTCCTACGGACTGCGCAGCAGCCTGCAGCGGAACGGCGCGCTTGCCATCGAGGTCCGTGATCTCGCCGACCGCGATCACGAATTGCGCGACCTCTACGTTCAACGCGCTGACGCGATAGCGCACGCGCTCGCCGGGAGACGCGAACGGCGGACCGACGGAGACCATCTGCGCTGGCGAGTTCCAGTCCTTGGGCGGCGGCGGCGCACGCTTGGGGCCACACGCTCCGAGCAGGAGTCCGAGTGCCACAAAAAGGCCTGCCCTACGCACGCGCGGACTCTACATCACCTTTCTTCACGGAGCGTTGGTCTCGATCACGAGCTCGACACCGTTGGAGCTGCGGCCCAGCACGGCGACCACCACATCGACCTTGCCCGCGGGCAGATCGGGAACCACGGCGGCCACGGACGTGTCCGTGTAGCTCTCGACGCTGCCCGGAACGCGATCGAAGTCGACGAGACCGGTATTCGCACACGCGAGCGGATCTTGGTCGTCGCTGCCAGCCATGTCGGGTTGCTGACAGAGGTGATCGCCGAACACCGTTACCGATGTTCCGGGCGCCGCGTGGGAGGGGACGATCGAGGAGAGCCGTGGCGCGGGCATGTCGTCATTCGCCGTGCACGCCGCGAGGGCGCAGAGCAGGTAGGCGAGTGCGATCCGCATGCGGACAGAATGCGCGATCCGCGCGAATCGACAATGGAGTTTCGGTTCTGCAAACGGTATATGCCCCGCGTGCAGCGCGCCCTCGTCGAACGGTTCGCGGGCTGGATCGACTCGGCGCGTGTCGGGATCCTCCTGCTCTCCGTCGCCATCGTCGTCGCGTGCGGAGCGCTTGCGGTCCGCCTGTCGATCCACAGCGATCTGACGAACCTTCTCCCCGCTTCACAGAAGTCGGTCAAGGATCTGAACGCGGTCCGCGATCGCGCGCGCCCGTTCGGGACCATGCACGTCACGCTCGAATCGCCGGATGCAGCGTTGAACGCCCGGGCCGCCGAAAAGCTGATCCAGGAGCTCTCCTCGTTGCCGCCGGACTTGGTCGCGCAGCTCGCCATCGACGATGGCCCCCGCAATCGCTACGCGTGGGCCCATCGCTTTCTGTTCGCGGACCTCAAGGATCTCACTGCCGCCCGCGACGCTCTCCGGGCGCGCATCGACAAGGCAAAGGTCAACGCGAATCCGTTGTTCATCAACATCGATGACGACGAGAGCTCCCAGGACAAGAAGCCCGTCGCCACGGACCAACTCGACGCGCTCGAAAAGAAGCTCGACGAGCTCGAGCAGAGTGCCACCTCGCCTCCACCGCGCGCCTCCAGCGACGGGACGATGCGCTCGATGACGCTCCAGACGTACTTCTCCGCGTCGGAGACAGGCAAGGCTGAGAAGCTGTGGAAGCTCGTCGAGAAAGCGATCGCGAACACGCGCGCGTCGGTCGGGCCCGGCGTCGACTATGGCCTCAGCGGCAACATCACGCTGGGTTTGTACGAGCACGACAGCGTCCTCGACGGCATGACGCTATCGCTCGCGATCACGCTCATCCTCGTCGGCATCGCGCTCGTCGTGTACTACCGCTCGGGAAAGATCGTGCTCGCCATGCTGTGGTCGCTCGGCGTTGGCGTGATGATCACGTTCGCGCTCGCGTGGGCGTTGATCGGTCACCTCAATGTGATGACGGCGTTCCTGTTCGCCATCGTCATCGGCAACGGCATCAACGCCGGCCTCATCTTCGTCGCGCGCTTCCTCGAGGAGCTACGCGCGGAGGACGACGCCGACACGCACGGCGCCATTGTCACAGCGATGCGCGAAGCGATCCCCGGCACGCTTGCCGCCACGGCCACCGCCGGTGTCGCGTACGCGTCACTGCTCGTCACCGACTTTCGCGGCTTCAAACAGTTCGGCGCGATCGGAGGCATCGGCATGGCCGCGACGTGGCTCACCACGTTCACCGTGCTGCCCGCGCTGCTGTTCGTGCTCGGCCGCCACGGGTTGATCAAGCGCACGCGTCCGCCGCGCATCGGCGAGTGGCTCGCGCGCCTGCATCCCACCAACGATCGCCGCGCGCTGCTGGTGTTCGCCGGGATCACGGCCGCCGCCATCGCCATCGCGAGCCTCTACATCGCGCACGATCCATTCACGCGCGACTGGCGCGATCTGCAGTCCTCGACGGCAGCCATCCACGGCGTCGATGCACTCGCGGCCCGCATGCGCGAGAAGCTGCCGCAGCAAGAGATTCCGACTGGCCAGGCGTACCAGCTCGTGTTCGCCGTCGACAAGCGCGAGGACGTCGCGCCTCTCGTCGCGTATCTGCGCCAGGCCGACAAGAATCTCCCGCCGGAGAAGCGGTGGATCCGCGACGTCTTCAGCCTGGACGACGTGCTGCCCACGCAGCAGACCGAGAAGCTCGCCGTCCTCGCGGAGATCCGCACCCTGCTCGACGATCAGGCCCTCCAGGCGGAGTTGTCGCCCGAGGATGCGGCGCGTCTTGCCAAGCTGCGGCCGCCCGATGATCTGCGCCGTGTCACCGACGCCGATGTCCCGCCCGAGCTCGCGTGGCTCTTCACGGAGAAGGATGGATCCATCGGTCGCCTCGTCGTGTTGCGCGGCGCCGGATGGCTCAACAGCTTCAACGTGGAGCATCGCCAACTGTTCGCGGCGTACACGCGCGCGATGAAGCTCCCCGTGCCGGCCATCGTCGCGAGCGAGTCGCTGATCGTCAGCGACATCATCGTGTCGATGGAGCACGACGCCCCGAAGATGGTGCTGTTCGCGGTCCTCGGCTCGATCGTCGCCGTGTTCTTTGTCATCGGCCTGGGCCGCCACGGTCTGGTCACCATCGTGTGTGGCCTCGCTGGCGTGGTCTGCATGATCGCTGCGTGCGCGATCGTCCGCCTGCCCGTCCATTTCCTCGACCTCATCGCGCTGCCCATCACGGTCGGTATCGGGATCGACTACGCCGTTAACATCGCGGCCCGCGATCGCGCGGAGGGCGACAAGGGGCCCGAGTACCTCCTGCGCACCGTGGGCGGCACGGTCCTGCTTTGTAGCTTCACGACGTCCGTTGGTTACGGAACATTGCTGTTATCTGCGAACGGCGGCATCCGCGCATTCGGTCTCGCGGCCCTCCTGGGAGAGATCACCTGCATCGGTGTCGCTCTGATCGCGGCCCCGGCGCTTCTTGCCGTTCTCCGCCGTCGCACACGGGCCAAAAATCACTAGAATTTGGGAACCGGCCGGTGCTACACCGCCGCGTCTTCCCCCCAATCGTTATGCGTCGCGCAGAACCGATCTTGTTCACGCCCGGCCCCGTCCGGATCCCGCCGCTCGTCGCGGAGTACACCGCTCGTCCGCCCTGCAACTACCACCGGCAGGAAGCGTTCAGCGAGATGTTCGCGACGACCGAGCGCGACCTCAAGAAGCTCGTCGGCATCAAGAATGGTGACGCGTACTACGCGACCATCTCGACGACGACGGGCACGGGTGCCAACGAGGCCTGCCTGCTCGCGTTCGCGCCGAACGGCAAAGGCCTGATCGCGACCAACGGCTTCTTCGGAGCCCGCGTCGTCGACCAAGCCCGTCAGAACAAGCTCGACTTCACCGAGCTCAAGTCTGCCGACGACAAGCCGCTCGATCCCGACGCCATCGGAGCCGCGCTCGACGCTGACAAGTCGATCAAGTGGGTGTTCTTCGTCAGCCACGAGACGCGCACGGGTCTCGCAAATCCGTTCGAGGCGATCGCGCGCGCGGCCAAGCAGCGCGGCGTTCTCGTCGCTGCCGACGCCATCTCCAGCGCGTACGCGTACCCGATCGACATCGAAGCGTCGGAGGCGGACCTCGTCACCGCGTCCTCCGCCAAGGCGATCATGGGCGCGCCCGGCCTGGGCATCACGTTCGTGAAGAAGGCGTCCGTCGCCGCGATCAAGGCGGGCGGCAAGCCGAACGGCTACTACCAGGACGTCATCGCCGAGTACGAGAAGCAGATCAAAGAGCAGCAGACTCGGTTCGCACAGCCGGTCGTCCTGCACTCGGCCCTCTACGGCGCCTGCCAGCACCTCCTCGAGGTCGGCATCGATAAGCACATGGCGCGCATCCAGCGCCAGATGAAGTCCCTCACGGACCACCTGGCGACGCTGGACGTGGTCCCGCTGCTGGACGCGAAATATCGAAGCAATATCGCGGTCAATTTCCGACTCCCCGTCGGACTTCCGTACAGTGACTTCGCGACGCGTATGGAGCAGCTCGGCTTCTACGCGCTCTACGGGATCCCCGGTGATCAGAGCCATTTCCAGCTCTCCACGATCGGCCACCTCACGGATGACGACATCCGCGCCTGTCAGCAGGCGTTGACGTCCGTTCTCCGGGTGTCCACCCGTTAACGCGAAGCTCACGTGGTGACAGGAAACTGTCACCCTGCAATCGCGTAATCCCGCGGTTTCACGTGGGTGTCGAGACCGTGTCCTGGTGGCAACGATCTTGCGTTAGCCCTCAGGACCTTGTTAGACAGCAGCTCCACGATGATTCGCCGTCTGGGATCACACACTGGCAAGCGCGTGTACTTCGGCTATGACCGGTACCTCGCGTCGGAGCTCGATTCGTATGTTGCCGTGCTCTCGCAGTTCGGCGACGTGGTTCAGGCTGTCGAAGTCGGCCGCCTGCACTACCTGACCTCCGCCGAGCTGGTCTGCCGCTCGCTGCAGAACGACCCCGACGCGTTCGGCGTCCTGTGCTGCGGCACGGGGATGGGCATGTCCATCGCGGCGAACAAGTTCAACGGCATCTACGCCGCTCGCTGCACGTCCGCCGAGGACGCCGAGCTGGCCCGCACCATCAACAACTCCAACGTCGTGTGCATCGCCTCCAAGCAGGGCCTGGCGATCAACACCGCGATCCTCTCGACGTTCGCGACGACCTCCTACACGGGCCGCAAGCTCGAAGAGCTCGAGTACATCACCACGTTCGAGCAGACGCCGTTCGTTGCCGCACCTGCCGCCAGCATCGCGGCTGGTCCGCGCACCCTGCGCCGTAGCGCGTAACACTGATGCGCGGTCATCCGTTGGACCGCGCCGCACGCATGTTCGGCATCAAGGACATCTTCACGACCATCAATCTGATGGGCGGAGTCGTCGGCATCTGCCTCTGCATCGCGGGGCGACCGTTCGAGGCCGGCGTGTCCATCATGCTCGGCTACCTGTTCGGCGACACGCTGGACGGTTGGGTCGCGCGCAAGCTGAACAGCGCGAACGAGTTCGGCGCCGAGTACGACACGATCAGCGATCACCTCTCACACGTGATCGCGCCGGCCGCGGTCGTGTTCACGGTCTACAAGGACGCGCACCTGCTGCCCGAGCCGTGGAACTTCGCGCTCGCCGGCTTCCTCTGCGCCTGCATCATCGTGTCGGTCTCGATTCGCCACGCGCGCGCGATCGTCCAGCCGATCACCTACAAGGGAATCTGGACGGGCCTGCCCCGCTCCGTGCTCGGCTTCATCGCGATCGGCTACTGCAACGCTGCGCTCGCGCCGAGCCTCCCGGGCGGCCTCTGGATCGGCGTCGCTCTGATCCCGATCGCCTGCGTCGCGACGCTCGGCTACTGGCCGTTCCCGAACCATCACCTCGTGCGCGGCCATTGGTGGTTCGTGAACGTGGCGGTGTGGGCGTTCCTGCTGTCGTCGGCAGTCATGATCTTCTGGAAGCCGCGCTACGCATTCGACGTGATCGCGTTCTGGACGATCGGCTACTCGTTGTTCGCGTGGCTCTCGCTCACGCGCGAGGAGCGGCTCAAGCATAGAAACGCTGTCCGCATCGCTCGCGGGCTCGCGCCCGTCGAGACGCCCGCCTCGCCGCCCGCCAAAGAACCCGTTCCCGCCACGTAGCTCACTTCGGGGACGCGTACTGACGATCGACGAACGACAAGCCGTCGGCGTTGAGGTGCCCGAACGTGCTGTGGTTGTAGAGCGTGTAGTCGTAGAAGTCGCGAATGACGGTGGACGGGTTCCCCGTCGGGTCGACCTGGATCGAGAGCGTGTCGAAGCCCATCGCACCGTCGCCAGGCGGTGTGTAGCTATCGGCCGGCAAGCACGAACGCCACGGCACCTGATGCGCTTGCGCGTCGACGAACGGACGTAGCGCGTAGCCCTTGAAGTCCTCGAGCTTCGCGGTCGGCGCCGTCATCCCGGCGTACTTCGCCGCGATCTGATCGAAGTGCGCCGGCGAGTCGTGCACGAAGCTCTCCCAGAACGCGTGGTCGAGGTGCAGCGTGACCTGCGCGATGGTCGATTGGTTGCTGACGGTCACGACGCCGCGCGGATGCTCTTCGTTCGGGAAGCCCTCGCCGGTGAGCGCAGGATTCTGCGCGTTGCGATAGACCGTGGGAGCCGTGAGGCCGAGCCGGAACTTGATCGTCTTTGGCAGCACCGAGAAGTCGTAGGCCGGGTTCACCGTCGTGCTCGTACAACCCGAGTTGGTATCCGAGCCATGGTTGTTGCCCTGCCAGGTCGCTGTCCCGACGAGCATCGTCGTGTAGCCCTTGGTGACCATCTCCTGGTAGTCGGTGATGGCGGCCGCATCGAGGTTCACGTTCTTCGCTGACAAGGTCGCGGGAACGACCTCGAAGCCGAACGCGTACTTCGATGTCGCGTCGAACTTCGTGTTGCCGTTCTTGTTCTGCCCCGTGAGCGCTGCGAGGGGCGCTGCAGCCATCGCCGCGCCGTCGGCATCGTCGAGCGAGCCACCTTTGTGCAGATCGATGACGAACGGTCCATCGGCCTCGGCCACGACCGAGCTGCCGGTTCCGCACAGGATCGAGCCACCGTTTCCGTCATCGCATTGCGACTGATCGGTCGGCGATTTGTCCGGTCCTGTCGACAGCGTGATGTGATCGACCGTCGTGAGAACGCGGTCATAGGTGAGCGCCCAGCCGTCGACGAACACGACATCGTCGGGGTTGGTAGGCGGGAACGCGTAGCCGTCCTTTGCGAAGCCTTCTCCCGATGCGGTGATCAGAATTCCATCGCCACCCGGGTCGCACGGAATATCGAAATCGGCGACGCCCATCCCGGCGACATGGCCACAGACCGTGGGCTCGGGCCGAGTGTTGCCACCATCGTCACCGCATGCAGTGACGGCGAGAGGAAGGAAACACGAGAGGGTGACTGCGAGGCGCTTACTCATGACATTGGTCCTTGTTTGGTTCATTCAAACGAGAGCTGGAAGGTGGCGGCCGCGGCGCGCATCCCGGTGAACAGGGACTGGCTCGCGGGATCCGTGTTGGTGTCGGGAATCACGCCATCCGGCGTCAGCGCGCCGAAGTCGATGTTCGTGATCCACGGTTTGGGATCGACCTGAATGACGAGCGTGCCGCCGTCGGTCGGATCGAGCTCGATCGGAATCGGCGAGACAATGCGCTGCTTGCAGATCGGGTGCTGACTGGGCAGCGCGGGGTCGCTCTGCGGAATCCCGCGGTTCGCAAAGCTGATCGTCACGCCAGCGGTGAACGGCACGACCGCTCCGTTCTTCGTCGCCGTGCCGGCGAGTCGCGCGATCTGCGTCGTGTCGGTCTCCGCGTTGATGTCTCCGCCGGTCAGCCAGATCTCGCCAGTGCGCGCCACATCGTCGGTGCCGGTCCCCGGCGCGGGAAACAGCTGGCGATCACTCGAGAGCACATCCACGTCGAGCGCGGAGAGCTCCTGCGCGGTGTAGATGCCGGGGAGAATGCAGTTGGTCTCCTGCGAGCCGGAGATCGGAACGGCGAGGTTCAAGAACACGGCGCCGATGTGCAGCTGCGCCGTGGACAGGTCGACGTGCCAACCGGTGGCCGTGTCAAACGAACGAGCTCCGGTCCCCGAGGCGGCAACGTCGAACGTGGCGAGACTGCCGCCCGTCGTGCCGCAGGCACCGAGCAGAGTCGCGAGCGCGATCGCCTTCATAACGAGACCTCCAGCTTCAGGAGCA
Source organism: Kofleriaceae bacterium (assembly GCA_036499725.1). GTDB lineage: Bacteria > Myxococcota_A > Polyangia > Haliangiales > Haliangiaceae > JABFXX01. Next base: position 27,252 of record DASYDE010000097.1, read on the forward strand.
GCGTGCGAGGCGCGCCGGCGGTGAACGAGCGCGCGATGGCGAGCGTCGGCTCGTTCTGACTGTGAAAGTCGGAAGCGAAGTTGTACTCGCCGAGCCGATAGCGACGATCGAGGAGGTTCTCTCCCGAAAGGCTGAGCGTGTAACGCGTCCACGCGACCGACGCCGAGCCATCGATCGTCGCGACAGTGTCGCCGCGTTGACCGTACGGAAGCGCACGCGGGCCGACGACGGTGACGCCCGCGCCGATGGTTCCGCGCACGGGCTTGCCTGCGAGCGTGTACGGCCAGTCACCGAACGCGACCGTATCGGTGCGAACGACCACGTCAGGCACGTACGGGACGAGGAGATGGTCGACGTCGAACGTGGAGCGCACGAGCGTCACGCTCGCGTTTGCGTCGAACCATGACCCCGTCGCGCGCCCCGACAAGGAGCCGCCGAGCCGAGATGTCCCACCCGCGAGCACGTTGCGCCCCTCGGTCTCACTGAACACGAGATCTCGATCGACGTGTGTCCGGAACCCGGACAGTCGTGCGAGCGCCACGACGTCACCACTCGTCGCCGCATACGTGAGCCCCGCGTCATAGGAGCGGATGCGCGCGAACGGCGTCGCGACGTCCTGCGAGATGTAGGACGGATCGATCGAGCGGACGCCGTCGCCAAAGCTGACCGACGGAGAGAAACCCGCGAACGGCCCCACCACCAGCGATGCGCGGGGGAGCAGAACCGAGCCGGCCGTCGTCGAGCGCTGGACGGGCTCGCGGTAGTGGCCAAAGTCCTCCTGCGACAGACAGCTCGCGTCGCCGGGCGGGTCGGTCTTCGACGGGTGGGCCACGCTGTGAGCAGCGCAGTTATCGATGACGTCGTACGCGAGAAGATCGGAGCGCACGCCGCCGCGCAGCGCGAGCCACGGTGCGAGCTTCAGGTCGAGCGCGGCATAGAGGCCGACGTCGCCGAGCGTCGCGTCGAGATCCGCTTCCTTCGCGTACGGATGATTCGTCGCCGCCTCGATGCGGTACTGCTCGCCCGATGTCCGATCGACGCGGGCGAAGTAGCCGAGCTCGAGCTTCTGGGCGAGTGGCAGACGGAACAGCTTGTCGAGCCAGTCGATCGTTCCTTCGCGCCGCGCCCATCCTTGCGCCTGGGCCGTGAAGGCGCCGGACTCGAGGTCCAGTAAGTCGCCGCGCTGGCTGTGCGGTTTCTGGAACGAGCCCTGCTGGTCCAGCAGATAACCGGTGAAGTCTTCGCGAAGGCGCATCGTCTGCGCCGTGAACGAGAGCTGCTGATGCGTCGAGAACGTGTCGCCGTGATGCTCGATGTCCCCCGCGATGAACGCGCGCGCCGCGGAGCCGCCCTGACCGAAGTCGTAGGTGTCGTAGAAGTCCTTGCGCCCGGCGTCGTAATCGTCCTCGCGCAGAATGCCGGCCGAGTGGTACTGGCTGAGATACGCACCCGTCGTGAGTCGCCACAGCCCGTCGTCGCCGAGCGCGTGCTCGATCTGATCGATCGCCGTCGCACGGCGCGCATCGCGGTTCTGCCCGAACCCATCGGTCTCGTAGAGCTCGACACCGGCGAAGTTGTGCGCGTTCTGATCCGGATCGCCCCACAGCAGTACGGCGCGGCGCGTGCCGAACGAGCCGACCGCGTAGCTCGCGGTGAGGCCGCGCTTGGTCAGACCGAGCTCGTAGTCCGCACTGCCCGCGACCGCGAAGTTTCCCTGCCGCGGATCGTACGGCCCCTCGACGACGCGAACGGACTGGACCAGCTCGGGGAGGATGAAGTGCATGTCCGCGTAGCCGTTGCCGTGGAGGTTTCCAACCTGGTTCACGACGTCGCCGTTGACGCGGAGCTCGATGTCCTGGCCTTCGCGCGCGTCGAATCCGCGGAGGAAGATCTGCTCGGCGTGACCCGCGCCTCCCTCGTTGGTCAGCAGGAAGCCGGGGGCCCACGTCAGCATCCCGGCCGCGCCCTCGGAGTGAGGAATCACGGCGAGGTGCTTCGCGTCCGTCCGGATGTCCTGCGCGCCAAGCTCCGGCGCCGCGAGATGACCGCGCACCAGCGCAGTCAGCTTGTCGGTGATCGTGATCGTCTCACCGGCGGCGGTGGCCTTGGGATCGAAGTGGACGATGACGTTCGTGTGACTCGCGACCGGCTGACCTGCACGGCGCGCGGGTTCGAACGTCCAGCTCGCGACGGCGGCAATAGCGAGATCATCGAACGCCGGTTTTGCCGCCGACACCACACGTGAATCGGTGACAGCGCCCCTCTCGTCGACCTCGACATGAACGGTGACATCCATCGGCTTCTGCTGCGCTGGCGGGAGATCCGGATACAGCGGCGCTGACTGCTGAAGAATTCGCGGCGGCTCCTCGGTCTCCGGTAGTGGCGGCACAGGTGGTGGCGTCGGCAACGGCGCATTCGCGAGTACGGGGTCCACCGGTGCGTCCGCGGGGCCGGCGTCCGCGGGGCCGGCATCCGCAGGCTGCGACCACGCGATCCGGCACGAAACGATAGTGATGAGAGTGGCAACAACGAGACGGAGAGGCACGACAACTCCTCGAGCGAGCGGTTTGCGAGTCCAGCGCATCATTCGCAGCGGTCGCAAATGCCGCGGACGATCACGTCGACCTGCCGCCGCGCGATGGCACGGGGCGGCGACGACATGACGAGCGAGAGACCGGCGAGCTCCGTGATGCGACGACAGTTCCGACACGCGAACGATGCCGACGACGAAGCGTCCGCAACGTTCTCGCGCCGATACCGCCAGACGCGATCTCCGGCGTCGAGCCGCAGGACGAGACCCGCGCGGGTCAACGTGGTGAGTGTTCGAAACACCGTCGTGCGGTCGTGACTTCCTTCGAGGCGCGCGAACAGGTCCGCGTGCGCGACCGCGGCGCTCTCGGTGTCGAGAAGCTCCAGGATCGCGACACGCACGACCGTCGCTCGCAGTCCGCGCTGGCGGAGCGACTCGCGTGCATTCAGTTGTTCACGGTGACGCTGACGTCGACTTGCTACCAAGACCCGCATTGCTCGCCTCGCGATTGCGGCGATGACTCGCCGTGATCAATTCGGTCGAACCACGCAGCACACAGCTGCGCACGCAGCTGCGCGACGCACATGCGCCAGCAACCTGCGGTCGACCAGGACGGCTCAGCTCGCGCGAGGCGGCGATGTCTTGGGAGCGATGCGGTACGAGACGACGACGACGAGCGGCGTCGCAGACGGTGGCGCTACGATCGCGACGGACTGAACGGCCGCGACCACGGCGATGCGAGTGGGCGCCGACGGAGCCACGCCATTGACGCTCATCGCCTCTGCGATGGCGCAGTCGTCATGCCCGTGCTGCGCGCCAGCGGTGCCGACGATCCGTGACTGTCCGTCTGCGATCGGGCGCTGGGCGAGCTTGGTGGCTTCGATCTGCTCGCCGTGCTCGGGGCAGATGACGTGTCGCGTGGACGCATCGTGCGCCCACCCGGCGATCCAGCCGACCACCAGGCACACTGCCATCAAGGCAGCGACAGTTGGACGGCGACGCATCACGGGCACGCTGCCACAGTTACAATACGATTGCATTACCAAATGACATGCAATCGCTCTTGCGACCCAGTTGCATGTAAACGCGCGAGCTCAGCTCACGCGCATTGATCGCAGATGCCGCGCAGATGGAGCTCGACCTTGCGATCGCGCACAGCACGCGGCGTCTTTGCGCGCGGCATCACGAGCTTAAGCTCTGGCAAGCACTCCACCGTTCCGCAGTCCGTGCAGACGAAGTGCGGATGACCTTCATCGTGCTTGTCGCTGACGGCCTCGAACCTCCAGACGTGGTCGCCCATGTCCGTGCGACGTGCGAGCCCCACTTCGACGAGGTCGAGCAGGTTCCGATAGATCGTTGCTGGATCCCACGGACCACTCGACAGCGTGGCCGCGACCTCTGCATGGGACCTCGGCTGTACCGCATCGGTTCGCAGATGCTCCAGGACCGCGATGCGAGACGCCGTTGCGCGCAATCCGCCCGCGCGCAAGAGCTTCCTCAACCCTTCGAGATCCGCCTTGGAGCGCATCGTCGGACGGTAGCGTGCACGCCGTGGCGCCGCAAGGCAGATGCAACTAGGGTGCAAGAACACTTGGGGCTTGTCACCAGTAGTCATCTACATATGATTTGCAGGTGAAAAGGGCGCTGGTCGTGCTCGTCGCTGCCGTGCCCGCGCTCGCAGCCGCGAACGGACGTCCGCCGATGACGAACGGCGTCCTCTTCCGCGCCGGTGACGCGAAGGCGGTCTACGTCGCGACGACGTTCGGATTGTTCGTCTCGACGGACGAGTGCCGCTTCACGTGGTTCTGCGAGACCGACATCGGCTTCGGCGGCGAATTCGATCCGCACTATGCGGTGACGCCCGCAGGAACGATCCTCGCGACGACGTTCCAGTCGCTCCACGTGAGCCGTGACGCCGGCTGCAGCTTCCAACGCGCGACCAGCGACCTCGCTCCGACCGCCGCCGGAACGCTCCCAACGGCGTTCTTCGATGCGCTCGCCGTCGGGCCGGACGGCGCGGTCTGGATCGGCAGCGCCGACACCGGGTCGAACGCGGTCTACGTCTCGACCGACGACGCGCGCACGTTCATGCCGATCGACGGGCTTCCGAGCACGCTGTGGTTTCACTCGATCGCGCCAGCGGACGCAGCGCGTGTCTATGTCACCGGCGTCGATATCTCGAATCCCCCCCAGTCACCGTCTTCGCACTGGTTTCGAACGAACGACGACGGCATCACCTGGACAGAGCTGGGCACGGCCGGAGTCATGTGGGGCTCAGAGCCCGACCTCCGCATCGCGGCGGTTTCCCCCACAGACCACGACGTCCTACTCGTTCGCTCTGTCGGTGCCTCCTCCGGTCTCGGAGACCGGTTGTATCGCTCGAGTGATGGAGGGACATCACTCGTCGAGGTGCTCGCGACGGACGAGCCGATCACCGGAGTCGTGTTCCGAGATGCGAGCACGGTCCTCGTCGCGACCACGAACAGCGGCGCATGGACATCCGCCGATTCTGGCGCAACGTTCACCCCGCTCGTTGGAGCTCCGCATCTCGCATGCCTCGCTCAGCGCAGCGATGGTGTCCTGTTCGGATGCGCCGCGAACTACGCAGACGAGCACATGGCGCTCGCACGATCGACCGATGGGCGAACATGGGAACCCGTCGTCCGCTTCGAGTACCTCTCGGGACCCGCGGATTGCCCGATCGACACCCCTGAGCACGCGACCTGCAGCAACCAGGAGTGGAGCAGCGTCGCCACGCAGCTGGGCGTTCAGCCATCGACCTGCGCGAGCGGCCCCGACCTGCACGACGCGGCCCCCTCGACAAACGCGGCTGGGTGCTGTGACGCGAACGCGTCCGCCCCGTCTCTACTCGTCCTCGGAGCCGTGCTGGCTGCGATCTCTCGACGACGCCGTTGAAACAAAGCGTCACGCGACGCTGTCCCGGGACGCGCAGTTCGCGTTTTGAGGCACGTGATACCCGGCTCTCGCGAATTCGTCGTCGCACCCTGTCACGAGCCGTGATGCCGCGGCCCTTTTGCGATCGCGCCCTGCCCCGCCATGATGCACGCCATGAGGAAGCTGCCGTTCGCGCTGTTGTTCGTCGCGTCGTCCGCGTTTGCGCAGGGCGCCCCCATCGTTGGAGGGACAAACGCCACCGCCGGGCAATACCCCGCCGTGGTCGCCATCATCGCAGGTGGCGGTCTGTGTACCGGCACGCTGATCACCCCCGAGTGGGTGCTCACTGCCGCGCACTGCGTGTTGCCCGAGGAGCTCGGCGCCTCCTCGCAGGCGCAGGTCACGTCGGAGCTCCAGATTCGGTACAACACCGTGAGCGCACTCGCGCAGGGCGGCGGAACGGTCGGTGCGCAGGAGTCGTTCCCGCATCCGATGTTCAACATCAACAACCTCGGCCAGCACGACATCGGCCTCATCCACCTCAAGACTCCGATCGCGGGCATCACGCCGGTCAAGGTGAACCTCACCGCCACCGCCGTCGCGATGGGTGCGAACGTCACGATGGTCGGCTTCGGCGCCTCGAACGGTCAGACCCAAGGCGGTGCCGGTACGCTGCGCGTCGTCGACCAGACCGTCGTGAGCTGCGCGGGCGACGGTGGGTCCGACGCGAACCTCCTCTGCTACAACCAGAGCAACGGCAAAGGTAAGTGCAACGGCGACTCGGGCGGTCCGTCGTTCCTGAAGATGGGCGACGACCTCGTGCAGGTCGGCATCACGTCGTTCGGTGATCAGACGTGCACGCAGTTCGGCGCCGACACGCGCGTCGATGCAGAGCAAGACTTCATCAAGTCGCACGTCTCGCTCACCTGCGACGCCGACACCGACTGCACGGACGGACACTCCTGCTTCAATCACGCGTGCATCGTCACGCCGTTCGCGGCGGGTGGCCTCGGCGCGACCTGCACCGGCAACTCGGCCTGCGACTCGAGCATGTGCGGCACGCTCGACGGCGACACTCAATGCACGACGTCCTGCACGGCCGGCGCGGCGAACACGTGCCCCACGGGCCTCGAGTGCCGTGAAGAGAGCGGCGCCGGCTACTGCTGGACGCCCAGCGGGGGCAGTGGTGGCGGCTGCAACACGAGCGGGAGCAACTCCACGCCCGCGCTTCTCGGTCTCGGTCTCGTGGGCCTCGTGCTCGCGTCGCGCCGCCGCCAGCGCTAACCCCCGTTTCGTGCGCATGATCGCCCCATGGCGATCGGCGCCGAATTCATCGCAAAGCTCCTGCCCGCCCTCGACGAGCTCGAGGCCCGTTGGCACTCCAAGAAGCTCTCGCCTGACAAGGCGATCGCCTTCTGCCTCCGCTGCCGTCAGCGCCTCGGCACCCGCCCCGAATTCGCGGCGCTCCGCCAACGCATCGACGTCACGCTCGACGCAGCGATGTCCGCGCGCGACTCCTCGCCCATCTACATCCGTCGCGCCACCGACGAGCTCGAACGGCGGTGGGCGCGAGGCGACAACGACAACTATCGCGACGACTTCGACGACTGCGCCGCCCTCCTCGCCCGCACGGCCCGCCGCTCCCCCGAGCGGACGCGAGTGCTCGCCGTCATCGCTAGCGTGCTCGACGAGGCGCACACCGCCGCCGCCACGAGTCCGGTGATCCGCGACTATCTTGGCGAATGGCTCGACCGTGCGGCGTGGCGTCGCGCCGCCGCCCAGCCACTGCCGCCGGCGCGGCCCCGCGCGAGCTTCAAGAAGACGAGAGCAGCGAAGCTAGCGGCAGCAACGTCCGCGAAGCGCGCGCTTGCGACGAAGCGCACTCCGCCGCGTGAGCCTCGCGCGAAGCGTTGAGCCACGTCACGCGCGAGCATCGTCGCGTTTGATTTCGCCGATGTTTGATCGCCGCTCCGGCGAGAACGCGCACTGCATCGCCCACACACACCGTCGCTGCATCTCCGTTCTTCCTCTGCACCAGAAAACGAAGTTTTCTCTCCCACGCGGACTCCGCTACCACGTCAGGCGTTGTCGACACTGTGGACAGGCGCCCACGCATGCGTCCGCGTTCTGCGACGACGCTCGCGGCGGCTGTCCATCAGGATCGACATCGCGCCCTCGAGCCGAGCACAGCGATCGTTCGAGCGCACTTGCCGCGTGGGTTCGTCAGCGCCGACCTGAATGGCTCCATCTGCACATCGATCGCCGGTTTGATTTCGCCGATGTTTGATCGCTGCCCCGGCGAGAACGCGTACTGCCTCTCGACCTGCTCGATCAAGCCGTCGGTCGCCGCGTTTGATTTCGCCGATGTCTGAGCGCCGCCCGGCAAGAACGCGTACTGCAACGCCCACGCACCGTCGCTGCGCCTCCGGTCTTCCTCTGCACCAGAAAACGAAGTTTTCTCTCCCACGCGGACTCCGCTACCACGTCAGGCGTTGTCGAGACTGTGGACTGGCGCCCACGCGTGCATCCGCGTTCTGCGACGACGCTCGCGGCGGCTGTCCATCAGGATCGACATCGCACCCTCGAGCCGAGCACAGCGATCGTTCTAGCGCACTTGCCGCTCGGCTCGTCAGCGCCGACCTGAATGGCTCCATCTGCACATCGATCGCCGGTTTGATTTCGCCGATGTTTGATCGCCGCCCTGGCGAGAACACGTACTGCATCGCCCCACACACCGTCGCGGCGTCTCCGGTCTTCCTCTGCACCAGAAAACGAAGTTTTCTCTCCCACGCGGACTCCGCTACCACGTCAGGCGTTGTCGAGACTGTGGATCGACATCGCGCCCTCAAGCCGAGCGCAATTGCAGCGCGGGCTCGTCAGCTCCGGGCGATCGCGAGAGTTAACGAACATGCAATCCGCTCGATTCCTCGTCGAGAAACGTGACACGAGAGTGTCAGACCGCGCTGCTACAACAACTTCATGGCGGGTCGGCGTGAACGGAAGCGGCACGTTCAACAAGAGCTCTTGAACGCGTCTGGAACCAAGCCCAAGAGCCGCCGCGGCGGCAAGCGACGCGGAGCGGGCCGTCCCCGCGCGCCGGGGAGAACGCGATCGAGCGAACGACACGAACGGCGTCCGTCGTTCCGCGCGAATCAACCGCTCCACATCACGCTTCGTCTGCACGCCGATGTGTTGCCGCTTCGTCGGCGCATCATCTACGTGGCGCTGCGCGCAGCGACGATCACTGCGTCATCCAACGAGCACATGCGCATCGTGCACATCTCCGTGCAGGCGACGCACATCCATCTGATCGTCGAGGCGGAGGGACGGCGCGAGCTGGCGGATGGGCTGAAGGCATTCGAGATCAGTGCGGCAAAGCTGATCAATCGCGCGGTGAGTGATGGGGAGACGCGGCGACGCGGGCGGGTGTTCGTCGACCGCTACCACTCCGAGGTGATCAGCAGCCCGCATCAGATGCGCAACACGCTCGCGTACGTGTTCAGAGGGTCGACCAAAATTCGCGATTCGTTTCCACCAGAGCGCCGCTTCTGCCTTTGGCCCGCGCGTACGCGACTGTTGCGCGTCGCATCCACGACAAAGCTTCAAGAAGCGCGTTTGCGCTCCGAGCCAGACGAGCATC
>DASYDE010000098.1:0-69923 GCA_036499725.1 Kofleriaceae bacterium
CGGTCCGAGACCTCGAGGGAGCGCTTCACCGTCGTCAGAATGTTCGGCTCGTCATCGATGACGAGGATGGTCGAGCGCGCCATGGCGACCTCACCGTACCAGATGTTAGGGTCGGGCCATGAGTCGCCCATCCGGCGGAAAAGTCACGCCTATCATCATCGCGGCGATCGCGATGCTGATCGGGTCGATCGCCACCACGAGCTGCGGCGATAAGCCCAAAGCCCCAGGCTGCAAGGCCGATAAAGACTGCAAAGACGGTCTCAAGTGCAGCGAGAACAAGTGCGTGGAGTGCGTCGCCGACGGTGACTGCGCCAAGGGGCAGAAGTGCTCTGCAAACGCATGCGTCGCCGCTGCCGAGTGCGAAAAGGACGACCAGTGCCCCACCGGTCAGGTCTGCCAGGCCGGTAAGTGCAAGCCGTGCGCGTCCGACAGCGACTGCGGGCCCGGCGGCAGCTGCTCGAGTGGAACGTGCAACCGCGGCAAGAAGTGCGGCTCGGATACAGACTGCGCCGACGACGAGGACTGCGTGAACGGCTACTGCCAAAAGGCCGGGACGTCGTCCAACGATCCCAACGCCTGCCCGCTCGCGACCGTCTACTTCGGCTTCGACGACTCGTCGGTCCAGGCGAGCGAGCGCGACCGCCTCGACCAGAATGCAAGCTGTATCGAAAAGGCCAAGACCAAGTCGGTCTACCTCATCGGTCACACCGATACGTCGGGCACCGAGGAGTACAACATCGCGCTCTCCGAGCGCCGCGCGCAGTCCGTCGCCGACTACCTCGCTCGCCTCGGCTCCGATCCGGCGCGCATGCAGGTCGTGCCCAAGGGCGAGACCGAGCCGACCGGCCTCGGTGACGACAAGGACCGCCGCGTCGAATTCCAGTGGAAGTGAGGCAGACCATGAAGACCGCGCTCCTCCTCTCGCTCGTTCTGACGGGCTGCTTTTGGACGACGACCAAGTCCGAGGGCGAATCGATGAAGAAAGACATCGCCGACCTCAACACGCGGCTCGCGGCCAAAGAGGCGTCTCTCGACGACAAGATCAAGGAGCTGCAGACGGTCCTCGATGACTCGTCGAAGATCCTCAAGCGCAACTCCGCCGATCTCGGCGCCGACGTCGACCAGCTGCGCAGCGACCTCCGCACCGCCAATGGTCTCGTCCAGGGCGTGAACCAGAACCTCGTCGACATGAAGGGCGCGCTCGCCGCCGCCTCGCAGCGCATCGATGGTCTGGAGACGCGCATCGCGCAGCTCGAGAGCGGCAAGCCCAGCGCGAATAGCTCGGCCGACGATCTCTGGAAGCTCGGCTCGAAGGCGTTCGAGGACGCGAAGTACAACGACGCGATCGAGATCTTCAAGCGCCTCGTCGCGACGTACCCGACACACGCTCGTGCACCAGATGCGCAGTACTTCCGCGGGCAGTCGCACACCAATCTCAAGGATTGGGACAAGGCGATCGCGGCATACCAGGTCGTCGCCAACAACTATCCGGATAGCCAGCTCGCCGACGACGCGCTGTACTTTGCCGCTGTCGCCGCGCAGAACCTCAAGAACTGCACCGAAGCGCGCGCCTACCTCGGCGTCATCAAGCAGAAGTATCCCAAGTCCAACGTCGCCAAAGCGTCGTCAGATCTCGACGCCGTCCTCAAGAAGGACGCCAAGACCAAAGCGAAGTGCTCCTCGTAGCGCTACTGACCGTCGAGCGCTCGCGGCTCGATGCATTCCGTCGCTATGAAACACGGGCCGCTCGCATCATGGCGGCACACGGAGGCCGCATCGAGCGCGCTCTCGTGATGGACGGGGGACTCGCGACGCTGCGCGAGATGCACGTGGTCCGCTTCGCCGATGACGCCGCGTTCGCGAGCTATCGCGCGGATCCCGCGCTCGCTGCTCTCGAGGCAGAGCGAGACGCATGCATCGCGACGACCGAGGTGTGGTCGGCCGTCGACGGCCCTGACTACTTGCCGCCGAGCTTCTGAAACTGCTCGAGGCCGTCGGCCTTGAGCTCGTAGTTCGGCGCGAGCTTGCTGTGGCACTGGTTGCAGCTCTTGACCTTCTTCTCTTTCATGAAGGCCTTCATCGCGTCCTTCGCTTCCTTCTGACCGCCCTTGGTGCACGCGTTCTTGACCATCTCGGTCTTGAAGTCCTTGTGCACGCACGCATCCGCAGCGTCGACCGACGCGGGAGCTGCTGACGTGATGAGCGCGAAGACGAGCGCGCCGGCGACAGTAGAGAGAGACGCGATGAGCGGGAGCTTCATGGAGAGAAAAACCTCTTGGCCAGTTCGACGGCGCCGCGCCGTCGATATTCAGTGTCGTTCAACTCTGAACGATCGGGAGTTGCTTCGCAATCTTCACTGCTTACAGCACTGATAACCGCGCACCGCCTACATGAAGTTTTCATGATCCCGGGGCAACACGCCTCACGCACGCGCGAGTGCTCGACCAGCCCCGACGATGTCGGCGGCCGCATTCACGGCGCCGATTGCACAGATGGACGCAACGCCTGTCCGATAGACGTCGACGGCGTGGGCGGGCGTTACACCGCCGATCGCGACCACGGGTGTCTCGCCTGCCGCGAGGACCGCCGCCCGCAACGCGTCCAACCCTTGCGTGGGATCCGGGTTCTGCTTGGTCGTCGTCGCGAACACCGGTCCGTAGCCGAGGTAGTCAGCTCCCGCTGCGACCGCCGCGCGCACTTGCTCGACGTTGTGCGTGGAGACGCCGATCCACAGCTTGTTCGCGATCGGACGCGCGTCGGCGACAGAGAGATCCGTTTGCCCGAGGTGGACGCCATCCGCACCGGCGAGTAGCGCGACATCCAAGCGATCGTTCACGACCAGCGCGGCGCCCACGTCGTCGCACACGCGGCGCGCCATCTTCGCGACGCGGAGCACTTCATCCGCGCCAACGCGGCGACCAGCGGGCTTCAACCGCACCTGCAACACCCGCGCTCCCGCCGCCAACAGGATGCGCGCGAGCTGCTCGTCGTCGCGATCGAGCACCGCGTAAAAACCGCGGATCGCGTCGCGCACAGATGCCATGCTCCTGCTTAGCATGAAGGCCCTCGTCCTCTTCGGCGTGATGCTCGCGTCGAACGCCGCTAACGCGGAAGGGACGAAGATCCTTCTGTCCGCAGACTCGACAGACAGGCCGGTCTCGATCGGCAAGGTCAACGACGAAGGCGAGCTGTGCGAGCGGATTGTCGCCTCGCGCGTCATTGCGAAGGTCCACATCACGCTCGTGCACAGCTGCGGCGTGTACGACGAGTCCGGCTACATGGTGTTCCGCGTCGGAGACGAGTACCTGATCTCCGTTTTTGCAACGTTGAGGATCCGCTTCAGGCAGCTCGAGTTCCCGGTGCTGCTGAAGGACCTGATCTCGGATCGGATCTATCCGGGCACGCTCGTCGGCGGTGGTCCGGCGGTGGTGCAAGCTGTCGCGACGCGCCACGAGCACATGCCGGGCATGTGGCGCACCGTCGGTCGTAACGATTTCGGGATCGAAGTGCAAGCTTGCGGGCTCGTGCCGACGCCGGCGTGCGCGGTGATCGGGGAGTACGAGTGCGCCCCCAAGGGATGCGCGCCACCGACGTTGAAGGACGGCGTCGTTCGCGTTGTCGACGGCGCGGGCAAGGTCCACGAGACCACGCTCGCGGTCGAGAGCCTGTAGTCAGCGCATCTGCAGCTCGAGCTGTTCGAGCTCGCGCGCCTTGTCTCGCAGCGATGCCGCCTTCTCGAACTCGAGATCGGCAGCCGCCTGCTTCATCTCGTTGCGCAGCTTCGCGATCGTCGAGCGCAGCGTGTCGAGATCTCCGATCTTCGACATGTCGACCTGCGGAGCGGGACCACGGCGGCCCTTCTGCGGCATCGGCTCGGCTGGCTGCACGTCGAGGATCGAGCGCGTCGTCGACTTGGGGGTGATCCCGTGCACCCTGTTGAACTCGGCCTGCACGGCACGACGACGATTGGTCTCGCTGACCGCGAGCCTGATCGACTCGGTCTCTTTGTCGGCGTAGAGCAGCACGCGACCGTTCATGTTGCGCGCGGCGCGACCGATGGTCTGGATCAGCGACCGCTCGCTGCGCAAGAAGCCCTCCTTGTCCGCATCGAGAATGCCGACGAGTGACACCTCCGGGATGTCCAGACCTTCGCGCAGGAGGTTGATGCCGACGAGCACGTCGAACTCGCCGCGCCGCAGATCGCGAATGATCTGGATGCGCTCGAGCGTGTCGATGTCGGAGTGGAGGTACTTCACCTTCACGCCGATCTCTCGGTAGTACTCGGTCAGATCCTCGGCCATCCGCTTGGTCAGCGTCGTGACGAGCACGCGATCACCCTTGGCCGTGCGCAGCCGGATCTCGGCGAGCAGATCGTCCACCTGATGCGCGACGGGCCGCACCTCGATCTCGGGATCCAGCAATCCCGTCGGCCGAATGATCTGCTCGACGATGACGCCCTTGCTCTGCGCGAGCTCCCACTCCGCCGGCGTCGCCGACACGAACAGCGCCTGGCGCGCACGCTCGTGCCACTCGTCAAACCGCAGCGGTCGGTTATCGAGCGCGCTCGGGAGGCGAAAGCCATGCTCGACGAGCGTCTCCTTGCGGGAGCGATCGCCGTTGTACATCGAGCCGATCTGCGGAACCGTCTGGTGCGATTCGTCGACGATGAGCAGGTAGTCATCGCCGAAGTAATCGATCAACGTCGGCGGCGGCTCGCCCTCTTTGCGACCCGTGAGGTGACGCGAGTAGTTCTCGATGCCGTTGCAGAAGCCCATCTGCTCGATCGACTCGAGGTCGTACATCGTGCGCTGCTCGAGGCGCTGGCGCTGCAACAGCTTGCCCTCGCGCGAGAGCAGCTCGAGTTGATCTTTGAGCTCGGCGCGGATCGTCTGCACCGCACGCCGCATCGTGTCGTCGGGTGTCGCGTAGTGGCTCGCCGCAAAGATCACGGTGCGGTCGAGCTTGCGCTTGATGCCGCCGCGCAGCGGATCGATCTCCGCCATCGTCTCGATCGCGTCACCGAACCACTCGATACGTACCGCCGTGTCCGCCTCGTAGGCAGGGAACACCTCGACGGTATCGCCGCGCACGCGGAACGTTCCGCGGTGAAAGTCCGTGTCGTTGCGCTCGTACTGCAGCTCGACGAGCCGACGGAGCACCGTGTCGCGATCGATCGACGTTCCGACATCGAGCTCGCACGTCATCGATCCATACGTCTCGCGCGAACCGATGCCGTAGATGCACGACACCGATGCGACGATGATGACGTCCTTGCGCGACAGCAGCGCAAAGGTCGCCGCGTGGCGCATCCGGTCGATCTCTTCGTTCACGATCGAGTCCTTCTCGATGAACGTGTCAGTCGTCGGGACGTACGCTTCGGGCTGGTAGTAGTCGTAGTAGCTGACGAAGTAGTGGACGGCGTTGTCGGGAAACAGCTCCTTGAACTCGCCGTACAGCTGCGCCGCCAAGATCTTGTTGTGCGCGATGATCAGCGTCGGCTTCTGCAGCTCCTGGATCACGTTCGCTGCGGTGAACGTCTTGCCGGAGCCAGTGATGCCGAGCAGCACCTGCGCCTTGTCGCCGCGCTTGCACCCGGCGATCAGCTCTTTGATGGCCTTGGGCTGATCGCCGGCCGGCTGGAACGGCGAGACCAGACGAAACTTGCCGGAGGACTTCTGCGGGAGGTCCATCTCGATCACCGGCACATCTCTGCCAGCGTCTCCGCCGCCAGCGTCTCCGCGCTTGGCCTTCTTGCGATAGCTCGGTGGCACGGCGGCGACTCTAGCCCGAGCCCCGCGAGGTAGCACTGCCACGCAAGGCGGGCCTCGCGGGCTTCTTCACTCTGCAGGGACCAGCCCGATCGCCAGGCGTGGCGGAGCGATTCGATGATGCTAGAAGGCATGGCGGATCTCCTTACCGCCCATAACTTGGCTCCCGTTGATGACAGCCTTCTGTCAACATTAGGTCGTAGGTTCTCCCGATGCGCAGAAAGACCCGCCTCTTCGCCCTCGCCGAAGCCCTCCGGGCGCGCCGCACGGGTGTGACCGCGGCCCAGCTCGCGGAGCGCTTCGGGGTCACGCTGCGCACCATCTACCGCGACCTCGAGGCGCTGCAGGACGCCGGGATGCCGATCAAGGCGGACCGCGGTCGCGGCGGAGGCTACGCGCTCGACAAGAGCTATCAGCTCCCGCCGGTGAACTTCACCGCGCGCGAGGCGGCTCTCCTGCTCGCCCTCTCGCGCCTCGCGATCGAGCAGCGCTTGATCCCGTTCCCCAACGCGCTCGAGAAGGCGACGGATAAGGTTCGCGCGGCGCTCGGCACCTCGGCGCAGCGCGAGCTCCTCACGCTGATCGGCGAGCTGCAGATGGTCGGCGTCCCCGCCCTTCCCGTTCCCAACACGGTGCGCGATGCGATCGAGACGGCATGGTTCGAGTCGCGCGCACTGCGCATCGTCTACGAGAAGAAGGCGTGGGAGCTCACGCCGCGCCTCGTGCGCATCCGCTCTCTCGTGTTCGATCGCCAGATCACGCTGCTCAACTGCACCGACCTGGAGTCAGGCGCCGATCGCCAGTTCCGCCTCGACAAGATCAAGCAGGCGACCGTGCTCGACCCGAACCCGCAGTAGACCCCTCCCGTCGCGCCCGAGACGCGAAGACGCAAAGCGATCTCACCTCGCCAGGCGTCGGACGCGGACCGCGCGTGATTCCAGCAGAGAGCCGCAAAGCCGCTAAGGCCGCTAAGAAGAAGTTTTGAACCTCGCCGGGCGAGGGACGCCGTCCGTGTGCGGGTGAAGAGAACCGCGAAGGCGCGGAGACGCAAAGAGGAGATTCAACGTCGCCGGGCGAGTAGCGCGCGGTTCTCTGCCTGATGCCCCACTGCGCTTCGTTCTGGTTCTTCCGTGCGACGGACGGCGAGCTGGTACGTCCGGATCGCGAGTGAGCAGCACGCTTCTCCTCGCGAGCCTGTTAGCCGCCTGCTCGGGCACTAGCTCGCGCTCCGCGGCGACTGCGCCGCCGACCATGTCCGCAACGCCACCCGAGGGCGCGATACCCCAGGCGACAGTGACGCAGCTCCCCGTCGACGCGATGCCGGTCGATACGCCGCCCGCGACGGTCTCCGGTACCGAGCTTCCGCTGCCCGACGAGCCCTGGTATCGCGACAAGCCCGAGCACTACGACGAGTGCGTCGCGCCGCTCCCGACGATTCCCGCGCAACACTTCCCTGCCCCGTTCAGTGCGTGCGATCCGCGCGTGGAGTCGTTCACTTCACCGCCGGGCGGGAACGAGCTGCACTTTCACTATCGAGAGTTCTCGGCCTCGCTCACGGCGCAACGCAGCACCGCGAGCACCGCCACGTGCTGCTACATGATCTTCGAGTTCCCGCGCCGCGACTAAGCTGTGATCAAGCAGCAGCGGTCGCGAACATCGCGTCGATCTCGGTCGCGAGCTTGTCCTCGGCGACTCCCTTGGCGAGCGCCAGCTCTTTGATCAGCAGATTGCGCGCGGTCTCGAGCATCTTTCGCTCGCCGAACGACAGATCCTTGGTCTGGCGGAGCACGGAGAGGTCGCGCATGACCTCGGCGATCTCGAAGACGCTGCCCGTCTTGATCTTCTCCATGTACTCGCGATAGCGGCGGTTCCACGTCTGGGTATCGCGCGGGATGTCGCGAGACTTGAGGATCTCGATGACGTCCTTCACCTGCTTGGAGGTGATGAGGTCGCGCAGACCAACGGAGCCCGCGTTCATCGCAGGGACCATGATCTTCAGACCGGTGCCGAGGATCTTGAGGATGTAGACCGAAGTCGTGCTTCCTCCAAAGTCGCGCTGCTCGAGTGCGACGACCTCCGCCACCCCGTGAACCGGATATACGGCTTTGTCCCCGACACTGAATTCGTGCTTCATCAACTGTTGGAAACCCCTGACTTGAAAAAGGATATCAGCCAGGAGCCCAACTGTCAACCTACCCGGACACCTAACTAACTGTAATTCCACGGATTGTGGGTCCGTGTCGGTATCTGGAACCTAGCGGCTTTGGGGATCAGCGCGCGGTCGCGTATTCGACGATCGTCGCGACAGCGTAGCCCGTGCCGCCCTTGGGAATCGCCGGGCGCGCGCTCGAGACAGACGCGGGGCCCGCGATGTCGACGTGCACCCACGGCGTGTCCTTGGCGAACGTCTTGAGGAACAGGCCCGCCGTGATGGCACCACCAAAGCGATCGCCCGTGTTGCGCATGTCAGCGACGGAGCTCTTCAGCTGCTCGCGGAGGCGGTTGTTGAGCGGGAGGCGCCACATGTCCTCGCCGGTCTTCTCGGCGGTCGAGAGCCAGCCCTTGAGGAGCGAGTCGTGATCGGACATCACGCCCGCCGTGTACGGTCCGAGCGCGACCATGCAGGCGCCCGTGAGCGTCGCGAAGTCGAACATCTCGTCCGGCTGGATCTTCTGGCGGGCGTACGTGATCGCGTCGCCGAGCGTCAGGCGGCCTTCGGCGTCGGTGTTGTTGATCTCGACCGTCGTGCCATCCATCGAGTGCAGCACGTCGCCGAGCTTGTACGCGCGACCCGAGACGAGGTTCTCGCAGCATGCGGCGACCGCGTGGATCTCGTGCTGAGAGCCGAGCGTCGCGATGGCATCCATCGCGGAGATGACCGCCGCGGCGCCCGACATATCGACCTTCATGTCCTCCATCGAGGCGCTCGGCTTGAGCGAGTAGCCGCCCGAGTCGAACGTGATGCCCTTACCGATGAAGCAGATCTTCTTCTTGGCCTTCTTGGCCGGCTTGTAGGTGATGTGAATGAAGCGCGGCTCCTGGTCGCTGCCCTGCCCGACGGCGAGGAACATCCCCATGCCCATTTCGGCGCACTTCTTCGCGTCGAAGACTTGGATGGAGAGCGTGCCCTTGTGCTTCTTGGTGATCGCCTGCGCGTCCTGCGCGAGCGCCGTCGGCGTCGCGATGGCGGGCGGCTCGTTGATCAGATCGCGCGCGTGATTCACGGCGAGCGCGATGGCCTTGCCCTTGGCGATCGACGCTTCCGCATCGCGGAGCTGCTTCACGCCTGGCTTCTTCTTGCCGACGGGATCCGTGACGAGGCCGAACGACGCGAGCGCGGTGGGCTTCTTGTGATCTTCGCCGGTGAAGTAGCGACCGAACTTGTAGGTGCCCATG
Organism: Kofleriaceae bacterium; assembly: GCA_036499725.1. GTDB lineage: Bacteria > Myxococcota_A > Polyangia > Haliangiales > Haliangiaceae > JABFXX01. The sequence goes on from DASYDE010000098.1 coordinate 9,165, forward strand.
AAGACACCCTCCGTCGCGTTTTGCAGGACGGCGGCATCGCGGCTCGCACCGAGCAACGGCACGACGAGCGCGACCGTCTTCGCGCCGATCTTGTTGGCGTGCTGCGCGACGCCGGCGGCGTAGTCGCGGATCGAGGCCGCGTTGACCTCGCCCTTGTTGCCGCCGCCGAGCACCATCACGCGGCGCGCAGGGATGCGGCCGTGCGTGTGAACGCTGAGCGATTGACCGCTCTTGCCGTCGAAACCTTCGCTGCGCGCGACGTCGGTGAGAACGCCACCGAGCGCGCCGTCTGCGGATTTGAAAATGGCATCTTTGGTCGGGTCGCCGAATGCGACGAACGCCACAAGATCCACCTGCGCCTGCAGGAAAGGTCCAGTGAACAACGAGACGGTCAGCGCGCTCTGGTCAGCCATAAACCTTGGTAACTCCAGCAGAAGAACGGCGGCGGTTATATGCCCGCGGGATCTCGATGTAAAGGAATCAGATTGCCTACATTGACAGTTCAAACCTGCGATCCGTACAGTCTTTCCACAATCAACTCCGGGGGAGTTTGAATGCGCACTAAGGTCATGACCGCGCGCCCTGTAGCGCGGAAGAGTGGGTCGAGCACGGGCACGGGCACAAAGGTCAAGGCGACTGTCGCGGTAGCACCGCGGAAGTCCGAGCCCATCATTCAAATGGTGGAGCGGCGTTCCTCGCGCAACATCATCGAAGTCCCGAAGAAGACCGGCGAGCTGCCGATCCCCTCTTCGACCTTCGTCTTCTAAACCAGTACGAGATCTGGTCGTCTGACTAGATCTCGGAAGCCAACACCTTCCGAAGGTTACGAGCGTCCTGCCACTTGGAGGGCGACTCGAACACCACCGTAGCGGGCGTGTCCTCGTAGTGCTCTAGCAGCATCACGAGGTCCTCCAGGCGCTCGGGCCGAATCGGTCCGCTGCGTCCGAGTCCCGTGATGCGCAGGAACAGAGCAGGCACTCCCAGGTCGTAATAGACCTCGGGCGGCTGCCCTGGATCACGCACGAGCGGATCAAACGCGCACAACACGCCGAGCTCGTTCGCGAGCTTCACGGCCGTGCGGACGTCCCAGATTCCATCCGGAATCCACACGCGCGGCGCGCCGACGGCTTCCTCGGTAGCAAACTCGCCGAAGAACTTCGCGAGCGCATCGCGATTGGCCTGCGATGCCGCAAACAGCGGCGGCGACCGGAAGATCGCGTGGGCGGCGCCGAGCTTCCCGACGGCATCGGCGAGCGCCGCGAGGGCGACCTTACCCGGGCTGCTCGAGCGGAAATCTCCGACGGAGTTATCGCTCTGCCACAGCTTCTCGGCCTTGGGCGGCTTGCGATGTGTGAGGACCCACGGCGCGACAATGCCGAGCGTTCCCTTTGGCGTGCTCGCGGCCCACTTGTCGATGACGCTCGGCTTGAGCGGCCCGGCGAACATTCCGGACATCTCGAGGTACGTGAGCGACTTGAAGTACTTCGCGCGATCCATGCGATCGGGCAGATCGGCCGTGCCGATGCGCGTGTCGATGTCGTCGCCTGCGACGATCTCTTCCTCGTCAGACTCTTCATCAGAGTCGTCGGATTCCTCGAGGTCGTCGATGTCTTCTTCGTCGGGAGCGGTCATTGCGTGAGTAGTGGTCGCTGCGTATCGTGCCTCCACATTAGGCGCAACGGGAGGCTCACATGAAGTTCTTCATCGATACGGCCGACATCAAAGAAATCCGCGAAGCGATGGCCATGGGCCTCGTGGATGGAGTCACGACGAATCCGTCACTGGTCTCCAAGACCGGCAAGAAGTTCCGTGAAGTCCTGCTCGAGATCTGCGACATCGTCTCGGGCCCCGTCTCCGCCGAGGTCGTGAGCCTCAACCACGATGACATGATGAAGGAAGCGCACGAGTACGCCTCCCTTCGCAAGAACATCGTCGTCAAGATCCCGCTCATCCCCGAGGGCCTCAAGGCCGTGCGCACGTGCGCAAAAGAGGGCATCAAGACGAACGTCACGCTGTGCTTCTCCGCGACGCAAGCACTGCTCGCGGCCAAGGCGGGCGCAACGTACATCTCTCCGTTCGTCGGTCGCCTCGACGACATCTCTACCGACGGCATGCAGCTGATCGGCGAGATCGTGCAGATCTACGAGAACTACAGCTTCGAGACCGAGGTGCTCGTCGCGTCGGTGCGTGGCCCCATGCACGTCCAGCAGGCCGCGCTCATGGGCGCGCACGTGATGACGGCACCGCTCTCGGTGCTGCTGCAACTCTCCAAGCACCCGCTCACGGATAGCGGTCTCGCGAAGTTCCTCGACGATTGGAAGAAAGTTCCGCAGTGATCGACAAGCCGAACGAAGGTTCGGCGCGCAGCGGCACGAAGGTAGAGCGCCGCGCGTTCTCTGTCGCCGTGTACGCACGACGTGGAGATCGCGTGCTCGTCATCGAGCATCGTCGCTTGCAGACCTGGCTGCCCATCGGCGGCGAGATCGAAGCGGGCGAGACTCCTCTCGAGGCCGCCGTGCGCGAGCTTCGCGAGGAGACGGGCCTGACCGCCGCGTTCCGTCCCCTGGCCGGTGCGCTCGACGGAGTTCCGCCCGGCTACATCGGGTACGAGGAACATCCAGCGGGCTCGAAGGGCATGCACATGAACTTCGTGTTCGTGACCGACGTGCCGCTCGATGCCGAGGTCGTCGCGAACGAGGAGTTCGAGAAGTTCCGCTGGGTGAACCGCGCGGAGCTCGCGGATCTGCGCTCGCCGTTGAACGTGAGGCAGTTCGGCTTTATCGCGCTCGACGCGACGTTCTGAACTGCTCAGTCGATGATGATCCCCTGCAGCAGGATCGTCCCTTGTTCGACGAGGCAGTACCACGTGCCCGGCGTGAGATGCGCGTCGCTGCAGACGCCCTTCCCCTTCGTGCGATTGAACTTGGTCAGAGCGGGATCATTGTCCGGCTCCGGTCGCGCGAGCGCACCTGTACAGCGGCAGTGCCCCTCGCACTGAGACGACGACGTGCACACCTTGCCGTTGGTCTTCGACGGATAGCGGCACACACGGTACCGCGTGCGTGGGATCTCCGGGTCGCGCCAGTTCTCGTAGGCGTACGTATCCTCGGTCTCGATGTGACCACCCTGCTTGATGCACTGGTCGTCCGTGATCATTCCAGACGCCGCCGGCGGTGAGGCGGGGGCCTTCGCAGCGATTGCAGCGCAGATCTTGAGAAATGCAGCGAGAAGGCGCTTCCACATCGGAGAGAACCCAAGCGTTGCATGCTGTGGTACTCGACGCCTGCGAAAATGCGGATCCGGCAGCACGTCAATCCGACGCAGATCCACTTCGAGCGCTTCCGCGGAGAGAAACCGCCGCTCGATGGACGCATCGTCGAGGTCGAGATCGGATGCGCCGATGCGCAGTTCCTGTTCGAACGCGCTGCGATCGATCCGTCGCGCCTCTATGTGGGTCTCGAGATCCGCGAAGACCTGACGGTTCTGGTGAACAAGAAGGCGCGAGAAGGCGGACTGCCGGTCCACGCGACGTTCTGCCATGCGCAGCTCCACACCAAGAGCCTCTTCCCCGCTGGTTCCGTCGAGCAGGTCTACGTGAACTTTCCCGACCCATGGTTCAAGCGCGCGCATCGCGAGCGCCGCATGGTCGACAACGTGCTCTCGGATCAGATCGCGCACATCCTCCGTCCGGGAGGGGCCTTGTTCGTCCAGACCGACGTCTGGGATATCGCGATCGATTCGATGGAAGCGTTCGATTCCGACGAGCGCTTCGAGAACGACGCCGGTGACTGGACGTTCTGGAAGCAAGGCAATCCGTACGGCGTGCGCTCGTGGCGCGAACAGAACGCCGAGGAAACGGGCCTGACGATCTGGCGCATGATGTATCGCCGCTCGTGAAGAGCGTGCTCGTCGAGCTCGCCCCGCCCAGCAATTAGCGAGCACGGCGCCGAGCGGCCGATTATGATGGGAGGATGTGGGGATGGCGCTTGATCGCGGTGGTGGGTCTGCTCGGGGCGAGCGCGAGCGCTGACACTCCGACGAGTCGCGCCGCGGGCGCCCCTGATACCAGTGGCGAGGCAGGAGGCGCCTCGGCGGCACGGTTAGAGTCTGGATTTGGAGTCTCCGACGGAACGTACCGACCGTCCAAGGAGACGCTGCTGCGGCTCGACGTGAAGGGCGCGCTGAAGAAGGACATCGTGCAGCGCTATCTGCACCGCAACTACCAGAAGCTTCTGCACTGCTACGACAACCAGCGACTGGCGACCCCGGATATCGAAGGAATCGTCCAGACCAAGTTCGTCATCGCCGACACCGGCACGGTGAAAGGTGCGGACGTCGCGGGGATCGATAGCAGCCTCGATCAGTGCGTGCGTCAGATCCTGACGAGCATCGAGTTTCCGAAGCCGAAGAGCGGTGACGTCACGGTCACGGTCAATATCAAGTACGCACCCGCGCCGCCCCCGCTGCGACCGAAGCCTCCCCGCCGCGGGACCATAGGCGGGATCGGTCCGCGGCACTAGATGCGCGCACTGGTGCTCGTGCTGCTTGGCTGCGCGGTCGCGCATGCCGACGTGAAGATGGAGAAGCATCAGCACGGGGCGGTCGAGATCAAGGCGCCGCAGATCAAGGGCGCGCTCGTCGCAAAGACGGTCCGGGCGGCGATGGAAAAACGCAAGCTCTCGCTCGTGCGCTGCTACAAGACCGCGCTCGAGAGCCATCCAGAGCTCACCGATACGGTCTCGCTCGACGTCGAGATCAAGCCCTCCGGATCGGTCGACGTAGCAACAGCGAGTGGAACGGACGACGCACTCGCCGCGTGCGTCCAGACCGCCGTGACGCAATGGGTGTTTCCGTCACCGACGAGCGGCCCGAGTGCGCACGTGCAGGTCGACCTCTCGTTCTTTCTCGGCGACGGAGGAGAACGCCCGGTCGTCTCGTACGCGAACGAGCGCCCGTTCGAACGGCAGCACGGCTCCGACGCTGTCGGTGGCACCGCGGTTCCGACGACCACGATCGGGTCCTTCTCCGTGACGGGAACGCTGTCCAAGGACCTTCTTCGCCGCTATCTGCGGCGCAACGTCGCAAGGCTCGAGTTCTGCTACGAGAGAGAGCTGTTCGCGGCGGACCCGTTCGAAGGCTCCTCGATCGTCAAGCTCTCGATCGATGCACGCGGTGTCGCCACTCCAACCAGCATCGCTGGTCTCGGGAACGTCCTCGTCGAGGACTGCGTGCACCATGTCATCGAGAACATCGAGCTCACGGCGACCGGAATGGGTGAAGGCACGGCGACCGTGAAGCTCACCTTCGCGATGCCGCGAGTAGCGTCACCACGCCATGGCCACGCCGCGGGTCGCTAGAAGCGAACGAAGGCCGAGCCCCACGTGAGGCCGGCGCCGAACGCGACGAAGCAGAGCAGCTGGCCCTCCTTGACCTTACCGATCTCGATCGCGTCGTGGAGACACATCGGGATCGAAGCGGCTGTCGTGTTGCCGTACTTCATGATCGTGTTGTGAATCTTCTCGGCGGGCATGCCGATCATCTGCGCGACCATCTGATTGATCCGTAGATTTGCCTGGTGCGGGATCATCATGTCGATGTCCGCGAGCTTCAGGCCGTTCGTGACCATGCCCTCCATGATCGCGGCCGGCATGCGCGTGACGGCGTGCTTGAACACCTTCTTGCCGACCATCGTCGGGTAGTGCTTCCGCTCCGCCATCGCCTCTTCGCTGATGCGGGGATGACGAGCACTCGCCGGATACTCCGTCCACAGGATCTCCGCTTCGCTGCCATCCGCGTGGATGTGCGTCGATAGGATCATGTGCTTCTCGTCGGTCGAGCGACTCACGACCACCGCGCCAGCGCCGTCACCGAACAGCACTGTCACGTCGCGACCCGTCGTCGAGACATCGAGGCCCGTGGAGTGAACTTCCGCGCCGATGACGAGAATGTTCTTGTACTGGCCCATGCGGATGTACGCGTCGGCCATCGACAGGCCGTAGATGAAGCCCGTGCACTGCTGACGAATGTCGATGCACGGAATCTCTTTGATGCCGAGCTCGCGCTGGATGAACACGCCCGTGCCGGGGAAGTTGAAGTCCGGCGACAGCGTCGCGAGGATGATCATGTCGATGTCGTTCGGCTGAAGATTCGACTTCGCGATCGCTTCTCTCGCGGCAGCGGCGCCCATCGATGCACCGGTCTCGCCCGGCTTCACCCACCGACGCTGCTCGATGCCCGTGCGCTCGATGATCCACTCGTTCGACGTCTCCATGCGCTTCGCGAGGTCGTCGTTGGTCACGATGGTCTCGGGAACGGCCATGCCGACGCCGAGGATGCGGCTGCGATGAGTCATAGTCACACGTGGCTACCACGGCCCCGCGGTAGAGTGCGAGCCATGAACGTCCTCCTGGTCCGCCACGGCGAGACGCCCTGGAATCGCGAAGGTCGCTACCAAGGAAGGACCGACATTCCGCTGTCTTCCGACGGAGAACGCCAGGTCGCTGCACTCGGAGCCCGCCTCGCGCATCTCCCCATCGCGCTCGCGATCGCGTCGCCCCTCTCGCGAGCTGCCACGACCGCGCGCGCCATTCTTTCCGCGAGCACCAACCCACCGCTGCTCGAGCTAGACGAGGGCCTGCTGGAGATCTCTCACGGCGAGTGGGAAGGCAAGCTCGCATCCGAGGTCGAGCTCTCGCACGCCGAGATGTTCGGCACGTGGAAGTCCTCTCCGGACCGCCAGGTTCCCGCAGGACCCCGCGCGGAGACACTCGGCGACGTCGAGGATCGCGCATGGCCTGTTCTCGCGCGCGTGTGCGCTCGTCTCGCCGAGCTTCCGCCGGATGCGACCGCGCTCATCGCCGCTCACGACGCCGTGAATCGCGTGCTGCTGTGCCGCGTGCTCGGCCTTCCGCTAACGCGCGTGTGGATGTTCCGCCAAGCGCCCGCGACGTTGAACGTTCTGTCAGGTCCGTCCCTCGCGGAGCTACAGATCGCGCGGCTCAATGACAGCGAGCACTCGGCTCCGCTCCTTCGCGAAGCGCAGCACAAAGCGCTCTAGCGCGCTCTAGCGCGGTCGTCACGTGACGAGCTTTGCGGACGTGCCCGACGACAGCGGCGTCGGCCTCTCGCCGTCGCGTTTGCTCGTGGGCTACCAGTTCCGCTAAGGACTAGACGTCGAGGCGGCGAACATTGAGCGCGTTCTCTTCGATGAACTCGCGGCGCGGCTCGACGAGATCGCCCATCAGCTTGGTGAAGATGGCATCCGCGGCCTCCATCTCTTCGACCTTCACGCGCAGCAGGTGGCGCTTGGCCGGATCCATCGTGGTCTCCCACAGCTGGTCCGCGTTCATCTCGCCCAGGCCCTTGTAGCGCTGGATCTGGAGACCCTTGCGACCGAGCTCCTCGATGATGCTCGCGAGCTCGTCCCAGCTGCTGACCGGCTGCGGCTCATTCTTGTCGTGCGTGATCGCGAGCGGATCGGAGAGCGTGGTGCGCATCTCGGCGGAGAAGTCGCGCAGGCGCGTGAACTCCGTGGAGCGCACGAGCTCGCCAGAGAGCGTCGTATGGCGCCGCACACCGTTCTGGCCCGCCTGATAGAAGAGCTCCCAGGTGCCGTGCTCGGCGTCCTGCTTGTACTCGGCCCCGGCCGCCGCGAGCTCGGGATAGCGAGCAGCGACCTTCGCCATGACCTTGGCCTCGAGCAGCTCGAGCTTTTCGCGCGAGCCCTTGAGCATGTCGACGGTGAGGCCCTCTTCGGCGAACTGCGCGAGGATGCGGATCTCACCGCGCTTCTCGAGCTGGTCGCGCATGCGGCGCGTCTCGTTGATCTGCTTGACGAGCGTCTGCAGCTCGACACCGGTCAACGAGCTGCCGTTGCCGCGCGAGAGAACCGTCTCTTTGCAGACGCTGTCCAGGAGGAAGTCCTCGAGCGCCGCTTCGTTCTTCAAGTAGAGCTCGGTCTTGCCCTTCTTGACCTTGTAGAGCGGCGGCTGCGCGATGAAGACGTGGCCGTTCTCGAACAGCTCGTTGAAGTGACGGAAGAAGAACGTCAGCAGCAGAGTACGGATGTGGGATCCGTCGACGTCTGCGTCGGTCATGATGACGATCTTGTGATAGCGGAGCTTCTCGATGTTCTTCTCGTCACCGACGGAGGTGCCGAGCGCCGTGATCAGCGTCGTGAGCTCCTGCGAGCCGAGCATGCGATCGAAGCGCACCTTCTCGACGTTGAGGATCTTACCCTTGAGCGGAAGGATCGCCTGGAACGCGCGGTTGCGGCCCTGCTTGGCGGAGCCACCTGCGGACTCGCCCTCGACGATGAACAGCTCTGACTTGACCGGATCGCGCTCCTGGCAATCGGCGAGCTTGCCGGGCAGCGATGAGAGCTCGAGCGCACCTTTGCGCTGAACCATCTCGCGCGCCTTGCGAGCAGCCTCACGAGCGCGAGATGCGAGGAGCGCCTTGTTGATGATCGCGCGGGCTTCCTTGGGGTTCTGCTCGAGGAACTCCTTGAGCTTCTCGGAGACGACGGCGTTGACCGCGGTCGCGACTTCCGACGAGACCAGCTTGTCCTTTGCCTGGTTGGAGTACTTGGGGTCGCCGACCTTCACCGAGACGATCGCGGTGATGCCCTCGCGCAGATCCTCGCCCGAGAGACCCGACTTGGCGTCCTTGAGCAGCTTGTACTCGGTCGCGTAGTTGTTGATCGTACGCGTGAGCGCCTGGCGGAAACCGGTGAGGTGCGTGCCGCCGTCGCGATTCTTGATCGTGTTGGTGAAGCAGGTCGTCAGCTCGGAGTAGCCGTCGTTCCACTGCATCGCGATCTCGACGGAGATCTCGTTCTCGCCCTCTTTGTGGACGCCGATGACGGGGATGACGTCGGTGACCGGTGTCTTGTTCGAGTTCATGTCGGCGACGTAGGACGCGATGCCGCCGTCGAACTTGAACTCCGTCGTCTTGTCGGTGCGCTCGTCGTGGATGACGATCTGGAGGCCGCTGTTGAGATACGCGAGCTCTTTGAGCTTGAGCGCCAGCTGGTCGAAGTTGAACTCGAGGATGTTCTTGAAGATCGTCGGGTCGGGATGAAACGTCGTCTTGGTCCCGCGGCGATCCGTGCTGCCGACCTGCTTGAGCTCCGTCGTCGGGATGCCGGCCGAGTACTCCTGCTGGAACACGCCGCCGTTGCGCTTGATCTCGAGCTTCAACCAATCGGAGAGCGCGTTGACCGCAGAGACACCGACGCCGTGGAGACCACCGGAGACCTTGTAGCCATTGCCGCCGAACTTTCCGCCGGCGTGCAGCTGCGTCATCACGATCTCGGCGGCGGGGCGTCCCTCGGTGGGGTGCATCTCCGTCGGAATGCCGCGACCGTTGTCCTCGACAGTGATCGAGTTGTCGAAGTGGATCGTGACCTCGATGCGCGTGCCATGGCCCGCGAGGAATTCGTCGACCGAGTTGTCGACAACCTCGAACACGAGGTGATGCAGGCCCGTGCCGTCATCGGTGTCGCCGATGTACATGCCGGGGCGTTTGCGAACGCCTTCCAGGCCCTTCAGAACGCCGATCGAACCGGCATCGTAGGCCGCGGAGCTAACGTCATTCGTCGTCGGATCTGGCATCTAGAAAACCGAAGGATTTGATACCACGCACCGTCGATTTTCGGTCGGTTTGTAACGACCTAAATAGCTCGGGAGTTACTGGAGAATTTGGCCGTTTTGGATGCGGTAATCCGCACGGTTTTTAGCGAGCAAAACGTGCCCTCCAGAGGTCGTCGTGATGAAGCACTGGCCGGCCAGCGCGGCGAGGTGCTCGAACAGGAACTCGTTGCGCGACGGATCGAGCTCGGAGGACACGTCATCGAGCAGCAGGACAGGCGGATCGCCGTGCGCGGCCCCCAGGATCTTCAGCTCGGCCGTCTTCCAGGCCAGCATGATGGCGCGCAGCTGCCCCTGTGAGGCGAAACTGCCCGCCTCGCGGCCCTCGAGCTCCAGGACGACGTCGTCGCGATGGGGGCCCAGCTGGGTCGATTGGGTGGCGAGGTCTTTCGCCCTGCCCTCGCGGAGGCGCTCCACGACGAATTCGGGGGAGAGGGAGATCCCGCCCGCCGGGCTCCCCGCGGCCCCATCGACCAACTTGGACGCGTAGCGGGCCCCCGCGGTCAATCCGGTGCGGGTGATCTGCGCGAAGGTGTCGAAGAGGGCCGGACTCAGCGCAGCGAGGAAGCGCGTCCGAGCCCCGATGATCTGCACCGCGAGTCGGGCGAGCTGCTCGTCGTAGACCGCGAGCATGTCCTCGACCTGTCCGCTAGGCATCCCCTCCCCCGCCTGCTTGAGGATCGCATTGCGCGACTTGAGGACCTTCTCGTAGTCGCTCGCGACCGCGAGAAATGCCCCGTCGAAGTTGAACACCCCGCGGTCGAGAAACTTTCGCCGGTCGCCGGGAGATCCCCGCGGCAACCCGAGATCCTCGGGCGTGAACACGACGACGTTGAAGCCACCGAAGTATCCGGCGGGCCGGCGCGGCTTGCCGTCGACCCGAATCTTTCGTCCCCCCGGCGCGATATCGACCTCGTAGAGCCGCGTCAGCTCGTCCTTGACGACGCGAGCACCCAACTTCGCTTCTTCGCGCCCAAACGCGACGAGGTCGCTCAGGGACGAGGTACGGAACGAGCGGAGCGTCGCGACGACGTAGATCGCCTCGAGCAGGTTCGTCTTGCCCTGCCCGTTGTCCCCGACGAACACGTTGAACCGCTCGCGCGGCTCCAGCGAGACAGGCTCGAGGTTGCGCACCCCGTGGGCGATGAGTGTGTTGATCCGCACCGCGCCGGACGAAGAATCAGCTGCGAATCAGATGCGCATCGGCATGACGACGCCGAGGTACTCGTCGCCCGTCAGCGGGCGAATCAGGCCCGGATCCAGCTCACCACCGAGGGCCAGCGTGATCTGGTCGCAGTGCATCTGCGAGAGCAGCTCGACGACGTACTTGGGGTTGAAGCCGATGGCGATGGGATCGCCGCTGTACTCGGCGTCCATCTCCTCGCGGACCTCACCCAGGTCGGGGTTGTCGCTGGTGATGGTGATGCCTTCTTTGGTCGCAGCGAGCTTAACGCCGCGGGTCTCCGACGACATCAGCTGCGCACGGCGCAGAGCGTCGATGAGGCGGCCACGGTCGACGGTGACGATCTTCTTGTGCCCCTTGGGAATCACACCCTCGTAGTCGGGGAAGCGCGCATCGATGAGCTTCACCGCTAGCGCGATGTCGTCCTGCACGATGAACAGGTGCGGCGTCTTGATGGCGAGCTTGCACGACGGGCCCGCATCCAGAACCTTGCGGATCTCGATGAGCCCCTTCTTCGGGATAATCACGCCTGCGGTGAGCTTGGGACCGTTTGCGATGGTGCGCTCGACCTTGCTCAGGCGATGGCCATCCGTCGAGACCATGGTCGCCTTGGAGCCGTCGCTCTCGAAGTTGACGCCGTTGAGGTGGAAGCGCGTCTCGTCGTTGCAGACGCTGAATAGCGTGCGCTCGATCATCTCCCGGAGTACCGCGCTCTCGACGGTGGAGTACTGCGCTTCGCGATGGTCTGGAACCTTGGGGAAGTCGCGGTCGGGCATGCCGACGATGCGATACGAGACCTTGCCGCTCTTGATCTCAGCCCAGTGGTTGTCCGTCTTCTTGAGCGTGACTTCGTCGCCTGGAGCGTTGGCGATGAGCTCGTAGAGATTCTTTGAACCGAGCGTGATGCCGCCTTCGCTGCTGTTGCTGCTCTTGAGCTCCGCTGTCAGCGAGACGTTGAGATCCGTCGCTGCGACGAGGAGCTGATTCTTCCCCTGCGTCCGGATCAACACGTTCGCGAGCATCGGCATCGTGCTCTTGCGATCGGCAATGCCTTGCGCGAGGCGCAGGCCGCGAAGGAACTCGATTTTTGCGATCCGAAACTCCATGTCACCCTCGACGTTCGACCCTGGTTGGTCGGCTCTCTTTATCTGAATAAGAAGAAAAGATCTTTTAATTAGTAGGAATCAGTAGGTCCTGTGGACGGTGTGGAGAATCGCCTAAGCCTCTGACACCTCGACGGGAGCGCCGCGATCAACCGGTCGATCTACCCCGATCGATTGTCGGTGGATGACATGAAGCAAACGTGTGGACAACCTGCCCGGTCCGGATGGGCATACGCGACTCCACAAGCAAGCTCACAGACTTAGCCACAGGCGGGATCGTCGTCGGAATCATCGCAGAATGGTGCTTTCGATCGCGTGGATCTCGGCCCGAAGGGATGCGTCGTCCTTGAGGCGCTCGATGATCTTCTGGACCGCGCTGATGACGGTCGTGTGGTGCTTGCCGCCAAAGCTCCGAGCGAGGTCCGGGTAGCTATCCTTGGTGTGGTGGCGCGACAGGTACATGGCTACCGCGCGGGGCGTGGCGACGCTCTTGTGGCGGCGCTCGCTCTTGATGTCGCTCGGCTTGAGGCCGTAGTAGCTCGCGACAGCCTTGATGACGCTGTCGACCGTGATGATCTCGCGGGGACGCGTGATGGCCGCGCCAAGCGTCTCCTGAGCGAATTCCAGGTCGATGCGGCGCTTGGACAGTGATGCGTAGGCAGCGAGTCTAATGAGGGCGCCCTCGAGCTCGCGCACGTTGCTCTTGATGCTGCTCGCAATATAGAGCGCGACATCGTCGGGGAGCTGCACGCTCTCCACGGCCGCCTTCTTGCGCAGAATCGCGATGCGCACCTCGAGCTCGGGCGGCTCGATATCGGCGAGCAGACCCCACGCAAAGCGCGTCCGGAGGCGATCGGCGATGTCGCTGATCTCGTGCGGCTTGCGGTCCGACGTCAGCACGATCTGTTTGTGGTTCTCGTGGAGCGCGTTGAACGTGTGGAAGAACTCGTCCTGGGTGCTCTCTTTGCCGGCGAGGAACTGCACGTCGTCGATGAGCAGCACGTCGATGCCCTCGCGGTAGTTCCGACGGAACTCGTGCATGCGACCGGTGCGGATGGCCTGCACGTACTCGTTCATGAACCGCTCGCTCGACAGATAGACGATGCGTGCGCCCGGGCGGTTGGCGAGCTGCTGGTGACCGATCGAGTGCAGCAGGTGGGTCTTGCCGAGGCCGACGCCACCACAGATGAAGACGGGGTTGTACTTGGGCGGGTAGCTGGAGGCGGCGGCCTGCGAGGCTGCGAACGCGAGCTGGTTGGATGGACCAGCGACGAACGTCTCGAACTGGTACCGCGGGTTGAGCGTCACCGCTTCGGGCGGCGCGATCATGTCGGCGTCGGGCACCGGCTGGCTCTTGGTGACAGCGCTGATGATGGCGGGCGCGGCGGTGGTTTGCTGCGCGGCGACCACCGCATCCTGGTTCATCGCCGGGAATTGACCCGAGCCGTTCGCGGTCGAGGCATGCGCGCCGTTCGCGTCGTCAGTGCGATCCTCGCGGTCGGCTTCAAATTCGACGCGGAGGTCCGGGTGACCGAGCTCGCTCAGGTCCTGCAGGAGCGACCGGAGGAAGTTGTTCTCGAACCACACCCGCACGTAGCTGTTCGGAGCGCGGAGATGCAGGATCTCGCCATCGAACGCGCGGACCTCGATAGGCCGCAGCCACATATCGTAGTTCTGCGAGGAAATTCTCGACTTGAGGCGCGTGACAGCCTCATCCCAGTGAAGCTCGACGCTCATGCTTCGAACCTCGCCGCTTTCCTAATGAACTTCATGCTCTTATGGGTTCCCAGTCACAGGCAAAAGACAGCCAATCCAGAACTTATCCACAGGGACTTCTGGTACTCACCCGACGGCCAGTTGTCTGGCTTATCCACAGGCGAAGAGACGGCCTTGGTAACAGTTTCGAAACTCGGTCTGCAAGCCGAAAACGTCGCCAATTGAACTCCGGAATGAAGCCAAACTGTCGCGGTGTCCGGACGCAATTCCTCGTCGGGAAATCGCAAAAATCAGCGCGGAAAGCGCACAGCGCCCCTCCGATAAAAAGCGACTCCGGACCGCGGCGCTATCCACAGGGCGTGGGCCGCTGCCAGCCACTCTGGAAACGCCGAGCGGAAGGGGCTTGTCCGTGTCCTTGACTTCGCTGGCGCCTTTGCGTATCGATCGCGTCCCGCTAACGAGCCGACGGCTCGCTACGTTAAGCCCTCGGATTCGGAGACTCCTGTGTCAAAGCGCACCTATCAGCCCCACAACAAGAGCCGCAAGCGCACCCACGGCTTCCGTGCGCGCAAGAAGACCCGCGGAGGCCGCGAGGTCCTGCGTCGTCGCCGCGCCAAGGGCCGCAAGCGTATTTCGGTCACCGCCGCGAAGAAGTAGATGCCGGTCAGCCGCAAACCCTTGGGGTTCTCCAAGGAGATGCGGCTCCGTCAGCGCTCCGAGTTCCTTGCCGTTCAAGAGACCGGTAGCAAGGTGCACGGTAAGCATGTCCTCGGGATTGCTCTCCAGCGCACCTCGCCCGCTTTGCCGGGCAGGCTCGGCCTCACCGTGACCAAGAAAGTTGGGAACTCTCCCGTTCGCAATCGGATCAGGCGCTTGCTGCGTGAGTGGTTGCGCGTCCACGGTTGGGTGCCTACAGGCTGGGACATTGTTCTGGTTGCCAAGGACTCCGCCGCGCGGCAGCTTCACCGCGACGATTTCGCAGCTGACCTGACCAAGATTTTGCGGCAGGTTCCCGTCACTTCATGATTCGTTCGCTCCACCGCTCGCTCGTCTGGCTCGTGCTGATGCCGGTGGTGTTCTATCGCCGCTGGTTGTCGCCGCTGAAGCGACTGCCGACGTGCAACTTCGAGCCGACGTGCTCGCAGTACGCGCTCGATGCAGTGAAGACGCGCGGCATCGTCGTCGGTATCGCGCTCGCGAGCTGGCGCATCGTTCGTTGCAATCCGTTCATGCACGGTGGGTACGACCCGGTTCCGTGTCGTCACCACAAGCACACGGCGCTTTCCGCGCAGGAGCAGCACTAATGCAGGAAACCGGAAAGCGCCTCATCGTCGCCGTCGCGTTGGCGCTCGGCGTGATGTTCGTATTCAACATGGTCTTCCCGCAGAAGGACCCGCCCAAGCCGCCGGTCACCGATGTGGGCTCCGGTTCCGCTGCAGCAGCGGGCTCTGGCAGTGCCGGCGTGACGCCGTCGACCACGACGGTCCCTGAAGTCACAGTGCAGCGCGGTCCCGAGCAGAAGATCGTCATCTCCTACCCGCGCTTCACGGCGACGTTCTCCAGCTACGGCGGCGTCCTCTCCTCGTATCACCTCAGCGACCCGCGCTACGAAAAGGATCAGACCAAGGGCGAGTTGCTCCCCAGCATGAGCGACACGGGCGCGTTCGGCGTGAACTTCGCGCGCTCCACGTTCGTGCTCCCCAAGCAGACCGAGTGGGTCGGCGAGAAGCTCGGCGAAGGGCAGGTCAAGTTCACCTACCGCACGCCCGAGCTCGAGCTCGAGAAGGTCTACGAGATCGACGCCGCGAACTTCCTCGTGAAGCTGAAGCTGAGCGTCAAGGTCATCGCACCTGGCGTCACGGATGCGACGGAGAACCTCGCGCTCAGCGTGTTCGCGATCCAGGACCCCAAGCACGTCATCAAGGGCACGTCGCAAGAAGGCGATCGCGCGTGGTTCAGCTCGACGCTGTCCGAAGGCAAGATCAAGCACACCGGCGTCGTGTCGGTCATCAAGGCGCCGCGCGAAGAGCTCGGCATCGTGTGGACCGGCTACGAGCATCCGTATCTGCTCGCCGCGTACGTGCCCAAGGTCGACCTCCTCACGTCGCCGACGATGAAGCGCACGTACATCGTGGATCCCACGACGGGCCTCATGCGCACGGACATCCTGTTCGGCGACAAGAAGGTGAAGACCGGCGACGTGCTGACGCAGGAGATGGTCAGCTACCTCGGTCCCAAGAACTACACGACGCTGACCAAGGCCGATGAAGCGGCCGGCTTCAACACGCAGTTCAAAGAGACGATCAACCTCGGTTGGTTCTCGTTCATCGGTAAGCCGCTGCTTTGGCTGCTGCTGAAGTTCTACGCGGTCCTCGGCAACTGGGGCCTCGCGATCATCCTGCTCACGTTCCTCGTGAAGGGCGTGACCATCTACTGGACCACCCAGTCGATGCGCTCGATGAAGGCGATGGCCGGCCTCGCTCCGCAGATGAAGGTTCTGCAGGAGAAGTACAAGGACGACCGCGCGCGCCTCAACACCGAGATGCAGGCGCTCTACAAGGTCCACAGCGTCAACCCGATCGCCGGCTGTCTGCCGATCGTGATGCAGATGCCCGTGTGGCTCGCCCTTTACCGCATGCTCTCGACGGCCGGCGAGCTGTACCAGCAGCCGTTCATCAAGGGCTGGATCAACGACATGACGGCGCCTGACCCGCTGCACATCCTGCCGGTCATCCTCGTCATCGTGATGTTCCTCCAGGCGCGCCTCACGCCGCAGACCGGTGACTCGCGCCAGCAGAAGATCATGCAGTACGGCATGCCGCTCGGCTTCGGCGTGATGTCGTTCATGTTCCCGGCTGGCCTCACGCTCTACATCTTCACGAACACGTGCCTCTCGGCGCTGCACTCGGTCTACATGAACAAGTACGACCGCAAGACCAAGGACATCGTCGCGAAGATGAAGGCGATGGCGGATGCCGAGGCGGCGAAGGCCGAGGCGGCGAAGAAGGGCACCAAGCCCGCAAAGAAGAAAGCAGTGATCGACGTCGCTCCCACGGAGACCGACGACGACACCGATGACCAAGACGGAACCGAATCGTCCGCTGATGCGGGCGAGGCAGGCACGTCGAATCCCGCGCGTCCTCGTAAAAAGAAGAAGCGTAGGAAGTAGGAGATACCTGTGGCTGAAACTGCGACTGCGGATCGTGAAGACCTCGCCGAAAAGGCGAGCGAGTTCCTGCTTGGCGTTCTCGAGCGAATGGGAATTTCGGCGGATATCGACATCAAGGACGACAAGGATCGGACGACGCTCGAGATCCAAACCAAGGACACCGAGCTGGTCATCGGCCGGCGCGGCGTCGTGATGGATGCTCTCCAGCACCTCGTCAACAAGGTCGTTTATCGCGATCGTCGCGACGAGAAGACCAAGCCCCTCGTCGTCGACGCGGGTGGCTTCCGCGACAAGCAGGTCGAGCGCCTTCGCGCTCTCGGCCAGCGCATGGCGGAGAAGTGCCTCGAGACGAAGCAGGTCGTCCCGCTTCAGCCGATGACGGCGCACGATCGTCGCATCGTCCACATGGCGATCAGCGAGATCGCGGGCGTCACGACGAAGAGCGAGGGTGAGGGCGAAGATCGCCACATCACCATCCTCCCCGCCGAGTAGCGTGCTCGACGGCGACACCATCGCCGCCATCGCGACAGCCGCCGGAGTGGGCGGTGTCGGCATCATTCGAATCAGCGGCCCTTCCGCCGTGGCAATCGCCGCGGCCGCGCTGGGCGTTGCGCCGGAAGCGTTGTCGCGCGAAGTCCGCGTTGGCTGGATGCGCGACACGGCGGGCGAGCCCGTCGATCAGGTGCTCGCGTTTGCGATGCGCGCGCCCCACTCGTTCACGGGCGAGGACGTCGCGGAGCTGCAGGGCCACGGCGGTTCGGCGAACCTCCAGCGCTTGCTCGCGACCGTCGTCGAGCGCGGAGCTCGTATCGCGGAGCCCGGCGAGTTCACCCGGCGAGCCGTCGCGAACGGCAAGCTGGATCTGCTCAGAGCGGAGTCGCTATTCGCGGTGATCCACGCCGGCAGCGAGCGCGGGCTGAGGCTCGCGCAGGCCAACCTGGGCGGGAAGCTCGGCGTCGAGATCGCGGCCATCGAGCGCAGCTCTCTCGCGCTGCTCGCCGAGATCGAAGGCCGCATCGATTTTCCAGACGAGGATCTGGGCCCCGTCGTCGACCCGTGGATCGCATCCGAGACGGAGTCGCTGCGCGCAGCCTGCGCTCGGCTCGCGGACGGATTTCGGCACGGCAAGGCGCTGACCGAGGGCATCGCGGTCGCGCTCGTCGGCCCCGTGAATGTCGGCAAGTCATCCCTGCTCAACGCGCTTGTCGGCAAGGAGCGGGCGCTCGTCGCAGACGCTCCCGGCACGACGCGCGACTGGCTCGAGGTGCGCGACGTGTGGAACGGCGTGACGGTCACGCTCGTCGATACGGCCGGTCTTCGCGACACGACGGACGAGATCGAGAAGCGCGGGATTGCGCTCGGTGAGGAGCGCGTCGCATCTGCCGATGTAGTAGTCGTCGTGAACGATGGCTCCGCACCGTGGGACGACGGAGCTCGCTACGCAGAGCGCGCGGTCGTCGTGCACAGCAAAGCGGATCTGTCGCCCTCCCCTGCCCCTGCGCTCGAAACGTCCGCGCGCACCGGTGCGGGACTCGACGAGCTACGCACGCGCGTGCTCTCTGTCGCGGGCGTTGCGGATCGCGAGGGTGCGGAGGAGCCATTCGTGACGACCGCGCGTCAGCAAGTGCTCGCCGCTGCCGCGCGCACGGCATTTGCGGCCGCCGGTGAGGTCCTCGCCGCTCGTCAGCCGCCCGAGATCGTCGCGATCGAGTTGCGCGCCGCTACCCAGGCTCTCGCGCAGCTGCGTGGCCTGGAGGTCGGCGAGCGCGTGCTCGACGAAGTGTTCGCGCGCTTCTGCATCGGCAAGTGAGCTACTCGCAGGTCTTCGCGCCGCTGTAGCCGCGCTGGGCGGAGAGGATCGCGGGGATCGCGACAGCCATCGCGGGATAGCAGACGACGGAGTAGTGAAGCCCGTCGTCGTCGCTACTGGACACGATGGACGCGATGATGCCAGCGGCGCAGACGCTCGACGCCACTGTCGCGATCACCGTGTCGATGACCGGAGGCGCGTACGACCGCTTGCACGGCTGCTTGTAGCCACCTTGGGCGGACCAGGTCCACGAACAGCTCGCGAGGGCCGAGCCGACGAGCACGACGAGTAGTCGTCGTGCCCAGGTTGCGACCGTCATGCGCCGTCCCACCGCATCAGTATGCCTCGCTCCAGGTCGGTCTGCCCCCGGAGTTGCCGACGGGAACCGCGGCGCGCATAGTCCGCGCGGATGTCGCTCGACGACGACGCTCAACGCGAGCTCGCACTGCTGGATGCTGCGCATCGCCGACGCACGCCGCGGATCGTCGATGGCGCGCAGGGCCCTACCCTCGTGCTCGATGGTCGGACGGTCATCAACCTCTCGTCGAACGACTACCTGTCGCTTGGCGGTGATGCGCGGTTGGTGCGTGCGGCGAAGGCAGCGCTCGACGAGCACGGGAGCGGCTCGGGTGCGTCGCGGCTGATCGCGGGAACGCAGCGAGCGCACGTGGATCTAGAGAAGTCCGTCTGTGACTGGATGCGGACGAGTGGCGCACGGCTGTTCAACAGCGGCTACGCGGCGAACGTGGGGACGCTCTCGACACTGCTGCGCGCGGGCGATGTCGTCGTCTCCGACGAGCTGAATCACGCGAGCATCATCGATGGGTGCCGCTTGGCGCGAGCGACTACGAAGGTCTACGCGCACGGCGATGTGGGGGCGCTCGAGCGCGTGCTCGGCGATGCGTCGAAGGGAGCTGCACGCGTGATCGTCGTGACCGAGTCGCTGTTCTCGATGGATGGCGACGTCGTCGATCTCGCAGCGATCCGCGCGCTGTGCACGAAGTACGATGCGGCGCTCATCGTCGATGAAGCGCACGCCGTCGGAGCACGCGGTCCGGAAGGGCGAGGGGAGTGCGCGGCGCAGAACGTCGTTCCCGATGTCCTC
Organism: Kofleriaceae bacterium; assembly: GCA_036499725.1. GTDB lineage: Bacteria > Myxococcota_A > Polyangia > Haliangiales > Haliangiaceae > JABFXX01. Next base: position 28,901 of record DASYDE010000098.1, read on the forward strand.
GTTGGAACCTTCGGCAAGGCCCTTGGCGGATTCGGCGCGTTCGTGGCGACTACGTCTGCGATCTCCGAGCTGTTGTGGAACCGCGCGCGCAGCTTCGTGTTCTCGACGGCGTTGCCCGGAAGTGTTCCGGCGTCCGCCATCGCTGCGATCGAGATCGTGCGCGGCAGTGAAGGGCAGGGACTCCGTCGCCGGCTCGCCGACAATGCGAGAGCGTTTCGCGCCGCGGTGCCGGACGCAGGAGGCGTTGTCGATGGTGCGATCGCGCCAATCCTCGTCGGTGATGACCGCGTTGTCATGAAACAGACGGTCGCGTTACTCGAGCGCGGGATCTACGCGCAGGGCATTCGTCCTCCCACGGTCCCCGAAGGAACGGCGCGCATTCGCGCGAGTCTCGCGGCCGGACATAGTCACGAACAGGTCGATCGCTCGGCGTCCGAGATCCGGACAGTCGTGTCCGAGATCCGGACAGCGTGAGTTTTCGGATCGAGACGATGGAGCGGGCGGTGGTTTGCGAGATTGGTAGCGACGGACCGAGATAGATAAATGTCGAATAAATCTAATGAGCTAGCAGAGATCGACCGCCGCGTCGTCTGGCACCCGTTCACGCAGCAGGCAGAGTGGACGCCGCTCGTGATCGACAGGGGCGAGGGGAATTACCTCATCGACGTCGACGGAAAGCGCTACCTCGACGGCGTCAGCTCTCTCTGGTGCAACGTTCACGGTCATCAGCACCCGCGGCTCGACAAGGCGCTTCGCGATCAGGCCGGAAAGCTCGCGCACTCGACATTTCTCGGCCTCTCGCACGAACCGGGGATCCGCCTCGCCGAGCAGCTCGTCGCGATGGCGCCGATGGGCCTGACCCGCGTCTTCTATTCGGACTCGGGCTCCGCCGCCGTCGAGATCGCGCTCAAGCAATCGTTCCAGTACTGGCAGCTGCGAGGCCGACCCGCGAAGCAGCGATTTCTCAGGCTCGGCGAGGCTTATCATGGCGACACGCTCGGCGCGGTCGGCGTCGGCGGCATCGAGCTCTTCCACCGGATCTTCGGCCCTCTGCTTGTCCAGTCGATCGCGATTCCTTCGCCGGCTCTCGTCGCTCTCGAGACCGCGCTCGCCCGACTGGAGCAAGAGCTAGAAGCTCGGGCGTACGAGATCGCGGCGCTCGTAATGGAGCCGCTGATTCAAGGCGCGGCGGGCATGCTCGTTCATCCCGATGGCTTCCTGCGCGGCGCGGCCGAGCTCTGCAAGCGCCACTCGGTGCACCTGATCGTCGACGAGGTGGCGACAGGCTTCGGCCGGACCGGGACGTTGTTCGCGTGCGAGCAGGAGGGCGTCTCGCCGGACTTCCTTTGCATCGCGAAGGGGATCGCCGGCGGCTATCTGCCGCTCGCGGCAACGCTCTCCACCGAGGAGGTCTACAGCGCCTTTCTCGGCCGCCGGTCCGAGCTGAAGCACTTCTTCCATGGCCACACGTTCACCGCGAACCCGCTGGCCTGCGCGGTCGGGCTCGAGTCACTCGCGCTTCTTCGAGAGTCGACGCTCGCGAACGCCCAGTCGATCCTCCCCGCGTTCACGGCTGCTCTCCAGCGAATGGCCGGGCTCGCGGGCGTGCAGGGGATCAGGCATCGCGGACTGATGGCGGGCATCGAGCTCGCGCCGATCGAGGGCCGGGATCTCGGCCCTCAGGTCTGCGAGTCGATGCGCGGTCTCGGTGTCATCGCGCGAAACCTCGGCGACGTCGTCGTCTGGATGCCGCCGCTGACGTTGACCACCGCAGATCTTGAGCTGCTCGAACGAGCAACGCTCTCGGCGGTCCGGGCAACACGCGGCGAGTAGAGGCATGGCGCGCGGCCGCCCGAAATTGTGGGTCGTGGAACGTTTGTCCTCGTTCGATTCCTCATCGAATTGGCGGACGACGGCCTCGATCTCGACCAGGATAGAGATCGTCGATGCGCCAGTACTTCGTGACCGGCACCGATACAGGCGTAGGCAAGACCCACGTTGCCACCGCGCTCGCGCGGCTCGCTCGAACTCGCGGACAGCGGGTCTTCGCGTTCAAGCCGATGGAGACCGGCTGCCTGATGCGGGGCGGTCGTCGCGTCGGGCCGGATCAGATCGCGCTGGTCGAGGCCGCGGGAGGCTGGCAGACCGGCGACCTGGCTGGTATCTACCAGTTCGAACAAGCCGCGGCTCCGTTCGTTGCCGCCCGGAGGGAGACGACCGAGATCGACCTCGAGCGGATCGTCCGCGTCTATCGCGATGGGCTGGGTCAGCTTCTCGGGGCGCCGCCAGCTCCGCCCGAGGAGCCGGCCGGCTCCTTGCCCTTCGACGCGGCAGGCGACACGATCCTGGGCGTCGGCGATTACCAGGGAATGGGTGCGGGCTCGTTCCGCTCCGCGGAGAGCGGCGCATCCGGTTCGTTCCGAGTGCCCGACGGTCGCTCGTTTGACAGCTCAGGTGTTCCACAGCCAACGAAACGAGAGGGTAGCGGCGGAATCGCGACGGGCCGGACCCGAACAACCGACCGCGTTCGCATGTCAGACCTGGGAATCGCAGATGGGCTCAGTGGCCGCCGCCGGTCGCGCGAGCTCTCGGTTCCTGTCCGCCTCACGACGCCCGCTCTGGGCATTCTTGCGACCGACCCGCTCTACGAGCACTACCTCGATGGCAACGAGCTGCCCGGCAGCGAGGCGCCCGACGTCGCCGTGGAACCAGGTCTCTGCTTGGTGGAGGGGGCAGGTGGCTGGCGAGTTCCTGTTACTCGGACGTCAGGAATGGCCGGACTCGCCCGTCGAATCGGCGCCCCGGTTATCATCGTGGCCCGTGCAACGCTGGGCACGCTGAACCACTCGCTGCTGACCATCGAGGCGGTGGAGCGAGACGGTCTCCGCGTCGCTGCGTTGGTTCTCTCCGGGCTCCCTGCGGATGATCGGGCGTTCGGAGCGAGCAACGCTGCCGAGCTTCGCAGGATGTGGAGAGGTCAGGTCGTGGAGCTGTGGAACGACCCGTCCGTGTTAGCGAATCTCGTCGATTAATCGCTGTAATAACAGCAAATTACAGAGACCGTTCCACGGGGCACACTTTCGGACGCAACGGGCCGGCGAGTGGTCCGATGAGGGCTTCCATGGAACGACTTGTTGAGCGCATCGGCAAACGGCTGAATCCATGGTGGGTCACAGGGCTGGTTGACGGGGAAGGAAGCTTCACCTATCAAACATCCACAACAGGTCAGGTGATGGTCGTCTTCGCCCTGAAGCTAACGCAAGCCGACTCCGCGGTCGTCTGGCGCGTCCAAGACTTCTTCGCAGCAGGTCGCATCTACACGACCAAGGCAAGAGTCCCATCCAAGCAAGGGGAGGGCTGGACGAAGACCGCGACCTATTTCAGGGTGATCCGAAAGGCGGAGCTCCCTCGAATTGTGGACCACTTCGAGGTCTACCCGCTACAGAGCAAGAAGCAGGAAGCCTTCGCGATCTGGAAGGAAATGGTGGCGTTGCAATGTGCGCAGGGCAGTCGCGCGGACGGACTGGGCCGGCTCTCAATCCAGTTGTCGTCTGCGCAGGTTCGTAACAAGCCCTGGGCCTAGAGCGCGCGCCGTAGCTCTTCGAACACGCGCTTGATGTCGGCAGGCTGATAGTGGGCGTTGAGCCCGCTCGGATTTGGGAGGACCCAGATCTTGGTCTTCCCAATCGCCGCGGTTTGGAGACCGCCCTTCGCCTTGGGCTGGTCGAACGCGACCCGGTAGGACGTGAAGCCAAGGATCGCGAGAAAGCGCGGCTGGAAGCGCAGCACCTTCTCCCGGAGAGAGACCCCGCCCGCGCGGATCTCGTCGTTGGAGAGCTGGTCGGCAGTGGCCGTTGTTCGTGGAACGATATTGGTCATCCCGAAGCCCATCCCGAGCAGGAGATGGTCATCGAACGGCGAGAACAGCCGCGGGGTAAACCCAGACGCGTAGAGCGCAGGCCAGAAGCGGTTCCCCGGTCGCCCGAAGTTGTGGCCGATGACTGCCGAGTACAGACCGGGGTTGATGCCGCAGAACACGACGTCGAGCCCCGGCTGCAGAAGGTCGGGGATCAAGAGCGAACCGGCAGCAGCGAGCTGCTCCTTGGTCGGCTTCCACGGAGGCTCCTCGCCGCGATGTTTGGTCTTCGCGGTTCTCGTGGGACCCGGCCTGGAGCGAGGGCTCACGGAGCGGGTTTCTTCGCGACCACGAGCGAGCGACCCTTCCCATCCACGGAATAGGAGCGGCGTTCCACGGGCACCGATAGATCTGTTCGCTCGACGGCCTCGAAGCCGACAACAGTGCCGCCGGGAACGACCAGCGTCAGCGCGAGCGTGAGCCACGCGTCGAGATCGAACGTCGCGCGAGACGAGGCGACGTCGTAGTCGCGGTCGGGGTGCTCCTCGATGCGCTGCGCGAACGGCTCGAGGTTGCTGATCGAGAGCTCGCGTGCGGCCGTGCGGAGAAACGCGTGCTTCTTGTGGACCGGCTCGATCGCGGTGAACGAGACCGACGGTAGACAGATCGCCGCGACGACGACCGGGAGACCGCCACCCGAGCCGACGTCCACGACTCGCAGCGCGTTCCCCGATGACGACTGCGTTTCGGAGAGCGATCGGAGCAGGGGGACGATGTGCAGAGAGTCTTCGATGTGAAAATCGATCTCGGGGATCGTTCGAGCCGCGGACAGGTTGATGCTCTTGTTCCACTTCGCAAAGAGCTCGACGAATGCGTTCAGCTTCTCGCCGCGGTCCGTCACCCCAAAGCTCTCGACCATCTTGACGCGCAGCGTCATCGGGCCTCCAAGAGGAGCTGACTAGCCCGAGGAATCACTGTGATTCTCTGGTCATGCGAGGAAGCGACGAGCTCGTCGAGGAGGGACACGACGGAGGGAGCATACGCGCAGAGCGTCGTCTCGACGACGGACCGCGGCAGCCCGCTGACGACAACGAGTCGAGCGCCGGCGGGAAGGCGAGGGAGTACGCCGATGCGTAGGATCGCTTCGTTCACCGTCTCGAGCGGACCGGTCCCCTCCGGGCACTCGGCGACGATCGCGAGCGTGCCGTTCTCGGCGACGAGCGGGGCCGCCGCAGCCGCGATCTTGGCTGCTTGATAGAGCGACGCCGACACGGGGAGCGCGTCTGACGCGATGACGAGTGGCGAACGCGGAGCGCGCGCCGTGAACCATGGCCGAGCGAGCTCGCAGCCGGTGCGGAACGCCGTGACGGGGTCGCCCGCCACGACCGCGCGAATCGTCGACGAGCGTGCATCGCCCTCGGGGCCGCAGACTCCGTTCAGCAGGAACGACGGAGTCTGGAGCAAGCGAAACGCGTCCTCGAGATCGTCGCGGACCGGATTTCCGTCGACGACGCCAGCAACCGCGCGTGGATGAGTCTTCATCGCGTGGTTGATCCGAACGGCTTTGGCTTCGCCCAGGCCGGGGAAGAACGCTTTCACGCCGGCACCAAAGCCAGCGAAGTAGTGCGGCTTGATGCTGCCCGTGGCCACGACGAGCTCCGCGTCGAGCAAGCAGCGGTGAAGACGCACGGGAGTTCCGCGCGGGGTGGTCCCGATCTCGACGAGGTCCGTGGCTGCGTGACCGTCGTGGTTCACGATCGTGGCGCCGGCGAGCAGATCCGCGGGGAGGCCGAGAGCAAGCAGGTCCGCGGGCCCGTGCGTGCCCGTGGCCACGGCGATCGTGATGCGCGCACCGGCGGGGAGTCGGGCACGGATCGCGGCCACGAACGCCGCCCGAGGCTCTGCCCGCGACGGATCGCTGACGACGATGGTCACGCGCGGCGCGCCCCGAGCGAGGTCGGCAAGGGGAGGGCGATCGATCGGAGCATCGAGTGCCGCATCAATAAGTGGCGCGAGGGGTGGCGCTTCAGGCGCGGCGGCCGCGCGGACGACGTGAACCTCGCCCTTGAAGTTGGTGAGGTCCACGACGTAGGGAGCTCGCCCGTACGGCATCTCGATCGTCGGAGGGTCGGCTTCTGGCGGCAATGGGATTCCCCGGTTACGATTTAGCCCCGGTCGGGGCCGGGGTCGCTACTCCTGTGTCGAAACAAAGTCTGCTCCTGGTCGACGGAGACACTCGGTCGCTCCGAGTGCTCGAGGTGTCCCTGCGCAAGGCGGGGTTTACCGTCACGCCGGCTGCGTCCGTGCAGGATGCGCTCGACAAGCTGGAGCTCAACGCGCCGGACCTCATCATCTCCGAGACGACGTTCCCGGATGGCGATGGCTTCGAGCTGCGCCGACGCGTGCGAGCGACGCAGGATTGGGCGGACATCCCATTCATCTTCCTGACTGCCGAAGCGGCGATCGAGAACAAGATCCGCGGCCTCGAGCTCGGCGTCGACGACTACCTGACGAAGCCGATCTACATCAAAGAGATCGTCACGCGGATCAACATCCTGCTGCAGAAGCGGCAGCGCGTTCGCTTTGAAGAGCGCAAGGACGGACGGACGCGGTTCGCGGGTCGCGTGGCAGATATGCCCGTCGTCGATGTGATCCAGACGATCGAGATCAGCCGCAAGTCTGGCGTGATCCAGTTCGTCGGCGAGCGCGGTCGGCAGGCTGCGATCTACTTCCGCGACGGCCGCGTGATCGATGCCGAGGCAGGCACGCTCCAGGCCGAGGATGCCGTCTATCGCTTGCTCACGTGGAGCGAGGGCGAGTTCGAGGTCGTGTTCCGCACCGTGCGGCGCCGGGAGGTGATCGGCACGAGCTCGCAGGGCCTGCTGATGGAAGGCATGCGCCGCCTCGACGAGTGGTCGCGCTTGCTAGAGCAGTTGCCGGTGCTGACGCATCGCTTCGAGATCGATACGGGCGAGCTCGCAGGGCGGTTGGGGGACGTGCCCGACGACAACAACCAGATCCTGCGCCTGTTCGACGGCAAGCGCACCCTGCTCGAAGTGATCGACGGCTCGGACTTCGGTGACCTCGAATGTCTGCAGGCGATCTCGCGCCTCTACTTCGAAGGGATGCTGATCGATCTCGATCACGGCGAGACGCCGAAGCGCGATACGGGGCGACCGATGCCCCTCACCGAGGTGTCGGATTCTGCGCCGACATCGATGCCCATGCAGATGGCGCGCGTGTCGGGCGAGGTCGAGGCCGTGTCGGCCGGCACGAGCACGGCGAGCGCGCGTGTGAGCGAAGAGCTCGGCGTTGGCGAGAGCCAGGTCATCGAAGAGATCACGGCGCCGACGGAGACGCCCGTCACTCAAGCAGAGGAGCCGCCACCCGCGTCGATGACGCGCACGAGCGCGCACGAGCTCACCGAGCATCAGTTGATGGGCAACTACCGCCCATCAGGCTTGTTGCGCATCGACGAAGCAATCGCGGCCGCCCAAGCGATCGATCCGATGTTGTTCGATGACGGCGCGGTGGCGGCGCAGGCGAACGACTCCGAAAAGAAGGACACCCAGCGCGACATGGTCGCGCCGGACGTCATGCCGATCTTGGACTCGCCGTCCGGGGGGAACGCCGTGCCGTCCGCGATGGATGCGACGGACAGCGTGCCGCAGGAGATCTCTCCCGAGAGCGAGATGGACGGCATGCCGGGGCGCCGCATCGCTCCGTCAGGCAATCGCCGCGTCCCGCAAGAGAAGCTCCCGCCCGTATCGCGTCCGATCCGCAGCGAAGAATCGGGCCTGCGCATGATCAGCTCGCAGAACCTCGATCGCGCAGAAGCGTCGGGTGAGCTCGTCCCTCTCGGAGCATCGCGCCCGACGAAGCTGGAGCCCGATGGTCAGCGCGAGATGGTGACGATCATGCCGCGCCGGATCACGCGCGAGATGGCCGTCGTGCAGCCGCCGACCGATACACCGCCGCAACCCGCGCCGCCCGTCGAGCCTCCTGCACCACCCGTCGTGTCGCGCGTGTTCACGCCGACGGGCTCGGGGGTCGTGTCGCGCGAGCCGCAGGGGCCGAGCACGGGTGCAAAGGTCTTGATCTCGCTCGCCGCGGTCCTCGTTGCAGCGGCGATGTTCGTTTGGTTGCGCGGGGATGGAGCAGGCAAGACGCCTCACGACGCGGGTGCCGTTGCTGTCGTCGAAGATGCGGCCGTGCTCTCGAGTACCGACGCTGGTGCGGGTGCGGAGATGTCTGCCGATGCAGCGACCGTCGCGCGCGTCGATGCGTCAGTTGTGGATGCGGCTGTCGCCGTTATCGTGGATGCGGCGACCATCACTGATGCAGCCGTCGTGGCGGTCGCCGATGCGAGCGTGAGCCCGGCGGCGGATGCAGGCGAGGATCCGCTGATCCGCGCGCGCGCGCTTCAGGAGCAGGCGACCGCTGCGCTCGACGACGCGGATTACGAGAAGGCGCTCGACCTGGCCGACCAGTCGCTGCGGTTGCGACGCACGGCGCGCGCGTACATCGCGAGGGCGCAGGCGCTCCAGCGTCTCCATCGGGTCGACGAAGCGATCGCGTCGATGGACGAAGCGATCAAGGCGGCTCCGACGTTCGCCGGAAACTACGACACGCTCGGCTCGATCTACTGGGCCGCGGGGCGTTACGACGAGGCGAAAGCGCAGTACGAGGAGTTCTTGAAGCTCCAACCCACGGGCGATCGGGCCAAGCGGATCAAGCAGCTCCTCTCCGAGCAGCCGTGATGCGCGTCCTCGGGTTGGAGAGCTCGTGCGACGAAACTGCAGCCGCGATCGTCGAGGACGGCACCCGCGTGCTCTCCGATGTCGTCGCGTCGCAGAACGAAGTCCACGAGCGGTACGGCGGCGTGGTCCCCGAGCTCGCGGCGCGCGCGCACATCCTCAACGTGATCCCCGTCGTGAAAGCGGCGCTCGATCGAGCGAGCATGACGCTCGACGATATCGATGCGATCGCGGTGACCAACGCCCCCGGCCTGTCCGGCCCGCTGCTCGTCGGTTTGCAGACCGCGAAGTCCGTGGCGTGGGTGACGGGAAAGCCGCTGATCGGCGTGCATCACCTCGAGGGACATCTCTCCGCGATCTATCTCGAGCCGAATCCGCCGCCGATGCCCCATCTCGCGCTGATCGTCTCCGGCGGTCACACCTCGCTCGTGCGCGTGAACGGTCACGGTGATGTCGTCGAGCTCGGCGCGACCCGCGATGATGCTGCAGGAGAAGCGTTCGACAAGGGAGCCAAACTGCTCGGCCTGGGCTATCCCGGGGGAGTGGTCGTCGATCGTCTCGCGAAGCTCGGCAATCCCACCGCGGTGAAATTCCCCAAGGCGATGACGTCCAAGGAGACGGGCGCGGAGTTCTCGTTCAGCGGCCTCAAGACGTCGCTGCTGCACCACGTGCGTGCGCACGGCATTCCCGACGGGCAGGAGCTCGCCGATCTGTGCGCGAGCTACCAGGCCGCAATCGTCGAGGTCCTCGTGCGCAAGACGCGACGGATCGCGCGGCGCGAAGGACTGATCCACGTGCAGGTGTGCGGCGGAGTCGCTGCAAACTCGGGCCTGCGTGCGGGGCTCGCAGCCGCTGCGGCCGAGGACGGCTTCACGCTTTACGTTCCTCCGCCCGCGCGCTGCACGGACAACGCCGCGATGATCGCTGCCGCCGGCTATCACCACCTCGCGCGCGGTGAGCGTGACGGCCTCGCCCTCGATGCGATGCCGAACAAGCCGCTGCCAAAGGCGCCATGAGCGAACCGAAGCGCCCCAGCGCCCCCAAAGACATGATTCGCGCGATGGAAGCGTTTCCCGACGCGCGCGTTCTGCTCGCTCGCTACGGCCTGACGGCGAAGAAGGGCTTCGGGCAAAACTTCCTCGTCAGTGATCGAGCGTTCCGCGCGATCGTGGACGCGACGATCAAGTCGGACGAGGATTGGGTCGTCGAGATCGGTGCAGGCCTCGGCACGCTCACGATGCGCCTCGCCGAGCGGCTCACCGCCGGTAAGCTGATCGCGCTCGAGCTCGACGCAGACATGGTGAAGGTTCTGCGCGCCGAGCTCGAGGGCGTGGACAACGTCGACATCGAGCACGTCGATGCGATGCGCTACGACCTGAAGATGGCGGCGCGGTGGCGCGGCGACAAGATCACGGTCTGCGGCAACCTGCCGTACCACGTCAGCTCGCAGCTGATGTTCAAGGTCGTCGACGCGCGCGCGGACATCACGCACGCGGTGTTCATGATCCAGAAGGAGATGGCGGACCGCATCGTCGCGCCGCCCGGCGGCAAAACGTACGGCGCGATCGGCGTCATGCTCCGCACGTATTGCGACATCACCACCGTCGCCAAAGTCGGCGCGGGCTCGTTCGTTCCGCCGCCCAAGATCGACTCGACGGTGATCCGGATGGTGCCGCTCGCGCAGCCGCGGACGCCGATCGCCAACGAGAAACACTACTCGGCGGTCGTTCACGCTGCGTTTGGTCAGCGCCGAAAGACACTCCGCAACGCGCTGCGCGCCGTGTTTCCCGACGAGGGCGTGGATGCCGCGCTGGCATCGACGGGGATCGACGGGCAGCGCCGGGGCGAGACGCTCGAGATCGCCGAGTTCGGTGCGCTCGCGTTGCTGATTCCGCCGCTCGTCCCCGTGCCCCCGACGCGCTAGAACGCGGGCATGCCCGAGCTACCGGAGGTCGAGACGGTACGCCTGTCGCTGCTGCCAGCGGTTGGCGCTGTGATCTCGAGCGCATGGGATAGCGGCAAGGGCCTGCACATGCAGAAGAAGCCACCGCGCGCGAAGCTGAAGAAGCTCGTCGGCGCGACGATCACGGCGCTGCGCCGGCACGGCAAGTACCTCCTCGTCGACACGGATTCGGGTTCGAGCATCCTCGTCCACCTCGGCATGACAGGCCAGGTGCGTGTGCGTCCCCACGGTGCAGCGCGCGAGAAGCACGCCCACATCGTGCTCGGCCTGGGCGATCGCGAGCTCGTCTACATCGACGCTCGTCGGTTCGGACAGATCGACGTGTACGAGCGCGGCAAGGAGAAGGAGCTCCCCGCGCTCGCCGAGCTGGGACCGGATCCGATCGTCGACGGCATCGACCCGGCTGCGTTCTTCGCCCGGTCGCGCAAGAAGAAGACCGCGCTCAAGGCATTCATTCTCGATCAGACCGTGCTCGCCGGCGTCGGGAACATCTACGCGTCCGAGGCGCTGTGGCTCGCGAAGCTCCGACCCACGACGCGCGCGTTTCGGCTGACGGAGCAGAAAGCGGCCGCGCTCGCGAAAGCGATCGACGACGTGCTGCGGACATCCCTCGCCAATCGCGGCACGTCTCTACGTGACTACGTCGACGGAGATGGGGTGTCAGGGAGTAACTACGCGGCCCTCAAGGTCTACGACCGCAAGGGTGAGCCGTGTGCCCGGTGTAAGACGCCAATCAAACGAACGATTCTCCAAGGTCGTGCGACCTACTTCTGTCCAACGTGTCAGACCCCGTAGCGGTCTACCCCTGGTAGTGTCCGGGGCCGTAGGACTGGGTAGCTCCGCGCGATGATTACGGAACAAGCAGATGAGGACCTGATGGTCCTGTACCAGAAGGGCGAAGTTCGCGCCTTCGAGGTCCTGCTCACGCGTCATCGCAAACCCGTCTACAACTTCATTTATCGGTTCGTCGGCGACAAAGAGACCGCCGAAGACCTGCTGCAGGAAGCGTTCATGCGCGTCATCAAGGGCGCGGAGGCTTACAAGCGACAGGCCAAGTTTACGACGTGGCTTTACACCATCGCGCGCAACCTGTGCGTTGACCAGACGAGGAGACGAAAGCACCGGAAGCACGCTTCGCTCGACGCCCCCATCGGGTCCGACGAGGAGAGCGGCACGTTGCTCGATGTCATCCCTGGCAACGAGATGGGCGCCGACCGCAACAACGTAAACAAGCAGCTGCACGCGCAGATGCACAAGGCGATCGAGTCGCTCTCCGAGGAACAGCGCGAAGTGTTCTTGATGCGCGAGTTCCTCGACATGCCGTTCAAGCAGATCGCGGATGTCGTGGGCGTCCCCGAGAACACGGTGAAGAGCCGCATGCGCTACGCGCTCGAGAAGCTGCGGCTCGAGCTCGACGAGTACAAAGAGCTCGCGAAGGTTGCTCCGTGATGGCCGAGGATCACGACGACGATGATCTAGCGCTCGGCGATCTCCGCTCGGTCTTCAAGTCGATGCGCGACTCCGACGAGGAACCGCCGCAGACCGGCATGGCCGCCCTGATGGCCGCGGCGCGCGCAAAAGCGGACGAGATGAAGCCGCAGCCGTCGCTGTGGGAGCGGTTCCTTGCGGCAGTACGTCGTCCGCCCGTTCTCGCGTTCGCGACCGTCGTTGTCCTCGTCGGTGGCGGAACGGTGTTGATGCGCCATCGCGCCGACATGAAGGAGACGGCGAACGTTGCGTTGCCGTCGTCGGGAAGCACGGCGCCCGCGCTCGACAACACGCCGGCCGACAACGCCCGCATCGAGACGCCTACGCCGGTGGAAGCGCCGCCGCCCGAGGCAAAGGCCGATACCGAACCTCCTCCGACCGCGACCGCGACAGCCAAGACCGCGAAGCTCTCGGCCAAGGAGCGCAAGGTGCTGAACGACCAGATCGAGCAGACGGCGAAGGACGCGATGCTGAACATCGACGTCGAGCGCCTCGCGGGCAAGAAGAAGGGAATGGCTCCTGCCGGACCTCGCGGAAACGCCTCGCTCGAGACGGAACAGGCCGTCGGCGGCCTCGACGATGCGCCCGCTGTCACCAAGGAGAGCCAGGGACGCTCGCCCGACGAGAAGACGGCCGGCGAGGCGAAGCCCAAGGTGACCACGGCGCACAAGACGCCTGCTCCGCAAGCGCCGATGCAAATGGATCCAGTTGCCGAGCCCGGCACGCCATCGTCGTCGTCGTCGCCATCGTCGTCGCTCGTCACGAAGTGGAAAGCGGCAGCAGCGGCGAACAACTGCGAGCTCGCGAACAAGTACGCATCCCAGCTGAGCGCCGCGGATCGCGGGCTGTACGACCGCACGTACGCGAGTGACGCGGCGCTGCGCGCGTGCCTCGCGAATAAGTAACTAGAACAGCTCGGCCTGCGGCCCTGGAGGGCGCGTGTTGCCGATCAGATCTTCGACGTAGACGTGCGGCCACGAGCGGCGCGCTTCCTCGGGGAGGCGGCGATGCAGCTCGACGTACTTGCGCACCCACGCACGCGTTGCCGCATTGGAGTAACCACCGCCCGCGATCGGCCCGCACACGTCCTCGTAGCGCAGCTTGATCTCGTGGAAGCGCTCGTCGCGACGCACCTTGGCGATGACGGAGGCGGCCGCGACGGACGCATGCTTCTCCTCGGCGCGATCGTGCGACTCGAAGTTGGAGAAGCGCGCGGCGAGCGGCGCGAACATGCGCTTTCCGTCCGCCATGATGCGATCGCACACGGGTGCTTGATCGATCAGTCGCGCCGCGAGCTCGCGCTCGAGGACGTTCAGCTCGTTGCGCATCACGCGCTCGTCGATCTCGAAGTGCTCGACCTCGATCATCGCGACGAACGTGGCGCGCTTGCGGATCTCGACGGCGAGCTCGCTGCGCACGGCATGCGCGTCCTCACCCGCACCGTAGGTCTTGGAGTCGCACAGGCCTTTGCGCGTGAGAGCCGCGGCGGCCTTGGAGTCGAGCGCGACAGCGGCCATCACCATCGGACCGATCGACGGACCGCGACCCGCCTCGTCGATTCCGAGCGTGACCTTCACCGGCATGCTTGCTGAATCTACAACCGAGCGGCAGCGAGTTCCAAGGCCCGACTGATCCCGACCTCGAGATCGAACGCCTGCACGTCGACCACGGCTCCCCAGTGATCGAGGCGGGCGGCGAGGGCGGCGAGGGCATCGCTCGCGGCGCGAGTGAGAGGCTCTCCGAGCTCGCGATCGAGATCCGGCGCGCCACGAACCAGCGCGTGATAGACGGCGTCCTCGGCGAGCTCGAGCTTGGGGACATCGTTGCGGAAGAACGCCTCGACGTAGCCGCCCTCGATATAGCCGCGCAGATACGCACGAGCGCGATCGAACACGCGCGACAGAGCGAGGCCGATGCGGTCATCGGCGGTGCGCGACAGATCTCCGAGCACGTCCACATCGAGCGCAGCGGCGAGCGTGCGGGCCGCGTGCTCCACGGAGCGACTGCGCGTGACGAGATCGTTGGCGACGCGGTGACGACCCGTCTCGACGGCGGTCTCGTACCCGGAGGAGAGCAGGGCGATCAGGTAGTCGCGATCCGCCGCGGTCGCCGTATGCGAGGAGAACGGCAAGCGGCGCGGGCGAACGAGCTCGATGACCTCGCGCGCAGCGCGGCGGTAGAGCTGGGACGCCTGCTCGGAGAGCGCTTTGCGCTCGGCGATGACGGTCGCCTCGGTGAACTGCCGCAGCGATGCCTGCAGCTCGTCGCGACCCAGGCGTGCGGCGTCCGCAGCATCGGTCGCGCGCTTGCGAGACTGATCGATCGAGCCCTGCGCATCGGCGAGCACGCCGCGCAGCAACCGAGCGCATGCATCGCGCTTGAGCTGTCGTGCCTGCTGGAAGAATCGCGTCTCGAGCGACTCTGCGAGCACGCTCCAGTTGCCATCCTCCGGCTTGGAGTTGTCGTTCTTCCAGGCGAGAGCTTTGCGCGCCGAGAACGGAACGATCGCTTCGACGAGCCCGTCGAGCTCTTTGCTGATGAAGTCGATGACTTCCTTGGTGTCGGTTTCGCTAAGCTGATCCGCCTTGTTCAACACGCCGAGCACGCGCTTGCCCTCGTCGCGGATGGAGCCGAGCGCCTTCTTCTCGCTCGACTTGCCGCCCTGCGCGGCCGTGAACACCCACACGACAGCGTCGGCCTTGGCGATGAACGCGCGCGCGGTCGCTTCGTGCTCGGGCTGGATCGAGTTGAGGCCCGGCGTATCGACGATGTTGATCTTCTCGAGCTGGGGCAGCGGCACGAGGATCTCGACGCGCTCGAGCGAGGTCGCTTCCTCGGGCGTCAGCGCCTTCATCTTCGCCATCAGCGCATCCCAGCCGAGCTCCACCGTGGAACCGTCGTGCTTGACGAGACGACCACCGCGCTCGCGGCCGTAGCGCACGACGTTGATCGTCGCTGTCGTCGGCGTGATCCCGGTCGGCGCGACGTCCGCTCCGATGAACGCGTTCACGAACGACGACTTGCCGCTCGAGAACTCGCCCATCACCGTCACGAGCAGCGGCGTCTCGATGTTGGCGGCTGCGCGCGCGACATCGCCGACGAGGTGACCCAGCTCGCGGCGGCTCTCCATCGCGCGCTCGATGAACGCAGCGACATCGCCGATCTCGGGGCCGGGCGTACCGAACGTGGCGGCGCGGGCCTCCGTCAGGAGCTGGCGCGCCTTTGCGTGATGAGGAACGACGCGCAGCGCGGCGAGAGCGGAGGTCGCCGCCTTTGCCGGATCCTTGCCGAGCTGGACCTGCGCGAGCGCGGTCAGCGCATCGACATCGTCCTTCTCGGCGGCGATCCTGAGCAGCGCCGTTGCCGCATCCGGTTGATCCGCGAGCATCGCCGTACCGCGGGCGACCAGAGCGCGTAGATCGTTTGGATCGCGCGCGAGGAGGTCGTTGCCCCACGCTAGCTCGCGCGGCACATCGCCCGCCGCGATCGCTGTATCGACAGCCGCGCGGAGCACGTCGGTGTCGGCGTTCAGCGCGAGCGCGCGGTCGTAGCTCTGCAGCGCCGCGTCGAGGTTGCCGATCAGGCGATGCGCCGTCGCGATCTTCGCGTGCAGGTCTCCGCGCTTCGCGTCGAGCTGTAGCGCCTCGAGGAAGAACTGATACGCGCGGGGCGCGTCACTGGACAGCAGCGCTGCATCACCGAGAGCCGTCAGGATCTGCGCGCGCAGCTGGCTCGCGAACGGCGTCTGATCGTCGTCACTCGCGGCGCGGGCCTTTTCGAGCCGCTCTCCGGCGATCGCGGGTTGTCCCTCGATCAGCGCGAGCTTGCCCAATCCATAGAGAGCGAGCACGGGGGGCTTGTCGCCCTGCGCCGCACGCTCGAGGTGGCGCAGCGCCTCATCGTACGGACCGCCATCGGCCACGAGCGCCTCGCCGAGCGCCGCGCGCGACTCCATGTCCTCGCTGTTCTCGGTGACCGCCTTGCGCAGCTCGCGGATCGCCTTGTCCAGATCGCCGCGCCGACGCCACGCAATACCGAGGCTGCGATACGCCTCCGCGAGCACCTCGCGGTCGCCAGCCGCTTCCTGCACCGCTTTGGTCAGCGACGGGAGCGCAGCCTCGTACTGGCCAAGCGCGACGTGCGACGTGCCGTGACCGACGAGAGCCGCGGCGTCGCCCGGCCTGACCTTGAGGGCGCGCGCGAAGGCCTCGATCGCCTTCTGCGGCCGCTTCGCCTGCAGGTATGCGCCGCCGAGCACGATGAGCGCCTGGCCGTGCTCGCTCTTGGCGACGAGCAACGCTTCGAGCGTCTCGATCGCGCGCTGCGTCTCTCCCTGGGAGAGGAGCTTTTGCGCTTGGTCCAGCTGGTCCCGGTACTCGTCGAGGATCAGGTCCTCGGCAAGGTCCCCCAGCCTTCGCTGGAAGCGCGACCACAGCGACATCCCTGGAGACTACACTGCACATGGGGACGCGCACACCACGGCTACTCCCCCATCCAGCGCGCACTGTCCCGAAACTGCACGTCGAGTTATCGGTAACTTCGCGACCAATTCCGCGGAACGAGCCGGTGGAACAGGCGGTACGCGGCTTGCGTTACCTCCGTGCATGCGCACCTACGTCGCCGCCGCGCTCGCTCTGATGCTCGGGGCTAGCCCCGCCATCGGCGACTCGCACGTGCGGTACGTCGTGCACGGCGCGGCGAAGGCGCTCACCACCGGCGCCAAGACCGCGGAGATTCCGAGGCCCGCACGTCCAATCAACCTCCGTCTCGATGTGGCGCGCAGCCACAAGGCGCCGCCGCCAGTGCTGCGCGTCGACTTCCCCGCGCTGAGGCCCACCGATGACGAGCCGTCTGCGTTCAACAGCGTGAGCACGTCGCTCTACCAGCAGCTTCCGTCGACCCAGACCGACTCGGGTGTCCGGATCATCACGACGCCACAGATCATCAGGAGTGCGGACGGGCGCGTGCTCGGCGCCGGCCTCACCGCGAACTTCTAGTCCGACGCTGTCAGGCGGCCGGTTCTTCGTCGCTCGTCCACAGCTGCTCCCGAACGGTCGAGAGCGCCTTGGTCGCGGCGCGGACCTGCTCGATCTGGCCGCTCGTCACGGTCTTCATGTCACCGATCTCGGTGCCGTGCTCTTTGCGCTCGCGCAGCGTGCGGTCGAGGACCTCGCTGATGCCCTTGTAGAGCGTGTTGCCCGCGTTGGAGACGAACTCGCTGAGGCGCTTCGCGAAGTCATCGATGCAGCGATCGAAGTGCGGCTTCATCGCTTCCGCGGCGTTGAGCACCGCGGCCGTGACCTTCTCCTTCGCCTGCACCTTGATGTCGCCGCTGATCTTGGACTTCAGCACGATGGCGAGGATCGGCGCTGCGAGCGTGAGCAAACCGCCGGCGAGCGCGTTCACGAACAGCATCACCGTCGTGCCGAGCGCACCGACCGCGTAGATGCCGACGTCGTACTTGAAGCTATCGACGGTGATGTCGACGCGCGTGTCGTCGGGACCGAGGCGTTCGGAGAGCGCGCCCGCGGCGGCAGCGACGTTCTCGTTGGTGATCGAGATGACTTCCTCGGCGAGATGCTCGAGGAGAGCGGCGAGCTTGGCGCCCTCGATCTCCGCCCACTCCTTGAACTTGTCCTCGATGAACAGCGGCAGGAATGCCTTCACGTCATTGGCGTCGACGGCATCGATCTGACCAGGCAGCGCCTGCACGAACGACTTCGCGAACGCCTCGAGATCGAGGCCGACCTGCGCCTTGATCGACTGCGCGGCGGCGTCGATCCGGCCGTGGAGCTCGTCGAGCTTGCGCTTGGAGGTATCGAGCTGCTCGCGCACGGCGGAGATCCGCGTCTCGAGCTCGCCGATATCGAGGTCGTAGCTGTACATGCGCACGCCGAGGTTGTTCTCGACGTAGGCAGCGGTGCGGGCGGCATCGGCAGCGGCGTTGTCGAGGATCATCTGCGCGCGATCCTTGGCGAGGAACGACGACAGGTACTCCACGAGCTGCGGCATGCCGCTCGCGGGATCCTTGGACTTCGCCCACTCGCGTGCCGAGAGCGGGAACAGCTTGGGCTCCGGCATGAGCTTCGCGAGGTTTTGACGGACGTAGTCGACAACGGCCGTCTTCTCGTCCGCGTTTAGCATGTCCATCTTGCCGAGGACGAAGACCAGACGATCGCGCGCATTCTCGAGCACGCGGCTGCGCAGGAACTCCTGCTCGCTGTCCTTGAGCGCCTGACCAGCGTCGAGGAGGAACAGCACCGCGTCGGCGCGCGGCACGTAGCCGTACGTCACTTCCGCGCGCTGCTCGTTGAGATCGTTCACGCCGGGCGTGTCGACGAGCACGACGTTGTTGCGCAACAGGTCGCTCGGAAAGCCGACCTCGACGAACGTCACCTCGTCGGCGTGGCCACCCGCGACGGTGACCCAATCCTTGACCTGCGCGGCCTCGAGCAGCTTGCTCTCGCCGGAGCGCAGCATGACCTTGGCCGTCGGTGTCGCGGAGTACACGACGTGATTGATCGATGCCGTCGTCGGCGTGATGCCCGTTGGCAGGATCTCCTGGCCGAGCAGCGCGTTCACGAACGTGGACTTGCCGTGGTTGAACTCGCCAAGCACGACGAGGTGAAAGCGCTCCGCCTCGAGCTTGGGGATGCGCGTCGTGCGGATGTCTCGCGCGAGCGTCACCATGCCGACGGCGTCTGCGACGTCCGCGAGCTGTGTGAAGCGGTTGATGATCTCGCGCTTCGCCGACTTGTGATGTTCGAGATTGATGGTCATGGGAACACCTAGAGAAGGGCGGCGACTTGTTTATCGATGGCGGGGAGGCTCGCCTTGCCAGTCGGGTCTTTGCCGGTGGCGTTGGCGAATGCCTGCGAGTCGCCGAACAGCTTGAGCGCGGCGATCCGCTTGGGCATGAACGGATGCGACTGGAACATCTCGGTGAAACGGCCGAGACCCTTGGTCATGTCGGGCGGATTGGCGAGGTACTCCTCGACGTCGAACGCGGGTCCTTTGCCGAGCATCTCGATCTTCACGAGCGCGGTGAGCGTCTTGTGCAGATCCTTTTGCGCGAGCAGCGCGGCGCGATCGCACGTGATCTCCGCGCGGCGGGACCATGCACGCAGCGTCAGGATCGCCGGCTGAACGGCCCAGCGCACGAAGAACGCGGCCGAGTGCGTGAGGTAGTGCAGAGCGGTCGCGTACAGGATGTGGTTGTTCTGGACGTGACCGAGCTCGTGGGCGATGCCCGCGATGAGCTCCTGCTCGTCGAGCTTTTCCGCGAGCTCGAGGTTCACGATCAAGTGAGGCGCGTCCTCGGTGCCGAGCACCTTGATGCCGATCGACGACGACGGCGCAGCGAAGATCGGCGGCACCCGAACCTTGAGCGCAGCGCCCGCAGCCTTTGCGGCGAGAAACACGCGCGGGTATTGCTCGTCGCTGACCTTGGTGGCCTGGCCGAGCAGCTCGGTGCGAGCGACGTCGCGCCACAACCGCGTGGTTGCCTCGAGCGCCATCCTCACGGGCGGTGCGATCGACAAGGTCTGCCGAAAGCTCTGCTCGCCGGGATACGCGTAGGTCGAGCCTTCACGCGCTGCCTCGCTCGCTTGATTGCGCCGACGCGCGAGCCACTTTGGAAAATCGAAGTCGACGCCAACCGACATGCGGTGAGTATAGCGATTCAGGCCTGAGGTGCCCGCGAGCGCCGCGCGATTCGCCCGCGCGCGATGGCGAGCAACACGAGGCCGAGCAACACCGCAAACCACAGCGTCGCAAGCCGGGTCAGCAGTGTCGCGTCCAGAGCGGTGGCCTTGTCGATGTGCTCCGCGCTGTTCACCAACAACATGGTCATGCCGGCCTCGGTGACACCTAGACCACCGGGCAGGAATGACAGCGCGCCGGCAATGGTCGTCGCGGCGTAGATCATCATTGCGAGACCCCACGCGACGTGCACGCCGGGGAACGCGTTCGTGATCAGGGCAAACCCGATGCACTCGAGGCCCCACGCGGGAACGGCGATCGCGGTCGCCGAGAGCAGCCGGAGTGGCCGGCACAGCGCGACGAGCCCGTTGTACGTCTCGTGCAGTGGGACGCGAAACTTCCGCGAGAAGCCGGGGCGGGTGACGAGGTCGATGATCGCGCGGGTAGGGCGCGGCCACGCGAGCAAGACGAGGCCTGCCCCGATCGCGACGCCGGCACCGATGACAACGGAGCGCTGCACGCCGTAGAGCGCGACGCCGATGATGGCGAGCGCGAGCAGCGCGACGAGGTCACTGACGCGTTCTGCGACGACGATGGGAGCCGTCAGGGGGGCGGGAACCCCGTGCATCTCCTTGAGCAAGTAGCTCTTCACGAGCTCACCGAGCTTGCCGGGGGTGATGGACAGCGACAGGCCTGCGCCGAACACGACCGCGCTGTCGCCGGGGGGAGCCGAGACGCCCTGCCACCGCAGGTATAGCGACCAGCGGACGAAGCGGATCATGTAGTTGCCCAGCGCGAGGGCCAAGGCGGCTACGAAGGCTCCCCAGTGGAAGGTGCTCAGCCGGTCCGCGACCTTGCTGATGTCGCCGACCATGACGTACGCGGCAGCTGCAATCACGACGACGATCGCGACCCAGATCCAACGGCGCACGTCGCTTCGTAACACGGGCCCGTGTTACCGTCGTTCGCATGAGCAAGGGAACGGCGAGCATCCTGGTGGTCGACGACGATCCTGAGATCGTCTCCATGCTCGAGACGCGCCTCACCAAGCGCGGCTACAAGGTCTCGACGGCGCCGGATGGCCACAAGGCTCTCGAGCTCGCTCGCAAGGAGCGCCCGGACCTCGTGCTGCTCGACGTGATGATGCCGGGCAAGTCGGGCTGGGAAGTCGCCAAGGCGCTCAAGTCCGACCCCGCGACGCAGGACATCAAGATCGTCATGGTCACCGCCATCGGCGAGCGCATGAACGCGATGACGTCGCCCATCGCGGGCGCCGATGCTCACATCGACAAGCCGTTCGAGTTCGAGAAGCTCGAAGGCGTGATCAAGTCGCTCGTTAAAAAGTAACTGTCCTCAGCCGCCGAGGGCCTTGGTGGCCTTCGCGTACCAGGGGCTCTTCGAGTCGACCATCGACTTGATCTGGCGATACTTCTGCTTCGCCGCCTCGGAGTCTCCATCGGCCTGCGCCGCTTTGTAGAGCTTGCCCGCTTCGCTCTCGAGCTTGCTCTTCATCGACTTGGTCGTCTCGTTCGCGCCGCCGTTCGACTCGGCGTAGACGATCGCTGAGCGCGCTTGCGTCCAGTCCTCCGAGGACACGTACGCCATCGCCGCCTTCTGCGCGACCGTCGCGAGCTTGGCCTTGATCTCCTGGTTGAACGCCTTGCCGACGCTATTGTCGAGACTGAGAGCCTTGCTCAACTTCTCGTACGCCTCGCGAGGTTGCGTACCTTGCGCCATGCCGACGTTGTAGACGCTACCTAGCTCCAAGTAGATCCGCGCGAGCTGGTTGAGATCGTCGTCGCCACCCGCGGCTTTCGCTGCGGCGCGCAGGGTCTCGGAGGCATCCTTGAACTTCTTCGCACGGTACAGTGCGTCGGCCTTTTCCTTCGCGCCGGACGTATCGACAGCGACGCGCTTCACCGCGGTCTTGTCCGTCTTCTTGTCTGCTGCCGCGGCCTTCTTCGCCGCTGCAGCGTCGGCCGCAGCTTTCTTTTTCTCGTCGGCGATCCGCTTCGTCTCGGCCGCGGCTGCCTTCTTCTCCGCCGTCTTGTCCGCGACGGTCTGCTTGTCGACCGTCTTCTTCTTGGAGTCCGCGTCCTTCTTCTCCGCGGCAATGCGCTTCGCTTCCGCATCGGCAGACTTCTTGTCAGCCGCGGCTTTGTCGTCGGCGATCTTCTTGTCGGCCGCGGCCTTCTTGTCAGCCGCAGCTTTGTCGTCGGCGACCTTCTTGTCGTCGACCTTGGGCGTCGGGGTGTCGTGCTTTGCCTCGGCCGGCGGCGTCACCGCGTTGCTAGTCGGCTTGGTGTTCTCCGTCGCCGTGTCGGTCTTCTTCACCGGCTTCGCATCGCCACCACCGATGATCGCGACGGTCACGATCAGCGCGAAGAGCATGAGCGCCGCGCCCGCGAGGATCAGCTTCGTGCGGCGCGAGATCAGCGGCGGCGCCGGCGTCATCGGACCGAGGGCCGCCAGCGGATTCATGCCGTACGGGGTCGGTTGGACGAGCGCGGTCGACGTGGCATCGCGGCCGTTCGTGCTCGCGATGATCATGCCGTTCGGGCCCATCATCGGGCCGGTCGGCATCTGCTGGCCGGTGGGATACCCGCCGTATCCGTTGGGCAACTGCGATGGCGCGAGCAATGGACCCGTGCCTGGAAGCGTCGTGTGCGGCGTCGAGATCGGTCCCTGCGCCATGTCCGCGAGCATGCGCGGCCCACCCGCGGGTCCGCCCAGCTGCATCGGCGGACCCATCATCGGGTTCATCTGGCCGTTCGGCATCCCGTTGTTGGGTATCCCGGTGGGCACCTGTCCTTGGCGCAGCGGCGCGGTCGGACCCGGCGGCGCGGTCCCCTGGCGCTGGAGCGGCATCGTCGCGCCCGGTGGCATCGTCGAGCTCTGAGAGGGAGGTGCCGTTTGCGCGCGGTAGGGCGGCTGCGTCGGACCGGCGTGTACGCGTGGCGTGTTGACGGGAGGCGGAATGGTGCGGGGCCGCGGGAGGGGAGTCGCACCCGGCTTGGTCGCGACGCGACGGCTTGGCTTCTCTCCGATCGGGGCGCCGTTCACGGTCGACCCCTCGTCGTCATCGTCGTCGAGCGGGACATCCACCGTCGGGAGCGCGCTGTTCGACGCGCGGGCGAGGCTGTTCGGGATGTCGATGCGGAACGTCGTGTTACCGATCTCGACGACGTCGCTGTTCGCGAGGACGAACGCCGCGTCTTCGACGTTGCCGTTCACGAGCGTGCCGTTTCCAGACCCGCGGTCCTGGACGATCCACGCGTTGTTCTCGTAGCGAAGGTCGAAGTGCTTTCGCGAGACTGCGATGTCCGTGAGAACGAGGTCGTTATCGAGACCGCGGCCGATCGTGTACGACTTGCCGGGCACGACCGTCAGCTCGCGACCGCGGTCATTGCCGACGGTGACCACGAGGCGCGCCTGCACGGTGAGCGCTGCGGGAGTGATCATCGAGAGCGACGCGTTCGCCCGCTGATCGTCGACGGTCGGCTCGTCGAGGATCCCGCCGTTCGTGTCGGTGACGTTCGTGTTCAGCTTGCGATTTACCGCGCCGAGTCGAGCCACGCGATCTGCGACCTCGCCCTGCTCGACCGTCGTGCTGGGGTCCTCTTCCCACGCGCCGGCTTGATCGCCCGTGACGCTGACGCTGTCGGCGTCCTCGTCGCCGCCTTCGATCGTCGTCTTCTCCTCTTCACCGAAAGAGGGGGCCTTTGGCACCACATGGCGGTTCGATACCCGCTGTGGCGCTCCAGAGTTAGGAGCCCGGCCCATCCCGTAAATTGTACGGGGCGCTACTCGACGGATCAATGTCGCGACCGTCGCCCCCGTCGACGAGGACCTATAGATGTCCTACCTTTCCACCCATGCTTGTCCCCCTCCAGCGCGCCGGGTTCGTCGAGGCCTATGACCTCATCCCCAGCAAGATCATCGGCATCGGGCAGAACTACCGGGCCCACGCCGCCGAGATGGGTAAGGCGATTCCCGAGGAGCCGCTCATGTTCATGAAGCCCCGCTCGGCCATGATTCCCGACGGCGGCGCGATCGAGCGGCCTCCCGGCTACGAGAAGGTCGACTTCGAGGGGGAGCTCGGGGTCGTCATCGGCCAGCGCGCACGGCGGGTGAGCAAGGAGCGCGCGCTCGACTACGTGCTCGGCTACACGATCGTCAACGATGTCACCGTGCGCGATCTGCAGAAGAAGGACGTGCAGTACATCCGCGCAAAGGGCTTCGATTCGTTCTGCCCGATCGGCCCGCGCATCGTCCCCGGTCTCGCGCCGAACAACCTTCGCATCCAGACGCGCCTCAACGGTGTGATCAAGCAGGACTCGTCCACGAGCGACATGATCTTCGACGTGCCGACGCTGATCGAGTTCTGTTCGCGCTACATGACTCTCGAGGCGGGCGACGTGATCTCGACGGGAACACCGGCGGGCGTTTCGAACATGACGCCGGGCGATGTCGTGGAGATCGAGATCGAAGGCATCGGTGTGCTGCGCAACACGGTGATCGCGCGCTCCGAATCGTGAGCATCGCGATCGCACTGGGCGGGAACGTCGGTACGGAGGCGCAGATCCTCGAGCGCTTCGTGCACGCGCGCGAGGCGTTGATGCAGCTCGGTAGCGTGCGCTCCGCATCGCTCTACCGCACCGCTCCGATCGGCCCCGAGCAGCCGCGCTACCTCAACACCGTCGTGACGCTGCGCGCGCCTGACGTCCAGCCCGCCGAGCTCGTTGCGACGACCCAGGAGATCGAGCGGCTCCTCGGTCGCGATCGTTCCCGCGAAGTGCACTGGGGACCGCGAACCATCGATCTCGACATTCTCGCGTGGGGCGATCGCGTGATCGATACGCCGGAGCTGCGCGTACCGCACCCGCGCCTGGCAGAGCGTCGGTTCGCGTTGGAGCCGCTCACGGAGCTCCTCGGCGAGGACGCGATCGTTCCGCGCGTCGGTCGGCTCGGTGATGCGCTTGCTCGCGTGCGCGATCAGAGCTGCGAATTCATTCGTCAGGCGTGGTGATCAGCCGCGCGATGTTTCCGCGGTGCGTGAACACGAGCAGCAGGAACGTCCACATACCGAGGACGGCGAGCGCCGGCTCCTCGTGGCGATGACGGAACAGCAGGAACGCGATCACGAGCGCGGCGCTCAGTGACCCGATCGCCGGCACGCGGCTGAGCGCGAACACCATCACGAACGTGCCCATGCCGACGAGCGCCTGCGCGGGAGCGAGCACGAGAAACACGCCGAGCGCGGTCGCGACGCCCTTGCCGCCTTTCCACGCGAGAAACGGGGAGAAGCAGTGCCCGACGATCGCAAACGCGCCCGCCGCGGCGACGATCCACTCTTCGCCACAGAAGCGCAGCGCGAGCCACGTCGGCACCGCGCCCTTCGCCGCATCGAGAAGCAGCACGATCGCGCCGGGGACCTTGCCGAGCACGCGCGTCACGTTCGTCGCGCCGATGTTGCCGCTGCCGTGCTCGCGAATGTCGACGCCGAGCCAGCGCGCGATCAGCACGCCGAACGGGACCGAGCCCGCCCAGAACGCGAAGATGAGGAGGAGGATGCGAACCAGCACGCGAGCTAGGGCTTTGCGCTCGGAGCTGGTTGGAGGGTGAGCCGGAGCTCGTGCGATTTGCCAGCGTCGACGTCGATGTCTGCGCGCGCGCCGAGAAAGCCAGGCGGCGGCTCGATCTCGACGCTGTGATGACCCGTTGCGATCCCGCGGATGCGCGACGGAAGGCGCTCCGTACGAGCCTCTCCGTCGATCCTCCATGTCGTGACGGTGTCTGGCGTCACGTAGAGATCGAAGCCGGTGGCCATGTCCGCGGGGAGCGGCGCCGCGGGCTCGGGGGCCGGCGTTGGCTTCGGAGGGGCCGCGTTCTCGACGGGCGCCGACGGCGGCGGAGCGTTGCTTCCACACGCGGAGAGAACCGCGATCGCGAAGAGGAACGCCTTCATGCCCCGATAGTGCCCGAGTCGAGCTTCCACCAGCGACGAACTTGTTCGATCGCGGACGTGCGCGGCAAACCCGTTGGCAGCGTGTCGAGGAAGACCTTGCCGTACTGACGCGTCACGATGCGCGGATCGAGGATCGCGACGATGCCGCGGTCATCGCGTCGACGGATCAGGCGACCAAAGCCCTGCTTCAGCGCGATCGCGGCAGCGGGTAGCTGGATCGCGGCGAACGGATCGATGCCGGCCTCTGCGCGGAGCTGCATGCGAGCGGCGACGAGTGGATCGGTGTGAGGCGCGAACGGCAGCTTGTCGATGATGACGAGCGAGAGCGCATCGCCCGGCACGTCGACGCCTTCCCAGAACGATCCGGTGCCGAGGAGGACCGCGTTGGGCGTCGAGCGAAAGCGATCGATCAACGTCGCGCGAGGTGCATCGCCCTGGACGAACAGCGGATACGGCAGGTTCGCGAGGCGCTGCTTTGCTTCGCGCAGGCCCCGATGCGACGTGAACAAGAGAAAGGCGCGGCCCCTGGTGATCGCGAGGAGCTCCTGCACGCGCTCGGCGGCAGCGACGGAGAAACCTTCGGTGACGGGCGGCAGATCGCGCGGGACGTACAGCATCGCTTGCCGCGCGTAGTCGAACGGCGAGCTCACCATCAACTCGTCAGCCTCGTGCAGGCCAAGGCGCGCCCGCGCATACGAGAAGTCGCCGGCGGCGGTGAGGGTGGCGCTCGTGAACACCGGCGTCGGGCCCGCCATGACGATGTGGCGACGGATGAGGTCGGCCACCTCGATCGGCGATGCGGTGAGGAACGTGCCCGTCGGACGGACCTCGCCCCAGTACACGTGACTGCGGCGGCGCTGCTCGGCGATCGTCGCCAGGTCGTCGCGCATCTCCCGAGAGCGACGGGCAAGGCCGGTCAGTGCGGCCCTCGATCCCGCTTCGCTCGGAGCTTCCTCATCGGGCGTCGGCTCGGACTCCGATTCCGCGGCGCGGGCGAGGTCTTCGAGAGCTGCATCGAGACGAAACCACGCCGCCTGTCGCTCGTCCGAGTCGAACAACCCGGTCGGCAACGGCATGCGGCCTCCGTCCATGGACTCTGCTGCGACGAGAGCCGCCCGCAGTTGCGCGAACAACGCGATGCCACTGCGCTCGACGGTGTCGATGACATCGATGCCCGCGCGTCCCGTCCATAGCGGCATGCGCGCGAGGTTGAGATGCGCATCGCGCACGAGCTCGGCGAGCCGCGGCGTGGAGAAGCGCGATCCGAAGTGCTCCGTCGCGACGTCCTCGAGCTGGTGAGCCTCGTCGAAGATGACCGCGTCGTGATCCGGTAGGACCTTCGCGCCCGGTGACGCGGCACGCAGTGCGCGATCCGCGAAGTACAGGTGGTGATTGACGAGGATCAGCTGCGCTTGCTCGGCGAGCCGGCGCGCTTGCGTGACAAAGCACTTCTCGAAATAGGGGCAGCGCGGGCCGATGCGCGCATCCGGTGTCGTCGTCACTTCCTGCCAGAGCGGCGCGCCCTCCGCGAGCCACTCGACCTCCGCGCGATCGCCCGTCTCCGTGCTCTCCGACCAATCGACGAGGGCGGCGAGCGACACGTCCTTGGTGTTCTTCCCGACGGTCTCGGCGAGCTTGCGACGACAGACATAGTTGCCGACGCCCTTCAGCACGACGGCAGCGAACGGTCGCTGGATGATCTCGCGCAGCAACGGAACGTCGTGCCGGGCGATCTGATCCTGCAGCGTGCGCGTTCCCGTCGAGACGACGACGCGCTTGCCGCTCGCGAGCGCGGGAATTAGATACGCGAGCGTCTTGCCGGTGCCGGTACCAGCCTCGACGATCAGCGGTCGCGAATCCTCGATCGCTCGTGCAACCGCCGCTGACATCGCGCGTTGTTCGGCGCGGTCTTCGTAGTGTGGAATCGCGCGATCCAGGCCTCCGCCCGGCGCGAGCAGATCGATCACGTGCGCGACGCTTTCTCGACGTGACCACTCGTGCCGAACCGCTTCGCGAGCTCCGCGAGCACCTTCTCGACGGGGATCTTGCGCGCGGTGAGCCCGACCATCACGTGAAAGATCAGATCCGCCGTCTCGCTCACGACGCGTTCGTCGCTTCCGCTCGGCAGCTCCGCCGCGAGCTCTCCGCTCTCCTCGGCGATCTTCTCGAGGATCTTGGGCATGCCCTTGTCGAGCAGCGACCTCGTATAGCTCTTCTCGCCCGTCGACGAATCGCGCCGCGCCGCGAGGATCTGCGCCAACCGCGAGAGCACGAGGCCGTCCATCGCAGGTACCCCGTCGTCGTCGGTGCCGTCATCCTTGTGGAAGAAGCACGTCGTCGTCCCCGTGTGGCACGTCGGACCGGCCGGCGTCGCGCGCACGAGGATCGCATCACCATCGCAATCGAGGCGGAGCTCGACGAGCGCGAGCGTGTTGCCGCTCGTCTCGCCCTTCTTCCACAGCGCTTTGCGCGATCGCGACCAGAAGTGCACGACGCCCGTTTCGCGCGTGAGGCGCAGCGCGTCCGCGTTCATCCACGCGAGCATGAGGACCGTGCCCGCCGCTGCGTCCTGCACGATCGCCGGCACGAGTCCCCGCTCGTCGAAGATCGGCTGGATCACCGAGGGAGCGTCGTTGGTGTCGATCGCGCTGTCAAGAATCAGCGAACCAGCTTGCGAGTGCTTTGTAATCATCGGCGTTCGCCGGATCGAGATCGACGAGCGTCGCCTCGTGGCCGCTGCGAGTCGTCGCGGTGAGGTACGTCCCCGATCCCTTGGTCATGACCGCCATCGAGACGAAATCGGCCACGGTCACGCTCTCGAGTAACCCCCGGAGCGCCGGCGTCGGACCCGCCGTGATCACGCGGAGAGTTCGCATCTGCCCGCCAAACAGCGCCTTGAACACGCGTCCGATCGCACGGGCGGCCACGCCCACAACGACCACGGCGCAGATCACACGGGTGGCGGACCCTCCGAACCAGATACCTGCGCCCGCGCCGAGTCCGGCGAGGACCCACACGATCGCCTCGATCCAGAGATCGCCCGCTGCACCTCGCGGCGCGATCGCGAACCCATTGGGTTGCTCCGTGACGACGAGAGCGCGAAACGTCGGCAGGGTCTTCGGGGTCAGCTCGCGCATGAGTCCGAGTATGCCTGCATCAGCGCTGTAGCTCGATGCGCTGCCAGTAGACCGTGCCCGATGCGGTGGCCGCGGCGAGCTCGCGGTGGAGCCGGACCTTGTCACCCACCAGGGTCATGGTCGACCACGCGCGCCCCGGGATGGCATCTACCGTCGAGGTCGATCGTCCGCCCTGCATGAATGCGAACGCGGCCGACTGCGGCCCGGGAACGGAGATGTCGTGATCGCTCTCGTTCGCGGACCACGCGTACTCACCCTTGTCGACGTGACCCTGGGCGAGCTCGACCGCGTAGTAGCTGAGGTCAGCAGTGCCGACGCTTGCTTCGCGCGCGAACCCGATCGTGCCGCCCGACGGCTCCAACGATTCGATCAACAGGCTCGCTGCGTTCGCCGCGGTGTCCAACGTGGAGGTGTGGACGAGGAAGGTCCGCGTCGCATCTATGGGCGAGATTCCCTGGCTCGACATGAGTCCGCTGAACGGCATGGCGTCGTGGACGATCGTCGCGTCGGGAATCGTGACGACCTGCCAGGCCACGTTCAAGTCGGCGGCGTTCACCGTGCGTCGGCGCAAGTGCAGCCTCGTCGCGTCGAGGAGCTCGGCTCCGACCTGATCCGCCGCGCCGTAGACGCCGCCACTCACCGAGTACGAGATGAGCGGGAACGAGTGCGCGAGGTCGACGGCGGGAATCGTCACATCGACGTCCGTCATGCCGTTCGTCGGCACGACGCCTCGTTCCACCGTCCATCCATCCCACGTGACGATGCCGAGCTCGACCCGCACGGTCGACCCGACTCCGCCGCGCGTGAACCGATACCCCGTCGCCGTGAGCTCGCCCTCGACGAGGACGTTGTCGGCGCCCGGGTCACTGCTCGCAGTCGTGAAGAACAACACGCTGTGCGCGAGGTCGACGGGGCTCCCGCCTGCGAGCTGACTCTCGCCGGGCATGAACGTGACCGAGTCCGCGAAGGGGCCCGCTGCGTCGAGCGACGGGATGCCATCACCGCTTGCGTCGTCGCTCGCGCCGCCATCACCATGGCCGTTGTCGAAGCCGACGCGACCGCACGCGCAGAACAGCAGCGCTCCACAGACTACGAGCGAATGGGTAACCCGCGTGAGGATAAGTATGCCTTTGCCTCGGGGATCGTGTGCTTGCCGAAGTGAAAGATCGACGCGGCGAGCACCGCATCGGCTCCTGCTTCGAGCCCCTCCGCGAGATGCGCGAGCTCGCCCACACCGCCCGACGCGATCACGGGGATGGAAACGAGAGCCGCGACGCGCGAGATGAGCTCGGTGTCGTAGCCGCTGCCAGTGCCATCGCGGTCCATGCTCGTCAACAGGATCTCGCCCGCGCCCAGGTTCGCGACCTTCTTGCACCACGCGAGCACGTCGAGGCCCTCCGGTGTACGACCGCCGTGCGAGTAGACCTGCCAGCGATCTCCGTCGCGCTTGGCGTCGATCGCGACGACGATCGCCTGCGATCCAAAACGGTGCGCGCACGCGGTGACCAGCTCTGGCGTTCTGATCGCAGCGGTGTTGACGGCGATCTTGTCAGCGCCTGCATCGAGGAGACGGACCGCATCGTCGACGGTGCGCACGCCTCCACCGACGGTGAGCGGTGCGAACACCTGATCCGCCGTGCGCGAGACGAGATCGACGAGCGTCGAGCGGCCATCGGGAGATGCGGAGATGTCCAGGTAGCAGACCTCGTCGGCGCCTTGGCGTTCGTACGCGGCCGCCTGCTCGACGGGATCACCGGCATCGCGCAGCTGCACGAAGTTGATGCCCTTCACGACGCGGCCATCCTTCACGTCGAGGCAGGGGATGATGCGTCGCGCGAGCGTCATTTCTTGATCGGCGTCCCCGGCGCAGCGTGCGCGACGTGGACAGCTTCTGCGACAGTGAATCGCTTGTCGTAGAGCGCGCGTCCGACGACGACAGCCGCGATGTTCGCGTCGCGCAAGCGCGCTAGATCGTCGAGCTCGCCCACGCCGCCCGATGCGATCACCGGGATCGAGACGTGGTGCGCGAGCTGTGATGTCGCCGCGACGTTGGGACCGTGGCGCAGACCGTCGCGCGCGATGTCCGTGTAGAGCAGCGACGCCGCTCCCCAGCGGGCGGCCCGTGCACCGAGCTCGGCGGCCGTGATCGTCGACGCGGTCGTCCATCCATCGACGGCGACGACGCCATCGCGCGCATCGACCGCGACGATGATCCGCCCCGGATACGCGCGACACAGTTCTTCGACGACCGCGGGCGAGCGAACGGCCGCAGTGCCGAGCACGGCGAACGCGGCACCGAGCGCGAGGATCGTGTCGACAGACTCGCGATCGCGCAGACCTCCGCCAACCTCGACGGGAATCGGCGACGCGGCGACGATGGCCTTGATCAGATCGAGCTGGCGGGCCTCGCCGAACGCGCCATTCAGATCGACGACGTGCAGGCGATCCGCACCGTCGTGGGCGAGCGCGGCGACGAGCTCGACGGGGTTGGAATGGAAGACGGTCGCGCGCTCGCGCTTGCCCTCTTCGAGACGAACGGCCTGGTGGTCGAGAAGATCGATCGCGGGATACAGCTGCATCAGGCCCTCACGAACGCGGAGAGAAGCGAGAGTCCGACGGCCTGACTCTTCTCGGGGTGGAACTGACAGGCGAACACGTTGTCCTTGCGGACGGCAGCCGTGACGCGACCACCATGATCCGTCGTCGCGGCGAGCACGCTCTCGTCGGATGGCAGCGCGTGGAACGAGTGCACGAAGTAGAAGTACGCGCCGTCCTCGGCGTCGGCGAGGAGAGGATCGCGCTGCCGCTGCGCGACGCGGTTCCAGCCGATGTGCGGCACCTTCAGCGTGCGCTCCGTCGGGGCGAGGCGAACGACGCGGCCGCGCAGCAGCCCGAGTCCCTCGGTGGTCGTCCCGGGAACGAGCGATTCTTCGCTGCTCTCGAACAGCACCTGCATTCCGAGGCAGATCCCGAGATAGGGCGTGCCGCGTGCGATCACCTCGCGCAGCGCATCGCCCATGCCGCGCGCATCGGAGAGCGCCTGCATGAACACACCGAACGCGCCCTGGCCCGGCACGATGACCTTGTCCGCGCGACGCACGACATCTGCATCTCGCGTGACGACGACCTCAGCGCCGACTTTCGTCAGCGCGCGTTCGACAGATCGCAGATTGCCCGAACAAACATCGGCGATCGCAATCACGTCGTGAGCGTACCCTTGGTCGACGGCACTGCGCCGCCGAGCCGCGGGTCGATCTTCGTCGCCGCATCGCATGCGCGTGCGAACGCCTTGAAGATGCACTCGATCGTGTGGTGCGCGTTACCGCCGTAGTGCAGGACCACGTGGAGGTTGCACTGTGCGCGGGTCGCGAACGCGGCAAAGAACTCCTTGGCGAGCTCGCAATCGAACGTGCCGATCCACTTTCGTTCCAGGCCTTCGACGCGCCAGATGAACGCGGGGCGGCCGCTGAAATCGACAGCGACGGTCGCGAGGACCTCGTCCATCGGCAGCGTCGCCGAGCCGTAGCGGACGATACCTGCGCGGTCCCCGAGCGCCTTCTCGAACGCGGAGCCGAGCGCGAGGCCGGTGTCCTCGACGGTGTGGTGGCCGTCGATCTCGATATCGCCCTTTGCCGCGATGGTGAGGTCAAACAGACCGTGGCGCGCGAACGCGTCCAGCATGTGGCTGAAGAACGGCAGCGGCGTGTCGATCGTCCGGGCGCCCGTCCCGTCGATGCCGAGGGCCACCCGGATCTGGGTCTCCTTGGTGTTCCGATCGATAGCTGCTTGGCGCACGCCTCCTTGTATCAGCTCGGTAACCGATCGTACAAACGAACGATGCTCCGCCATCCCTTGGTGATGACTAGTCTTGTCGTCCTGTTCGCCGCGTGCGGTGGCAGTGACAAACCCAAGCCAAAGAAGCCCAAGAAGGAAGTGGTCGAGGCGCCGCCGAAGGCAGAGACCGACGAGCAGCGCGAGGCGAAGAGGGACGAGGCGCGGCACGCGATCGTTCCCGAGAGCTCGACGTGCTTGCCGACGAGCCTCAAGGAGAACGGTGCGCCGCGCCTCGAGCTCGCCGCGCTCGAGACGGCCGCCGTCGTGTGCGCCGTCGATGTCGACGAGTCGCGTCTGCTCGGCCCGGTCGGCTGCTGGACGGTCGATCTCGCGAGCGGAGCTCTCGCATACAAGGCGCCGTCGCCGTTGCCGGGCCACTCGTTCGGCGTGTCCCTCGAGGACAAGTGCGCGCGCGGGTACTGCCTGCCGAGCGACTCCAAGAGCGGCCGCATCGCGCACATCACCTGGAACATCGACGGGAGCAAGGTCGCGATCGTCGCTGGCGACGAGGTGCACACGTTCGACGCCGGGTCCAAGGCGCACGAGAAGACGTTCTCGATCCGAGGCGACAAGCAGGTCACTGGTGATGCGACGGGCGTCTACTGGGTCGCCGATATGATCTTCGTCGAGGCCAAGGAAGGCACGACGGACGCCGTGTGGTCGTACAAGTCCGACGGCACGTTCGTCGGTGCCGTGAACGCGGTCGGCGCGAAGGACGACAAGCCACTCTCGATCAACGGCGGCTCGTTCTCCGTTCTCGACAAGACGCGCGTCGGTCTCTCGGAGCAGGGCCTCTCGACGCTGACCATCGTCGAGGCGGATAGCGGCAAGAAGACCAAGAGCGTTCGCAAGCTCGCGAAGCCGCCGTGCAAGGCGGACGAGCTGACCGCGTACTGGGCCGACGGCTCGGCGAGCGGCAAGTGCAAAGAGTTCATGGACAAGCAGTTCGGCACCCTGATCGGCGCGACGGCGGTGGCCGGCAGCAAAAATCTGCTGGTCATGATGCGCGGCGATCGCCTCGGCGAGCTCGCGGTCACGGACCCCAAGACGCTGAGCGAGAAGAAGGCGATCAAGCTGCCGTGGTGCGAGGGCAAGCCCGCCGGCGAGACGTCCGAGAAGTCCGAGTAACTACTCGCGGCGTAGCTGCTGGATGCGGTCGCGACTCGCGGCCACGTCCTGCTCGCGCACGCCACCGACGAGATCGAGCTGAGCGATCTCCTCGCGTCCTGTCTGCGCATCCTTCGCGCGGACCTGGAGGATGCCGCTCGCATCGAGCGAGAACGTCACCTCGATCGAGGTCTCGCCACGCGCACGCGGCTGCAGACCGACGAGGTTGAGATCACCGATGACGGTGTTGTTGTCGAGCCGGCGCGACTCGCCCTGGCACACGACGATGCGCACCGCCTGCTGCTGATCGCGCGACGTGCTGAACATCTTCACCATGCGCGTCGGCAGGCGCGAGTTGCGGCGGATGAGCTCCTCGCAGAAGCCCGCGACCGTCGCGATGCCGAGGCTGCGCGGTGTCACGTCCATCACCACGGGCGCCGCGCGGGGCGGAGCGGGCGCGGGCATCACGGGATACGTCTGCGGAGGAGCGACAGCGGCCTGCGTGCGCGTCGGTGCAGGCGGCTGGAACCCCTTCGCGGTCGACGCGGCACTCGGCTCGGTCTCGAGATCCAACATCGCGCCAAAGCCTGG
Source organism: Kofleriaceae bacterium (assembly GCA_036499725.1). GTDB lineage: Bacteria > Myxococcota_A > Polyangia > Haliangiales > Haliangiaceae > JABFXX01. The sequence goes on from DASYDE010000098.1 coordinate 63,303, forward strand.
CTGCGTGCTCGGAGCCTTTGCCCGCGGCATCGGCACCGGTGGTGCGCTCGGCGCGCGCGGACGAGGCGGTGGAGCGGCGACGGGGGCCATCGCGATCGTCTTGGACGTCGGCGTCGCCTTTGGTGCTCCGGGCGGGCCGAATCCAGGTGGCGGCGGTGCGACCGCAGCGGGTGCGGTGGTTCGCTGCGGCACGCGGGGAGACTCGAGCTGGATCGCCGTCTCCGACTCGTGCGAGCCCAGATCGAGCAGCGCCTGATCGCCGGGCTTGGTCGCGAAGTCGTCTTCGGAGCCCCACTCCGCGATCGGCGAAGACCGCTCCTCGAGCTCGATCGCGCCAGGGATCGGCGGCGGCTTCGTGCTGGTCATGCCGCGCGACGTGGTCGGCGCAGCAGGTATGGCAACAGGCGTTTGCTTCGGGAGCGGCTGTGACGGCGCCGTCGGGCGCAAGCGACCGATCGCGTTCGCAGGCTTGTCCTCGACGATGTCTCTGGTACCGCTGCGCGGTAGCGAGTAGCCCGTGTCGACGGCGCGCGGCGCTTCCTGCGCCTTGACGGCCTTGGGATCGATGGTCTGGTAGCCCGCCGTGATGCGCTTGGCCTTGGCTTTGGGCGGAACGATCGGAGCACCCGCCTCGAGCGGCTCGGGTGCGATCTGCGTCGCGGCGGAGAGGTCCTGCCACGCGGTGTCGGACGTCGCCTCTTCCTCGAGGCCGAGATCCTCTTCCTGCGGCACCATCTGCACGGCGGAGATGCGGCCGCTGCGCGACAGGATGCGCTCGAGCGACGTTGCTTGCAGCGCTGCGCCGACGGCGACCGCATCCTCGGGATTCACGTCGGTGCGCGGCGCCTTCGCGAAGAACTTGCTGACCTGATCGCGGACGTACGGGATCTTTGTCGTGCCGCCGACGAGGATGATGTCGTCGATCTTGTCGATGCCGAGACTCGCGTACGACAGCGCCTCTTTGCAGACGGGGAACGTCTTGTCGATGATGTCGGCGACCTGCGAAACAAACTCGTCGCGCGTGATCTCGATCTGCAGATTGAGCGGCTTGCCCTTGGGGCCATACGCGATCTCGTCGACGCGAACGACGGCACGCGAGCGGCGGGAGAGCTCGATCTTGGTCTGCTCGGCGACGGCGCGCAGGCGCATCATCGAGACTTCGTTGGTCCGCAGATCGATGCGGTTCTCGGCGAGGAACTTCTGCACCATCCTGTCGACGAGACGCTCGTCGAGATCGTCGCCGCCGAGGAACGTGTCACCCGCGGTGCCGAGCACTTCGTAGACCTGATCGTTCAGGCGCAGGATCGTGATGTCGAACGTGCCGCCGCCGAAGTCGTAGACGGCGATGGTCTGCTTCAGCGAGCGCGTGTTGCCGTACGCGAGCGCCGCCGCCGTCGGCTCGTTGAGCACGCGCACGACCGTGATGCCGGCGATCGCACCCGCCGTTGCTGTCGCGGAGCGCTGCGCATCGTTGAAGCTTGCAGGCACCGTGACGACCGCGCGCTGCACTTCTTCGTTGAGCTGCATCGTCGCGATGTTGCGAACGTGATCGAGGACGATCGCGCTGATCTCGGGCGGAGCAAACTCGCCGCCGCGCGTGACGATCAAGGGGAGCTCGTTCTCGCCCTCCTTGATCTGGTACGGCATGCGCTTCTTCGCGATCTTCACTTCCGGCGAGCTGTAGGCGCGGCCGATCAGTCGCTTGACCGAGTAGATCGTGTTCTGCGGATCGATCACCTTGCGCTGCTTCGCAGGCGAGCCGACGACCACGCCGCCGTTCGGATGGAACGACACGACGGACGGATGGATCTTGTAGTTCTGATCGTCCGCGAGAACTCGGACGTTGCCCATGGCATCGGCGTGCGCCACCACCGAGTTGGAGGTGCCCAGGTCGATGCCTACGATCGGGTCAGCCACGAGAAGGGCGTAACTTACCGGGCCTTTTCGAGAGTCGCCAGAACGCCGTCGTACCAACGCTCGACGGACGACCGGAACGGCCACATCCAGCCGTACGAGCTACCCGTGAACTGCCCGACGATTCGCGAGCGGTAGCTTGCGCGTGCGGGATAGTCGGTTCCCCACACCTCGGCGGCGGCGCGAATGCTCTCGGCGTACGCCTCCATTTCGAACCGCGCGCGGAACCACGCCAGGCCCATCGGTAGCGGGAGGAGGATGTACAGCAGGGCCATTCCCGGCAGCGTGTACTTCCGAAATTGCCGCAGATGGACGGCCTCGTGGCGGAGTGTCACGTAGCGGGTATCCGCGGACCACGCGTCCCAGTCGCTCGTGACGTAGATCGTCTTGCCGATCGTCGTCTGGTAACTGTCCAGATACGTCCGCATCTGACCGAACGTCAGTCCGATCAGCGCGTAGTGAATCGCGCGATGCAGCGCTGACTGGTCTTTGCGCACGATACGGAAGCCAGGCAACTCGCTCCGGAGCTTGGCGACGAGCACCTCGTAGCGATCCACGCGCTGATCGTATAGCGTGCCTGGCTCCGTGGTCGACCTCGCGAAGTTGAACCCGCCGCAGCGGGAGGCGGCCGGTCACATCGAGGGTCCGCTCCTGGTCCTCGCTGGCGCTGGCTCGGGCAAGACCCGCGTCATCACATTTCGCATCGCTCACCTGCTCGATCTCGGTGTCCATCCGTCGCAGATCTGCGCGGTTACGTTCACGAATAAGGCGGCGGAGGAGATGCGCGAGCGCGTCTCGGCGCTGATCCAGGACCGCAAGGCATCCCGCGAGCTGACGATCGGTACGTTCCACGCGCTCGGGCTGCAGATCCTCAAAGCGGAGCGCAAGGCGCTCGGCCTGCCGCGCGGGTTCGTGATCTACGACCAGAGCGATCAGATGGGCGCACTGCGTGAAGCGCTGCGCCACACCAAGGATATGAGCCGCGACGGCGAGCGGCGCTTCGACATCAAGGCGATCCAGACGCGCATCTCGCTCGCGAAGAACGCGTTCATCTCGCCCGATGAGTACAAGGGGAATCCCGCCGACGACTACGACCACATGACGCAGCAGATCTATCCGAAGTATCAAGAGATGCTTCGGGCCTGCGCGGCCTTTGACTTCGATGATCTGATCGTCGAGCCCGTGCGCTTGTTCGATCGCGATGACGGCGCGCGCGAGCGGTGGGCGACGCGGTTTCAGTACGTGATGGTCGACGAGTTTCAGGACACGAACGCGGCGCAGCTGCGCATGGTCAAGTCGTTCGTCGACCGCCACAACAACCTCGTCGTCGTCGGCGATGACGACCAATCCATCTACAGCTGGCGCGGCGCTGATCCGACGAACATCCTCTCGTTCGGCGAGCTGTTTCCTGGCGCGAAGATCGTGAAGCTCGAGCAGAACTACCGCTCGACCAAGACGATCCTGCACGCGGCAAACACGGTCATCGCGAACAACAAGCAGCGGCACGGCAAGACGCTGTTCAGCGATCACAAGGAGGGCGCGACCATCACGCATGCCGTCGCGCAGACTCCCGAGAGCGAAGCGAAGTGGGTCGCCGCGGAGATCCATCAGCTGCACAAGGATGGTCGGCCGTACGACGCGATCGCGATCATGTATCGCTCGAACATCCAGGCGAAGCTGCTCGAGGAAGAGCTGCGCACCGCGAGCATCCCGTACGTCATGTACGGCGGGCAGCAGTTCTACGAGCGCAAGGAGGTCAAGGACCTCATCGCGTACGTGCGCGTCGCACTCAACCCCAAGGACGAGCTCGGACTGCGTCGAATCATCAACTATCCGGCGCGCGGCATCGGAGCGACGACCGTCGAGAAACTCGCGAACGCGGCGACCGCGAAGCACGTGTCGCTGTGGGACGCGATGAAAGGCGCGGTGACCGGCACGGGCAATCTGTTCGCTGGCGTCGCGCTATCGACCGACGACGAAGATCCGCTGGGCGCCGGTCCCAACGTCGAGATGGCCGAGCTCCGCGGTGCCGCGCGCAACGGCATCCTCGAGCTGATCCACGTCGTCTCCGAGCTCGGTGCGGCGATCATGGGAGGCGAGAACATCGTCGCGTCGATCAAGGTGCTGATCGAGGACATCAAGCTCTATGACGATCTGCGCCACGCTTCGTCGAGCATGGCCGCTGCGCAGCGCCGCATCGATAACGTCGAGGGCCTGATCAACTCGCTGACCAAGTTTGCCGAGAAGGGCAAGGGTCGCGAGGAGCTCGCCGAATACCTGCGCATGCTCTCGCTCGACTCCAAGGATGACGAGAAAGAGGACACGCGCGCGAAGGTGGTGCTGACCACGCTGCACGGATCGAAGGGCCTCGAGTTCCCCGTGTGCTTCATGGTCGGCCTCGAGGAAGAGCTGCTGCCTCACGCGCGCACCCTGCAACCGCAAGCGACCGATCAGATCGATCCGGATCACGCGACCGACATCTCCGAGGAGCGTCGCCTCTGCTACGTCGGCATCACGCGCGCGCAGCAGAAGCTCTACCTGACCCGCTCGTGCACGCGCGTCGCTCGCGGCCGCAACGTTCCGCGCACGCCGTCGCGCTTTCTGCTCGAGATCCCCGAGGATCTGCTCGACGTGATCGATATCGGCGAGCTCCAGCGCCAGCAGGTTCCAGCCAACGAAGTACAGAGCTTCTTCGGCAACCTCGCGTCGATGCTCGGCGACGATTAGTTGCCCGCGTCGGGTACGTCGACGGGCGTGAACACTTTGACGGGCTTGCTGTAAGGACCCGAGCGCCCGAGAGCTCCTCCGGATCGCAGCACGGAGCCATCCGCCTTGACCACGAGCGTGATCATGCTCGCGCCTCGAGCCGACTTGATGTCGCTGAGCTTCGTCTTCTCGGGCTTGAGCGAATACGTACCGGCCTTGCCGTTCCCGAGACCCCCGAGGCCGTTGTGACCCCAATCGGTGACCTTTCCGTCGCGATGAATGACGACGGCCTGCCCATCACCGAGGATCAACTGGGCGGCTGCCGAGACTCCGGGGACCGCCTTCGGGCTTGGATACGCGCCGTCGCCTGGTGAGCTGCCGCGCTTGCCGTTAGCGAGCAAGCCCGTCTCGTTGGAGCCCCAGACCCAGACGCGTCCATCCGAGGTCAGCGCGCCCGAGCTCCCTTGCGCGTTGAATCCCGCCGCGACGTGCACTACATCGGCGAGACCGGGGACCTGCACCGGATGGACGACGTTCGCGCCCGCGCTGCCGATGCCGATCTGACCCGCGCCGTTCTCGCCCCACGCCCACACCGTACCGTCGGTCTTGAGCGCGACAACGTGATGGTATCCGGCGGCGATTTCTTTGACACCGTCGAGCCCGGGGACCTCCTGTGGCGTGTGGACTTCGCCCTCGTCCTTGCCGTCGCCCATCACGCCACCGTTCCGCTTGCCCCATACGAGCACGTGGCCGTCTTTGCGTAGAGCGACGGCGTACTGCATGCCGCTGCTCACCTGCACGATGTTGGTCAGGCCTTTGACCGCAACGGGCGCCGTGGGCGTCTTCGTGGTGTCGTCACCGAGCTGGCCCATGATGTTGCTGCCCCACGCGACGACGGTGCCGTCGTTCAGCAGCGCGTATGCCGAGCCCGACGCGGAAGCGATCTGCGTGGCCGGCCGCGGAAGCGCGATATCGGTGAAGTCGTCGTGCTGGGTCCCGCTCTTCCCGTTGGGGACGAGGCCGCCGCCATCGTAGCCGATGCCACACACGGTTCCCGTGTCGCGCAGGAACAGGACGAATCCTCCACCGCCGGAGACCTGAATGATGGATGCGCTGAGGATCGCCGCGAGCATGCAGCAGCGTATGGCTAGTCCGCGTCGAGCGGATAAATGTCCTCGTAGTCATTCTTGCCGAGGACGAAGCCCCAGCCCGGCGGCAGCGCGAGGTAGTCGCCGACGCGCTTGTTGTACTGGGCGATCTCCTGCACGCGGATGATCGAGAAGCCGTCCTTCTTCGCGGTCTCTCCGATGCCCTTGGAGCCCGCCCAGATCGTCCAACCGACATCGCCGCGATCCTGGCGTGGCGACTTGCGGACGCCGTAGACCGGATCAGACGAGTCGCTGACATTCTTCGAGACGAGGAGCTGCAGAAACGCCGCCGGACGGTGCGGTTTCACGCCCGTACGTTTGCAGACCGCGAGTTGCGCGCGGGGAATGCGTGGCTCTCGTCCACGATCGACGGGCGAGGTGGCGGCATCGAATGGCGTGACGTGAGCCAGCATCTCGTCGAGCGAGGTCTCGGGATCTATCGAGAGGTCGATGACGTGATCGACCGGCAGCGTGAACCGCGCCCCGTCGACGAGATCGGTGTGCGACGAGTAGGGCCGGTTCATGAGAATGCAGTGCAGCTTGTTGCCGTCGACCCGCTCGACGTACGACCACATCCGCTCGCGAACCGTCGTCAGCTGAGGAGCACCGTTCGGCGCATACGGAGCGTAGCCGTCGCGTGCGACGTCGGCTTGGTCCAGCAAGTTGAAGATGGAGCGAACTGTGCTTCCGCGGCGAAGCTTCCCGAGCTGTTCGTCTTTGGGCAGCCAGAATCCCTCCGGGTTCGCGCGATGCGCCGGTTGCGGATCGACGAGCTGCCACCCTCCGCGGGACAGGAGCGCGGCCACATCGGGAGCCTCGGACATACCGTACCGGACGCACCACGTTGGCCCTA
>DASYDE010000099.1:0-118712 GCA_036499725.1 Kofleriaceae bacterium
CGTCAGCGTCGGCATGTACGAGTCGCTGATCTACGAGAACCGCACGCTGGTGCCGGTCCTCAATTCCACGGGCATGGACGTGCGCTACGTCGAGGCGCGCGATGGTCACAACTGGGAGAACTGGCGCGATCGCCTGCGCGACGGTCTCTCGTGGCTCCTCCCGGGGCCGTTCCTTCACGTGTACGAGTAAGGAGACCCATCATGGCCGCCGTCACTCGCAAAATCGGACTCTCTCTCGGTGCCGACATCTGTTGGCCGCTCTGCTACGAGCAGATCGTCGACAACCTCAAGCTCGCGATTCCCCACAAGGGTGACACCGTCGGAATCGAGGTCGAGCGCGTGTCGATCGAGCCGTTCGATCTGCGCCAGCCGTGCAAGTACGACGTCGTCCTCGACCGGTTGACGCACTGGTATCACACGAGCCGCGAGTGGATCAAAAAGTCGATCCTCATGGATGGGCTCTACGTGCTCAACAACCCGTGGGCCGTGCAGTCGATGGAGAAGCACACCTCCTACGCCGCGATGATGCACCTGGGCATGCCGATTCCCGAGACGTGGATGGTCCCGCCCAAGTCCTACGAGCCGACGCCGGATCTCTCGCCGACGCTCAAGGCGTACGCGAAGCTGTTCGACCTCGGCGACGTGGGCAAGGCCATCGGCTATCCGCTGTTCATGAAGCCGTACGACGGTGGCGGCTGGCGCGCCGTCACGCGGATCAAGGACGAGGCCGCGCTTCGCAAGAACTACGAGGAGAGCGGCAAGTCGATCATGCACCTGCAGGCCGCTGTCGATCCGTTCGACAGCTTCGTGCGCTGCATTGGCCTGGGCCCGCAGACGCACCTCGTGAAGTACGACCCGGATGCACCGCTGCACGATCGCTACACGCAGGAGACCAACTTTCTCGCCGACGACGAAGCCCAGCTCCTGCGCGACACGACGCTGACGATCAACTCGTTCTTCGGCTGGGACTTTAATTCCTGCGAGTCCCTCCGCAAGGGCGGCACCTGGTACCCGATCGACTTCGCGAACCCGTGCCCCGACTCGCAGGTCACATCCTTGCACCGTCACTTCCCGTGGCTGGTGAAAGCGAACATCAAGTGGTCGATCTTCTGCGCGGTCACGAAGAAGCCGTTCAGGAAGACGCTCGATTGGGATCCGTTCTATGCGATCGCGAAGAAGGATATGCCGTACCGCGAGAAGCTGACGGCGTACGCGAAGATCGCGAACGAGCGCTACGAGACGGCGAAGTTCGAGGAGTTCTGCGCGAAGCACCTCTCCAACCTCGACGAGGTCGCGTGGGAGTTCTTCGGCACGCAGGCCGCGAAGGAAGCGTTCCGGCAGAAGGTCGCGGCGCTGTATCCGCGGCACGAGATCGAGCAGTTCACCGAGCTGTTCTGGCGACGCGTCCAAGCATGGCGCGCGGATGAGAAAGCCTGATGGGGGCGCGGCACGACAAAGTGGTCGAGCGATGGTACTCCGATCGCGTGCAGCGTCCGATGACGCTCGTGCGGTGGGGCACCGTCGGTAAGCCGGTCCTGTTCTTCCCGACGGCGGGCGGCGACGCGGAGGAGATCGAGCGCTGGCAGATGCTCGACGTCCTCGAGCCGTTGATCAACGAAGGCAAGATCAAGGTCTACTCGTGCGACAGCGTTGCGGGCAAAGCGCTCATCGAGCAAGAGGGCTCGCCGCAGCACCGCATGTGGCTGCAGAACCAGTTCCACCAGGCGGTTCGCCACGAGGTAGTTCCGGCGATCCGCTCCGACTGCAAGACGCCCGATATCGAGATCTGGACCGCCGGCGCCTCGTTCGGTGCGTTCCACGCCGCGGCCGTGCTGTGCCGCTGGCCGGATGTGTTCTCGCGCTGTCTCGCGCTGAGCGGCACGTATGACCTCGGCAGGTTCTTCAAGTCGGACCACTTCACGAACGACTACTTCGTCAGCTCTCCGCAACACTTTGTCCCGTCGCTGGGTGGCCATCACCTCGACGTACTCCGGACGCGCTTCATCGAGCTCGTCTCTGGTGAGGGCAAGGCCGAGGCACTTTGGGAGTCGTGGGCGTTCGCGAACGTCCTCGGCCGCCAAGGAATCCCCAATCGCGTGGATAACTGGGGACCGTCCTGGCCCCACGACTGGATGACTTGGCGCAAGATGGCGCCGAAGATTCTGGGGCAGTGGACCGCGTGAGCACGAAGGAACACAAAGAAGTCGACGGGCGGCTCGAGGGCGAGCGGCAGCGCGAGTTCATGGCTGCCATCCTCGATGATGTCCGTGCGCTCGAGTACATGCTCGACAACAACAAGTTCGAGACCGGCATCCGCCGCATCGGCTGCGAACAGGAGCTGTTCCTCCTCGACGAGAGCTGGCGTCCCGCGCGCGGTGTTCTTCCTGTCCTCGACAAGCTGCGCGACCCCGGCCACTACACGACAGAGCTCGGCCAGTTCCAGCTCGAGATCAACTGCGACCCGCAGATCCTCTCCGGCGAGGGCCTGCAGTTGATGCACGCGCAGCTCGATCACCTCGTCGAGCGCGCGCGGCAGAGCGCAGGCGAGCTCGGCATGCAGGTCGTCCTGATGGGCATCCTGCCGACGATGCAGAAGAGCGATCTGTCGCTCGACAGCATGGTGCCGAGCGCGCGGTACATGCAGCTCAACAAGATCGTCACGTCGCTGCGCGGCGGCAAGTTCGAGGTCCAGATCAAAGGTCTCGACGAGCTGGTCCTCGATCACGACTCGGTGATGGTCGAGGCGTGTAACTCGAGCTTCCAGGTCCACCTGCAGGTCGCGCCGGACGAGTTCGCGCGCATGTACAACATCGCGCAGGTCGTCGCAGGGCCGTTGATGGCCGTCGCTGCGAACTCGCCGATCGTGTTCAACCGCCGCTTGTGGGCCGAGACGCGCATCGCGCTGTTCCGCCAGGCCGTCGACACGCGCAAGCACAAGAGCGTGCACCGCGAGCTCGAGGCGCGCGTCAGCTTCGGTACGCGCTGGGTGCGCAAGTCGATCGTCGAGATCTACAAGGAGGACATCGCTCGCTTCCGCGCGCTCGTCGGTACCGAGCTCGACGAGGCCCCGATGGCGGTGCTGCAGCGCGGTGGTCTCCCGCAGCTCAAGGCGCTCCGCCTGCACAACGGCACCATCTATCGGTGGAATCGCCCGTGCTTCGGCGTCACCGACGGCAAGGCCCACCTCCGCATCGAGAACCGCATCATGCCCGCCGGGCCATCTACCGTCGACGAGGTCGCGAACGCGGCGTTCTGGGTCGGCATGATGGTCGAGATCGGCGCGCGCGAAGAGGACATCACGCGCCGCATCGATTTCGATCAGGCAGCGTCGAACTTTTACACCGCCGCGCGCGAGGGACTCGGTTCGCACTTCACCTGGCTCGACGGGAACGACGTCACGGCCCGCGAGCTCGTGCTCGAACAGTTGATCCCTCTCGCTGCCGCGGGCCTCCGTCGCCAGGGCGTCAACGAGGAGCACGTGCAGCACTACCTCGGTGTCGTCGAGAACCGCGTGAAGACGACGCGTACCGGCTCGCGTTGGCAGCTCTCGTCGTGGAACTCGTTGCGCGATCGCGCGACATTGCCCGAGCGCGCCACGGCGATCGTCGCGGCGACGGTCCACCGCCAACTCACGGGCCGCCCGGTCGCAGAATGGGAGCGAGCGCGCATGGACGAAGCGAAGGTCTCGGCGAAGACGTACCAGCGCGTCGAGCACTACATGACGTCGGACCTGTTCACGGTCCACGCCGATGACTCCATCGAGGTCGTCGCCAATCTGATGATCTGGGAGCGCATCCGCCACGTTCCCGTCGAGGATGCCGAGCATCACCTCGTCGGCGTGGTCACGCATCGCGCCGTGATGCGGTTCATCATGGGCGGCGGCAATCCGCGCCGCACACCGGTCTCCGAGATCATGAAGAAGGACGCGGTCACGATCGCGCCCGACACGCAGACCATCGAAGCGCTGCGCACCATGCGGCGCCTCGGGATCGGCTGCTTGCCCGTCCTCCACGACGGAAAGCTCGTCGGCATGATCACCGAGGAGGACTTCATGGACCTCGCGACCAAGCTGCTCGAGGAGCAGATGGGCATCACCGACCAGCTACCGCTGCCTTTGACCTCCGTTACTCCCTCTGACAAGTAGGCGACGTCTACCTACATTGATCTGAATCGGCGGCGGTCGATTCAGTGTGCCAAGTGGTGGTGGAGTGAAGGAGTCCGCACCGGAGTCGGTGCTTGCTGTCGTCGACCGGACGTTTCTGACCTCGGTCCCGCTGCTCGTCGTGTGCGTCGCGGTCGGCTTTCCGTCCCTCGCGCGGGAGTGGGTCGCGATCGGCGGGGCGGCGTTTGTGACGATGGTCTACTACGCGTTCCAAGGTCGCCGCGGACGGGCGCCGCAGCGCGGGCGTGTCTACGCGTTCGGGCTGGTAGCACTCTCGATCGGCGCCCTGTGGAAGATCGGGCCCGTCACGACGGTGGGCGTGCTGTTCGGCGTCGCCATCATGTTCGCCGGCGTTTTTCTCAGCCGCGTCGGCTTGATCGCCGTGCTCGTCGTCTCGACCGCAGCGATCGCGATTCGCGCGGTGCTCGGTGGCTCCATCGGGCTCGAGGGGGTCACGAACGGCACGTACCCTGTGACGTTCTCGATGTGGGTCGCGGGTGGGCTCGCGAGCGCGATTCTCCTGTGGATGGCGAGCCGAGTGCTCACCACGCTGATCTCCACGCTCGAGCGCGCATACGCGTCGACGAAGGAAGCCTACCGGCTGGAAGTCGAGACGCGAAAAGGACTCGAAAGCTCGCGCCAAGAGCTCGAAGAGCTGGCGCAGGCAGAGATGGTGGGCCGGCTCGCGGGCGGCGTCGCGCACGACGTGAACAACGCGTTGACGTCGGTACTCGCCGCGGCAGAGGTGCTCGCTACCGAAGTGTCGACGCCAGATCAGCGGCGGCATCTCGCCGAGCTGGAGGCGGCATCTCATCACGCCGCGGATCTCGTCCGCGATCTGTTGTGGACGGGCCGTCGCTTTCCCAACCCGCGCACGACGACCGCCAATCTCGGCGAGATCATGCGCGTGTGTCTCGAACGAGTTGGGCGAGTGGCCCGACGTCTCGAGACATCCGTGCACGTCGATCGAACGATGCTCGTCGCGATCCCGCCGGAGCATCTCGAGCAAATCTTGTTTGGACTTCTCGTCGGTGCGCATCGTGTGGGTGTCACGCAGCTCGCGGTCTCGAGCTCGCGCGAGGAGAAGACACTAGAGCTCGTGCTCCGCGGCGACGTGGCAGCGGCATACGCCGTCGAGAGTGCGCGAGCGATCCAGGTGCAGCTGAGCGTTCGTGCAGCTCGCGAGCTCGTCGGCAACTATGGGGGCACGCTGTCCGTGCGCGAAGAGCCGTCAGCGTTGTCGTTCCGGCTCGTCGTTCCGATCGCACCCAGCCAGCACGATGTCGCGCCCGTCGCGCCCGCGCCGATGCGGACGGCGCTCATCGTCGAGGACGAACCCATGGTGCTGCGCCGCCTGTGTCAGCTCGTCTCACGCCGAGGCTACGAAGTCATCGCGGCGGCGACGGTGGCCGAGGGAATGCAACATCTCCAGACCTACCCCGACTTGTTGATCACGGATCTCCAGCTCCCCGACGGCACGGGGGAGACGATCGCACTCGCGTCCTACGAGCAGAATCCCGCGCGTCCGATCATCGTATGTTCGGGCTTCTCCGCCGATGACGTGCGACGGGGCATCCTGAAACATGCGCCGCTCGTCTTCCTCACGAAGCCGTTCATGACCGTCGAGCTCGATATAGCGCTCGCGATGTGTGGCGTCACCGCGACCAACAAGGTCGCATGAGAGACGCCGTACTCACCCGCGAGATCCGCGAACGTGTTCGCCGCGGTGTCGACCTGACGGTGATGATCGGCGGCTCGCTCGGTACGCTCGTGACGCTTGTCGGGCACTGGCGCGGCACGGGCAAGGAACCGCTTGTCGCCACAGCGGTGATGCTCGCGCTCGCCGTGTGCGGATTTCTCGGGCTGATCGGTCGTGCTCGCTGGTCGCCGATCGCGTACGTCGCGCTCGTCATGGTGGCGAACGTTGTCTACTTGGTCTCCTTCGGGCCGTGGCTCGGGCTGGGCGCCGTCTACGTACTCGCGGTCGCGCTCGCGCTGTTATTCAAATCCGAAACGTGGTCATGGATCGTCGGTGTCGGGCTCGTCGCTACGGTCGTTGTCGTTGGCATCCTGCATCACGTCGGCGTGCTGCATCGCCCGTCCCTCCTCGATCTCGCTGTCCCCAATAACTGGCGCCGCGCGGGAACCGCCACGCTCACCTCGCTCGTGGGCGTTGCGATCATCGTGAACTACACGGTGCGGCAGTTGATCAAGGAGCGGGGTGACATCGAGAAGGCGCTCGGCACGCAGCGCGAACAACGTCTCGAGCGCGAGCGGCTCGACGCCGAGATTGGTCGCGTCCGTCGAGCCGATTCGATCGCGCAGCTCGCAGCCGAGGTCGGTGCAGACATCGGCGCAGCGCTCGCGATCATCCAGACGCGCGCGGCTGCGCTGCGTGCCGAGCTCGATACACCCGACGCGAGTCAGTGCCTCGCAGACATCATCGACGTCACGTCCGTCGCCGGCGGCACGATGCGCTCGCTGACCGTGTTTGGCCCCGATGCAAAGCGCACTGCGTACGGCAATGCCGAAGAGGCTGTGCGGATGCTTCCCAGGCTCGTCCGTCGGATCATCCCTGCACGGATCGCGCTCGAGGTTTCTGCGGACGACAACCTTTGTGTCGGGATCGATACCAGTGACCTCTCCCGTGTCGTCGCGAATCTCGCGCTCAATGCCCGTGACGCCATTGCAGATAGAGGAACGATCACGATTCGCGCCACGCGCGACACCACGCACGTGCGGATCGACGTCTGCGACGACGGCGCGGGCATGAGCGCCGAGATCCTCGGTCAGCTCTTCCAGCCGTTCTTCACGACCAAACCCATCGGCCGTGGCACCGGGCTCGGCCTCGCGACCACCAAGATCCTCGTCGAGCGCGCGAACGGAACGATCGACGTCACCAGCGAGCTCGGTCGCGGCACGACGTTCACGATGCGCTTGCCGTTACTCGCGCAGTAGCATCACTCGGCGTACATCGTGATCTCGTTCGCCGCGATCTCGGCGAGCTGATTCGCGACGCGCCAATCCGGGTGGCGCAAGATGATGAAGCCGTCGCTGAGCAGCGTGTGCTTCCAGTTGCGGCGCTGCGTACCGGGCGGCAGCAGCTTCTGCTCCATGACGTGCTCGCCGAACTTGTGCATGAACTCGCGCAGGCCGACGATCTTGCTGATCCGTCCCTGACCCTTGGCACGCTTGAAGATGATCGCGGTGTTGTACTTGCGCACCGTCGACGCTTCGAACGTGTGCCAGCACACCGCCCGCGCCCACTCGCGGAACAGATCGATGTCGCACGTGTAGTTCATCTGATCCACGAGGTGCGCACCGCCGGGGCGGCACCCGATCTCGCCGAACACGACCTCGCCGCTCGGCTTTTTGAACCACTCCATGTGCGTGAAGCCGGTGCCCATACCGAGCGCATCGAGGATGCCGTAGCCGAGCTTGATCCCGTCGGTGACGGCCGGTTGCCGGAGGTCGCGCACGGTCGTGATGATCGGGCTGATCCACTCGTTGCTGCGCGCGATGAGCGGCTTGGGCAGGTACTGCGCGACGTTCATGAACGCGGGCGTGCCGTTGATGCAGACGGTGTCGAACGTGAACTCTTCGCCGTCGATGAACTCTTCGATCGAGGCCTCGCGAACGTGCTGCGTGCGCGCGAGGACCTGCTCGAGCTCGCGGTCGCTGCCGACCTCGTACGTATCCGCGCTGCCCGCACCCGAGATGGGCTTGAACACGAGCGGGTAGCCGAGCTTGGCGGCCGCATTGCGAGCGTCGTCGCCGGTGCGCACCCGGGCCGCCCGAGGAACTCGGAGCCCGGCCGCGATCGCCCGCTCCTTCATGATCTGCTTGTCGCGGAAGCCCCGGACCGTATCGACGGACATCCCGTAGCGGCCGGTGATGCCAAACAGCTCCCGCAGCCGGGCCGCGGTCAGGACCATGACCTCCCAGTTCGCCTCGATCCGGTCGACGGAGCGGCCCCGCATCCACGCCGCGACCCGGGCGACGACGTCGTCCTCGTCGAGGAGCTTGGGAACCTGAAGGTAATCCGTCAGGTACTGCTTGAACGACGGGGCGAGGCGCTCGCGGGGGGCATCGCCGACCCCATAGACCGAGGCGCCTACCTCCGCTAACCCGCGGGTGTACTGCTGCATCTCTGGCGGGTACCCGCAGGCCAGGAAGACGACGTTCACGCACGAGCAATCTCGCACGTGTTACAAGCGCCCGCGATGCGCAATGTCGTCTTCGTCGCGCCGTTCCCGCTGGAGACCACCATGCGGTTCGCACGTGCGGTCGCCCGGGTCCCCGGGGTGCGGATGCTCGGCATCGCGCAGGAGCTCCCGGGCGGCGCCGACCGCGACCTGTTCGCTGACGTCATCACGGTCCGCGACGGTCTCGACACACGGCAGCTCGTCGAGGCGGCCCAGCTCCTCGCGAAGAAGCACGGCGGACTCCACCGGATGGTGGGAATCCTCGAGCCTCTCCAGGTCCCGCTCGCCGAAGCGCGCCAGCAACTCGGGATCCCGGGGACGGACCCCAAGACCGCTGATCTATTTCGCGACAAGGCCCGCATGAAGGACGAGCTGCGCCGCCATGGCCTGCCGTGTGCGCGCCACGCCGTCATTCGCACGTGGGCCGACGCCGAGGCATTCGTTCGCGAAGTGGGCTTCCCGCTCGTGGTCAAGCCGCCCGCCGGCATGGGGAGCAAGTCCACGTGGCGGATCGAGAACGTCGATGAATTGAAAGCCGCGCTCGGTGCGCTGCACGCGAGCCCCGAGCGACCGGCACTTGCCGAGGAGTTCCTGCGCGGTCGCGAGTTTTCCTTCGAGACGATCACCGTCGACGGAGTCGTGAAGTTCCAGTCCATCACGCGCTACTACCCCACGCCGCTCGAGGTGATGGAGAAGCCCTGGATCCAGTGGGTCGTGGTGCTGCCGCGCGTGATCGACGGACCCGACTTCGCGGATGCACGCGAGCTCGGCGTGAAGGCCGTGACGGCGCTCGGCCTCGAGACCGGCATGACGCACATGGAGTGGTTCCGCCGCGACGACGGCAGCCTCGCGATCGGTGAGATCGCCGCGCGTCCACCCGGTGCCAATATCGTGCGCATGAACAGCTTCGCGCACGACACGGACATGTATCGCGCGTGGGCTCGTGCGGTCGTCGACAGCGCGTACGACGGACCGTATGAACGTAAGTACTCGGTTGGGTGTGCGTTCCTGCGCGGCGGTGGGCGAGGGCGCGTGCGCGCGGTGCACGGCGTCGACGCGGCGAATGCGCAGGTCGGCACGCTCGTCGTCGAGAGCAAGCTGCCCACGGTGGGCGCGTTCAAGTCCGACAGCTACGAAGGCGACGGTTACGTGATCGTTCGCGATCCGGACACCGAGGTCGTGAAGAAGGCGATGAACACGATCATCGAAACAATTTCCGTCGAGTACGCCTAGTGCGCGTCGTCTTTCTATCGCCGCGCTACCCGAACGAGATGCGGCAGTTCACGCGCGGGCTCGCCGAGGTCGGCGTCGAGGTGCTCGGCGTCGGTGATGGCCACCCGGATCCCGAGCTGCGTCGCTACCTCCACGACTACCTCGAAGTCCCGTCGCTCACCGACGAAGAGGACTTGATCCGCCGCATCCGTGGCTGGCTGCGCGGACGCACCGTCGATCTCATCCTGGCGAACTGGGAGCCGCTCGTGCTCACCGCGGCGCGCCTCACCGAGATGTTTGGCCTTCGCGGCATGTCCGTCGACACGGTTCGCGGGTTTCGCGACAAGCAGCTGATGAAGGAGCGCGTAGCTACCGCGGGCCTCCGCGTTCCCAAGTCCGCGCGCGCCGCATCCGTCGACGGTGTCCGCGGTGCGATCGAGCAGATCGGCTACCCAGCGATCATCAAGCCAATCAGCGGTGCCGGCAGCGCCGACACGTTCCGGGTTGATTCTCCCGCCGCGCTCGCCGAGATCCTCCCCCAGCTGCGTCACGTCCAGGAGGTGAGCTGCGAAGAGTTCATCCAGGGACAAGAGTTCACCTACGACACCGTCTGCATCGGCGGCAAGCCGGTCTACGAGAGCGTGACGCAGTACCTGCCGAACGCGCTCGAGATGCGCTCGCAGGAGTGGGTCTCGCCGATCATGCTCTCCGTGCGCGACCTGACCCAGCCGCACATCCAGCGCGGCATCGAGCTCGGTCGCAGCGTGCTCGCGGCGCTCAACATGGGCGACGGCATGACGCACATGGAGTGGTTCCTCAAGCCCGACGGCGAGGTCGTGTTCGGCGAGATCGCATGTCGCCCCGGCGGCGCGTGCGTCGTCGACCTCATGAACTACACGGGCGATATCGACCTGTTCCGCGAATGGGCACGCAGTGTTTGCTGGCACGCCTTCGAAACGTCAACGGAGCGCAAGTACAACGTCGGCATCGTGTTCAAGCGCGCGAAGGGCCACGGCCGCATCACCGCCATCACGGGACTGACCCAGTTCTACGATCGCTATCGCAACTACATCGTCGAGGACACGCTGCTCCGTCCCGGTGCCCAGCGCCGCGACTGGAAAGCGACGCTCCTCTCCGACGGCTACATCGTGGTGCGCCATCCCGACTGGCAGACCACCAAAGACATGACGATCGACGCCGCCACCGACATCCAGATCTACGCCTCCTAATGACCCACATCGTCTTCATCGCAACTCACTTCCTCGGCAACACGAACCGCTATCTCAAGGCGTTCACGGATCTCGACATCACGCTCAGCGTGATCAGCAGCGATCCGTCGAGTCACATTCCGCCGTCGATGCGGAACCGGATCGCGGCGCACTACCGCATCGATGATTGCCTCGACGCGGCGCAGCTCACCGTCGCCGCCCGAGCGATCACCGCGGGTGTCGGTCGCATCGATCGGTTGCTCGGCTTCCTCGAGGAGCTGCAGGTCCCGATGGCCGAAGTGCGCGACGCGCTCGGCATCGAGGGCCTCACGACCGAGATCGCCCGCCGCTTCCGCGACAAAGATCGGATGAAGGAAGTGCTGCGCGCCTCGAACGTGCCCGTCGCGCAGAGCGCGCTCGCGACGACGACCGCAGAGCTACAAGCGTTCATCGCGAAGGTCGGCTACCCAGTCATCGTCAAGCCGCGGGCGGGTCTCGGTACTCGAGCGACGTATCGCGTGACCAACGCGGAAGAGCTCGCCGCGATCCCCGCGCCGACGCCCGCCGTGCCGCTCCAGATCGAAGAGTTCGTGCGCGCACGCGAGCACACCTGCGAGACCGTCACGATCCGCGGCGAAGCCGTCTGGCGCTCGGGCACGCGCTACTTCCCATCGCCGCTCGAAGTTCTCGAGACGCCGTGGATCCAGTACGCCGTGATGCTGCCGCGCGAGGACGATGATCCGACGTGGGGAGACTTCGCATCAACCAACGGCGCGGCGCTCACCGCGCTGTTCGGCGACTCCGCAAAGACCGCCGCTGGCACCGCGCTCACGCACATGGAGTGGTTCCTCCGCGAAGACGGCACCTCGCTCGTCAACGAAGTCGGCGTGCGCCCGCCCGGCGTTCACATCATGCCGCTGATGAGCCTCGCGCACGAAACGGATCTCTTCGCCGACTGGGCGAACCTCATGTCGTTCGAGAAGTTCACGCCCAAGCCGCGCGCGTGGGCCGCCGGCGCCTGCTTCTTCCGCGGACCCGGTAAGGCCGAGCGCATCGTGTCTGTGAAGGGCGTCGAGAACGTGATCGAGATGTGTGGCGACACGCTGATCCAGATGAAGACGCCCAAGCTCGGCGATCGCCGCACGACCGGCTACGAGGGCGAGGGCTACGCGATCGTGAAGCACGCGACGACCGAAGGCGTGAAGCAGGCGCTGCGGACGCTCATCGAGAACGTCCAGATCCGCTACGGCTGAGCTACTTCTCCTCCAGCTGCTCCGCGAAGATCCACGGGCGCGACTCGAGCATGAGCGAGAACGCCGGACCGACACGCGTCGAGCTCTCACCTCCGTCGGGCTTGCTGTACCAGAGCTCTGCGCCTACCGACGCCGTGAACGCGCCCGCGATTCGCTCCGGTCCATCTGCATTTGCGGCCTCGTGCCGCAGAATATTGCGCCTGTAGCCGACTGCCGCCAGGCCGCGAAACGCCGCGGCAGGCGTCTCCGTGTCCGAGTTTGTCAGCCGTACGTGACTGCCCTGCAGGAACATCCCCCCGACCACGCCGACCAATTCGTTCGCGCCCGCGCCGAGAATCTTGACGTCTGCGCCCACATCGATCGGAAACCCGAACACTCCGCCGTGCTTACCCGCATCCTGGGAATACGAGCCGCCGGCAGCGCCGCCGCCGCCGTGCACACCAACTCTCTCGCCGACGTGCGCGATGAATCCCGCCGTGATGGTCCCGGTCGCGGCGCTATCGCCGAGGCCGAGCCCCGCTTGAATGTAGCAACCGCCAAGTACCAAGAGCCCGAGTCGCCACATCGCGCCAAGCTAACGTGGCCCGCGTGCGAACGGCGCAATTCCAACAGTTGTTTGCCATGTTGTGCCGGGGCCGAGAGGGTGGTCTGTTTCGTCGATGCGCTTCCTCGGCCTCGCGATCGTCGCGTCTCGAGCCGAGCCATTGGACGGTCAGGGACAAAGCGGGCGCCGCGGTGAAGATTACCGTCGAGGACATCGGGAGTAGCGTCGAGCGCTGGGTGCCAGCGTCAACCGCCGATCGTGATCTCGTCATCACCGACGAGAGCGGTAAGCGAATCGCGACGCTGCACCAATCAAAGACGCGCAGCACCACGACCATCGCGGCGCCAACGGTGCGGAGCTTCAAGTCCACCGCTAACCTCGACGAAGCGAAAAAGTTTCCCGGCGTGATGGGAGGAGCAACGACGCTCGAGCTCGCAAACGATCCGCCGGCGAGTGTTCGCTTTCTCTCGATCTCGATCGCGGCCGAGACCTCGTACGTCCACTCGTCCGTCGTGGCGACGAGCTTCAAGAAGCGCATCCTCCAGACCGCGACGTACTCCCGCAAGTCGTGCGCGCACGGTGGACCCGGGCCGGTGTTCATCGGTCAGCACGTCGAGCTCAGGTGGGTCGACGAGCTCGGTCGTCGCTCCGCGCCTGGTGCGGCCACGATCTCGAAGCAGAAGTCCTGAGATCACGAGCCACGCCTCCGTGAGTGTCGAGCGATTGTTGCGACAAGCGCGCACGGAGCCGCCGGTCGGCTAGTACCGTCGGCCCATGCTGACGAAGTCCCCTGCGTGGCAAGCGCTGCTGGCGCACCAAACGACGATGGCGGGTGTCTCGATGCGCGAGCTGTTTCGCGATGCGAACCGGTTCGAGCAGATGTCGCACGATGCGTGCGGCGTGTTCGTCGACTACTCCAAGCACCGCACGACGAGCGAGACGCTGCAGTTGTTGCTCGCGCTCGCGAAGCAGGCGGACGTCACCGGCTGGCGCGACAAGATGTTCGCCGGCGAGAAGATCAACGGGACGGAGCATCGCGCCGTGCTGCACACCGCTCTGCGCAATCGCAGCAATCGCCCGATCCTCGTCGATGGTACGGACGTGATGCCCGAGGTGAATGCCGTGCTCGCGAAGATGCGCTCGTTCACCGACCGCCTGCGCGACGGACGCTGGAAGGGCCACACCGGCAAGGCGATCACGGACGTCGTGAACATCGGCATCGGAGGCTCCGACCTCGGTCCCGTCATGGTCACCGAGGCGCTGAAGCCGTACTGGAAAGACGGCCTGCGCGCGCACTTCGTGTCGAACGTGGATGCGACGCATCTCGCGGAGACGGTGAAGCACCTCGACCCGGCGACGACGCTGTTCATCATCGCGTCCAAGACGTTCACCACGCAGGAGACGATCACCAACGCGAAGTCTGCGCGCGACTGGTCGCTCGCGACGTTGAAGGAGCA
This sequence comes from Kofleriaceae bacterium, assembly GCA_036499725.1. Lineage (GTDB taxonomy): Bacteria > Myxococcota_A > Polyangia > Haliangiales > Haliangiaceae > JABFXX01. The sequence continues at coordinate 14,042 of DASYDE010000099.1, forward strand.
GAGCGCGGTCGCGAAGCACTTTGTCGCGCTGTCGACGAACGCGAAGGCCGTCGCCGAGTTCGGCATCGATACCGAGAACATGTTCGAGTTCTGGGACTGGGTCGGCGGTCGGTATTCGCTGTGGAGCGCGATCGGTCTGTCCATCGCGTGCGTGATCGGCATGGATCAGTTCGAAGAGCTGCTCACCGGTGCGTACGAGATGGACGAGCACTTCCGGACGGCGCCGATCGAGAAGAACATCCCGATCCTGCTCGGCATGCTCGGCGTCTGGTACGCGAACTTCTGGGACGCGCAGTCGCACGCGATCCTTCCGTATGATCAGTATCTGCATCGCTTTGCCGCGTACTTCCAGCAGGGCGACATGGAGTCAAACGGCAAGGGCGTCGACCGCGACGGCAAGCGCGTTGACTACACGACGGGCCCGGTGATCTGGGGCGAGCCGGGGACGAACGGGCAGCACGCGTTCTATCAGCTGATTCACCAGGGGACGCGGCTGATCCCGGCGGACTTCATCGCGACCGTCGACACGTTCAATCCGATCGGCAAGCACCACGAGATCCTGCTCGCGAACTTCTTCGCGCAGCCCGAGGCGCTGATGCGCGGCAAGACGCCGGACGAGGTGCGCGCGGAGGGCGTCGCCGAGGAGCTCGTGCCACACAAGACGTTCACGGGCGATCGGCCGACGACGTCGATCCTGGTGCAGAAGCTGACGCCGCGGACGCTCGGTGCGCTCGTCGCGATGTACGAGCACAAGATCTTCACGCAGGGCATCGTGTGGAACATCTACTCGTTCGATCAGTGGGGCGTGGAGCTCGGCAAGCAGCTCGCATCGAAGATCCTGCCCGAGCTCGAGGGCGCGGCGCCGGTCACGACTCACGACGCGTCGACGAACGGCCTGATCAATCTCTACAAGTCGCGCCGCCGCTAGCGTTCACTTCACGTCGATCAGCATGTCGTGAAAATTCGACAGGTCGGGCAGGTTCAATGTCATCGGAGAGCTCGTGATCGTGAACGGGATCGCGGCGGTGGGACCGGCACCGTTCTTGTCGGTCATCTCGAGGTTCAAGAGGTAGCTGCCGGGAGGAATCTTGCAGCCCATCAAGTTCTTCAGATCCCACGTGCGATCGTGAGTGATGTGCGAGGAGAGCGTGGCGCTCGTGACCGCATCGACGATGTTGGAGTTCGCCGATGAGATGAACTTCGTCAATCGGTTCGCGCGCGCGGCGGCCCAGCGCTCCACGGTCTTGACGAACGCGCCCTGCGCTGTGGTGATCCAGATCGCGCCGACATTGCGCGGGGAGTACCGACCATTGGCAGTCGTGGTACGGACCACGATTCGCATGGAGGTCAGTGGCGAGCTCGTGCAACCGGTGCCACTGCCACTGCCGCTACCCGTGGCGCCCGCGTCGGCGCCGAACAAGCTGTTGGGCGGCTCGATGCCTGCTGCGTCCTGATCGCCGCTATCTGTGCCCGGACTGAAACAAGCTGTGACTACAGCGAGCGTTGACAGAACGAGCAAACGCCGCAAGAGTGCACCCGCATGTCTCGTCGCGCTTGTCTCGTGTTGCTCGCGATGAGCTGCGGTGGACATGCGGCGAAGGTAACCGACGCTTCCTCGTCGGTCTACGTCCGATCTGATACCGACGCGACGACCATCGTTTCTCCGACGGTTCACGTGGGCGGTGCGGTCGATCACACGACGGCCGCCGCGACGTACAGCGTCGATGCGTGGACAGGTGCATCCGTCGACGTCATGACGGCGGCGACCAAGGCGATCCACGAGCGGCGCCAGGAGGCCGAGGGGACACTCGGCCAGCAGCTTGGAACGCTGACGCTTTCGGCGACGTATCGATTTTCTTACGAGCGGGATTACCTCTCCAACGGGCTCACGCTTTCATTGCGGAAAGATTTCGCAACAAAGAACACCACGCTCGGACTCGACCTCCTTGGCTCGGATGATCGAGTGGGGCGTTCTGGCGATCCGCAGTTCTCCCAACCCGTTCAGACCGCGGGAGCTCACCTCACACTGGCGCAGGTGCTGGACCCCAACACGATCGCGGAGGTTGGATGGCAGACCACGTTCGTCAACGGCTTCCAGTCGAGCCCGTATCGCTTCGTCGCGATCGGCGACATGGGAGTCTGCGCGTCGAATGCGCCGTACTGCATTCCGGAACGCGTTCCGAACAGGCGCCTGCGTCAAGCCGCGACGTTCCGCGGGCGCCACGCGTTCGGGCACTCGGTCTCGGCTGGACTCGACTATCGGTTCTACTTCGACAGCTGGGGCATCCAGTCGCACGCGATCCAGCCCGATCTCGCCTTGCGCCTCACCGACTCGCAGACGCTCACGTTTCGCTACCGCTACTCCACGCAGAGCGAGGCCTCGTTTTACAAGCCTCGCTACTACGACGTCGTCTCTACCGACGGTTACGTCACGCGCGACCGCAAGCTCTCGGCGATGTTCAACAACGAGCTTGGCGCCCAGTACTTGATCCGCTCCGAGAACGAGGAGGGTGATCGCATCATCACCTGGGGACTTCGTTCGACGCTCTCTCGTGCAGACTTCCTCGCGTACGTCGGCCTCGATCACGTGTGGGCTGTCGAGGTGACCGCGTTACTTGGTGTCGAGCTGCCCTGATCGACGGCGCCGCCGCGACACCAGCAGAAGTGCGACCGCGGGCACCAGCAAGCTCGTGCCGCCGCCAGACGAACACCCCGTCGCTGATTGCTGGCGAAGCGGCGGCCATCGGAAGCGGTCGTCGAACACTCCATCGCCGTTGGCCGTGCCGTCGCCGTTTCCGAGCACGCCGCCGATGGAGACCTCGATCGGATCTCCTGTCGCCACGAACGACACCTCCACGCGGGATGCGCCGCAGTCCTCGACGCCGATGATCCGGCGCGTGCCGACATCGACGGAGTAGACGGCGGGAAGTCCCGTGGGGGAGCCATCGCAGCGTGACTCGGCGGGCAGCGCGGTGGCGGCCGGAATGCTGACGGTGGGGTTGGCGCCTGTCGTCGTCGAGATCTCGAGCTGAAGAGCCTGCGGCGTCGTGGGGTCGGTCCAGTGGACGACCAGCTTGTACTGCGTACCCGCGACGAGCGGATTGGGCAGCGGGTCGACGACAAAGTGGGTCGAGGGGCCACCCTGGTGGCACGCGCTGCAGGAATACCCCTCGGCGCGCGAGCCGGTGAAGTAGCGACCGCCGCCGCCGCCGTTGATCGCTGTGTCCGCGAACGTCGCCGGATCGGAGAACGCGAACGCCGAGGCGGGCGCGAGCAGCACGGCGGAGATCCACGCGAGCTTCATTGCGCGCCGCCGGTCGCCCACCGATAGAGCGCGAGGTAGTGCGGATCGTCGATGGAGGAGTAGACCGTACCACCGTACAGATCGTCGCCCTTGTGCCCGGCTCCACCGAGCGCGAGCGGAATCGGCTTGCGGACGAAGAGCGAGAAGCCAGGGCCTTCCTCGTCGTACAGCATCGATTCGGCACGCGTGTACGAATGCGCGAGCTCGTAGGGCGTCACGGGATCGTACTCCGCAGTATTCGGATCGAGGCGTTCGCGACCGGGTCCGAAGACGCTGAAGAAGCGGTCTCTGTTTCCGTGACACGCGTTGAATGCGCAATCGGCGAGCAGCACCGGATACACGGTGTCCTCGAACACCTGCGGGTTCGCGTTGGGAATATCGAGTGTTCCCGGCGTGACCGAGCACCCGGAGGTGACCACTACGAGGAGGAGCCCGGCGAAGCGCATCTCAATTGCACCCGCACCCGCCGGCCTTGCCCGTGCCGCCACCCGTCGCACCTTCGCGGTAGGCGCGCGCGTGATCTTCGCCAGCGGAGAGCTCTGGCGTCGTGCCCAGCTCCATGTCGTGGCGCGCGAGCGTCTCGCGTTGATAGGCATGCACTCGAACGCAGCCGCTTAGCAAAGCCAGCAAAACAACGAGACGCCGGACCATGACGGCCGCACCGTAGCAGCTAGCGCGCTCGGAACTGGTTCCGAAACATTTCAGTAACGAACAGAAGGGGTTAGAGCCAGGCGGGATCGAGTGATCCGTAGGAGCTCTCTGCGTCGCGACAGAGCTTCGCGAGCACGTCGATGCGCGGCAACTCCGTGTAGATCCAGTACTGCGCCGCCGCGAGGAGGCCGCGGTGGTAGCCATCGTCTTGATCATCGTCGCCGGCGTGGGCGTGGGCGATCGCGGCGAGCTCGATCCACTGCCACGCGATGATCACCGTCGCGAACAGATCCAGGTAGTCCGTCGCGTGCAGCATCATGCCGTTCGCATCGCCGCTCATGCCGCGCTGGCCGAGCTCCATCGTGAGCGATCCGACGGTGCCGACGGCGCGCTCGACCTCGGCGATCCACGCTGCGTCGACGCCTGCTGCTTTCGCACGTGCACACGCCGCTGCGATCGCCTTGCCGACCGCAGGCAGCGCGCCCTTGGCCATCACGCGTCGACCGAGGAGATCCGCAGCTTGGATGCCCGTCGTTCCCTCGTGGATCGAGTTGAGCTTCTGATCGCGCAACCACGATTCCGGCAGGTACTCGCTCGAATAGCCGTAACCGCCGTGGATCTGCAGCGCGAGCACGTTGGACTCGAAGCCCTTTTCGGCCGGGAACGACTTCACGATCGGCGTGAGCACGTCGAGCAGCAACTGCGCGTTGTCGCGGACCTCGCCATCGGCGTGCGCGGCAAGATCGGCGTAGTAGGACGCGCGCGCGAGAAGCGCCAGTCCTCCTGTCACGATCGCCTTTTGCCGCAGCAGCATCCGGCGCACATCTGCGTGCTGGATGATCGAGACCTGACCCGCGTCTTTCGCGCCGAGCTGGCGGCCTTGCGTGCGATCACGCGCGTAGGCGAGTGACTCGTGATACGCGACCGATGCGGTGGCGACGCCGTTGAGGCCGACCATGATGCGCGCCTCGTTCATCATCTGGAACATGTAGCGAATACCCTGGTGCGGTTCACCGACGAGCCAGCCGTGGCAATCACCGCGCTCGCCGTACGCGAGGATCGCGCTCGGCAGTCCCCGCCAGCCGATCTTGTGGACGAGGCCGGTGATCGCGACGTCATTGTCGACCAACGTCCTGCTGTCTCCATTCTTGGCGACGCGGCGCTTGGGCACGCAGAACAGCGACACGCCGCGCATGCCGGCAGGAGCGCCCGCGATCCGCGCGAGCGTCATGTGCACGATGTTCTCCGTCATGTCGTGATCAGCACCGGAGATGAAGATCTTCGCGCCGCTCAGCAGGTAGTGATCGCCCGCAGGCGTCGCCGTCGTCGTGATATCGGCGAGGCTCGAGCCAGCGTGCGGCTCCGTGAGCGCCATCGTGCCCATGTACTCGCCGCGGTACATCGGGGCCATGTATGTCGAGCGCAGCTCCTCGCTCGCGAACGCTTCGAGCAAGTGGGCCGCACCCTGCGTGAGTCCGACGTAGCCATAGACCGACGCGTTGCCGGCCATGAGGTACGCGGTCGCCATCGAGAACACTGTTAGCGGCAACTGAGCGCCACCGACCCCGGCGGGTCGCGGTGCGGACGTGAAGCCGAGGTCGATGATGCGACGGACGAGCGGCGCGAGCTCGGGATGCACGTGCACGCGTCCGTCGACGAGCGTCGGTGGAGCGAGGTCGAGCATGCGATACGCGGGGAACAACACGTCGCGTGCAAGGGAGCGCGCGGAGTCGAGCACCATCTCGTACGACTCGCGGTCATGCTCCGCGAAGTACGGCAGCGCCTGGAGCGCTTTCAGATCGAGTAGCTCGTCGAGAATAACGGCGACGTCGCGATCATCGACCAGCGGGTTCACGGCTTCCACGCCTTTGCGATGAGCTGCTTGAGGCGCTCGGGGTCGGTTGCGGACGTCTTGCACATGAAGCCGCTCTTGTGCGCGAAGTGAACGTCGGGCTCGCCTTCGACGCGAGAGAAGTCGAGGCGCGGATGATCCTCGTAGCGACCGATGCCAAAGCCGCCACCGCGGCGGTCGGGATAGACGGTCGCGGCGATGACGGAGTCGAGCTTGTTCGCGCGGATCCAGCTCCCGAGCATCGCGCTCGGCTCGTCGGCATCGGCGTCGCTGCGCGGCATGTACAGCACTTCGATCGTCTCGGCTCCGACGACGACCTGCCAGCGCTCGGCGCGCGCCGTCACGTAGTCCAAGCGCTCGCGCGCGAGGCGAAGGAACTCGAGAAGGTCGTCGCCGACCATCTTCATGTAGATGTAGAGCGGATCGGTCGGTTCGATCCGCGTCTTCTGCGCGAACCGACGGAGCAGCGTCATGTCGATCGGTGAGTTCAGCTGCGAGACCGCGCGCCGTGGCACGCCGAGCCACTCGGCCGTCTTGTTGGGACCGCGCGAGTCGAACATCTCGGCCGTCTCGAGCCAGTCGCAGAACCGCTTTGCATCCTCGTAGAGGCCGAGGCTATCCAGCACGAGGCTGAGCGCGCACGTCGGCGGGTGCTCGCGCGGGAAGTGATGGTGATCGAAGTCGTTGCGCTTCGGATCATGGACGCCGCCGATGTCGATGACGGCCACGCCAGAGTCATCGATGTCCGTCGGAGTTGGCTCGCGTCTCTCGATGGGACAGTTGTGGAGCGACGATAGAACACAGCATGCCAAGAGGTCGTCCTTATGCGATCCGCCGGGATGGGTAACGATCAGGTGCACGGGCGCACGGTATCACCTAGAGTGGTGCTCGATGCCCGCGCCCGACGAGCCCATGAGAATCATGAATTCGCTCCGGCGCGTTGTTCGGTTGCTCCGGCTCGCCGACCGCGCCGCTGAATCGGCCGTCCGCATCTCTGCGGCACAACTGTTTGTGCTGCGCTCGCTTGTCGAGGCCCCTGCGGCGTCGCTTTCGGAGCTCGCGGCGAGAACGCTCACGGACCAGAGCTCGGTCTCGACCGTGGTCGCGCGGCTCGTCGACGCCAAGCTCGTTAACCGCATTCCTTCCAAGGACGATCGCCGCCGCATGGAGATCGCGATCACGCCGGCCGGGATGCGCCTGGTAAAGAAGGCTCCGCCGACTCCGCAGGCGAAGATGATTGCCGCGATCAAGAAGCTACCGGCGGCGAAGCAGGCGGACATCGCGAAGTCTCTCGAAGCACTCGTCAAGGCCGTCGGTGCCGACGAGACAGCGCCGCGGATGTTCTTCGACGCCTAGTTGCAGGTCGCGGAGAGATCGAATGCGCCCGCGTCGCCCTCGGCCTCGTCGACGACGATCGAGTACGTCGTGCCGGCGGCCGCAGCGAACGTGAGCTCTCCGGTACCCGTGCGCGCCGCGATCGGCGCATCGAGATTGCATGCATTCGTGTTCGGATAATTCGCAAGGACCACGAGTGATGGCGACGTGACTGGATGGTCGGGATCCGGCGTCAGCGTCAGCGTGACCATGGCGGACGCGGTCGCGTCGAAGCGGTACGTCGCTTCCGGACCGTCCGTGGTCTGATCCACCATCGGCAGCGTGTCGACGCGCGAGATGCCCGTGAACGTGGTGCCGGTCGCGCTGGTGTTGCAGGTCAGCGAGTCCGTGAAGCGGCACGCACCGCCCACCACCTGACACGCGTTGTCTCGTGCACAGGCGGGGTCCGCGCAATCGACGAGGCCGTTGCGATCATCGTCCCAGCCGTCGGTACATCGCGTTTCCGTGGCGCCGAGAGCACGCGTGAGAGTGGAGGTGAATCCGCGCGCGCCGACGAAGATCACGTCGTTGCGATCCGATCCGAGCGCCGTCGCGGCCTGCATGCTGTACAGAGCTGGTTGCGACATCGGCGACCACGACGTGCCGTCGTAGTGCGACAGGGAATCAGGACCGAATGCAAAGACGTCCGTCGCGCGGAGGTTGGACCCGGGATGAGCAGGATCGGCGACCGCGATCCCGTAGACGCCGTTGAAGTCCTCGTTACCTTTGTGCTGGTAGCGCCATTTCGCCCCGTCGAAGTGGAGGATCGTCCCTTTGCCGCCGACGACGAAGACGTCATTCGGGCCGGTGCCCCAGACCGCGGCGAGACTCGTGGTTAGGTTCGGGATCGCGACGAGCGTCCACGTCGCGCCATCGGTGGAGTGCGCCAGCAGTCCTTTGTCGCCGACGACGTAGATGTCATTGGGACCCGAGGCCCACACGCCATTGAGGTCGAGCGTGGTATCCGTTCCGACGATGGTCGTGGTCCACGGGGTCGGACCGTGCGACACCTTCGCGCCGTGTGCGACGACGTAGATGTCGGTCGCCGAGACGCCGAAGATGTTGGTGGATACAGGCGCCATCGCGAGCGGACTTGTCTTCGTGAACACCGTGTTCACCCCGTGCGGGCGGAACATCAGATCGCCCATGCCCGCGACGGATGCGTATGCGTCGCCATTGGGCGCGAACCACACGCCGGTCACGTTCCTCGGGATGACTGCGGCCAGCTGTCCGTTGCTCACGTCCTTCCATGTACGACCGTCCATGCTCGACAACAGCGTGGAGGAGTTTCCGGCCAGGAGAGTTTCTCCCGCGAACGTCGCGACGCCCTGCAAGCGAACGTCGTCGATGCCAGGTGGGTTGATCTCGTTGCCGGAGCCGTCGACGTAGTCGATGCGACCGGTGTCGGACCACGCGGCGGTCCCGAGCCTCCAGATCTGTCCTTCGATGAACGTGATGCGAACGTCGTCGTCCGATGCTCGCCAGACACCGCCGAGGCTTCGGAGAGTTCCGGTATCGATCTGGTGGAACGCGCGCCCGTCGTAGCGCAACAGCACGCCGCCCGTGCCGCCTATGTACAGGTCGCCGCGCACGCCCGACATCGTCGTGAGCGTCGTGTTCGTGAGCGGCTGGCGAAGCGAGGTCCATGTCACGCCGCCATCGAGCGAGCTCGCCGCGACGGCGGGTACGGTCGACGGGCTCGTGCCGACAGCGATGTACTCGGGGAGTGTCGAATTCGCAGGAGGAGCGAGCGCGTACACCGCTTGGAACGAGTAGTTCTGCGTCCCCGGAACGCACGTGGTGCAAGCATTCGTGGCCCACACCCACGTGGCCCCGTCAAAGACGCCCGTCGTTTGCTTCGCGCCGACGGCGACGGCGTGGCCCGTGCTCGGATCGCCCGCGATGCCGAGCAGGGGACCTGTCGCGATGATGGGGTCTTCCCACGCTCCTGCAAAGAAGTGCATCGCGTAGCCGCTGTCGGGCACGATCCCGCCGACGATCCCGCCGACGGCCCACAGATCGTTCGCGTTGCGGCCCCAGATTCCGACGAGCGGAAGGTTCCCGGTGCGGACCTCTTCCTTCCACACTTGTCCGTCGAAGCGCGCGATCGCGGCGTGGCTTGCGCCATCGTTACCGACCGCCACTACCGTCGGGCCTGACGGATCGATCCATACCGCTTGATAGGCGGCCGTCGAGGTGAGAGCGACAGGGGACCAGCTGGATCCGTCGTAGTGAAGGATCTTGCCCATGCCTCCCACGGCGTAGGCGTCATTCGATGCGCGCCCGTCGATCCCGTGGAGGTTGAACGTCGCCGTGTGCTCGAGCGTCAGGCCGATCGTCGTGCAGGAATCGAATGTCGGCGTGCAGCTGTCGGCGCACGAGAGGCGACCGGAGCCGTATCCGTAATCGAGACAGGACCTACCCTCGACGGTATCCCCATCGCAGAGCTCGGGGCCGTTGACCACGGTGTCGCCGCACTTCTCGCTACAGGCGTCGGTGTTGTACTGGCAATCGACCGCGCAGGTGACCGGGCTATGGTCGTAGAAGCCAACGCTCGTGCAATCGATCGTCGCACCGAGGTCAGCGCCATCGCACTCCTCGTTGTTGTTCACGACCCCATCGCCGCATCCGGGCGGAATGCACGTGCTCGTCGCTTCGTCGCACGTCGTGGCGGACGGGCAGACCTTGTCGCCGCACATGTGCGAGCGCGAGTCGATACAGCCCACGAGAAGCACCGCCAACGCCCATCGCTTCATCTATGCCGATGGTACGCGCGGCCGTGCGTCGCGCAGAATTCTCCGCAGGGTTTTCGAGCTAGCGGGTAGCCGTCGCCGGGCGCTGAAACTCGTTGTAGACGCCGCGGCCAAGGCCCCAGAGACCGCCGAGGGCACCGCCGATCGCGCCGCCCGTTTCGGCGCCCGCGATTCCACCCGCGATCGCGCCCGGCACTGCGCCGACTCCTCCCGCCGCCGCGCCGGTAACGCCACCCGCGACTGCGCCGCCGACTCCGCCTGCAGCAGCTCCAATACCGGCGCCGTTCTGGGAGTCGTTCCCCATCGTGTTCAGCACGCGACCTGCGCGGTCCCACATGCTGTTGGTGCCGTCACCACCGGTGATGAGCGAGAGGTCGTCGAGGGAGATGGTCGGGAACGTCGGGTTCATCATGTCCCTGGCTCGTGCGGCTTCCGTGCCTGCGCGCCTCGATCGAAAGATCCGGCATCTACGCTACGAAATCTGCATCGTGGTGCTGCTCGCAGAAGACGATCCGACTCCTCGCCGCGACGATGTCTACTGTGGGACTCAGTGCTTCACGACGCACTGGCCCACGCCGTCGGGTCCGCGTGCTGCGTCGCATGCGTCACCCGTCGGATAACACTGCGTGCTGAAGCACGTCGCGTCTTCCACGAGCGTGCATTCGCCGAGATCGGGTGTGCTCGCGAGCGCGAGATCGCGCCCCTGCTCGCAGTCTCCCTTGTCGCGCGTGCACCGGCCGTCGTTCGGCGACGCGTCGCTCGTGGTGCAGTAGAAGCCGCGTGGCTCGGCGGGAGAGACTGCCGCGAGAGACGCACTGCGTTCGGCGTAGCGCTCGTTCTCACGCTCGCGGATTCGTTGACGCTCGACAACTTCTCCAGCTGCCCGGTCCGCGGCCGCGTTCGCGTAGTACTCGTCACGTTGGTCGCGGCGCTCGATCGCCTTCTTGCGGTCGTAGTCCTTGGCGAACTCGTAGCAACCACCGAGCGAGAGTAGGGCGACGACGGACAGGCAACGTCTCATGCCGGAGCGTGGTGCATACGGCGTGCTGTACCCGAGAACCGTCGAACTGCCACGTCTTGCCCGGCAGCACGCGGGATCTTGGCCGCTCGGGCGCACGGGACCCCTCGTTCAGCGGGCCGACGGCGCACACCCTGTTTCAGCAGCGCAACAGCTACTCGGCGTGGCGACGGAGGCGGGTGACGACGGGCAAGTGATCCGAGAAGCCCGTCCGGTCCAGATCCTGCTGGCGCGGAGATACGCCACGCTCGAAAAAGGCGCGCGGCGCTCCGTCGTCGTCGAGCAGGAAGTCGGGCCGGTGCGTGCGCGTCGAGCCCGCGACCCAGCTCAGGCCTCGCTGATCGAGCAGACCGCGCGAGACGAAGACGTGATCGAGAGCGCGCCACTCGCCGGTGGGGCCCGTGTAGGGGTACGGCCGCGTGAAGTGCGTCGCTTGCTCGGGGTGAGACCCATCGCGCGTGTCGTAGACAGCGGAGCCGCCCGCGACGACAGCGTCCGCATCCGACGAGGCGCGCAAGCCTTTGTCGCCGAACGCATCCTCGTCCGTCGTCGCGTTGAAGTCGCCCAGCACCATGATCTCGGCATCCGGCGTCTCCGCGAGTCGGCGCTCGATGTGGCCGCGCAACTGGCGCGCGATGTAGCGGCGCTTCGAGACGGTCGTCCCGCCGCCCGCGGGCCAGTGATTGACGAACACGGTCAGCGCGACGCCGTGAACGTCGAACGTCGCCTCGAGGATGCCGCGTGCGCGCTTCGACGCATCGGTTCCCGGCAAGTTGACCGAGTGCAGCGCCGGAGTGCCGATGGTCGAGAACCGGCTGAGGAGCGCGTTGTCGAGCCCGTACATGCACTCGGTCTCGAAGTGCACGATCGTCGAGTAGCCGAGGTCGGCGAGACCTTCGTCGCGCAGGCGCGTCACGATGCCGCGGTTCTCGACTTCATTGAGAGCAAGTAGATCGGGTCCGCGGCCGCTGTTGATGCTGCGAATCACGCGGGCAAGGTTCGCGATCTTTTTCGCCAGCTTCTCCTCGGTCCACGCGTAGTGCCCGGTGGGCAAGTACTCGTGATCGAGCGTGCCGGTCGCCTTCTCGGTGTCGAAGAGCGCTTCGACGTTGTACGTCGCGACGATCACTTCGTCGTCGCGGGCGGGCAACATGGGATCGTGCTCGGACATCCGCCCACGTATATCCGATGTCGTACTTACACCGCAACTGCGCGTTTTCTCGCTAGATCTCCGACGGGTAACGTACGTTGAACCATTCATGATGACTCGCTCGCTGTTCGCCCTGGCACTGTTCTCGAGCGCGCTCGCCGCCGCTGATCCTGGCGAGCCTCCGCCGCGTCCCGTCGTCGCCGAATGTGCAGCGCCCCTGAACGGAACCGACCTGTCCAAGAACCTCGCTGCCGGTCCTCAGCTCGTCGGCCGCTACAAGATCAAGAACGGCACGACCATCAGGGCGGGCAAGCTCCAGATCTCCGCGAACGGCGACTTCATTCCTGATCGCGTTGGCTCGACGACCGGCGAAGTGGTCGCGCGCTTCAACGCCGAGATCATGGACAAGGCCGAGCGCCTTCCCGTGCTCTCCGACAACAACGATACCGGCTTCGCGCCAGGCTCTGCGCGCGTGGGGCCGTACCGCGTGACGTTGAAGGTCGCGACGCAGAAGCCGCTCGTCTACGAGGCGACGGTCGAGCGACTCGGCTGCGAGTATCGCCAGACGCGCAAGCCGTTCACCGATGGTGAGGTCGACACGTTCTGGATGTCGACGAACGGCATCACCGAGATCCGCTTTTCCGACGGAGATTGGTACGACAACGATCCGAGCTTCTTCATCACGTTCAGCGCCTCGCTCGATCCGGACGTCCAGCAGGACGACAAGAAGCACCCGCACGGCTACATGTCGATGGAGTCCGGTACGGGCTCGATGGCCTACCAAGACGGTGGGCACTTCTCAGGGGACAAGTTCGTCGAGGGTGCGACGACCGTGCGCGACGATCACAAGATCGAGATCGTGAAGATCATCTTCGGCAAGGACACCGTGTGGAAGGAAGGCCGCATCACGACGCCGGGTGCCGAACCGACGGCACACGTCCTCGTTCGCGTGACCAAGCTCAAACCGAAGAAGTGATCACGGGCGCTGCCTGCCGTGCCAGCGCTCGCGGCGGCGCTCCCAACGAGCCTGACGACGGTCCCATCGACGACGATCACGCGCATCGCGACGCGTCTCGCCTCGCTGGAGTGTCTCCACTTCGACGGACCCTAGCGTCACGCTGCCGATGATGCGAACGAGCTTGGTGACGACACCTGGATTCGTCTCGTCCTCGACGGAACCGAGCGTCGGATCGGCATCGAGCTCCACGGCAACGCCGGGCGGCACGAGCACCTCCACGTTGCCCATCACGACGTTCACCTCGATCGTCGTGACGGCCGAGAGCTGCGCATCGCGTAGATCGAGCTCGAGATTCCCGAAGAACACGCGAGCGCGTAGGTGCGGCGGCACGGTCCATGCGCCGGTCTTCTCGACCGAGCCGAAGATCACGCGCATCTTCTTCGCCGGCACGAGCGCCGTGCTCTGCGTCGCGAGCGCGGTCGGGGTGAGGTCCAGCACCAGCGCATCGAGCGCGGCCGGCGTCTCGGCGGCTTCCACGAGAGCGAGGCGACGCTCGAGCTCGTCGACCTCGAAGCGCTCCGTCGCGAAACCGTGGGAGAGCTGCTCGACGACGCGGTCGCGGTGTTCGGCGGTGGGTTGCATGCTTTCGTTGTACGTCGTGACCGCGTGGCTAGCTGTGGAGAAGCCCTACGCGTCTGTGAAGAAACCTGACAGTATTCAAGCGCAATGAATCCCGAGGCTTGTCTCCCTCCTGCGCTGCGCGGAGCGACGCTCACGAAGATCGCGATGGGGCAGTCCGGCGCGGGCGTGTATCGCGTCGAGAGCAATGGCACCGCGTACGTCCTCAAGATCAGCAGCGACAAGGATCTGGCGACAGCGCCGTTCGAGACCAAGCTCGCCATGCAGACGGCGGCGAGCGAGCTCGGCATCGCGCCACGGGTGATCCACGTGGATCACGACCGCCGCGCCGTGCTGAGCGAGCTCGTCGAAGATCGCCACTTCATGATGCTGTGGGGCAACCCCGCGACGCGCGAGCGAGCGCTCCAGATCATCGCGAGCACGCTGTCTCGTCTGCACGCGTTGCCGATTCCTGCGGGCGCAAAGACGACCGATCCGCGCGCGATGGCGGCTCACCTGCGAGACACGGTCAAGCGCTTCATGATCCCGCCGTGGGCGCGCGAGGTGATCGACACCGCGATCGCGACCGAGCCTCCGCCCGACGATTCGCGCGTGCTCAGCCACAACGACGTGAACCCGACGAACTTCCGCTTCGACGGCGAGCGGCTCGTGCTGCTCGATTGGGACACCGTCGGCCCGAACGATCGGTACTACGACCTCGCATCCGTAGCGTTGTGGTTCCGCATGGACGATGCGACGTGCTGCGCGCTGCTCTCCGCGCACGACGGTACGGCCGTGAGCTCGCTCCCCGCGCGCTTCGTGTACGACCGCAAGTTCATCGCCGCGATGTGCGGCACCGGCTTTCTGTTCGGGGCCAAGTCGATCGGCCATCCGGGTGACCCGACCACGCCTCGGATCCCGCTCGCCGATGTCTACACCAAGCTGCGCGCCGGCCAGCTAGATCCCACCTCTCTCGACGGGCGATGGATGTTCGCGATGGGTCTCTTGGACGAGGCGTCGCGCCTGTGATTCTAGATCGACGGTGTCACTTTGCCGTCGCCGTCGACATCGACCCAGATCGGGTTGGTGATCGCGAGCGGGAACACGCGAAACGCAGCGCCGTCCCCGATCACGGGTGCCATCGGATGATCTCCGTCGACGCGCACGACGACGAACGTGTCGCGCGAGATGGGAATCTTGAACGTCTGATCAAAGCGCAGCGGTGGCTTGCCATGGATCGGCTGGTGCAGCAGCGGGACGCCATCGACGAGGATCACGACGCGATCGACATGCATCCATGCGGGCGCCTTGACCACCACGTGTAGCGCGAGCGGCTGCTTGTTGGTGCTCACTAGATCGCCAATGCCGACGACCTTCTCGGGCGTGACCGCGGTGACGTCGACGATCGGTCCCGTCGTGAGGTAGCAGTGGCCCGCTTTGACGGCGGCCGCGAGTGCGAGCGGATCGCGCGGATTGTCGAGGCGGCAGTAGTTCCGCGGATATCCACCGAGGTTGAACGTCAGGTGATGTGAATCGCTGTTTCCCGTGGCCGTGACGTGCTTTCCCCGCCGCAGAAACGAGAACCAGTCGGCCATCACCGCGTCGACGCTCTTCCGATCCGGATCCTGGTAACCGTTCAGCACCTCGACCGCATCGAAGTCCATCGAGAAGCCGGGGCGTCCCGTCATCGTCTTCGTATCGAGCTTGCCGAGGTGGAAGTATCCGATCCGGCCTTGTTCGAGGCGCGGGTGGTGGATGTCGATAACGCCCCCTGGCTGCCGCGCGCGGAGATTTCTGAACATCTTTAGCGGCACTTCACCGGCAAGCTCCATCGCCTCGCTTTGCGTATAGCCCTCGAGCGGGAACGCACCGAAGTGACCCCAGTCGTGCGCAGTGATCTCGTCGCCGCGCACCGTGATGATCTGATCGCTCACGCCGAGCTCGGCCGCGACAGGCGCGTAGTCCGAGACGGTGTCGTGATCCGTTCCGACGATCAGTCCGACGCCGTCCGCGACAAACTGGTGCAGGCGCGCGGCCATCGGCACCTTGCTGTCGAACGACTTCTCCGCGTGCACGTGGAAGTCGCCCGAGATCCAACCCGTCGTGTCGACCACGTGGTGCAGCGTCGCGTCGAGCTGCATGGGGCTCTCGGGATCCACTTCGATCCTCTCCATTGCGACGTCCCATTCGGGGCCGTGGCTGATCCACACGTCGTAGGTCCCGCCGGGAATCGTCAGTGCGGCATCGCCGATCGTGAACGCGCGATCGAACGCGAGATACGCGCCCGGTTGCGCGAGCCCGACGTCGCCATTCTTGCCGTGCGTGAACGCAGGCCGTCGCGTCTTGCCGACGGCAACAAACGTGAGCCGCGCAGGTACGGGGTGCCCGTCGTCGTCGTGGATATGCACGGCGAGATCGCCCGGAGGCGCGGGTGGCTCCGTCGACTCGGCCGGCACCGAATCGAACGTCACGCTGACGGCGGGCTCGGTGTTTGCCGGATCGGCCGTTGGCGTAACAGCGGGCGATGTAGGTGGTGCGTCGTTACATCCGACGAGCACGCAAAGTGCTGCAGCCGCGGCGCGCATACCCAGGATCATAGGCAGAACAAACGGCGAGCTGGTACGTCTTAAGGACATGAAGCTCGCAGCCGTCGCCATTGCCTCGCTCGTTGCTCTCTCCGCTCGCGCGGAGGCCAAGTGCGCACGCCCCGATATGGTGGCGGCGTTCGTCGACACCAAGGCCCAGGGCGCGGCGATCGTGGAGACGACGAATCACTGGGGCTCTGATGATCCGGGCCTCGGCGAGCTCAAGTTCACCGTCGACGGCAAGAAGAAGAGCTTCGACAAGGTCGAGGTCGCTCCGGGCCTCGTCGTGTATCGCCTCCCGGCAAACGCGAAGAGCGGCGTCATCGATGGCGGCAAGGCGGGCAAGGCGACGGTCAAGGCGCTCGATCCCAAGACGCCCACGCTCGCCGCGCCGAAGGTCAAATCGATCACCTATGTCGAGTCGCGCAGCGGTCGTGGCACGAACCGCAACACGACCGTCGTGCTCGATGGTGCCGTGCCCGCGGACGCCGTCGCGCTCGTCGCGATGGACGCGAAGGGCCGGCCGCTCTCGTGGGGGCCCGCAAAGACCGAGGAGGGCGCACCGCTGCGCATCTACGATCAGTCGCGGTGCGGTGCGGTCCCCGACGGAACGCTCGCGCCCGACGCGGGGAGCGTGATGCTGTTCTGGGTCGACAAGTTCGGTCGTCCGAGCGAGTTCTCGGCGCGCGTGACGATCGTCGCGCAGAAGTCGGGCAGCGACCGCGACGAGCCATAACAAACGACCACGCAGACCCGATCGGGCTGTATCATTCACCGCAGTGCGGCTGCTCGTCGCGATGGTGGTACTAGCGGGGTGCGGGCGCCTGCGCTTCGATAGCGCTGCCGATGCCGACCCGGGCAGCGATGCACCCGATGGGAACGCGACGTGCGGAGGGCGTGATTGTGAAGGCGGCGCGTGCGTGATGGACGTGTGTCAGCCGGCGGTGCTCGTGGAGACGACCGATCTGCCCGTGATGATGGCGCTCGATGGCGACACGCTCTATTGGACCGGTGATCTCGACACGATCAACGGGTGCTCGCGATCAGGCTGCGCGACGCCGACGGTCCTCGCGAGCGGCGAGATCGGCGCGCATGGCATCGCTCTCGACGACACCACGATCTATTGGACGAACTACCAGGACTCCACGCCGAGTGGTGTTCGCGCATGTTCGAAGACGAGCTGTTCTCCAACAACGCTGCAGGGCGGACAGATCGGACCGTTCGAGCTACGGATCTCCGGTAACACGCTCTACTGGACAGACTTCAACGGTGGGGAGCTGCATCGACACGGCACATCGCCGGCGGGACTCGATGTCGTGCTGGCAACCGGCGTGAGCACCGCATGGGGGCTCGTCGTCGTGAACGACATCGTGTACTTCACGGTCAACAACGGGACGGGCCGCGTGCGCTCGTGCCCGTCAGGTGGCTGCGCGGCGGGTGGCGATCCAGTAGCGCTCAGCCAGGTGAATCCGAACGGGATCACGGCCGCGAACGGCTCGCTGTACTGGACCAACGTCGCGAACGGCGAAGTGCACACGTGCGTGATCGGGTCGTGCGTGGACGACAACGTCATCGCGTACACGTCGCAGCCGCAACAGATCGTCGTCGACCAGGCGAACGTGTACTGGACCGACCCCGGCACGATGTCGGTGTATTCGTGTCCCCTCGGTGGATGCCCGGTCTCCGGGCCGCATCTCGTCGCTGACAACCAGCCTGACGTCAGCGCGATTGTCGTCGACGAGACTCACCTCTACTGGGGGCGCGATGGGGCTGTGATGCTGCTCGTGAAATGAGCAAGCTCGCCGTGCGCTTGTTCAGCTAGCGCCGAGCATGCCGGCCGCGAGCGCGTCGAGCAGCGACGTGAACGCGTTGTCATTGAACGCAGAGCCACTCGTGAGCCAATCGCGATGCTTCTTGGTCGGATCCACATCCTCGCGCTCGTCGAAGTAGTGGCCGAGCACGTCGAGGTGATCGCCGAGGCCCGCCCAGATCACATCGCCCCACAGCTGCGAGCGCAGCGGAACGATGCCGTCGTTCGCGTCGAATCCGGGCCGCTCGCCGAACGCCTTGGCGAGCACCATCTCCGTTTTCTCGTCGGAGAATGGAGCGCCGTCGCGGGTGGCTGCACACGGGTAGTGAGGATCGATATCGCTCGTGATGCGGTGGATCGCGAAGAACACCGAGAGTGAGATCGCGCGCCACGGATGCGTGAGCTGTCCGAGCCACGCGCGAGGCTTGGGCGGCGGCGCCATCGAGACCGTCGACATGTAGCGAACGCCGGGGCGATTCCCGAAGCCCGCGACGACGAGGTCCATCGCTTCGGGTGAGAGCTGTAGCATCGAGCCCTGATCCTCTTCGATCGAACGCAGGAACGTCCGGAGCTCGGGACTGCGCGCATCGTCGACGAGCCCGACGACGTTCTCGACGGAGCGGTTGAGCAGCGTGATCTTCATCGGCAGCGCGCGGTCCGCATTGCGGATGAAGCCGAGCAGGATGCTGGCCATCGCGAGCGGTTGTGCGCCGACGGAGAGGCCAGCCGCGGTGAGAACGCTGATCGCGGCGAGCACGTGCTGGCCCTGCGCAGTCGCGAAGAAGCTCGCGAGCGGAGTGCCGAAGTGCGGCGTGTTCATGGTGGTAAGCGAGCGCAGGCGCGGCAACCACTCGAGTGCATCCGGATCGCTGTGCTGCGTGGCGGGCGATGCAACGAGGCGCGCGTCGAGCCCGCCGGTCGAGTGGCCGACGAGGTGAATGTGACCTTCGCCGCTCGTGCGCGAAACGATGTCGGCGAGGCGATTCGCGCGGCGGCGGATCGAGGCGGTGGGCAGGTCCTCGATGACGTGGACGACGAGCTCGTGTCCTGCGTCTGAGAAGCGCCGAGTCAGCTCGCGTTCGACGTGCGCGAAGTAGCTGTACGACCCCAGCCGGCCAAAACCGAACATGCCAGGCGAGAGGTACGCGTGATGTCGCAAGCGGCGATCATGCCTCACGAACCAGGCAGCCGCGCCCGAGCCGTGCGATCACTAGGTATGCGGTTCGGTGAGCTGTGTCTCCTCGCTGTGGCGGTTGCTACGGGCGGCGTAGCGCGCGCGGACAAGGTCGAGGAACCGGCTCCCGTCGAGACGCCACCGGTCGCCGAGCCCGAACCGACGTTCGGGAAACCGAAGACCGGCCCGTCGCAGCAAGAGATCGACGACATGACGCCGCTCCCCGCGCCGCCGGAGCCCAAGGGAGTCGCGACGGGCTTCGCGGTCGGGCTCGAGCTCGCGACCTCGACGGTGTTGTCAGGTCAGCTTGGCTCGAGCTCCAAGCTCGGCGGCGCGTTCTGGTTTGGTCGCCGCGGTCCGACCGTCACGTGGGGCGTCGGCTTTCAGTTCATGCGCGCGTCGCAGTACGACGACTCGAATCAGACCTCGACGAATCCTGCGCTCGATCAGAGCTACACGACGTTCATCATCGAGCCGAGCTTGAGCATCGTGTTCGCGCGCAGCAGGGACCTCCGCACGGAGCTGCTCGGTCGCTTCGTGCTCGGCTACGGCTTCAGCGTGTTCTCCGACAACAATGACCTCAACGTGGACCCGCCCGACGTGGAGATCATTCGCTTCGGCCTGGGACCAGAGCTTCGCCACTGGATCAGCGACTCGTTCGCGATCGGCGCGCACGTGGGCCCGACGTGGGAGCACCGCGGTGTGCAGAACAGCCCCGGCGACGGATCGACCGGGACCATGACAACGTCGTCGTGGGAGGTCGATGGCGCGATCTCGATGACCGCGGTGTTCTAGGTCACGAACAGCTCGCCGTGCTGCGCTTCGGCGCCTGCGACGAGGAACGAGCGCTGGACGGCATCGTCATCGCGCGAGCGCTTGATGTCGTCGTACTCCTGCCCGGAGAGCACGCGCTCCTGCCAGGTCGCGAGCACCTCGACGTCGGACGTGAGCGTCTTCGATGCGAGCGGCTCGCGTGCTTCGTTCATCGCCCAATCGCGGCGCTTGTCGAGCATCGACGTGTCCTTCACGGCCTTCCATGCGCTCTCGAGCTCGGCCGCGCGACGCTCGACACCCTCTGACGTCTGCTTCGCGTTGTGGTCGCCGAACGCACCGTCGAGGAACGCGTCCAGATGGCGCAGGATGTTCCCCCGCGCAGACGGACCGCGGCGCATCCAGCGGAACGGCGGCACCGCCTCCCACCACGCGACCTGGCTGCCGGCGAGAAAGCGAATCCGCGCCGCGAGCGAGAGCAGTGCTTCTCCAGCGGGCGAGTCGAACTTGGCAGTGAGGTGCGAGCGTGCGAGGAGCTCGAGGCGCGTGAGCGCGGTCGCGATATCGCCACCCGACGACTCGCCTTTCCATCCCGGCGCGACGACGGCGCCCAGCTCGGTCGCGACATCCACGACGAGCGCGTCGATGACCGGCGCGAGATCCTTCGCGGAGACCTCGTCGCGCGCGAGCATGCGGCGCAGACGCTCGACGTTCTCGTCGAAGCCGAACATCGCGAGGAGCGTGCGAGTCACATCGGCGCTCGTGATGTAGGCCGGATCGTGGACGTCCGCCGCCTTGGCCTCGCTGCACACGAGTCCACCGAGCGCGGCATCGAGCGTGCGCATCGTGTGGATCGTGCCGACCTTCCACGTGTTGATGAAGCGCGTCGTCTCGTCGACCTCGGGCGCGAACCGATAGACGACGATGTGGCGCTCCGTCGGCTTGGTCGCGAACAGCTCCGCGCTGCGCTTGGACGCCTGCTTCGCGAGCCAGTCCTCGGTCGGCTTGGCCCACCACCGGATCCAGAAGCTCCGCTTGATCTCCTCGGGGTGGGCATCCGCCGCCTCCGACGGGACGAGCATGCGCGTGAGCGGCACGCCTTTGCCGATCAGCGCGATATCGATGCCAGCGGCCACGGCGCGTGACGCTTGGCCGTCGTCGAGATAGATGTGCGGATACGTCTCCTCGGACTTCGTATTCTCGATCGCATTATCGAGGACCACGATCGCCTTGTGCGCGAACCAATCGGAGAGCGAGATGCCGTCGGAGAGAGGTTTCTCGAGATCGAGATGACGCTCGCGCGACAGATCCCAGATCGCTGTCTTGAATGCCAGGCGCTCTCCCACTTGCTCCCACGCTTCGATCTCTTCGCGCGTGGTGCGGTGGTTCACGACGAGCAGTAGATCTGCATCCGAGACCGCGAACGGTCGCGCGACGCGCACGTCAAAGCCGCGCAGCTGGATGGGGCGAGGCTTCTCGGGTGCATCGATCTCACCCAGCTCGAGCGTGACGATCGCGCCGAACCGCAGATACTCCGGGGCACCTGCCTTGATGCGTGCGACGAGCTCGACCGTTGTCTCCTCGCCGGCACCGAGTGTCGCGAGCTCGTGCGTCCAGCCAGCCTGCGGCGCGATCACTTGGTCGCCGCCAGGGCCTGCGATCACCAGCTCGACGTGCTCGTCGCCGAGCTCGCTGTCTTCCGACGTCGCGACGCGCACGCGCAGCACGCGCTTGGTCTCCGACGCCGTACCGAGAGAAAACCGCGACTGGTTCGTGACGGTGAACCGGATGCGCGTCGCTTCTCCGGCGGCGAGCGAGTTCAGGTTCGATACCGCCGAGAGGCGCGCGGGATAGCGGATGACAAACTTGCCCTGCTGGATCGCGTCGCCCGTTTGGTACGACTCGAAGTCGCGATGGACCGAGGGCAGCATCGCGCGCTGATAGATCGACTCCTCGACCTCGAGTGGCTCGCTCGGCTTGTCGGGCGTGTGATCGGCGATGCGAAAGCGCAGCTCGCCGGGGACCTTGAAGCGCTCGCCGGGCGGTAGACCAGGGCGGCACTTCAGCTCGCCGGGCTCGGGCTTCACCCAGCCACCGGTCGCGAGCGCGAGGGACAGCTCGTCTTTCTTGGGCGTCGGCATGCCGCCCACGTTCTCCACTTCCAGGTCGAACACGCGCACCACTTCGCGCGGCTCGTAGACAGCGTCCTCGTTGAGGTTCTCGTGCGAGAACGATACGAGCCGGAGGTCGTAGCGTGACTCGTACGTCGTCGACGAAGTTCCGTCGGTAACGCGGATCGCGAACGAGCCGACTTCGCCGTTTGCACCCGCGACGACGCGTGCGTTGCCGTTGGATCCGCTCGAGCCCGACGGACCGTCGCTGCCGCCCGGGTTGGAGTGGTAATGCGTGTGCGTCGAGTATGTGCCGTCGGAGTTGCGCGAGCTCGACGTCGTCGTCCAGCTGTACGAGCTGCCGCCGCTGCCGCCGCTGCCGCCGGCGCCGCCGATGCCGTTCTTGCCCGCGATGCCGCCCGCACCTTGCTTGACCGCGTGGTGCAGCAACATCAACAGCGGCGTGTCGTCCTCCGACAGCGTCACGACGATGTTGCCGCCGTCTCCGCCGCGCGCTCCGCTCGTCGCCATTCCACCATCGCCACCGTCGCCACCTCTGCCACCGTCGGAACCCCACGAGTACTGCGTCGCATCGGATCCGCGATGGCCGTAGCAGCCGTTCCCACCGTTGCCTCCGTTGCCGCCGCGCCCACCTTGGCCACCCGTCGCGAGGAGCTCGATCGTACCCGTTTCTCCGACGACGACGAGGTTGCGAATCTGTCGCTTCTCGCCGCGCGCGAGCACCATGTCACCGCTGAGCGAGACGGAGCCGGCCGCATCGTCGGCCTTGAGCTCGAGGTTGATCATTCCCGCGCTGTCGCCCGGCGTCGACGGACCTGCGTTCGTGCCGGAGTCACCGTTCTGACCCGTCACGGAGCCGCTCGGCCCGTGGCGTCCATCTGCGCCCTGCGGCCCATCCTGGCCCGAGACGTCGAACGTCGCGAGCGGGGCAGCTACCGCCGCCGGGTCGACCACATCGGTAGGTACCTCGGCGTCGCGATATGGCGAGCTCATCGTCAGAAAGAGTATCCTGGACTCGATGTGGAAAGCGCTCGTAGCGTGCGCTGCTCTCGCGGCATGTGGTGGCGACGGCAGCAGCACGGTCGACGGCGGCGGTTGCCGCGATCCGCGAAGTCACCGGGTGGTGATACGGTCCTCTTCGATGATCAGGTCAGCATTTGCTTTCGCTCTCTTCGGACTCGTCGCCTGCGGTGGTGGCGGTCTCACGTCGGTGAAGCTCACGAACAACACGCCGCGCCCGATCGAGACCATCCAGATCGATCCGGCGGGCCAGCCGCACACCGGCTCCAAGGCGATGCTCGCGCCGAACGCGACGACGACCGTCCAGCTCAAGAAGGGCAACTACGAGATCTACGCGATCGGCCAGAAGATCATCCACGACGACAAGACGCGCGAGACGCCCGAGGCCTCGCTGACGATCGAGCTCAAAGAAGCGCTGAACGTCATCTTCTACGACAGCAACGATCCGCCCGCGAACCTCAACGCGGCGACCACGCGCGGCATCATGTTCCGCGTCGCGCCCGAGCCGAAGAAGGACGACGGCGGAGAAGCACCGCCCGAAGCGCCGAGCGCGGAGGCTCCGGCTCCCACCGAATGAAGCTCGTCTTCACAGTCGCCGGGGTGTTGTTGGTCGCATGTGGAGGGGAATCGGCGGGTGTTCCGGACGTCCTCGAGCCGCGCGCGGACGGGCTCGTCGCGCACTACACGTTCGATGACATCGTCGACGGTGTCGTCGCTGCCGAGCGCGGTCGTCGCGGCACCTGCACGCGGTGCCCCGCGACCGTGGCAGGCAAGTTCGACACGGCACTCGCGTTCGACGGTGCGGCGGAGCTCGTCCTCGTCGACGGTTGGCCCGCTCTCGACCAGATGACCCAGTTCACCGTCACGATGTGGCTCCGCCATCCCGCAGTGCCTGCGGAGACCGGATGTGTGGTCAACAAGCTCGTTGTCGCTGACGACGTGGTTGATCGGTGGCAGCTGTGCGACGGCGATGCGAACCGACAAGTGTTTTCATGCTTCGAAGGAGCCGCACCAGTGTGCGTCTTCGTCGGCGGTGTCTCCCCGATGCAGGACTGGACGCTCGCGACGCTCTGGTACGACGGTGTCGAGGGACGCGTGTATATCGGAGCGAACCGCGTCACGTCCTCTGCTGTCGCGCTCCCGGCGATGACCGAGGAGGAGGTCCTCGCGATCGGTTCTGATCTGGATCACGGTGCACCGCACGCGTTTTGGACCGGCGAGATCGATGACCTGAAGATCTGGAACCGCGCGCTGTCGGAGAGCGAGATCCAAGCGGAGGCAGCGCTGTGATGCGCGTGCTCCTGCTCGTCGTGCTGAGTGCGTGTGGGCGTGTCGGCTTTGACGGAGCCGCCGATGCGGGCAGTGCCTACCCCGCGCCGACCGCGCGCTATTTGATGAACGACGATCCGACCGACGGCGTACGCGACGCGACGGGCAACGGGCACGACGGAACGTGTACCAACTGTCCTGTTCTCGTCGAGGCGGTCGATGCCAGTGGTTATCAGTTCGCTGGTAACACCGGAACGCCGACGCTGATCACGGTACCGTTCGATGCTGCGTTCGACACGAGCACCGGCGTGACGTTCGCGTTCTGGGCCAAGCCGTCGACAGTCGGTGGATGCCCCGTCGGCAAGTTGTTCGGAACGGGCACCGCCAACTCGTGGCAGGTGTGCGCGAGCGTGCCCACCAACGGTCAGCTCACGACGTGCGCAGGCGATCCGTGCGCCTTCGCGGACAATCAGGTTGTCGCTAACGCGTGGCGCCGCGTCGTCGTCATTCACGACAACGTTCACTCGCGCACCATCGTCAATGGTCACCCGGTCATCGACATTCCAACGACGCGGATGATCGAGGATGGCTCGCCGATCACGATCGGCGGAGACATCGACAACGGTGCCGTCGTCCTCCCGTGGGACGGCGTGATCGATGACGTGATCATCTGGAACCACCCGCTCTCCGACGAAGAGCTGGCGCTCGTTCTCGCGCCCTAGTCGTCTTCGAGCGAGCTCGCCCAGTCTTTGGTATCCACCATCTCGCCGGGCGTCTCCGTCGGCGCGAGCTTGGAGGCCGCGAGCTCCTCGGCGATCAACGACGTCATCTTCGCGACCTCGTCGGTGACGAGCGCCTGAATGAGCGACTGGCGCGGCGACGCGGCGGTCTGCTTGGCCGTCTTTGCATCGCGCACCGCGGCTGCGACGTTGCGCGACGTGACCTTGAGCTCGTGCGAGAACAGGTACCGCATGATCTCGTCGGCGAACGCGGCGCAGTCCTGGTAGCGATCCTCGGGCTTGCGCGCGAGCGCCTTGCGGATGATTCCCTCGAGCTCCTGATCCACGTTGGGGTTCAGTGCCGTGATCGACGGAACACGCGCCGCCTTCACCATCTGCACGGTCTTCTGCGGCGTGTCGCCCGAGAACAAGCGATAGCCGGTCAGCATCTCCCAGGTGATGATGCCGAGCGCGAACACGTCCACGCGCAGGTCGGCTTGGTGCCCCTCGATGATCTCGGGCGCGAGGTAGCTGAACTTGCCCTTCACGACGCCCTCGTCGGTCTGTTCGATCTGGCTGTCGGCCTTGGCGAGACCGAAGTCCACGACCTTCACCTCGCCGTTCTTGGACAGCATGATGTTGGGAGGCGAGACGTCGCGGTGAACGATCCCGAGCGGCGTGCCCGTCTGCGGGTTGTCGAGCATGTGAGCGTAGTGCAGGCCCTTGCAGGCCTCGTTGATGATGTGCAGCGTCAGCGCGAGGTCTTTGTGCTGCGTCTGCTGCTGGTGAGTGATCAGGCCCTTGAGGTCGATGCCGTCGACGAACTCCATGACGAGGAAGTACGTGCCGTCATCCGCCTGGCCGATGTCGAAGACCTGCACGACGTTCGCGTGCTGCAGGAACAGCGACAGGCGCGCTTCGTCGAGGAACATCGCGACGAACTGCGGGTTCGACGTGAGGTTCGGCAGCACGCGCTTGATCGCGACGGCCTTCTTGAAGCCCGCGATCGATTCAGCGGTGCCCTTGAACACCTCGGCTTGTCCACCACCGCCCAGGCGCTCGAGGACCGTGTAGCGCGTCTTCATAGGAAAGACGAGCGTACTACTGTTCGACCCTATTGGACGACGGTGACGGTGCCGGTGCGCGGCGTCTTGAACCAGGGCGTCGCGTCTGCGTCGCACTCGAGAATCGTCTCGCTGTACTCGTAGTAGAACGTCTGGTCGTTCATCGGCGTGAGCTTCTCGGTGCCGAGCCAGCGGCAACCGTCCGCGACGCGAGCGCGCGTGCTGATCGTCAGCGCGTGCAGATGCGAGTCGGGGAACGTCACGTCGATGTCGCCGTCCGAGAACGCGGACAGATAGATCGCGTTGGGAAGCATGCGCGCGTGCAGCGAGAGGCGATGGGTCACGCTCGAGTCATGCGTGGCCACCTTGTAGGCGCCAATGCTGGTCATCGCGGCTGCAGCGACGAGGAACGAACGAAACACCGGTGTCGACAGCGCGTCCATCCTTAGATAATGGACTTCGACCCTGCAAAGCGCCAGGAACTATTTCGGTGACTTGGGGAGCGGGAGCGACACCAGGCTCGAGGCGCGATGTACGTCGGTGACGCCTAACTCGAGGTTCGCCATTCCGGGATCATCGAAGACCAGGTCGAGGACGCGCATCGCCTCGGTGGCATCGGTAAAGCGATTCGCGAGGTTGCGCGCCATCAGCTTCCGGGCGTAGCGCTCCAAAAGTGGATCCGCCGTGACGCCGGGCACGCGCTTGTCGATCGGTGGCGGGTCCTTGGAAATGTTCGCGAGCGCGATCTCGATCGCCGAACCCGTGAAGGGCGTGGTGCCGCTTAACATTTCATAGACGACGATCCCGAGCGCGAAGAGGTCGATCCGGTGGTCGATCGTTTCGCCTTTTGCCTGCTCGGGAGCCATGTAGAGCGGGGTGCCCAGGATCTGGCCTGTCTCCGTGAGGCGGCCACCCGGCGTGGACTCGTCGCCGTCGCGCAGGATCGCGATGCCGAAATCCACGATGCGCGGAATCTCGGTACCGTCCTCGGCGATCTCGACCATCACGTTCGCTGGCTTCAAGTCGCGATGGATGAGGCCGGCGGCGTGCGCGTGCGCGAGACCCGCGAGCAGCTGCCGAACGAGGCGGATGATCCGGTCCGGCGCCATCGGCTTTTTGTTGATCAGATCGGAGAGGCGCGGGCCCTTCGCGTACTCGAGAACCATCACCTGCATATCGTCGGCGACACCGACGTCGAGAACGGAGATCAGATTCGGATGCTGCAAACGCGCGGCGGCCTGCGCTTCGCGTTGAAAGCGCGCGAGCATCACGTCGTCGTTCGAGAAGACCGGGTGCAGCGCCTTGATCGCGACATCGCGATCGAGCTTGAGATCGCGCCCGCGGAACACGCTGCCCATCGCGCCCGCACCGAGCACGGCTTCGATGCGATAGCGATCGAGCACGGTCTTGCCCACCAGCGGTGGAACCTTCTTCTTGGATCCATCGCCGACGCCCAACCGGGTCCTATGTGTTTCGTCGTCGGCCACTTAGGAGATCTTACTTGACGATCGGTCCGAAATAATCAAACTGACGCGCAACCACAGGGAGGGTAGATACATGATGGAACGGAGTTTGACCTAGCGATCATTGGTGCGGGACCGGTTGGTCTCGCGCTCGCGATCGAGGCTGCTCGCGCTGGTTTTTCGACGCTCGTCGTCGACCGCCGGCCGCCGCTCTCCGAGGACTCGCGGATTCGTCCGCAGTTGCTCGTAGCTCGGCGCGGCGACCTCGCGCACCTCGCGCATCTCGGCGTTGACGTCCGTGACTCACGGATCGTGTCGCCGCTCTCGTCTCGCTGCGAGGGTGACCTTGCCTCTGGCCGTACGGTCCGTGGCGATGTTGTCACCCTGCGCGGCCTGCCGGAGCGTCCTCGCGATCTCTGGGAGCTCTCGACGCAGCCACCGTTTGCGCTGGTGCCGATCGGTCGCCTCCAAGCAGCGTTGCTGAAGAAGGCGATCGCCGCCGGTGTCACTGTTCGCTACGAGTGCGACGTGACGCGTGTGCGGCGCCACGCCCGCTTCGCCTCGTTCGTGTGCGCGGACGGCACGTCAGTGCGCGCAGCCATGATCGTCCTCGCAACGGGTGCGGCTCGTTCGTTGTTGTCGTCGCTATCTACGACGGCATCGGTGATGAGCGGCCAGTCTGCGCGGATGATCGGTGGTCTGTACGACCTGAGCGGTGCAGTCGGTCGTTGGATCCGCGTCGAGTTTCCGGTACCGGGCCTGTCCGAGGCTGCGCGCTGCACGATCCTGCAGGCGCCGTCGCAGACAAGCTCTGGAACCGCCGTACTCGTCGCGCCGCAGGTCGCGGGAACGCCGACCGACGAGCAGCTGCAGCACGCGTATTACCTCGCCGCACGCGCCCATGGTCTGGAGGGTGCGCCGGAGCTTCTCGCGCCGATGGTGTTCGACACCTCGGTGACGACAATGACTCGGCGCTATCTCGCAGGCGATGGCCGTGCGCCGATCGTGATCGCAGGTGACGCAGCGCAGACCGGTCACGTGTTCTCGGGCCAGACGTGCTTCGTGAACCTCGCGTTGGTGCTCGTCCTCGGTGAGCACCTGCGCAAGGCACGGGCCGCACTCTATGCTCGCCGGGTCAACGATGCCGCCCTCGTCAATGCGCTCGCGCATTACAACGAGGAGTCCGCGATCGGCGCAGCGATTCTTGCGCGGATCTCGCAGCGGCACTACGAGAAGCACCAGGCTGGTGCGTGGGCTCACGCGGGCATCGCGCGCCAGGATTGAAATCGTGGCTGATCGGACGATTCGTTCCGGTCAGCCCTTTGTATTTCTAGCGTCGCTTGTCGGTCGCGGTCACGTCGGCCGGATCGACATTCGCGACCGGAATGACGTCGGTCGTGAACGAGCGCGGCGCTCCGAACGCGACGGTCGTGGCGAGTGCTTCGGCGAGCTCGGCTCCGTCGGCGTAGCGGTCCTTGTCCTTCTTCGCGAGGCACTTGAGGACAATCGCCTCCAGATCCGCGTCGACAGGCGCGGGCGCGCGCAAGCTCGGCGGCACGACCGGCTCGTTGCGATGCGCAGCCAACAGAAGCGCCGGATCCTCCGCGACGAACGGTGGGCTGCCGGTGAGCAAGTAGTAGAGAACAGCGCCGAGCGAGTAGACGTCAGCCCGCGCGTCGAACCCCATGCTCGATGCGACCTCCGGCGCCATGTAGCTCGGCGTGCCCGCGACCTCACCGATGCGCGTGACGTTCTCGTCGCCGAGCGAGCGCGCGATTCCGAAGTCGATGACCTTCACGAAGTCGTGCTCGCCGCCCGCCTGGCAAATGATCAGGTTGTCAGGCTTCACGTCGCGATGAACGATGCCGGCGCGGTGCGCTTCACCGAGTGCGCGGGACGCTTGCGAGACGAGGTGCACGGTGCGCGGTGCGTTCTGCGCGCCAGACTGTTTGACGAGCTGTGCGAACGAGACTCCCTCGAGGAGCTCCATCGCGTAATACCAGAGGCCGTCCTCCGTCATGCCGTAGTCGAAGACGCGCACGGTGTTGGGGTGGGTGAGGGCAGTGGTCGCGCGGACCTCGCGCTCGAAGCGAGCGACCGCGTCGTCGTCGATCTTCTCGGGGCGCAGGATCTTCACCGCGACATCGCGACCGAGCGTCTGGTGGAACGCGCGCCACACCTCGCCCATGCCGCCGCGCCCGAGGCGCTTCTGCAGCTTGTAGCGACCGATGTTGCGCGACTCGAAGAGCTGCATGCGCACCGTCCACGCGAAGTGCGAGAGCAATCCGCAGAACACCATCAGTCCGACGAACAGTACGAGGCTGATCCCGAGGCCGAACCAATCGACGCGCGTCATGTGTGAAAGCACGTGAGCAGGTGATGCGACGAGACCCGCGTCATACGCGAACGCGGTGATCAGGAACGCGGGCCACGCCACGCGCATGTTGCGTTGCATCGTCGCGACACCGACGAGGCAGAAGCACGCACCGACGCCATACGGACTGTAGACGCCGCCGAAATACGCGCCCTCGAGGCCGATCAGAAAGCCGCTCGTCGCGGCCACCCACGCGCTCATCAGGGTCACGCCGTGTACCGTCGTCGGGGTGCCGCGGCGGCCGCAGTAGTAGCCAACGGCGAGCGGAACGAAGCCGACGCAGCGACTCATGACGACGATCTCCCACGGCGCGTCGTACACGCTGACCGCGAGATAGACGCCCATTCCACCGAGGAGAACCCACGCGAACATGCCGTACAGACAGACAGCACCGAAGCGCCGCATCTCCGCCGCGAGCTCGCTGCTCTCACGCAGCTGATCGTGGCGAGACGTTCCACCCGTGCTCGACCCCGTTCCACTATCCGACGTCACGCAGGACGAGCGTAACGCGACGCGGAGGCAGCATTTGCCACCTATTGACGTTTCTTCGCAGTGAGCGATGCGTGAGTCATGATTCGGCGCGCCGGGACGCCGTACGATGGATCTCGATGCGGGTGCATTTCTCATTGGTCGTGGTTTGCGCTCTGTTCGGCCTGGGAAGCTGTGGTGCAGGAGAGACGCGGATCGATCCCGCGGATCTCGAACTGCGCGACTTGCTCGGCCTGTCGCCGGACGTAGCGCTCGAGTGGAACGCGGAGCAACGCGCGGCGGCGCGGAGCGTGATCGCGACGGGCTTCGACGAAGAAGAGCCAGCGACGCAAGTCGCGCTCGTCGATGCACCGACGGCAGATCAACGCGTCGCTGCAACACTCGCGGCGATGGATGCGAAGCGCGATGCGGCGGGCGCAAAGGCGCTCGGTCTCGTCACGATTGCGTCCGTACCGGTCGGCATCGACGCGACACCGCACGCCGCGCATCACGCGCGATCTGCAACGACAGGTACCGCAGCTTCACCTGCGATCGAGATCGTGCTCGCGAACGAGTGGGACGCTCATTCGTGGGCGCGCCTACCCGCGCGCGGACTCGACGTCCTGACAGCGCTCGCTGACGACGCGGGGCATCACAGCGGTCCACTGACAGTTGCACCGTCAGCTCGCCTTACCGTCATTGCGAGCTACGAGGGGGGGCGCTTGCTCGTCAACCCGATCGCGCTCGCTGCCCTCGAACCCGATCGAGATGAAGTCGCGCTCGCGACACAGCTCGAACGCGCGACGCCAGTGGTCGGCCCCGCGCGCATCGCGACGCCCGACAACCCATACGCAGCTGTCACCGACGAAGCAAAGAAGCTCGCGGCCGCAGGCGGCAACCCGTACAGCTTCTACGGCTCCATCGGCGAGTGTGCAGCCGCGCAGCGTACGCGGTGCGAAGCCTGTCTGCCGAGCGGTAACTGCGAGCCGATCACGAACACGGATGGCACCACGGAGTGCAACCGCCTCGCCGAGGATGACGGCCGCGGCTACTTCTTGATCTGCGCGAACCTCGCGATCGCGATCAACTCCGTCAACAACTGCGCGCTCGACAAGGCGCCGAGCTGCCCGCACGACGAGACAGCCGCGAACCGCTTCGACTCGCTCGAGGCAAACGCCGCGTACGTCGATGATCCCGCGTGCGGTCAACCGCTCGACAAGTGCTTGAGCGACATCTACGGCGCGCCGGACCAACAGTTCCCCACCTACTCCGATGGTGGCGTCGAACCCGCTCCCACGCAGCCGCGCGACACGTCCGTCAATTGCGGCGACGGCTGCAGCAACAGCCAGACCAACAATTGCGAGTTCTCGCCGAGCTGCAACGTGCAGGGACCGAGCTGCAACAACTCGGCGTCGTGCGACTCGACCTGCTCGGACTCCAACAGCGGCGGTAACTCCAGCTGCGATTCGTGCAACAACGACACGTCGTCCTCGTCGGGTAACAGCGGCGGCGATTGCAGTAGCTGCAACAGCGACTCGGGCTCGTCGTCCTCGGGTGGCAACGACAACTGCGGTGGTGGCAGCGGCGATAGCGGTTGTGGTGGTGGTGGCTGCAGCGGCAATGGTGGCAACGGCTGCAGCAGCTCGTCATCGAGCAACTCCAGCTGCAACGTCGCGCGCAAGGACGATCCGAAGGGGGAGGGCGGTCCCGGGTGGACGCTGATCCTCTCGCTCGGCTGGGCGTTCGCACCGATCCCCGTCGCGGGCTTCATCCGTCGGCGCTCCAAGAAGCGCGGCGCATCCACCATCGATGACGAGCCGAGTCCCGTCGACGATGCGTCCATCGACGAAGAGGAGGTGTGCTCGTGAGAGAGGCCCTCGTTCAATGGATGTCGACGTGGATGTCGCATGACGTTGCCGCGGTCATCGCGCCGACGTGGTTCACGTGCGTCGGTCTCGCCGGCCTCGTCGGCCTGTGGGTGATGGTGATCGTTGCGCGGCGCAACCGCGTCGACACCGGCGTCGTCGCGAGCGCGGTGCTGTGGGGGTACCTCGCCGCCGTCGTCGCCGGAATCGTCGTGCCGATGACGATCCAGCTGCTGCAGACGCTGTTCATGACGGGGCACCTCCGCATGCAGTGGGCGGGCATGACGTCGTTCTGGGGCTACCTCGCGGGCTTCGCGGCGATCGCCGCCGTGTGTCGGCGCAACCAGCTCTCGCTCGCACGCTTCGGCGATCTCGCCGCTGTCCCGATGGGCGTCTCGCTGTTCTTCGCGCGCCTCGGCTGCTTCATGGGGGGCTGTGACTACGGCAAGGTCACGTCGCTGCCGTGGGGCCTGCGCTTCCCCAAGGGCAGCCCCGCCTGGCACGATCATCTCCGCGCGGGCCTCATCCCGAGCGACCGCACCGAGTCGCTGCCCGTGCACCCGACGCAGCTCTATGAAGCGATGCTCGGCCTCGTCATCATCGGCGTCGCGCTCCTCGTCGCGCGTACGCGGTGGGCAAAGGCGGCGCGCGGGCGCGTCGTGCTCTCGATCGCGGCGACGTACGCCGTCGGGCGCATCGCCATCGAGGCGCTGCGTGGTGACCTCGGCCGCGGCATCTACGCCGGCCTGTCGAGCGGTCAGATCTTCTCGCTGTGCCTGCTCGTCGCGATCGCTCTCGCGCTGGGACTCGCGCGCCGTCGCGCTGTCGTGCTCGCGACGAGCGTGGCCGCCGCGTTCGCGCTGATCATCGTCGGCGATATCGGCGATGCGCACGCGCAGACGCCGGCACCGCAACAGCCCGCGCCGCAACAGCCCGCGCCGCAGCAGGCTCCACCACCGACGGGGTATCCGCAGGGTCCGTACCCGCAGCAGTATCCGCAGGGCCAGTATCCGCAGCAGTACCCGCAAGGCCAATACGCGCAGCCGTACGCATATCAACCCGCGCCGCCCGTGCAGATGCTCCCCGAAGAGCCGGCGACGAGCCACCTACAGATCGCGCTCGGCTTCGGCGTCGCGTCGGTGCTCAACCGCCGCAACGATCAGGTCCCCGCGCTGGCCGGTGGTGGCATCAGCGTCGGCTGGTTCAAGCAGAACATCGGGCTGTGGATCGACTTCGACAGCCTCGCGAACACCGACGCGACGCACGGTACGTTCTTGGTCAGCGCTGGAACACGCAAGCAGATCAAGCCCAAGGTGTTCGTCGTCGGTCGCGCGGGCCTGGGCTTCACGCTCGTGAACTTCGAGGACAACGCGTTCGATGACGTGACCGGCACGACGGTCCGCTTCGAGGGCGGCATCGAGTACGAGCTCGGCAAGCACTGGGTCGCGTGGACGCGGCCGATCGCGTTCGACTATCTCTACGCGTCGGGGCTCGGCGGTCCGATCTTCTCGTATCAGTTTCACATCGGCGTCGCGTACCAGTTTGGCCTTGGCGGAGCGTCCGCGCGCCCGGCGCCGCAGCCGATCCAACAGCAGCCGTACCCGCAGGGCTATCCGCCGCCGCAGGGCTATCCGCCGCCGCAAGGCCAATACCCGCAGCAATACCCGCAAGGCCAATACCCGCAGCAATACCCGCAGGGCCAGTACCCGCAGGGTCAGTACCCGCAGGGTCAGTACCCGCAGGGCCAGTACCCGCAAGGTCAGTATCCGCAAGGCCAACAACCGACGGCGCCGGTGCCGCAGGTCGCGCCGCAGTCCGTTCCTGTCCAACCGCAGTCCGTGCCAGTTCAGCCGCAACCGCAGCCAGCACCGTCGACACAGCCGACCCACCCCGCGACCAAGTCGACGGCGCCCGCGAAGAAAGCGACCAAGCAATGAGCAACACCTGGCGAAATATCTCGTTTGTGCTCGGTGCGGCGTGTGCGTGGCAAGCGTGGCGCGGTTGTCATTCACCGACGACGAATGTCGAAACCACGGCGTGCACGGAGGAGCAATCGCGCCCGTTGGCTCATGGCTCGTCCGATGATTCTCCCCGCGCCGATAAACAGGCCGCCACCGAGGAGCCACCGATGACCGACAACGGCGGCATCTCGTTGATGGGCTTCAAGGCGCCACCGTGGGTGCGCGGGATGATGCCGCACCCCGGCGAGAACCTGCGCGTCTACCGCGATCGCATGATCCCGATCGCGCAGATGGCGATCGCTCCGCAGCGCGAACGTCTACAGCGCTCCGCCGATGACTTCGCGAAGACAGCCCACCTCGATGACACGCAGAAGGCCGCTCTCGACACGAACGTCGACGAGACAGCGACAGCGATCGAGGATCGCCTGTTCCAGGCCGCGCTCTCCGGAGACTTTTCGCCGTCGACGTTCAAGCCGATGGCGGGCGTCAAGGTCGCGCGCGATGTCCTCGATCTCGTCGATCAGGGCAACTCGAAGTTCGTGAGCTCGCTGCACGACGATCAACGCACGGCGCTCGCGACGAACCCGTTCGACTTCGCCGACTACCTCGTGTTCCACACGAAGTGGGAAGACGCGATCAGCGGACTCTGATCACGACGGCCGCTCACCGGGACGCAAGGACTGGCCTTGAATGTGCGCATCGGTAAACGTCGCGTCAGTCGTGCGAGCGTCGCGAAAGCTCGTCGCATCGAGCGCGGCGCCGGTGAAGTCAGCGCCGTGAAGGTCGGCCTCGTCGAAGAGGCACGTCTTGACGTTCGCTTCGTGAAAACGGCACCCGCGCAGGCTCGCGCGAGAGAAGTCGGCCACCACGAACGCGTGGCTGAAATCGGCGCCATCGAGGACAGCGTCGCGGAACGACAGCTCGTCGTCCTCGATCTCGAGGCGCCGGAAGTCGCGCTCGCCGTGCTCGAAGCGTCGGCGAATCTCGGCGGGCTTCCAGACCCTCTCGGACACTAACGACCGATGCGGGACTGCTTCGCGGCGGCCTTACCGGCCTTGCGCGACGAAGGATGCGACTCGTAGACCTGGCGCGCGAGCTTCTGGAGCTCGGGGTGCACGCGGAACTGCGGCGCGAGGAAGCGACCGAGGTGGTTCACATCCTCGTCGGCGAGCGCGGTCATCTCCTGCTTTGCCGGGCCGCGCTGGTTGGTCGCGAACTTCGCGAACACCTTTGCGACGCGGGCCTGGAGAACGATCTGCTCGCCGTTCTTCTTGGGTGGCTCGATCGTCTCGATCAGCGCGAGCGCTTCCTTGGGCTTGCCCGTGCGCGCCCATGCCTCGGCGACGATCGCGGCCGCCATCGGGCGGATCTCTTTGCGGTCGGGGTTGTCGAGGTTCATCGTGCTCGCGGCCTTCGCCGCATCCTGCGTGCGACCCATGCCGAGATAGAGCTGCGTCTTCAAGAGAGAGACGTCGTCCTGCATCGCGGCCGGGAACTTCGTGAGGTCCGTGCCCTCGAGCATCTTGAGCGCTTCCTTGGGATCGTCCTGCGCGATCAGCTGCGCGCGAGCGAACAGGTTGACCGGTGCGTCCTTGTCCTTGCCCGCGTTGAGCTTCGCGATCGCTTCGCGGCGGGCTTCGGGCGACTGCGTCGCGCCCTGCAGGATGTTCACGAGGCCCTTCTGCTTGCGCAGCATCCGGAACGCCCAGATGAGGACGCCCGCGAGGATCGTCGTGAGAACGCTCGTGATGATCAGGAGGACCGTGCTGCCGGTCTGGAGCGTGAAAGCCCAGACGGCGACAACGATCACGCCGATGATGATCAGGTTCTTTTTCTTGATGCCGCCGGGCTGGGCGATGGGAGCGTCATCCGCTCCTGCCGCGTCCGTCGTGCTGTCGTCGTTGGCCACGCGATTCCGTACCGTCCCTGGCGCGAGACAGCAAGCCTGAACGACGCCGTCGCAACGGAATGCTGTCGGCAAATCGAGTACTTGGAGCTCCGACGGGTGTTCGCGTGCTCCGCGGGTGCGGCAGTCGTTGATACGCCAGGCGCGGCGCGCGTCAGCGGATGTCCAGCGCCGGTGCTGCACCCAGGCCCCGGTTCGGTCCACGCTCGGGTCGTGCCGCGGTCCGAGAGCGTCGTGTCGCGGTTCGCGAGTCTGGGCTGGTTCGCCGTGTCGTTGGCGGTCGCGGGTCTCGCAGCATGTGGATCCGCTTCGCCCGCATGCCCGGCTGCACCCGCCGTGAAACCCGGCAACGCGTTTCTGTGGACCGCGCAGCGCGAGGGCGGCCCCGTCCTCTACCTGTTCGGAACGATCCACGATGCCGCGATCGAGATGGTCCCCGCCGTCGCGCTCACCGCGTTCGATCACAGCGCGCGGATCGCGACCGAGCTCGGCGACGCGCAGCCCGATCGCGACGAGCTCCGCGACCTGGAGCGCATCGCGCATGGCCCGGGTCTCGACGCGATGCTCGGCGACGACTGGTGGGATCTGCGCGACGCATTGCGCGGCACGATCCACGAGGACGATCTCAAGCGCACCAGGCCGTGGTTCGCGCTCATTCTCCTCGACGGGAAGAACAAGGGCACGCCTGTCGTCGCGATGGACACCACGCTCGTCGAGCGCGCGACCGAGCGCAAGAAGCCGATCGACGCGATGGAGAGCGCCGCGGATCAGATGAAGGCGCTCGACTCTGTCGTCACCGTCGAGGATCTCCGCGCGCAACTCCACTCACAGCGCGCGCTCCAGTGTGCGTACTCCGATCTCGTCGCTGCCTACGCCGCGGGCGACGAGGCGCGCATCACGCCGTACATCGTCGTCGATCGCACCGCGGAGCCACTCATCTACGCGCGCAACCGCGCCTGGATCGCGAAGATCACGTCGTTTCACGACACCACGTTCATCGCCGTCGGCCTCGGACACATGCTCGGCGAGCAGGGCCTGCCGGCGCTGTTGCAGAAGGCGGGCTACACCATCGCGCGCGTCGAGAAGTGACTACGTCGCGAGTGCCGCGAGCGCGGCCATCGAGTCGCACGCGCGTACGTTCTTCTGCTCGCGGACGAGCGGCGCGCCGTAGCCGCCGTGGATGCGCGCGTTGAGCACCGTGTTACTTGCACGTCCACCGAGCGCGACGATCGTCTTGGTGGGGACGCGCGCGATGAACCCCGCGAGCTCGCCGATCCTCGTCGCGGAGACGGGCGCGCTCATGCTCAGCCACACGAGCGACGGTTTGTGCTCTGCGATCGCTGCGTCAAATGCATGCACAGGCGTGGTCGGCCCCAGGTTCACGACGCGCATTCCTACCGACGCAGCGACGGTCGCCGCCAGGAATGTTGGAAGCAGGTACGGGTCGTCCTCGGGCGCACCCCCGAGGGCGAGGCGCGGCGTCGCACGCGTTCGGAGACCTGCCGGTTGCTCGACGAGCGTGCGCAGGTGCGCGACGGCCTGGAGGCACGCGTCCGTGCCGCGATGTTCGACGAAGATGCCGGCCTCGTCATGCCGCCACAGCTCGCCGAGCGCGTGCATCGCCGTGCGGATCGGCCCGTCCGCGAGCTCCGCGATCGTCGCGCCGTCGAGGTAGCGGCCGAGCAACCACGCGCGCGCGGCCGTCGCATCACCGCGCAGCAGGATCGACAAGAGCTCGGGCTCGGTCGCAGCCGGCAGCTGCAGGATCTCCGGTCGCGCGAGCGGCGCGTTGGTCTCGCGCACGAACCTCAGCGCCTCGCGGATCGCGATCTTGCGGTGCCCGCCCTCTGTCTTGGTCGCGACGAGGCGCCCCGCGTCGACCCACCGCTTCAGCGATGACTCGCTCACGCCGAGCGCAGCGGCGACCTGCCGTGGGGAGAGGAGTGTCACCTGGGAGGAGAGTATCGTTATGTATTGTAACTAACAATAGTCATCTGCTCCTCCTCGCTTGACGTCTGAGCATTCGTCGGGAACATTGGACAAATGAACGATTTGGACGTTTCGGTGCGGGCGGCTCTCCAGGCCGACGAGACGTTCGCCGACCACGCTGGCCCGACTGTGGCGGTCGCTGACCGTGGCTACGGGACGGCATCCCGCAGCTATGTCGCCGCCGACCGCCCCGAGGTGACGTTCAACGCGGACGACCGCGACTTCGTCTACGCGGTGGCCCGCCGGATCGTCGGCGCACCCTCCGACGCGGAGGACGTGGCGCAGGAGGCGCTCCTTCTCGCGTTTCGCAACCGCGATGCATTCCGCGGCGAGTCCAAGTACCGTACGTGGCTGTACCGCATCGCGGCGACGACGGCACTCGGGCATCTGCGCCGCAAGGCGCGCTCTCGCGAACAACTCGCGACCGATCACGAGGCCCTCGCGCGCGAGCTTCCGGCCGACTCACCTCCCGCCGATCGCGTACTCGCAGATCAACAGGCGATCTGCCTCGTGCGCGCCGCGCTCGCGCAGCTCGATCCAAAATATCGCGACGTGATGCTGTTGCGCGCGAACCGCACCGAAGTGGAGACGGCCGAGCGCCTCGGCATCTCCGTCGGGAACGTGAAGGTCCGAGCGCACCGTGCGCGCAAGCAGCTACAGGACGCGCTCGCGTCCCAGTTCGAATAGCGGGCAGGTGGATCCAGCGCGACTTCGCTACGTAGGGTCGCTTTAGGATCGGGTACACTCAACGGGTGGGTGAGACGCCGGAGGTGCTCGGCCCGTACGTCATCTACGAGCGGCTCGGCGCCGGTGGCATGGCGACGGTGCATCGTGCCGAGCACGTGGGCGTCGCGGGCTTTCGCAAGCCGATCGCGCTGAAGCGATTGCTACCTCACGTCGCGGATGACCGCGCGATGCTCGAGATGTTCATTCACGAGGCGCGCCTCGCGAGCCAGCTCCGACACGCGAACGTCGCGGCGACGTATGACCTTGGCAAGGTCGACGACACGTACTTCATCGCGATGGAGTACGTGCCCGGTCCGACGCTGACGCAGATCATGAAGCAGTGCGGAACGGTCACGGGACCGATGCCGGTGCCGATCGTTGTCACGATCCTGCAGCAGCTACTCGATGCACTCGATCACGCGCACAACCTCACCGACGAGATGGGAGTGGCGCTCGGCATCATTCATCGCGACATCTCGCCATCCAACATCATCGTGTCGACGGCGGGCATCGTGAAGCTGATCGACTTTGGTATCGCGAAGGCAGCGACGGGCGGCGTGCAAACGCAGACCGGCATGATCAAGGGCAAGTACGCGTACATCGCGCCCGAGTACATGCGGGGCCACCTCGACTCGCGGGCGGATCTGTTCGGCGTTGGCATCATCGCGCACGAGCTGCTGTCGACGAGGCGCCTGTTCAATGCCGCGAGCGACTTCGAGACGCTCCAGCGCTTGCGCGAGATGCCGATCGATCCGCCGTCGCGCGTGAACAAGGACGTTCCGCATGACCTCGACGACATCGTGCTCACCGCGCTCCAGCGCGATCCGGATCTGCGCTGGCAATCCGCGTCTGCGATGCGTACTGCGCTGACGAACGTCGCGAAAAATCTGAAGGGCGGCATCGTCTCGAACCAGCAGCTCACCGGTTGGGTCGAGTGGGCGTTCGCGCACGTGCCGCGCAACGATGCAGGCGGCGACGGCGACGACGATCAGACTCGTGCGCGCGTCGTCGATCGGGATGCGTCCGCCTCCGAGGCCGCCGATCCGACGATTCCGCCGCCGGCCCCTGCGTCGCGCGCGCGCACGCGCCTCGGTCGCGTCACCGCCGAGCCGCCGATCGATCCGTACGAGACGATGACCGGCCATCCGTCGCAGCGCCGCGAGGCGACAGAGGCCGAGACCTACGCGGAAGCGGCCGACGATCCGATCGTGCCGCCGCCGCCGCCCGCGAAGTGGCCCGTCGAGAAGCCGCGCAGCAGCCCGAACATCGTGCGGCGCTCGGGACAGCTGCCGACACCGACACCCGAGCCGAGCCCGATCAAGAACCGCGCTCTCTCCGAGGACGAGACGCCTTCCCCGGATCTCGCGGCTCGCGCGAGGATGCTCGCGTCACGCACGGCAGGTATCGCGGCTGCTTCGCGCAGCGCGCAGTTCGCGGCGGAGACGGTCGTTGCCGTGTCGACCGACGACAGCGTAGATACGAACGAGCAAACTGCCGACGCACCGGCGGGCGTCACGATCGACCGCGTTCTTCAACCGGCGAAGATCGGTGGCCTGTCGCCGCCATCGTCGAGGGAGCCGAAGAAGCGCCGCCTCGATGCGAGCGAGTACGAGATCGAGATGGAGCGCACCGATGACTCTGTCGTGACGCCGACCCCGCCGGCACCTCGGTCGTCCCCATCCCGTCCGCCGGCGCCGGTCGCGCGCCCGCCGCGCCCGTCCACGAAGGAGCTCTCTCCACGCGATCGCCTGTCGATGCAGCTCACCGTCGACGAGGATGCAGAGACTCCCGAGCCGGTGAAGACGTCGCCGCGGCCGTCGGAACAGTCGCTCGATCAAGCGCTCGGCTCGCTCGACTCGACGCTGATGCGCGAGCGCGACTCCGTGGAGAGCATGCCCACGCAGGCGCGTACACCCACGCAGGCGCGGACGCCCGCCGCGCTCGGGAACCGCACGCTCGGTGGTGTTGGCGCGCCAGGGTCGCGCAGCGTCGGTGGCGGTACGGCGTCGGCTCGCTCGATGGTTGGTGACGTTGGTGCTCGCGCCGTCGGATCGAGTGGTCTGCCGCCGCAGCGCGATTCACCGCCGCCGCTTGGAAGCCCGCCGACACCGCCGCCGCGCAACCCGGGTTCTCCGTCGAGCTCGCCGGCGTTCCGTGGACCGCCACCGATGCCCGCAAATGCGCCACCGGAGCCGCAGGGTCTGTTTCCACCCGCGCAGCCCGCGGTGAACGCGTTCGCGCCGGTCGCGCCGACGCTGATGGTCGCGCCCGTACTGTCAGCCGCGTCGGTGATCAATCCGTCCGCGCCGTACGATCCATCGGCCCAGC
The DNA here is from genome assembly GCA_036499725.1 of Kofleriaceae bacterium. Lineage (GTDB taxonomy): Bacteria > Myxococcota_A > Polyangia > Haliangiales > Haliangiaceae > JABFXX01. The sequence continues at coordinate 55,344 of DASYDE010000099.1, forward strand.
GCGGTTCCAATCCGCCGCCGCCGGTCATCAATCGCGCAACGCCTTCGCATCCGCCACCGATGGGTGCACCGTCGCCGAAGGGCGCCGCTCCGCACGCGCTGACGCAGGTGATCAATCCATCTGCGCCGGTCATCAATCCATCCGCGCCGCCTCGCCCGGGCCCGTCGCAACCGTCGAGCATCGTCGCGGAGCGCGCGGCGCTCATCCCCAGCTTGCCGCAGCGCCCTCCGGCTCCGATCGTCTCCGTGCGCCCGAGCGCACCGAACGCGAGGACGATCGTCGCCGACATCAGCAGCATTCCGCCCCTGGTGCCGGAGATGACGGCTGCGCAGGTGAATGCCGCGCTCGGTCCTGCGCACTCGACGTCGATCGGTTCGGTGAGCGCGGCGGAGCGGCTGGCCTTGGAGCGCGTCACGCCAGCGACTCTGCCGACGCAGCAGCCCGAACAGAACTACGCGCGCGCGCTGGTCCTCCCCGATGCACCTCCTCCTGCCGCGGCCTTCCCCGAAGGCGAGGACAGCGGCGAGATGCTCGTCGCGCCCGGGGCGGCACCGCCCAACGAGGTAGAGAAGAAGAAGGGCCGCAAGAGCAAGCGCGTCGAGGTCCCGAGCGAGAAGCCCGTCGAGGCGAAGACGCGCGACAAGAACGTCGTGCTGCCAGCTGCGCCCGACAGCCCGCGGCGGTGGCCCTGGATCGCGCTCGTGATCGTGCTGCTCGCCGTTGGTGCGGGCGCGTACGTGTACTTCTTCGGCTTCGATCTGCCGCAGTTCTGACCTGCCTCGATGGCCAGGGTCGCGCCGCGGTGGAGCGCGGTAGGGTGGGGCGTGGTGATCGCATCGGCATTCGCGACGGCGCGCTTTGCAGTCCGGCGGGCCCGGGTCGACGACGCACGCGCGATCGCAGACGTTCAGGTCGCGAGCTGGCGCTCCAGCTACCGCGGCATCCTCCCCGACTCGATCCTCGACAGCATGAACGCGGAGCTGCGCGTAGGAGCGCGGCAAGGCATCTTGCGCGATGCAGCCGCGCACAACCTCGTCGCGTATGACACGACGCACGGCGATGTCGTCGGGTTTGCGAACGCGAGCGTATCGCGCCGCGGCGGCCCGCGTGTCGGCGAGCTCTTCGAGCTCTATCTCGTCGACCGCGCGAAACGGTACGGCCTGGGTCGCGAGCTGTTCGAGACCGTCATCGAGTGGAGCCGGGCTCAGCAGCACGCACGGCTCGACATCTGGGTCCTCGAGGGGAACCAGCACGCGCGTCGCTTCTACGCAGCGATGGGCGGCGTGGTGAGCGCGCAGACGGCGTCGCGCGTGCGCGGCTTCGGCGTCATCGAGCTCGCCTACAGCTTCCGTCTGTGACTCCGAAAATGAAAACGGGCGAGAGTTCCTCGCCCGTCGTCACTGCGCTGTGAGCTCGTTAGTCAGCTTTGGTCAGACAGACGCGCGACGCGGTGTAGCCGTTCTCTTGGTCGACCGCGTAGACCCAGACTTCGTTGTTGCTGACCGAGAGGTCATACGCGTCTGCCGTCGGGCGAACGTTGCCGAGCGTGATCGAACGGAGGTGGCCGTCGCCCGCCATGTAGCCCACGACGAGCGAGCCGTGGATGTCGAGGTACGTGCCCCAGAAGTGCGTGCCGTCGAAGGCGATGCGCGGCGACGTGCCGTGCGGTCCGACGAGGTGCTCGGTGGCGAGCTCGTTGTGCGTGCCGACCATGATGCTCGCATCGTGGATGCCGTCCGCACCCTCGAACAGCATGTGGCCACCCTTCATGTCCGGGTCGATGGCGATGTGGTTGTTGGCGCAGTTGAAGTGCTGGGTCGAGACGAGCTCGGCGCCCATGCGAGCGATCGAGCAGGTGTGCTCCGTCGACCACGCGAACATCGCGTCCGCACCGTAGCTCGACGACGAGAGGCTCGTCGGTACTTCACGCGTGTAGACCGACTGACCGAGCGAAGCCCAGTCGGAATCGAAGCGCGTCATCACGACGCCATCCGAGCCACCCGCGAACGCGATGCGCTGACCGCGCTGGTGGACGACCGTCGCATCGGAGACGACGTCGCTGTTGCCGACCGTGTCGAGCGCGTGGATCGCGGTGAGGTCATCCTTGATGACGTACATCTCGACCTTGTCATTCTGCACGAGGCCGACGACGACACGACCATCGACGCGCGACGCCGAGAAGCCGGTGTAGTCGCCGCTGATGATCTTCGTGCCGTGCATGTCGCCCATGATCTGGCCACGCGCGTCAGTCACGAAACCGTAGAGCGAACCGCCAGACTTGGGAATACCGAGCACGGCTGTGCCCATGGACGTCGTGACAGAGCGGAGCACCATCTCCTTGTCCTGAACGACAGCGTTGTCGAAGTTGCGCGACGCGCAGAGCTCGGGAACGAGCAGGCTGGGAGTCGCGGTGGAATTGTCGATGCCAGTGTGATCGCCAACGAGGTCAGTGCCGTCGTCAGATGCCGTCAGGTCGTCGCCGCAGCCCGCCGCCGTGAGTGCCAATGCCAGAGCGAGTGAAGAACCGAGAAAAGAGCGCATTAACCCACTGTCCACAAAAGCAGATGTAGGTGGGAAGTCTGAGGGTTGGCAAAAGATCTGATTTTTCGAGCGCACAGGTGCGTAAATTTTCCCACCTGCACACACCGAGCTCCAATTTTAGAAATCGGCGCCGAGCGCAAACCCAATGCTTACGTGGGCTACGTGCGCGTCTATGTCGGGAGCGCCGGGCATCCGGAGCCGATAGAAATCGACCCCTTGGTCCAGGAAGAGCGACCCCGTGACCATCGGGCCGCGCTTAACGAAGAACAGCGGAGCCCATAAGAAACCGAGCGCGCGTACGCGCCCCGTGAGCTGTACGCCCGCAGATGCACCCGCTCCCCAGCCGGAGTACCCGTCGAGCATTCCGTTCGCTTCAGCGCGCGACGGTCCCATACGCACGAATGCGGAGAGATGATCGTCGAGCTTGCCGATCAGCTTCGCGTCGACGCCGTACGTCGCGAGATCGGCTGTTCCGTTCGCCGGCGTGCCGCCGAGGATGCCGCGTGTTGCTCCATCGCGATCGAGTTGCAGATCACTCGAGAGCCACGGCTCGATCGCGAGGAAGCGCCAGCGCGCTCCCACCGCCAGTCGAACTTTCAGCGGCTGCTGTAAATACGGCGCGAGCGAGGCGTCCGGAAGTGAAACTCCGATCGACTCGCTCGCATACAGGCCATCAGCGCGCGCGATCGCCGGGGCGAACAGAGCGAGCGCCAAGAGCCGACGCATCAATGAACGTCGTGCGTCGCATCGCGGTCGACGCGATCCGCCCACCACTTCTGCGCCATGTCCGCGCCTTCGCGCATCGCGTAGTCCTTGAACGCCTGGATCGCGATCGCGCCGAGGGCGGCGATGATCGCGCTGCCGAGACCGCGCTTCTGACCGCCGTCGACGTTGCCGCGCCCGAAGGATGACCCACCGAGGTAGCCGAGCAATGCACCCGCACCGGCAGCGATGCCGACCGCGAGGCGCGGGTGCGCGCTGATCTTCGTCGGGAAGTCGAACGTCTCCTTCGCTTGCTCGAAGCGGTGCTCGATCTCGCGGATGCGATTCCGCAGCGACTGCTTCGCCGCATCCGAGCGCTTGTCCGCAGCTTCGAGCTTCTCTTGATCGGGATCCATGGTGTTCCTTAGAACGCGTTTGCGATCGCGCGCGGATACTTGATGACGAGAATGCCGACGATGCCGAAGGCGGCACCGACGACGAGAAATGAGGTCCACGCCGGCAAGCCGAGTGCGCCGAGTCCGAGAGCGACACCAGTGCCGGCGAGCACAGCGGCCGTGATCAGGAACGCCAAGGCGATTCCAGTGATCTTCGCGCTCTCGCCAACCTGCTTCGCTTCAGCTTTGAGCTTATCGAGCTCTGCGGTCGCGAGGTCGCGAGCATCGTCGAGGACTCCCCCGATGAGCTCGCTGCTCGAAACCTCTGCGTGGTGCCGCTCCATGATCGTTAGCGGCGGAAGATGCGCATCGCGACGTAGCCGACACCGAATGCGATACCGACAGCCTTGAGCGGGTTCGTCTTGATCGCGTCCGTCGCCGCGTCGAGCAACGATGTGCTCTTCTCCAGCGCTTGGTCCTTGAGATCGATCGCCTTCTCCTTGAGGTCCATCGCCTTGTCCTTCAGACCCGCGACCTTCTCCTTGCCGTCGTCGACGAAGTGACTGACCGCGTCCTTGATCCCGTCGAAAGAGCCGTTCTCAGTGGTCGTGTTGCCAGTGGTCTTGTTCATCTTGATTCTCCTGAACTAATTCCTGAGCACAACGCATGCCGTCGTGACTCGAGGTCCTCGTGCACGGCGCAGAACCCGAGCGCCCGCGCGCACCGAGCGGATACGCCACGAAATCTCGCAAGTCTTACTAGCGACTCACGATGAGCGTCAGACGCCCTCACGGACCGTGGCGAGGGCGCACGGTTGAAAGCGGCTTCAGGGAACCGGCTATCGGGCTCGCCTATGCGCGGCGCTTCTCGAGCAGGATGATCTCGCCGGCCGCCCCATCGCGATGGGTGAGCGGTGTGATCGCACCGCGGCGTGCTGCCGCGGGCACCGTAACGACGTTGTTGATCGCTGGCGAGAACTCGGGCGTCCACCGGGGGCGACGAACGATCGGGAGCATCTCCGTCGTGCCGTGCTCGAGCGATTCCGGATCGACGACGACGACCTCGCCCGAAGGCCGCGAGCCGAGAGGCTGATTCATCTGGCCCTGCGTGCGCACAGCGGCGGCGTCGTGGACGCGGTGGTCGGTGATCGTCATCTCTGCGTAGGGCGACGCCTCGACGCGACTGATGGTCTGGGGCTTCACGTCGGCGGGCAGGCCGGCGAGCCGCAGCGAGACGCGGCGAACCTTCTGGGCCGTCGGGCGTAGAGCAGGATCCTTCTCGAGCATGCGGTGCACGAGGTCGCAGATCTCGCGCGGAGCACACGTGCGCTCGGCGAGGGGAACGGCGTCGCTGGTGAGGTGCATCGCGACGACCTCGGCGAGCGTACGACCGTCGAACGGTGCGTGACCGGCCAGCATCTCGTACGCGATCACGCCGAGCGAGTAGATGTCGCACGGCGCGCCGATGTTCTTTCCGGTCGCCTGCTCGGGCGACATGTAGATCGGCGTGCCCGGGGTCATCCCCTCGAGCGTGAGCCGACCAGCGCTGCCGAGGCGCGCGACACCCCAGTCGATCACGCGCAGCGTCCCGTCAGGGCAGAGCAGAATGTTATCCGGCTTGAGGTCGCGGTGGACGATGCCGCGCGCGTGGACCGCGCTGAGGACGTCGGTGATCGCCGCGAGAATACGCGCGACCTCCGCCGACGGGAGCACCGCCTGCGTCTGGAGCTTCTGCGCGAGCGACTCGCCATCGACGAGCTCCATCGCGATCCACGGGCGGCGGTCGGGGAGGAGGTTGCACTCGAACACCTTCACGATGCCGATGTGCTTCACGTCCTCGAGGATCGCGGCCTCCTGCACCATGCGCGTCGCCATACCGGGCTGCCGCAGCAGCTCCCCATGCATCACCTTGATGGCCGCGCGACGCGGCAGCAGCTGGTGGACCGCCTCGTAGACGGTGCCCATGCCGCCACGGCCAAGCTCCCTGACGATTCGATATGAACCGACGACGGAATCGGGGCCAAGCGAAGCAACGGAAGTCATATGCCGCCTCTTGGTGCAGAAACCTTGCCGATTCCTCGTAAGGCGATCACGGGCTCAACTCCGTGATCACCGCGAAGCCAACTGTGGCGCTCGCGCACGGTTCAGATCGCATCGCGTCGCGCTGGCACGCAGTGTGCTCCTGGAGCGCGGCACATGGAGAGCGCACCGGTTCACGTCCACCCCGAAGAGGGCATGCTCCCTCCCGGCGAGACGATCGGATCCTATCGGATCACCGGTACGGCGGGTGCGGGCGGGATGGGCTACGTGTACCGCGCCCAGCATGCGCTGAGCGGTCGCGAGGTTGCGCTCAAGATCATGCGCGAAGATCAGCTCGCTCAGGAGCGCGCGATCGATCGCATGATGCGCGAGGCCTCGATCCTCGCGACGGTGTCGCACGTCGGGATCCCGCAGTTCTTCGAGTGCGGTGTCCTCGAGGACGGTCGCCCCTGGATCGCGATGGAGATGGTGCAAGGCACCTCGCTCTCGCAGCGCCTCGCTCAGGGAGTGTTGCCTCCCGACGATGTGATCGATCTCGTCAGCGGCGTGGCAGACGTGCTCGCTGCTGCGCACGATCGTGGCGTCACGCACCGCGACCTCAAGCCCGACAACATTCTCCTGTGCCCCGGTGATCTCCGCTATCGCGTCCGCGTCATCGATTGGGGCATCGCCCACCACCTCGATGGCGCGCGGTTAACCAACATGAACGAAGCGATCGGCACGCCGACGTACATGGCTCCGGAGCAGGCGCGCGGTGGCCCGACGGATGGGCACTGCGATGTCTACGGGCTCGGCGTTGTCGCGTATCAGGCGCTGACCGGTAAGCCCCCGTTCTCTGGCAACAATGCGATCGAGATCCTCGTCCAGCATCTCAACCGACCGATCCCGGCGCTCGCCCCGCGTTGCCCCGACGCACCCTACGGCTTGATCGAGCTTGTCGAGGAGATGCTCGGCAAGCGCTACGAAGATCGCCCCGATGCGGGGACCGTTGCTCGCACGCTCGAGGAGCTGCGGGCCAAGCGTGATTCGCGCGGTATGCGCGCCATCGACGATGCAATTCCGAGGGTGATCCCCGATGTGGCGACGGCCGTGATCCGCTCGCGTCCCGAACGCATCGACGACTGATTCTCGAACCGACGTAGAGACAGGGTGAACGTGCCGAACAGCTCAAGCGAAGAGCAACCGATCCAGCTCGCACGGCATATGGCGCTTGCTGTCGTCGCGCCCGTCATCCTGTTGATCGTCCTCGGCGGAATGCTCGCGTGGCAGATCGGCCGGATGGCGGACTCCGCAAGGCTGGTCTCGCGTGCCAACGAAGTGCTCGCAGAGTTTGGCGAGCTGCAGATGCGTCTCTCCGACAAGGAATCCGCGCTGCGCGGCTATCTCCTGTCTGGGGACGCGTCCCTTCGCGATCAGTACGCCGCGGTTGCTCCCGACGTCGCGCTCGCCGAGGTCATCTACAAGACGCAGGACAACGAGGTCCAGCAATCCCGCTTGCGCGAGCTGAAGGGCACGCTCGACCTGTGGCTGAAGGAGGCAGAATCCGCGGTCGTCAACGCGGCAGCCAAGGATGACGTCGGCTCGCTACGCCGCCGCACGGCGCTCATCGCGCGAGTGCGCAGTCTCATCGGGGAGGGCGTGCAGATGGAGACGGATCTTCTGGTCCGCCGCGAGCACGAGAATGCGGACACCGAAAGGACGGCGAAGCTCTGGTTCCTCGGACTCCTCGGCCTCGCTGCGGTCACCATCGCGTTTGTCAGCCGTCGCCAGCTCGGCGTGGTGAGCAAAGCGTTCGGCACGCTGGTCAGCACCGAACGCAACGCAAAGATCCTGGCCACGGAGCAGGAGTGGGTGCAGCGCGGCGAGGCCACGATCGCGGCCGGTATCGTCGGCGAGACGAGCCTGGAAGAAGTCGGGAAGCACGCGCTCGATAGCTTGGTCGATCACACCGGCGCGCAGCTCGGCTCTCTGTACGTCGTGCGCGGCACCGAGCTCGTGCGGATCGCAGGCGTCGCGATCCCCGACGACCTGCCCGTCGTATGCGAGATGGACAAGGGCCAGCTCGGCCGCGTCATCCAGACCGGCAAGCCCACGCGGATGACGGATGCGGAAGCGCAGGTCGTCATGGACGGCGGCGTCGCGAAAAAGACGACGGTCGAGCTCATCCTCGCGCCGTTGAAGATCGGCGAGCGCATCACCGGGGTCGTCAGCCTCGGCTTCGGCGAGACACCCAACGAGCGCACGCTCGAGCTGTTGTCCAATGTCGCGATGCCGATCGCGACCGCGCTGCGCGGCGCCGACCAGCGCGCTCGCATGCAGGAGCTTCTCGAGAAGACCCAGCGCCAAGGCGAGGAGCTACAGACGCAGCACGAGGAGCTGCGCGTCACGAACGAGGAGCTCGAGCAGCAGGGCAACGCGCTCCGGGAGGCGCACTTGCGCCAGCAGAACGTCCAGCACGAGCTGGAGGCCGCGAACGCGAACCTCGAGGAGCAGACGGCCGCGCTCGAAGTTCATCGCGAAGAGCTGATGCGCACGCAGACGGATCTCGAGCAGCACGCGCAGGAGCTGACGCGAGCGTCTCAATACAAGAGCGAGTTCCTCGCGCGCATGTCGCACGAGCTGCGCACGCCGTTGAACTCGACGCTGATCCTCGCGCGCCTCCTCGGAGACAACGTCGGCGGGAACCTCAACGAGGATCAAGTTCGCTACGCGAATACGATCTACTCCGCAGGCAACGACTTGCTGGTTCTGATCAACGACATCCTCGATCTCTCGAAGATCGAGGCGGGGCGGCTCGAGCTTCGCCTCGGTCAAGTGCCGCTCGCTCGCGTGCGCGACACGCTGCTCCGCGAGTTCGAGCCACTCGCGCTCTCGCGCGGGTTGACGTTCAGCGTCTTTCTCGACCCCGGCCTACCGGAGCTGTTGAACACGGACGAGCAGCGGCTGATCCAGGTCCTGCGCAATCTCGTCTCCAACGCATGCAAGTTCACGGAGCGCGGCGACGTCCGGGTGACGGTGCGTCCCGTCGGGGACACCGTCGAGTGGAGCGTGACGGACACCGGCATCGGCATCCCTGCGGATCAACACGACGCGATCTTCGAAGCGTTCCATCAGATCGATGGCTCGGTCAGCCGTCGGCACGGTGGGACGGGCCTCGGTCTCGCGATCTCTCGCGATCTGGTCGGGCTGCTCGGCGGATCGCTGCGCATCGACAGCACGCCCACCAAAGGCAGCACGTTCACATTCGATGTTCCGCTGACTCCCCCCGTCGTGAAGGCGCGCATGGCGACGCCCGATGCGCCGGTCGTGAGACCGCAGCCCACCAAGCGCGTGAAGCGGCTTTCGGCGGCAGACCATCCGACGAACGTCGTCAGCACTCCAACGACGTCGGGCTTCGACGATCGCGAGAAGTTGTCTCCCGACAAGCGCACGCTGCTCGTCATCGAAGACGATGTGGCGTTCGCAGCTATCTTGCGCGACCTCGCGCGCGAGCTGGGCTATCAGGTGCTCGTCTCGCACCACGCAGACGAAGGTGTCGAGCTCGCGATGCGGCATCGTCCCGACGGCATCCTGTGCGACGTGAAGCTCCCGGATCACTCGGGCCTCTCGGTGCTGGAGCGGTTGAAGCGCCAGCCGTCGATCCGCCACGTGCCGATCCACATGCTTTCCGTGGAGGACTTCTCGCGCCGCTCGCTCGAGCTGGGTGCGGTCGGCTATCTGTTGAAGCCTGCGTCGCGCGACGAGCTGATCGGCGCGATCCGTCGCATCGAAGATCGTACGTCGCATCACGTGCGCCGCGTGCTGGTCGTCGAGGACGATGCGGTACAAGCGGAGGCGCTGCGTGCACTCCTTGGCGGAACGGCTGCGGAGATCACGGCGACGCCGACCGTAAAGGAGGCGCTCGCGCTCCTCGCGTCGACGACGTTCGATTGCGTCGTGATGGACCTTCGTCTCCAGGACGGCACTGGGTTCGAGCTGCTCGAGAAGATGACGGCCGACGATCGGATCACGTTCCCGCCCGTCATCATCTACACGGGCAAGGCGCTGACCGACCAGGAAGAGGACAAGCTGCGCGCGTACTCCTCGTCGATCATCGTCAAGGGGGCGCGGTCGCCGGAGCGCTTGCTCGACGAGGTCACGCTGTTCCTGCACTCCGTCGAGGCGGACTTGCCGGCAGATCGCCAGCAGCAGCTGCACGAGGTGCGCAATCGCGAGGCCGTGTTCGAGGGCAAGACGGTGCTGATCGTCGAGGACGATGTGCGCAACGTGTTTGCGCTCTCGAGCGTTCTGGAGCCGCGAGGGCTCAAGACGATCATCGCGCGCAACGGCCGCGAAGCGCTCGACATGCTCGCGAAGCACGATCAGATCGACCTCGTCCTGATGGACGTCATGATGCCGGAGATGAACGGCATCGACGCGACCAAGGCGATCCGCACGCAGGACCAGTACGAGGACCTGCCGATCATCGCGCTCACGGCCAAGGCGATGGCCGATGATCGTCAAGCGTGTCTCGACGCGGGCGCGAGCGACTACCTGTCCAAGCCGATCGATGTCGACATGCTGCTCTCGCTGCTGCGCGTCTGGATGCCGCGATGACGACCGGCGTCGAGGACGAAGTGCTGCTGGACGGTCTCCTCGACGTGATCTTCGACCGCTATCACTACGACTTTCGTAACTACGCGCGCGCGTCGCTGCGCAGGAGAGTCATCGCGGCGATGGGACGGTTGAACGTCGGCTCGATCGACGGGTTGACGCAGCGGATCTCCAACGACGCAAGGGCGTTCGGCGAGCTCTTACCGTGGTTCACGGTGCAGCTGTCCGACATGTTTCGCGACCCGCAGTACTTCAAGTTCTTCCGCGAACAGGTCGTGCCGGTCCTGCGCACGTATCCTTCGCGCAAGCTCTGGGTCGCCGGCTGCAGCACGGGTGAAGAGGCGTACTCGTTTGCGATCTTGCTGCGCGAAGAGAACCTGCTCGACCGCACGCTGATCTACGCGACCGATATCTACGAGGCGAGTCTGCGCACCGCTGCCGCCGGCGTCTTCGATCTCGATCGGATGCGCACGTTCACCGAGAACCACAAGAAGAGCGGCGCCAAGACGTCGCTGTCGGAGCACTTCGCGACGACGCCCCACGGCGCCATGTTCGACAAGGATCTCAAGGACCACATCGTGTTCGCGGACCACAGCCTCGCCACCGACGCCGTGTTCGCGGAGGTGCAGGTCGTCTCGTGTCGCAACGTCCTCATCTACTTCACGGCGCAGCTGCAGGAGCGCGCTCTCGGTCTGTTCCATGGAGCGCTCGTTCGCCACGGTTGGCTCGGCCTGGGCCCGAAAGAGACCATCGAGTTTTCTCGCTACCGACCGAACTTTTTGCCGCACCAGTACCGTTGGTACGAAAAGAAAGCGGCGACGCTGTGATCTCCAACGTGATGGGAGTCGCGATCGGTGGATCGGCAGGGGCGCTCGATTCTGTTCACGACATCCTCGGCGAGATTCCACCGACGGTGGCAGCTGTGTTCTTGCTCGTGATTCACATATCGCCCACTGTCGAGAGCTTGCTTACAACCGTCGTCGGGGCGTACACCGACATGGCGGTGGTCGAAGCTCTGGACAAGCTGCCGCTCGCGACACGTACGGTGTTCGTGGCGCCGCCCGACTACCACATGCTCGTCGAACGAGACTCCACCATCTCTCTCTCGCGTGATCCCGCCGAGCACTTCTCGCGCCCGGCGATCGACCCGCTGTTCGAGACTGCAGCGATCGCGTTTGGCCGGCGCGGCATCGGCGTGCTTCTGTCCGGGAGCAACGCTGACGGTGCCGCGGGGCTCGCCGCGATGCGCGCTGCGGGGTGTAAGACGGTCGTGCAGGATCCCGACTCCGCCACCTCGCCCGAGATGCCGCGCGCTGCGCTGGAGATGTTCAAGCCTGATCTGGTCGCGTCGCCCAAGGCGATCGGGCGCTGGCTTGCGAGTACTCTGGGAGGTCGTCGATGACTGATATCGCTCGCGTGCTGCTCGTCGATGACATCGAGGAGAACCTCATCGCGCTCGAAGCGCTCCTGCGTCGTCTACCGAACACCGAGATCCTGATGGCGCGCTCGGGACGCGAGGCGCTCGAGCTCCTGCTCGTGCACGACGTCGCCCTCGCTCTGCTCGACGTGAACATGCCGGAGATGGACGGTTTCCAGCTCGCGGAGCTGATGCGCGGCACGCTGCGCACCAAAGAAGTGCCGATCGTCTTTGTCACCGCCGCGCACGAGCCGGCGCGCGTCTTCCAGGGGTACGAGATCGGTGCGGTCGACTTCCTGACCAAGCCGGTCGATCCGCGGATCCTCAAGTCCAAGGTGCAGACGCTGATCGATCTGTACCGCAGCAAGCGCATGCTGGCAGTGCAGCTCACCGAGCTCGAGCGCATGAGCGCGCAGGTCTCCGAGATGCTGCGCATGCAGGAGACGTTCGTCGCGGCCGTCAACCACGACCTTCGCTCGCCGCTGCACACGATCTCCGTCGGTGTGTCGCTGCTCGTCGACGATTCAACCGAGAAGAAGGACGTCGCGCGCCGTATCGAGGCCGCGATCGATCGCATGGGTGGAATGCTCGATCAACTGTACGACCTCGCGCGCACGCGCGTCGGCACGGGCATTCCGCTCGACCCCAAGCCAGGCGACCTCGGCGAGCTCGTGCAAGGAGTCGTCAACGAGGCAGAGCTGCGCAAAGGCAAAGGCAACGTCCAGCTCGCCACGAACGGCGACGTGAAAGGCACGTGGGATCTCACGCGCGTCACGCGCTTGGCGGCGAACCTCGTCACCAACGCGGTCACGCATGGCGATGCGAGCTCTCCGATCGTGGTGCGGCTCGACGGAAGCGATCCCGCGTCCATCGTGCTTGCCGTGCAGAACGGCGGCGTGATCCCCAGCGACGTGCTCCCCGTGATCTTCGAGCCGTTCCGGCGCGGCAATGCGTCGGCGAAGGGCTTGGGGCTCGGCCTCTACATCGTGCGCGAGATCGCGTCCGCGCACGGCGGCAACGTCAGCGTCATCTCCACTCCAGCGACCGGCACGCGCTTCGAAGTACGCTTGCCACGCCACGTGCAGTAAACACCTCGTTCGATTCAGCGCGAGCGAGACGCGTCGACGACGGTCACCGGGAGACTCACCGCGAGCGGCAACGTGAAGGAGAACGCCGTACCTTCACCCTGCTTGCTCTCGACGTCCACGCGGCCACCGTGCGCTTCGATGATGCCCTTGGCGATCGCGAGGCCGAGGCCTGCACCGCCCTTCTTGGTGCGGCCGTGCCAGTAGCGGTCGAACACGTGCGGGAGCTCGGCGTCGGCGATGCCCGGGCCCGCGTCCTTCACCGCGATCACGGCCTCGTGCTCTTTGGAGGCAACGATGATGTCGATGGGAGCGCCGCGCGCGTGCTTGAGCGCGTTGCCGATCAGGTTCGACAGTACCTGCAGCACGCGATCGCGATCCGCCGACACGACCATCGCGTCATCGGGCAAGTGCGCGGTGATACGACCGCCGCTCTCCTTCGCGAGGAGCTCGTGATCCGCGGCGGCCTGTCGGACGATCGAACCTGCATCGACGGCACCGCGCGTGAGTGTGAGAGCGCCGTTCTCGATCGCACTCGCCTCGAGGAGGTCATGGATCAAACGCTCGGCACGATGTCCCGCGCGTTCGATCGCGCCGAGGTAGCGCGCAGCTTCACCGGGCAGCTCTTCGCGCAGCGCTTCGGTGGCGAGGCTGATCGCGTGGAGCGGGCCGCGCAAGTCGTGCGACACGACGGCGAGAACATCGTCGCGCGCGCGCGCGGCTTGATTCGCGGCTTCGAGGGCCTGCTGCGACTGCTCTTCCGCGCGACCGATGCGGATCGCGAACCGGATGCGCAGCGCGAGCCGGCGCGGCGAGAGATCGTTCTTGGGAAAGAAGTCCGTGACGCCCGCGTCGACGGCGCGCTGGAGGAGCTCCTCGTCCTGCTGGCCCGTGACAAAGACGATCGGCGTCATGTCACCCGCATCGCGCAGCATGATCGTGACGTCGATGCCCGACATGCGCGGCAGATCGTTGTCGAGCAAGAGGCAGTCGTAGCGGTTCGCCTTGACCTTCTCGAGTGCTTCTTCTCCGCTCTCGACCTCGTCGAGAACCGCCGATAGACCGCTCTGTTCGATCGCGCGGCGAATCGCCAGTCTGTCGATCCGGTCGTCGTCGATCATCAGCAACCGCAGTTGCCGCTCCTCGGTCATTTGCCTCCGGCTTCCGCCAACGGAGGCGGCGCGAACTCGGCAACGGACCAGTAGCTGCGCACGGCGTCCATGATCTGGCGAAAGCGGGACGGCGCGGCAGGCTTCACGAAGTAGCCCGCTGCACCGAGACAGAAAGCGGCGTCGCGATCGTGTGGATCGTCGGACGTCGTCAAGACGATCGTCGGGATCCGCTTGAACCGCGCGTCCTCACGCAGCGTCTTCAAGAGATCCAGCCCCGACATGCGAGGCATGCGCAGATCCACGACGAGGACGAGACGCTCCATCGACAGCTGGCCAGAGCGCAGCATCGCCAGAGCCTCTACGCCGTCGCGCGCGACCGTGATCGATGCGATCTCGGAGGCGGACGCCAACGCACGGTGCACGTTCATCACGTCGAGATCATCGTCCTCGACGAGAAGAAGGTGGATCCGTTGCGGTTTCATGACGATCTCGAGTCAGCTCGGCTCGGCTTCGCCCGCGTGCGAGGCGCTGCCGCCTGCTCCCGAGTGCCCGTTGGAAGATGAGTGACCGTTCGCGACGGGCGGCGAGGACGGTGCACGCTCGGTCGGCAATTTCGTGGTTGTCGCGGTGGCGTCCGCGCGCGGCTCTTCGAGGCGGCGGTACAGCGAGCGGCGGTCGATGCCGAGGATGCGCGCGGCGTGCGTCTTGTTGCCGCCCACCGCGTTGAGCACCTGGCGAACGTAGCGGCGCTCCATCTCGTCGAGCGTGATGAGCTCGCCCGGCGATTCCGTCGTGATGACGATCTTGGACGACTGGTGCTCCTGCACCTTTGCCGGCAGATCGTCGACGGTGACTTCATCGAGGCGGCACAGAGCGACAGCGCGCTCCATACAGTTCTCGAGCTCGCGAACGTTGCCCGGCCAGTCGTAGTCCATGAGGAGACGCGCGGCTGGGCCAGAGATGCCTTGCACGGGCTTGTTGGTGCGTCCCGCGATGCGCTTGAGGAAGAACTGCGCGAGCAAGAGGATGTCGCCAGCGCGCGCGCGGAGCGGGGGCACCGGGATCGCGACGACGTTGATGCGATAGAAGAGATCTTCGCGGAAGCGCTTCTCGTCGACCTCGGTCTCGAGATCGCGGTTGGTCGCGGTGACCACGCGCGCTTCGAACGGAACTTCCTCGTCGCCACCGACGGGGCGCACGCGGCGCTCCTGCAGCACGCGCAGCAACTTGACCTGCATCTCGATCGGCATTTCGCCGATCTCGTCGAGAAAGATGGTGCCGGCGCCGGCCTGCACGAAGAGACCAGCGCGCGAGCGCTTGGCATCCGTGAATGCACCGCGGACGTGACCGAACAGCTCGCTCTCGAGGAGCGGAGCCGGCATCGCGGCGCAGTTGACGGCGACGAACGGCTGATCGCGGCGCGGCGAGAGATTGTGCAGCGCGCGAGCGACGAGCTCTTTACCGGTACCGGACTCGCCGGTGACCAGCACCGTCGCATCGCTATCGGCGACGCGGCGGATCATTTCGATGGTCTCGCGAATCGCCGGGCTCGATCCCGCGATGCCATCGATAGGCATGTCGCGATCGGCGGCGGTGCGGAGACGCTTGACCTCGCGCTTGAGCGTGAGGTGCTCGAGGGCGCGGCTCACCGCGATCGCGAGCGCGTCGACCTTCACCGGCTTGGTGATGAAGTCATACGCACCGGCGCGAATCGCGGCGATCGCGGTCTCGAGGCCGCCCTGGCCCGTGAGGACCAGCGGCAGCAGATCGGGATAGCGCTGGCGGAGCTCCCCGCAGAGATCGATGCCCGACATTCCGGCCATCTGGACATCCGTCACGACTACGTCAACAGGGTCAGTCCGTAGGTGCTCGAGGCACGCTTGGGCCGAGTTGACGCAATCGACGTCGAAACCGCGCTTGCGGAGCGAGTCACGCAAGAGGATCGCGGTGTCTTCCTCGTCATCGACGATCAGGATGGTTCCGTCCACGGGGGCTACCTTTCTTCTTGGCTCAAACGGGGGGGCGGCGGCCGGCCACGAGGGACACGGCAGCCAGGATGAGCGCGACAACGAAGATGATCTTGGCCATGCCGACTGCGGAGGCTGCGATGCCACCGAACCCGAAAACTGCCGCGATCAGAGCGATGACGAAGAATGCAAGTGCCCAGGAAAACATGATTATCTCCTACGGTTATGCATTCGGGGTCGTGCAGCGGATGTGCCATTTGGATGCCAACGTCCAGAGCACATGTGCGGCCTGGATCCGCGCACCTAGAAGCTCGCAAACGTGCGCTGGCGCCCACCGGGCCCTTGGGCGCGCTCAGCTGAGCATAAAAGGCTCAGCTAATGCGCCACAATCAGCTTGTTGGACACGCTCCCGACACCGGGAACGCCCTGAACGAGGCTCTGTATCTCGTCCAGGGATGCCGCCTTGGTGACCGAGCCGCGGAGCTCGACGTTCGTGTCGCGAATGTCGATCGCCACGTTGCTGCCTTCGGCGTGCGTGTGGAGCGCACCCTGGACGGCGGCGTAGAGCTGCAGCTCGTCGTGGCCCTTGGTGAAGTCGCCGGTGTAAGCCTCCTCGACCTGCTTCTTGGAGGGTCGTACAGAGGTGTCGGGATCCGGGACGGTGCCGCGCGTGATTTCGTCGTAGCTCTTCGCCATGAGCGCGAGAGGTGCACTCCGAATGCCGCTGACGGCCGGGAGCCCGAAAATAAAACCGCCGATATCGTGGGGGACGATATCGGCGGGACCCGCGTTAGCGGGGGTCGGTTGGCGATGCGGCCGACGCGGGTGGGACGTCGGTCGGTCGCCGGGGTAAGCGACCAGACAGATGTGCACGCAAAAGGCCAATCGCCACGGCCCGGAGGTCGCGTAGTTATCCATCTCGGAGTGTGGCGCCTGCGCTCGGCGGGCGGACGGGCGCGCTCCATCGCGCGACGAGCCGATCCAGAGGTATGATTCTCGGCGCGCGATGGCTCAGATCCGGTTTGTCGACGTGTGGATGCGCGCCCCAGGCGCACCGCCGAGCCACTACCGGTCGGTGATGGTGATCTCCGAGAAGTGGGCAGAGCAGCGCGTGTTGATGCGCGCGTTCGCCGAGAGCCGCGATCAAACGCGACCGACGATCACGCTGTACGGAGTCGAGCTCGCGATCGGCCCGGCCGGTGTCGACACGAACGGACCGTGGGGCATCCACGTCGGTGAGCACAGCGAAGGCGCGGCGCAGCAAGTACGCACGCAACTCGAAGATGCAGCGAAACGCTTCGCGGGCAGCAAGGGTAATCCTCCGCGCCTCGCCGACGAGGAATCCACATTCGAGCGCGAGCCGACGGCGAACTGGGGACCGGGTGCGCCGCGCATCCTCCCGAAGAATCACGTCCCCCAGACGCCGCAGGTCGATTACATCCAGCAGGCGGGCGCCGCGATGGTGCCGCAGCAACAGCACGCCGCGTACGTGCCGCAGGTGCAGATCAGCGCGCATGCGGCACCGGTCGCGACGAGCGCTGCACCGAGTAACTCCGAGCTGCGCAAGACACCGATCCCGCGCGTGCGCGGCGGAGGGAAGACGCGCCCGCCACCGCAGTCACCGCAAGCTCGCACGGCACTCGGTTATCAGAGCGGATCCGGAGCGCAATCCGCGCTCGTCCGACTCGGGCTGACGCCGCATATCTCGGCGCGCCTCGGCTGGCTCGCCGATCGCGTGGTGCCGCAGGACTTTCACATCGATGGTGGCGAGCGCCGCGTTCTCAACGCGCTCGGCGAGAGCGAGCTGAGCGCCCGCGCGATCGGGCTGATGCTCGATCTCGTCGACGCTGTCTCGTACATGGAAGACCTGACGCGGAAGCTGGAGAGCTACGACATCGACCTGGTTGTCCCCGGTGAAGCCCAGGGCGGCGAGCCCACGTACCGCCTGAAAAAGTAGGCCCCTGCCGACCAAAAATCCGGCCGAAAACCGGATCCCCACCGACGGGCGCTGTGGTACGCACCGGATCCGCATGCAGGTCCGTATCGAAGACGTTTCGCCCGTCGAGAAAAAGATGTTCGTCGAGGTTCCGTGGGAGACCGTCTCCGCGAAGCTCGGCGAAGCCTACAAGGATCTCAGCAAGGGTGTTGCCCTGAAGGGATTTCGCAAGGGCAAGGTTCCGCGCCCGGTTCTCGAGCAGGTCTACGGACCGCGCGTGAACTACGAGGTCGCCGATGCGCTCGTACGCGAGTCGTTCGTGAAGGCCTCGTCGGAGAACTCGCTCGCCGCTGTCGCGCCCCCGCGCGTCGACGAGGCGGAGCCGATCAAGAAGGGCCAGCCGTTCAAGTTCAGCGCGATCATCGAGATCCGCGGCGAAGTGACCCCGAAGGACTACAAGGGCCTCGAGATCGAGCGCCGCAAGCTCAACGTCGAGCAGAAGCTCGTCGACGATGCTCTCGAGCAGCTGCGCCGCGAGCACACGGAGCTGCGCCCCATCGAGGGCCGCGACGTGACGGCCAAGGGCGACATCGTCGGCCTCTCGGTGACCGGCACGATCGGCGAGCACGCGATCAACCAGCCGCAGTTCGCCGTCGACCTGGATGACCCGGAGCGCGAGCCGCTCCCCGGCATGCGCGACGCGCTCGTCGGCATCCCGATCGACACCAAGGACAAGAAGATCGAGCTGCAGGTCCCGGACGACTACAAGGACGAGCAGATCCGTGGTCGCAAGGCCGAGCTGACCGTCACGGTCCTCGAGGTCCGCGCCAAGGATGTCCCCGAGCTCGACGACGAGTTCGCGAAGGACACGGGCAAGGGCGAGACGCTCGCCGAGCTCACCGCGAACCTCCGCAAGGATCTCGAGTCCAAGGAGACCGAGGTCATCAACCGCGAGGCGCGCGAGGGCGTGCTCCGCGAGCTGATCAAGAAGAACCAGATCACGGTCGCGCCGTCGCTCATCGAGCGCGCGGTCGAGCTGCAGTACCAGCGCCTCCGCCAGATGCTCGGCATGAAGCCGGAGCGCGGCAACGCGGGACTCTCCGACGACCTGCGCGAGAAGATGCGTCCGGCCGGCGCCGACGAGGTGCGTGGTCAGCTGCTCCTCGAGGCGATCGGCGAGAAGGAGAAGCTCGAGGTCCCCGAGTCGGAGATCACCGAGCACATCGAGAAGACGGCCAAGGCGCGCAACACCTCGCCGCAGAAGCTCAAGGCCGAGTGGCAGCGCGACGGCCGCCTCGAGAACGTCGGCTACTCGCTCCGCCAGGACAAGGTCCTCGAGTTCCTCGTGAACGCGGCCAAGGTCACCGAGGTCGAGACGCTCACGCAGCAGGGCACGCCGCTTCCCGAGGCTCCGACGCACGGTGAAGAGGGTCACGTTCACGGCCCCGACTGCGATCACTGAGAACGTCGTCACTCGACGAACGAACGGGTCGGCCTGGCAAGGGTCGGCCCGTTTTCTATCCGGATTCGGTGTCGTTCTGAACGAGCTCGCGCAACCGATCCTTCACGGCCTGGAAGCGCTTGCGCAGGCGAGCTGACTCGCGCGTGATCGTTTCCTCGTCGAGCTCCTGCTCGGGGTTCATCACGCGCGCGAGGTCGCGCCACTCGAGCTCGCGCTCCACGCGCAGGACGAGCAACAACTGATCCTCCTCGGGGAGCGTCTCGCGCAGCTCGCGGACGCGGTTGCGTTTCTCGGCCGCCAGACGCGAGCTCGTATCGGTGCGGATCTGCAGCGCGAGCGCGGAGAGCTGCGAGTCGGAGATCTGAACTTCGCGGCGCGATGCCGAGCGGTCGCGGACGCGCGTCGATGCGTGCCACGCGATCGTGTATGCCCACGTGCGGAACGACGAGCGGAACTCGAAGCGCGGCAGGCCCTTCCACACGTTCTCGCAGAACAGCGAGAATGCGTCGTCGGCCGTCGCGTGACCTTTGTGGATCGATACGAGCAGCGCGTAGATCTCGGGGCCGTACGTCGTGATCGCTTCGGTCACGGCTTCGTTGACGAGCTTCGCTGCTAACGAGGCGCGGAGCCGTTCATCGAACGCGGCGTGGTCGACGCTCACCTCACACCGAGTAACACGCTGCTGATCGACGCGTCGACGCTTTGTGAGGCCATCCACGCGTCGCCCCGAGCAATGAGCTCCTTGCCCTTTGCCCCGCCGAGGAGGCGTCCTCGCGCGCGCTGCACGGCGGCGTGAACGACCTCGATGTGATGGCGCGCGAGCATCGGCTCCGCCTGGCCGAACAGGCGCAGCGCGGTGGTCGTATCTCCCTCGACGCTCGCGATTCCAGCGCGCAGCGTCGTGGCGATCGCGTCGATCCACGGCGAGCGCTCGCCCTCGAGCTTGGTCACGGCGGTGCGCGCTTCCGCGAGCATCTCGCGACGCGCTCTCCGATTGGTGTCTGCGCGCAGGAGCGCCGTCGCTGCTCGCACCCACTGCGCAGCCACGCGTTGCGTTTGCCCGGTGAGCTTGAACCGGGTCTGTCGGCGAACCTCGACGAGCCGGTGCCACGCTTCCTCGGCGTTGCCCTCGAACAGCAGGAATTTGATCTGCCCGTATTCGAGGTACCAGCGATGGATCTGGAACACATCCGGCGGCAAGCGAGCTCGCACCTTCTGCGTGATGGCCCACGCTTCGGCGACGCGACCCATCGACGATAGTGCCCATCCCTCGAGGAGATCGAGCCACAGGCGGGCGTAGAGGTTGCCCTGTTCGTCGACTTCGCGGCGCCGCGCAGGGACGTCGCGCAACAGATCGCCGGAGCGGCCCATCCAGAACTGCGCGACGGACTGAAACACGTGGAGCGTTCCACGCGACGAGCCATGTCCCAGCACTCGAGTCCGCGGTGCGTGCTCCGCGGCATTGAGGTGCACGAGCGCCTCGTCGAACTGGCCTTCGAACACGGCGACGATGCCTTCGACCATACGCGTCACGGCGACGGGAACGGCCGCCTCGTCGAGACCTGCGCTCATCGCACGCGCGGCTACGAGTGTGGGATTCATCTTGCCCCCTCCGCGCCCGCCGCGCAGTGCGCCCAGGATTGCTTCGAGCCACAGAGCGACGGCAGCGCGTTCGCGATCACCGGATTGCAACGCGAGGCGCAGGTGCTCGGTCTGCAGCGCGTAGCCCGTCAGCGGCTCCATCTGTGCGATCGCCCACGACAAGCCGGCCAGCGTGTCCACGCGGAGGAGCTCTCGCTTGGAGGCTGGCTCCGCGCGCGTGCGCAACTGGTGGCGCGAGATGGCGAGCGCTGCTCGCCCCGCGACGATGCTCGCGACCGCAAGGACCGGGTTCCGCGCCAGGGTGATATCCAGCTCCGCGAGCAGGTCAGTCATCGCGGCATAGCCGAGGCGAACGTCACCGAACAGGATGAGCTCCTCTGTCGCGCGCCTACGCAGATCGACACTGCGCTCGCGATCGACACGGCTGGCGAGCGTCATCCACACGCGCGCCGCGTCGTGGCCGTGGCCTGATGCGGAGAGCGCTTCGGCGTACGCGAGCTCGAGCGCGGTGTGATCGGAATGGCGATCACCGACGTCGAGCGCTCGGCGGTACAGCTGCGCGGCATCGTCAAACGCGAGCGCGGATGCGGCGCGTTCGGCGGCCGCTCGATAGTACTGATACGCACGCGCGCTCTCGCCACCCTCGGCGAGGTGCCAGGCGATCTGCGCCGCGTTCGCGTCGTTCTCGTTGCGGAGGAGGACAGTCGCGAGCGCGAGATGCGTGGAGCGACGGCGGTCGGGAGCGAGGCCGCGCGTGACCGCCTCGCGAATGCGGTCGTGATAGCACTCGATCAGCCGCTCGTGGTGACCCTCGCGGGCGCGGATCAAGCGCTCCGCGCGCAGCGTCGACAGCGCGCCACGGAGATCTCCGATCTGCGCTGCTCCGGCGACGAGCTCGAGCTCCAGCGGGCGCGCCGCAACAGCGATCAGCTCGAGTGCACTGCGCGCTCCCTCGTCGAGCTGCGCGACGCGAGCCTGTACGATCGTCTCGAGCGCGTCGACACCGCCACCCGTGCGTGCGAGCTCGTGCACGAAGAACGGATTGCCCTGCGATTCGGTCGCGATCGTTGTCGCGCGGTCGTCTGCACGCGTCGTCTCGCCGAGAAGCTCGGTAGCGAGTATGGCTGCTTCGGTGTGAGCGAGAGGCTGCAAACGCAGCTCGTGGAGGCGCGTGCCTTCGAGCACCTGCGCGAGGCGCGATAGATACGGGCTGGTGCCGCGCTCCACATCGCGGAAGCCCGACACCCAGAACACGCTCGGCGCATCGGGACCGCGCACGAGGTCCCCGAACAGGTTCGCGCTATCGACATCACCCCACTGCAGATCGTCGACACACACCACGACGGGGCGCTTCTTCGAGAGCAGGCGCAGCACGGTCTTGAGTGCGGCGAGCCCGCGCGTCTTGAGATCGCCTTTGTCAGGGTCGAGGCGACGGGCGCCCGACGCGATGAGTGGAATCTGCATCCACGATGCGATGCAGCGAACTTGCAGGAGCACCGGGAACAGCGTCGCGAGCGCATCCGCATCTTTCGGGAAGAGCTCGGCCACCTCGTCGTCGCGCATGCGTCGCAACTGGCGCGCGAGCTCGTCGATGACCGCGTCGAGGGCCTTGTAGGGCACGGACTCCAGCTCGAAGCAGCGCCCGGTGAGGATGAGCGTCTCGGGGTGCCGGTGACGAACGTCGTCGAGAAACCGGCGCAGCAGCGCTGATTTGCCAATACCCGACGGGCCGAGCACCGACGCGACGCGACACTCGCCGCGCGACGCCTCGTCGAACAGTTGTGCGAGCGCCTCTTGCTCTGCGGTGCGACCGACGAACACCTCGCGAAGCACGGCGAGATTTCCCGTCGAGACGCGCGCCGTCGCGATCGTCAACTCGTCACCCCGGGGACGCTGCGCAGGGTCGCGCGCGAGCAACGCCGCACACAGATCGTCGAGATCCGGCGGAACGTCGACCAGAGAGCTCAGCCTCGGTGCATCCGTTGTCTGCTTCGCACGCATCACATCTGCGAGCTCGCCTTCGAACGGCAACCGCCCCGTGAGCGCTTGAAAGATGACGAGCCCGACCGCGTAGAAGTCGCTCGCCTCGGTGAGTCGTTCGTGCGCGCATTGCTCGGGTGACATGTAGAGCGGCGTGCCCGCTTCGTCGCCAACAGCGCCGATCTCGGCCGCGAGACCAAAGTCGAGCAGCACGACGCGACCATCCGGCTCGACGAGAATGTTCGACGGCTTCACGTCTCGATGCAGACGCCCCTCGCGATGCAGGGCGCCGAGTCCCTCGGCGAGACGTCGAAGCAAGATGCGGGCGCGCTCCGGTCGGCGCCGCACGTACACCAGTGGTGAGCTTCCACGCACGAGCTCCATCGTGAAGAACACGTGCTCCTCCGTCGCGACGAGCTCGTATAGCGTCACCAGATTCGGATGTCGCAGCTCGGCGAGGTCGCGAAACTCGCGCTTGAACCGGGCGAGCGCCTCCGCGCGTGGGCGCCGCAAGAGCTTGAGCGCGAGCGTCGCGTCGCTCGTCGCGAGCTGGCGGTCGCGCACCTCGTACACCGAGCCAAAGCCACCGCGCCCGAGATACTTCGCGACCTCGAAGCGCTCCGTCCCCGTAAACGAGAGCGGATCGGGCGTCGACGTCGCCGCGGCCTCGCGCAACATCGTGTCGATGCTGGGCTCGCGCCCCCCAGACGAACTGCTCCCCGATGCGTCGGCACCCCCCACGTGTCCATCCTAGCCCACGTGAAGCATGTTCTGGACTCACGGTTCGCGAACTTGACCGCCACGCCTCCGTCGCCAATCCTCGACGGATGGAGACGGACAAGCTGGGCACCCCTCCCGCCGAGGAAGCGAGCCAACCGATCGCGCTGAGCTTGCCGAAGGGCCTGGTCAACGAGAGCGCCTTCAAGTGGCCCGCCGACCCGATCGCGCGCGGTGGCATGGCGGAGATCTATGCGGCGGAGGACAAGCGACTCGGACGCACGGTGATCCTCAAGTCTCCGCGCGACGGCGACGACTTGCCGGCGGGCATGAGCGAGATGTTCCGCGAGCGCGTCACGGCAGAGGCCCGCATCCTCGCGAAGCTGCAGCACCCGGCGATCGTCACGATCTACGAGCTCGGCAAAGCCACTGTCGGCTGGCCGTTCTGCGTGCTCGAGCGCGTCGATGGCACCTCGCTGCGCGATCGTCTCGACGAGCTCACCGCGCAAGAGCAGCGCGAGGGCAAGCCCGCGACGCGGGACCGACTCGAGCTGCTCTCCAGCCTCACCGCGATCGCTGAAGCTCTCGCGTACGCGCACGAGCGCCGCGTCGTTCATCGCGATTGCACGCCGAACAACATCATCCTCGGTAAGCGCGGTGAAGCGACGCTGATCGACTGGGGCATCGCGCGCGACATGGACGCGCCGAGTGGTACCGAAGCGCGCATCGGCGACGAGGATCCATCCGCGTCGGGCCGCATGGTGACGATCAGCGCCGGCACGCCGCCGTATCTCCCTCTCGAGCAATCGCAGGGTCGCAAGGCGGAGCCCGCGTTCGATGTCTACTCGTTCGGCGTCACGCTCTACGAGGTCGTCTCGGGCAAGACGCCCTACGTGTGGAAGACCGTCGCCGACGCGAAGGGCCGCAACGCGCAGCTGCGCAACTTCCTCGACTGGCTCGACGCCGGCGAAGTGCGCGAGCCCGCGATGCCCAAAGATCTCGAGCTGTCCGGAATCATCGCGCGCGCGATGGCGCATCACCCCGACGACCGCTTCACCGCGGATCAACTCGTCACCGCGCTGAAGCAGTACCTGACGGGTGACCTCGTCTTCTCGCATCGTTACTCGCTGATCGGGCGCCTCTCGCGCTGGGCGCGTCGCAACAAGGCGATCACTGTCGGTCTCGCGTCCCTCGTCGTGTTCGCGATCGCTGGCGCGCTGTTCTGGGGCTACATGTCCAAACAGGCCCGCCAAGAGGCCGAGCTGCGCGAACAAGCCGCCACCTCCAAGGCCGACGCCGCCGACAAAGCGCGCGCCGCCGACGAAGCCACGCGGCTCGCCGACGAGGCCAACGCGCGCGCCGACCAAGCGCAAAAGGAGGGCAAGAACTCCGACGCGCTGCGCGCCGAGGCCGACGCGAAGCGCAAGACGGCCGAGTCTCTTCGCAAGGCCGCGACGAACGCCGCCGACCAAGCGAAGTCGCAGGCCGACGAGGCGAACAAACGATCGCAGGAAGCGCAGCGCCAGAAGGACGAGGCCGATCGCCAACGCGACTCTGCATCTACCGAGCGCGATACGGCGCGCGCCCTCCAAGCTGCTGCCGAGCGCGATCGCGACGCCGCGCGCACCGCGCAGTCCAACGCCGAGCGTGATCGCGACAACTCGCGTGCCGCGCAAGCCGCCGCGGAACGGGAGCGCGATAGTGCGAAGCAGAGTGCGACAGCGGCCGAAGCAGATCGCGACGCCGCTCGCGCCGGTCAGTCACGCGCCGAGCAGGATCGCGACTCCGCGCGCACGGCGCAGAATGCGGCCGAGAAGGAGCGCGATGCCGCTGTGCAGGGTCGCGCGAGTGCAGAGAAGGAGCGCGATACCGCTCGTCAGCGACTGACGGAGCTCGAGCAGCAGCTGCGCGGTGGCCAAGGCGGTGCAACGCCGCCGACCGATCCGCCCAGTGATCAGCCGACCGATCGCCCGCGTCGCCGACGGCCCGTCGACGATCAGCCGCCGCCAGCGAACCCGTAGCTGCGTTGAGGAGAGAGTCTAACGCCTCGAAGGAGAGGTTCTTACCCTCGCCGGGCGAGTAGCGCGGGCGATTCGTCCGCCGGAGAAGAGAACCGCGAAGACGCGAAGTCGCGAAGCAGAGGCTTTATCCTCGCCGGGCGAGTAGCGCGGGCGATTCGTCCTCGAAGGGTCAGCACCCGCCGAGGATGCGACGCGGTATCGTCATCGCGTTGTCCGAGCCGACCGATATCGTTCTCAACGGACCATCGAGCGCGGGGAAATCGACGCTCGCAGTCGCACTGGCAGCTCGATTTCCCGAACGCATGGCGGTCTTGCAGATCGACAAGCTGTTCGCGGTCGCACCACCGGAGGCACCGAACAACTGGCAGCTATTCTCGACGCTGACGACCTCGCTGTTCGCATCGGCGGCCGCGTTCGCGCGCAGCGGATATGACGTCGTGGTCGATACCGTGTTCGAACGGGTCGATTGCGTGAACATCGCTCGCATCGCGCTCGAGGGTGTGCGTTCGCAGTTCGTCGCCGTGACCGCATCGGTCGCTGTCCTCGAGCAGCGCGAGCATGTGCGCGGCAATCGCCGAGCGGGACTCGCGAAGGAACAGCGCGAGCGCGTGTTCCACGATGTCGAGTATTCGATCGCGATCGACACGACGATCGAGGGAACTGAGGAATCTGTCCGTCGGCTCGCCGCGCTCCTCGTGCTGTGATGCCACGCGAGAAACGAGGGTGTTATGTGTGCTCCTCGCTCGGTGCAGCGGCGGGCCCTTGCGTCCGGCCGCGCACGCCCGTGCACGCCCGTGCCGAGCGCCGATACGCCTGTGCCGGCGCGATGAACCGCCGCACGGCTCCAGATTCGTCCGACCACCGACGCAGTGCTCGCGCTCGTCACTGAGCCTGCGCGTCTCTTCCGCTGCGGTTGCGCCGCCGCCGCCCCTCGGGCTGGGTGCTTCCCATGGAGAGTCGTTAGGAGCGCGCGAACGTAAGAACACGAGCGCTAGGGTGCAGAGCACACCGGGGCGCCGAGCAGCGTTGACCCGGCGGGGTCACGTTGTTGTTGCGTTGACCCGGCGGGGTCACGTTGTTGTTACGTTGACCCGGCGGTTCATTCAGTGACTCGCATGACCGCACCGCATGACAGCGCGCCGACCTCTTCAGATTCAACTATTCAGTTTTCAATGACATCGCGCCAGCGAGCGTGTTCTCGCCGGTGCGTCAGTTGTCGAGCTCTTGCACCGGCGGTGTGATGAACTCGAACGTCACGTTGTAGGGCGCGAGTCCGGTGATCTTCAGCTTGCCAGCGTGTTTCAGGCGGTGATGACCGCGGCATTATGCCGACTACGGGATTATGCCGCGTAGAGGTGGCCCTCTCGACGAGGATCGCGTCGGTCTAGGCGGCATAATCAGAGCTCGCTCAGGAAGGCGAGAAGGCTATCGTCGGGCCGATAGCGACCAGGGCCGGAGCGGAGTGGCGCTGTGCGTGCGAGCGCGCGTTCCTTCATCGAGAGGTCTGCGTCGAGATACATCTGCGTGGTCTCGATCGACTCGTGCCCGAGCCATAGCGCGATGACCGCGCGGTCGTTGCCAGCCTGGAGCAGTGAGACGGCCGTGGTGTGACGAAGCACGTGCGGCGTGACGCGCTTCGTGCGGAGCGAGCTACCAGCTGCGCCCGCGATCCCGGCATACTTCGCGACGAGTCGCTCGACGGCATCGCGGCTCAGCACTGCGCCGCGCCGACTTGGAAACGCGGGATCGACGGGAAGTCCCTCACGCTCGGTAAGCCACGCGCGCAGTACGGAAACGGTCTCGCGGGTCAGGGGTGTGCAGCGCTCCTTGCGGCCTTTGCCGCGACACCGCACGTGTGCGCCCGTGGCGAGCACGACGTCCTCGCAGCGCAGACCGCGCAATTCCGAAACGCGCAGGCCTGTCTGAAGCAGCAGCATGATGATCGCGTGGTCGCGACGGCCGAGCCAGGTGTTGCGCTTCGGGGCGGCAAGTAATGCCTCCTGTTCTGCACGAGTCAGCGAGGTGATGAGCTTGCGCTCCATCTTCTTCGTCGGGATCGCGAGAACACGCTGGGCGGCGGCGGTGTGTGCGGGCTCCTGAAGCGCGACGAATCGAAAGAAGGAATGGATCGCTGCCAGTCGAGCATTGCGCGTCCTCACACTGTTACGACGCTGCTTCTCGAGATGCTGGAGGAATGCGACGATGAACTTCGCGTCGAGCTCAGCAAGCAGCAACGCAGTAGGCGGCTTGCGCAACCGCTCCTGCGCAAACACGAGCAGCATGCGAAAGGTGTCGCGGTATGCCGCGACCGTGTTGGGACTCGCGTTTCGCTGGCGCAGCAGGCGGTCGCTGAAGAACGCTTCGAGCAACCCAGCGACGAGCGTCACGACTTCATCCGCGAGCGCTCGAGTCGAACGGTCGCGGCCTCGAGCAACTCGGGCACGGCGGTGAGGTACCAGTACGTCGACGACGGACCGATGTGACCGAGGTAGGTCGAGAGCAGTGGAAGGCGAGCCTCGACGTCGACGTCGTCGCGGTACCAGTCAAGGACAGTCCGGATCGCGAACGAATGGCGGAGATCATGGATGTGCGGCCGGCGCGGTCGCCGATCGCCGAGCCCCGCCGCATAGACCAGCTTGAGGAAGGTCTCGTGGACGTTTTGATAGAACAGCCGCGACCCGGCCAACGAGACGAATAGGCTCGGAGCCCGCCGCCGCGGAGCGAGGCGATTTCTATCTCGCAGGTATCGCTCGAGCGCCCGCACGGTCGAGGCGTGCAGCGGGACTTCGCGCGACTTGTCGAACTTCGATTTTCTAATCACCAGCACTTCGCGTCGGCGGTCGAAGTCACGCTCGTCAAGAGCGATGGCTTCGCCGACTCGCATGCCGGTCACCGCAAGCAGTCCCAACAGCGTCCGATACGTGGCGACTCGCAATGGCGTGCGAAGCGTATCGGTGGCCGACAACAGTGCAGTGATGTCCTGCGCCGAGTAGACGTATGGCGTCGAACGAATCCCCTCGCTCGCTGGCAAGTGATCGAGCGATGGCATCTCCGTCCGGCGATCGATGGTCTGCAGGTACCTCGCGAATCCTCGTACGACGACCAGGCGCTGCCTCCACCAATTGGGGTGTACGTCGCGCGGCTGCGTCGCCCATGCGATCGCCGCGACCGTGGTCACGTACGTCATGCGGCGCTTGTCGAGATAGTCGACGAAGGCCGGCAACATCTCGCCGGCCTGCTTCAACTTGAAGCCCGCAGTGCGGCGGACCCGAAGGTAGTCAGCCAATGCACGGCGTAGTCGGGTCACGAGACACCTCCCGGCCACGGCGACGCCAACCTGCGAATGTGCTCAGGGTCAGGAGCGTCAACGGGCCATGGTTTCGCGATCGTGCGAAGCGATCCGTGATCGACCTTGGCGTAGATCGCAGTCGTATTTAGGTGCCGATGCCGAAGGACCTGCGCGATCTCGGTCATCGATGCTCCTCGACGAAGCATTTGCGTCGCAGCGGTGTGACGGAGTCGATGCGTGGCTCCGCGATCGATCCCAGCTGCGCGCATCGCGGTCACGGCGATCTGTTTGATTGCTGGTGCAGTCAGCGAACCGTAGGGCGCACGGACGCTCACGAACGCCGAGCGCACCGACTTGCTTCGACGCGCGCGGCGAAGCCATGCAACGAGTGCCTCCCCGACATCCACCGGCAAGGGCAAGCGCGCGAGCGATTTGCCCTTACCGCGGATCGTGAGCTCACCTGCTCTCCAGTCGATGTCTGCGAGCTGAAGCGCGGCTACCTCGCCTGCGCGCAGACCGAGCCGAGAGAGAAGCAGCAGAGCCGCGTAATCGCGAGACCCGACGGCCGTACGCCGATCGCAGGACGCCAAAATACCGACCAGCTCGTCTGACTCGAGGGCCTGCGGCAACGACCTCTGCGACCAGTGCGGCGTCGACGGCACCGCAAGAACGAGATTGGTCTCCGTCTTCGACGCGAGGAAGAGAAAGCGCAACACCGAGCGCAAGGCGCTGAGCCAGACGGCGAAGCCGCCCACACTCAGATGCGCGCTCACGTGTCGAGTCACGTCGCGTGCGGCTAGCGAAGACAGCTTTCGCCCACGGAGAAACTCCTCGGCCACAGCGAGGTACTGCTTCTGAACGGCCGGCGTGACTCCTCTCTCCTCGACGACGTAGCGCTCGTACTCGTGCAGCAACTCGGAGCGCCGCGGCGCAGCGACACCGGTTGGCGCCATTGCACCGACCGCCCGTAGATGCGCAAGCAACGGGCGCAAAGCACGCTCACTCGTGAAGCCGGTGTACGACCGTCGCCGCCTCGCGACGAAGCGACGCATCGCTGTCTGATCGAAATCGTCGATTGGGATGCGCTCGCTCTGTAGCCAGCGACTCAGGTCCGACATCAGTCGAAGCTGATTTCTGAGCGACAGCTCGGTGTAACCGTGTGCTCTCAGCTCGGCCGCAAACCCGTCGACGTAACGCGTGAGTGGTCCGGAGATCCGGACAGTCGCAACAGCATCCATGGGCGCCTCCATCCCGGCTGCAAGCCGGATAGAGGCTAGGATCAGGTACCCGGATTATGCCGCGTACAGAAGCTGTGTCCTCGTCGGGGCCGAGCGCCTACGCGGCATAATCACGTAGTCGGCATAATGCCCGTTATGCCGCGCGCGGCATAAGTAGCAGATCGGCAGCCGGTTGGAGGGCACATCTTCTCCTCCGTCCTCGAGCGCCTGGATGTGCTCGATATCGAGATGCACCTCCGCGCAGCAACCTGGTATCGCGCACCTATTTCCGTGCAGCGCATATGTGCGAGCCCGCTCGCGATCGGAGAGGTGTTTGCGCTTCTTCGCTGTCGGATCGTTGATGTCACCCATGTCGACGCTGTCGCACAGCAGCGTCGCTAGCTCGTCTGGCGGGAGCTCAACGCCGTCCTTGAAGCCGCGGCCGTCCGTCATCAGCCACACGTGCACCGGCGGACGCGAGAGCGCCTTTCGCATCGCCTTCAACATCTCTCCATCGATCGCGTCGTCGCGCTTCTTCCCTGGTTGCGCCGGATGACCCGGCGGGGTCTGCTCACCCGCAACTGTCGCGACGGTGTTGTCGTTTGCGACGTCCGCATCGCGCTGAGCTGACTGTTCCTCTGTGCTACCTGCCACGGCAGCAGGCTCCGGCGCGTACGCCTCCAACGCATCTGTGATGCCCTGAAACAGATCGTCGTCATCTACAAAATCGTGACCTCGCACGCGGCGTAGCGCTCGCACAGCCGCGTTGAACCTCGCCCGCGTGGAGTCGCGCACCGAGAACGAGACCGTCTGTCGATGCTCGTCCGGATCGACCGCATCATCTGGGCTGTCACCGCGCTTGTGACCGCTCACAGCCCGCGCGACCTGGTCGCTCGTCATGCCCGCGCAGTGCTCGATCCACTCATCCTGTTTCTCCGCGATCACCACGCGCACTAACTCGCGCACCGACGAGTAGGAGAGAGTCCCCGCCTCCAGCTCATCCTCGAGCCGCGGCAGCTCGGTCAGTGCGAACGCGACGCGGATACGCTCGCTCCCCTCACGCCGCGTGAACCCGCAGTTGCGCATGAGGTACTCCGCCAGATGCGTGCAGCCGCATTCCTCCCACAGCCGCAGCTCGTGCGCCGCGCGAATGTCGCGACACTCCTGCGCTTCCCACGCCGCGCGCAGTTTGGTGCGATGAACGAACCGCTCGTGCAGCGCGCGCACTCGTTCATCGCGCTCGGGAGACGCTTCGCGCGTCACCCGGTAGAACTTGCTCGCCGTGTTCTTCGGCGGCGCGCCAGCGTTCATCACCGGTGCGTCTTGCTGCTCGCCAATCACGCGTTCATTCGCCCGCATCAACGACCTTTAGCACGCACATTTCGGGCGCTCTCATTCGCTCTCTGCGCGTGTTCTATAGGTTCAACCCGTCGCCAACCCATCGCGAGGGTCGAGCTCGCTCACGACGCATCCCACGCATTCTCCGACGAAGAAATCACGTGTCTCGCCTGTCTGCGCTATTCGGGGGCTGTGGACTCGTCAACAACAATCGACACCGAGCGAACTTTTTTTTCACGACACCATCGTTGTGTCCGAATTCCGGACAACGTCTGTTCGCGGCACGCGGCGATCCAATTGCGCCGCAACGATGACCCCGCTGGGTGGGTTCACAACGATGACCCCGCTGGGTGGGTTCACAACGATGACCCCGCCGGGTGCACGAGTGGTGCATGAACGATGACCCTGCTGGGCATGAACGATGACCGCGCCGGGTCCATGAAGGTGCATGAACGATGGCCCGGTCGGGTCCATGAACGGCATGAACGATGACACCGCTGGGTGCATGAACGATGACCCCGCCGGGTGCACGAGTGCTGCATGAACGATGACCGCGCTGGGTGCATGAACGACGACCGCGCCGGGTCCATGAACGGTGCATGAACGATGACCGCGCCGGGTGCATGAACGATGACCCCGCCGGGTGCACGACTGGTGCATGAACGATGACCGCGCTGGGTGCATGAACGATGACCGCGCCGGATGCATGAGTGGTGCATGAACGATGGCCGCGACGGGTCAACGCTGCTCGGCGCCCCGAAGTGCTCTGCACCCTAACGTCCGTGGTCTTACGTTCGCAGCCTTCCAACGGAAGCACCCAGCCCGAGGTGCGGCGGCGGGGCAACCGCAGCGGACGAGACGCGCAGGCCCAGTGACGAGCGCAAGCACTGCATCGGTGGTGGCTCCTACGTGGAGCCGTGCGGCGGTTCATCGCGCCGGCACAGGCGTATCGGCGCTCGGCACGGGCGTGCGCGACCGGACGCAAGGGCCCGCCGCTGCACCGAGCGAGGAGCGCAGCTCGCCACGTTGTTGCCGCGTGAACGTGAGCGCTATCGCGCGCGGGCCTAGCCGCGTTTGTCGTCGCTCGGCGCATCGCCGCTGCACCGAGCGAGGAGCACAGCTCGCTACGTTGTTGCCGCGTGAACGTGAGCGCTATCGTGCGCGGACCTAGCCGGCGTTTCGTCGCCACTCGGCGCATCGCCGCTGCACCAAGCGAGGAGCACAGCTCGCCACGTTGTTGCCCGCATGAACGTGAGCGCTATCGCGCGCGGACCGAGCCAGCGTTTCCTCGCCGCTGGCGCACTGCACCGAGCGAGGAGCACAGCTCGCTACGTTAGCGTCGAGCTTTGGATGGACGCGATCTTGAGTATCGAGCCGGGCGCGGGAAGGAGCTAGAACATCAGTGAATGAATGGACGCGCCGACGCGGCGGCCGTGAAGTCTGTCCACGCGGGCTTCGCAGCGTCTGCATAGGTGCGCAGGCCAAGCGTGCAGAGGAAGCTGATGAAGCCCTCGTTGTTCGGGAAGCCGTAGCTCGCGGCCTCTGATTCGCACTGCGACTGATTGCCGTCGAACATGCGGCTGTAGACGAGCAGCGGAATGCGAGCGGCATGCGCGTCCCACGCCGCGAACGTGTCGTGGACGAACGCCTGTTGACCAGCTTCGCTGCCGCTCGCGGCGCTGCCTGTCGCGTAGCCGAATTCCTTGAACACGACAGGCTTGATGGTCGCTCCGACGATCGTCGCGACGTCGGCGATGACGCCCGCGGTGGACGGCGCGCCGAAGTTGCCGGCGCTGTAGTACGTGACGAACGCGACGTCGTGCGCGTCGAGAGCAGCGATCGCGTTGGCGTTGGAAGTCAGCAGGGCCGACGCGGTCACGCTGATGCCGGACTTCACGTCGGGACGGAGTGCGTGCGCTTTCACGGCCATCACGCCCATGAGCGTGTTGAATTCGCTCCACGTCGGTGAGCCGTCGCCGAGGTTGATGTCGACCTCGTTGGACAGCACGAGGTAAGCGAGCTCGCCGTGGCATTGCTCGAGCACCTTGGCGACCATCGCCTGCACGCGCGTGAGCACCGGCGCGGAGTCGAGCTTCATGCCCGCGAGATCGGACGGCACGAGGTTCGCGACGGTGTCGACGACCGGGATCGAGAGGATCACCTTCACGCCGTGCTGCGCGTAGTAGTCCATGCCGAACGCGAGCAGGTTGACCGCGTCGGCGTTGAAGCCGTTGCCGTCGGGCTCGAGCGTGGACCACGGGAACGTGAGCGCGACCACGCCGACGCCGTAGGGCTTCACGAGGTCGATCTCCGCGCCCTGATCTAACGCTGCGGGCTGATTCACTTCGAGGCCGAGCTGGCGCGGTGGGGGCGGCGTATCTGGCGGTGCATCGGGCGCACTGTCGGGAATCGCGGCATCGATCGACGCCGTGTGAGAGCCATCGTCGCCGCACGCGGCAATCAGCGTTGCAAAAACCGCCAGGGAACGCCGCATCACGACGAGTACAGCACGGCACATGCCGAAATGGGGGCGGACCATTTCTGGCCGGTGTCCGTCCGAGCTTCGTACGCGTGGTCCAGCGCGCGGACAGTTTGGCGCGTAACTGCCCGACGTCACACACGCGACGCGTTGGCGTCGGGCTTGCTGCGCAGCGGCGGATGGTCACGAGTGAGCGTCCGCGCGAGCGTCTGTTTCGAAGTGGTACCCAACATCTCAATGACGAGGAGCTGTTGGCGACGGTGCTCGGCACGGGAGCGGGAAAGCATTCGGCGCGCGCCGTCGCGGCGGAGCTCGTGAGATCGAATGGCGGCCTGTCGACGCTCGCGCGATCGACACCGAGAGAGCTCGCGGTGACGGCGGGGTGCGGGCCGGCGAATGCAGCGCGCATCGCGGCGGCGTTCGAGCTCGGACGGCGCGCGGTGGACGCGGAGAGCTATCGGCCGATCGTCGGATCGGCGGGCGACGTGTTCGACGTCGTGAAGGCGCGCGTCGCGGGCTTGGCGCAGGAGGTGTTCATCGTGATCGGCATCGACGTGCGCAACGGCCTGCTCGACATCGTCGAGGTCGCGCGCGGCACCGTGTTCGCGGTGGAAGTGCATCCACGCGAGGTGTTTCGGCCGCTCGTACGCATGGCGGCAGCGGGTGGCGTGCTCGTGCACAACCACCCGACCGGCGAGGCCACTCCCAGCGCGGAGGACATGCAGCTCACGGAGCGACTGCGCGAGGTGGGCCGGATTGTTGGCATACCAATCGTCGACCACGTCGTAATGGGTGAGCGGTCATACCGTTCTGTCGCGGAACATATGGGAACCACGTTCTGACTCCGTGAAAATTACATCACGTGAAGGGACTCGCGTTGTCGACGAAGAATTGGGACAGTCGGGCCATGGGAGGGGACGCCGCGATGATCGAGATTCCTCGAGAGGACTGGCGCAAGCAGCCGTGGAAGAACGGGCTCGGCATCACGTTCGAGATCCTGCGCGAGCCGGACGTCGATGCGTACGACGTGCGCGTCAGCATGGCTGACGACACGCAGCCGGCAACGTTCTCGACGTTCCCCGGCTACGTTCGCTGGTCGTTCCTCGCCGGCACGGCGCCGATCCGGCTCATCCAACCCAACGGCACTACCGCGGCGCTCGTCGCGCTCGGTGATTCGCTGCGCACCGCTGGCGAGACAGTGCTGATCTCCGAGCTGCCCGCGGGTGCGACGCAGCTGCTCAACGTGATCGCCCGCGCGGAGCTCGTCGACGCTGGCAAGATCGTCGTCGGCTACGGCCCGTCCGCGCACCCCGTTCGCTATCGGTTCGATCTCGTCGAGCAGATTGCGCACCGCTACGATGAACCGACGCGCGCAGAGACCGCCGGCTGCGTCTGGATCGCCTAGAACGGCGAGCGCCATCGAGCCTTTGCGGCACGTAGGGCAGGGCGGTGCTATCGTCGTCGGCGCATGTTCGTGTGCTCCGAGTGCGGGCTGTCATCGCCATCGCCGGGCGGTTGTCCCGCTGATGGTACGCAGTTCGTACCGATCGGCGAGGACCTGCTACTCGGGCAGACGGTCGGCGCGTATCGCGTCGCGCGCCTGCTGGGTGTCGGCGGCATGGGGCGCGTGTACAAGGCCGTCCACCCGTCGATCGGCAGCCGCGTTGCGGTGAAGGTGCTCTCGCGCGAGTGCAGCGATCGCCGCGATCTCGTCGAGCGCTTCTTCGCCGAGGCGCGCGCGGTGAACTTGATCCGCCACGAGAGCATCGTGAACGTGCTCGATCTCTCGATGCTGCCCGACGGGCGGCCGTACATCATCATGGAGTACCTCGATGGTGCTCCGCTCGCGACGATCGTCGAGATGGCGAATACCCGCGGCAGCCGGCTGCCGATCGGTGGAACGGCTCGCGTCTGCGGCGAGGTGCTCGAGGCGCTCCAGGCGGCGCACGACAAGCACGTCATTCACCGCGACCTCAAGCCCGACAATATTTTCATCGCGCCATCGGGTCGACCGAAGGTGTTGGACTTCGGCATCGCCAAGTTGAGCGATGGTGGCGTCAGCTCGTCGACGAAGACGGGCTCGTTGCTGGGAACGCCGCACTACATGTCACCGGAGCAGGCGTCGGGGCGACCGATCGATCATCGGACCGACGTGTACGCGATGGGGGTGATCCTGTACGAGTGCCTCACGGGGCAGAAGCCGTTCGTCGCGGAGGCGCTGTTCGATCTGCTGCGCAAGCACGTCGAGGCGCCACCGCCGTCGGCGCGCGTACTGCGCCCGGATCTTCCGGTCGAGGTCGATCAGGTGATCCTGTGCGCGCTCGCGAAGTCGCCCGACCAGCGGTTCAACTCGGCGCGCGCGATGAGCCAGGCGCTGCAGAACGCGACGCAGTCGTTGCCGGCGCACGAGTGGACGCCAGTCACGGGCGGATTGGACCTCGCGACGACGCTGCCGCGCGCGTGGGACCAGACGCCGGGCAGCTGGGGAAACAAGAGCTCGCCGAGTGGGGCGCCGCTCGACCCGAGCACCGGGCCCCCGCAGCCGCGCATTGGTCACGCGACGCCCACGCCGGGTCAGATGCCGAACGTGCGCGACCTAGCTCCCCAGTCCAAGGCAAGCAAGGCGGGCCTGTTCTTCGCGCTCGGTGCAATCGCGCTCGTCGTGGGCGGTATCGCGATCGCGATGATCATGACGAGCGGCAAGCACGACGGTACGACGGAGACGGCAAAGGTGGCCGACAAGACGGAGCCCGCGCACGACGCGTCGGACACCAAGGCCGCGGGTGGAACGATCGCGCCCGTCGCGCCTGTCGCGCCCGTCGCCAAGACCGATGACGACGACGACAAGGACGACGACGATGCAGATCTAGCGCAGCTCGACCAGCTCGGCGGTGATCTGGGCAAGCAGCAGAACGCGGCGATCGACAACGCGATCGATCAGGCGGTCTCGGCGATGCGCAAACAGAAGCTTCCGCCCGAGGCAAAGAAGCTCGTCGACGAGCTCGAGGCGGCGAAGAAGCTACCCGTGTCCAAGAAGATCAAGGCGCTGCAGACCTTCGCCAACAACATGAGCGGAGCGATGATGGCGGGCGCGGGGACGCAGATCGCCGAGGCGGATGACCAGCAAGCGGCTCCTGACGATCCGAGCAAGCGCGGGTGGTTCTCGCGCCACACCATCACGCCGCCCAACTTCGATGCGAAGCACACGGACGCGAGCAAGATCACGGCGTGGGCGATCGCGGAAGCCAAGAGGAACGTTCCCGACGCACAGTTCACGCGCCTCGATGTCGAGAACGTGAGCTCCAAGGGCGTTATCGATTTCACGCTGCCGTACAACGGCGGTGGCAGGACGTCGCTCATGCTCCGCTTCGTCTCGCCGTCGTGGAAGAAGCGCAGTCCGTCGACGCTGCCCAAGGGCGTCAGCGGCACCAAGAAGGAGTGCCAGTTCTACATCGTGATCGATGCGAACGAGGCGGAGATCTACGACGTGTCATCGGACTGCAAGGACGACGTGATCGCACCGCCGACGTGTTCCTTCGCGCAAGTGTGGCAGAAGGTGCTCGCCAAGAAGCCCGAGCTCGCGGACTACGTTGGCTCGATGGGCTTCTGGGGCAACGACGGAAAAGGTCGCTGGTACGTCGGCGTGAAAGACGACGACAAGAGCTTGTTCGGCGAGTGGGTCGCCGACGACTGTAAGTAATCAGGCGTCGGAGGGACGAACACCACCGAGAGCGCGGCGGAGCGTGACCCACGCGTTCGCGAGGTTCCACTGCGCGGTGATGAGGTTACCTTCCGCGGTGGTGACGGCGGTCTGCGCGTCGGCGAGCTCGATCTGGGAGCCGAGACCCTGCGCGTAGCGCGCGTCGGCGAGCTTCAACTGCTCGCGAGCGGCGGTGACAGCTTCCGTCGACGCCTGCACGTTCGCGCGGTTCGCGATGATGCGCTGGCGGGCCGCGTCGAGCTCGCTGGTGAGCGAGATCAACAGCGAGTCGCGCGACGCCTGTGCGCTCATGACGCTCGCGTTGGCGATGCGGACCTGTGCGGCGGTCGCGCCACCGTCGTAGAGCTGCCACGCCAGCACGAGACCTGCGTTCCACGTCGGGTCGGGCGACCAGTCATCTTCGTTCGGCGCGTACGCGGTGGACGCGCTCGCGGACAGCACGGGACGGTGAGATGCAGCGGACGCGTCGAGCGATGCTTCGGCGGCCGTGATCTGCTTATCGGCGGAGATGATCTCGGGACGGTTCTTGCGCGCGGTGTCGACGAGTGTCGGCAGGTCGGTCGGCTCGTGCTCCGGCGGCGTCGGCCACTGGTTATCGACGACGAACGTGGTGTTCGGATCGACCCAGCCGATCGCGCTGCGCAGCGTGGCGAGCGCGACGGCGGCGTCGGACTGCGACTGCGCGAGAGAAGAGCGTGCATTCGCGGCGCGCGCCTGCGCCTGCGAGACCTCGATCGGATCCTTGGCCTGCGCGGCGACAAAGCGGCGCGCTTGGTCGAGGTGCTGCTCCTCGGACTTCACGGTCGATTCCGCCACGGCGATCAGACGTTGGCGGGCGACCACTTCGAGGAACGCGACCGCGACGTTGTTCTCGACGTCGAGGTTGGTCGTGCTGATCTCGGAGCGAACGGCATCCGCATTGGCCTCGGCGGCGCGGATGTTCGCGGACGTCAAGCCGAAGTCGTAGATGCGCCACGCCGCGGAAGCGGACAGGCCCGTCGTGATGAAGGGATTCCAGAAGCCGCTCGAGCTGCTCCCGGTGACGAGGCTCGTCGAGCGACTCGAGCTTGCTCCGACCGATGCTTGCAGCGTGACCGTCGGTTTGCGCGCGACCTTCGCTGAATCGACGCGGCCTTCGGCGCCTTCGATGGCTGCTTGCGCTTGCCGGATCGACGGTTGCTGCTTGAGCGCGAGCTCGATCGCACGCGGAAGCGTCAGTGCTTCTTGGTGCGCCGCTGCATCGGTCGACGCATTCGGCTCTCCACTCACTGCCGGCACCTGAGGCGTCGGCGGCGTTTGCGAGGGCTGGGCGTTCGCCGTGGCGGCGAGCAGGGTGATGGCGAGCAGACTCTTCGTGTACTTCATGTCTCGTACCTCAACGCAGTGATCGGGTCGAGCTGGGAGGCCCGCATCGC
Organism: Kofleriaceae bacterium; assembly: GCA_036499725.1. GTDB lineage: Bacteria > Myxococcota_A > Polyangia > Haliangiales > Haliangiaceae > JABFXX01. The sequence goes on from DASYDE010000099.1 coordinate 94,372, forward strand.
GGGATACAGCCCGAAGGCAACACCAACTGCCGACGACACGCCGACTCCAAGGAGTCCGATGTCCATCGGGAAATAGAACTTGTAGCCGAACAGCGACGAGATACCCATCGATGCGATGTAGCCGACACCGAAGCCGAGGATGCCGCTGACGAGCGACAGCACGATCGCTTCGATGAGGAACTGAGTCATCACGTCGCGCGGCTTGGCGCCGACGGCCATACGGATACCGATCTCACGCGTTCGTTCGATGACGCTGACGAGCATGATGTTCATCAGGCCCACACCACCGATCGTGAGACAGACGCCAGCGACGATCGCGAGCAGCATCGACACGTTCTCGGCCGACTGCTGACGCGCTTGCGCGAACTCCGCGGGGTTGCGGATACGGAAATCGTCGTCGGCAGACGCGTCCAGCTTGTGACGATCGCGCAGCAGCGCCGAGATCTTGGAGATCGTCTCGTCGGCCTGATTGTCGAGCTTGGTCGTGATCATGATCTGACCAGGGATGTAGCGACCGAGCGGCTTGGACAGCTTCTGGCGATACGTGTTCACGGGGATCACGACGATGTCGTCGTTGTCGCCCATCGGGCCCTGGCCCTTGGAGGTGAGCACACCGACGACGTCGTACGGCTGACCAGCGATCCGGATCGATTGTCCGACCGCGTTGGTGCTCTCGCCGAACAGCTGCGTCTTCACGGTCTTGCCGATGACGGCGACCTTGGCGTTGCTGTTGCCCGTGTCCTCGTCGAATGCAGCGCCTTCCGAGACGCCCCACGCGCGGATCTTGAACCAGCTGCCCGTGGTGCCAGCGACCTGCGTGTTCCAGTTCGCCTGGTCGGACGCGATCTGCGTGTTGCGCGCGGTCAGGTACGGCGCGACGTACTTCACCGTCGAGACCTCGTCCTGGACCGCCTGCATGTCGTCCCACGTGATCGACATCGACGTACCACCGCCGCCCTGGACGCCACCCGTCTTGGTGGAGCCCGACGACAGCTGCAGCACGTTGGTGCCGAGGTTCGCGAACGTCTCTGCGAGGGATGCCTGCGCACCTTCACCAGCAGCGCGCGTCGCGATGACGGCGGCGATGCCGAGGATGATGCCGAGCATCGTGAGGAACGTGCGCCCCGGGTTGCGGGCGAGTGCACGGAACGCGAGCTTGACGGTCGTGAAGATGTTCATACGTGAGGCTCCACGTGATGAACGGTCTGCGCGCCGGGGGGCAGAGCTGCCGCTGCGGCTGCTTTCGCGTCGAGCGGCGTCTGTAGCTTGTCGTCGATGATCAGTCCGTCGCGCAGCGTGATCACGCGCCGCGCGTACGCCGCGATGTCTGCCTCGTGCGTGACGAGGATGACGGTCTTTCCCTCTTCGACGAGGCCCTGCAGGATCGCCATCACCTCGTACGAGGTCTTGGTGTCGAGGTTGCCGGTGGGCTCGTCAGCCATGATGACCGGTGCATTCGTCACGAGGGCGCGCGCGATCGCGACACGCTGCTGCTGACCACCGGAGAGCTGGCTCGACGTGTGGTGCTCGCGACCGGTGAGATTCACGTGCTCGAGTGCGGCGAGAGCGCGCTTGTGGCGCTCGCTGCCGGAGACGCCTTGATACATCAGCGGCATCTCGACGTTCTCTAGCGCGGTGGTGCGCGAGAGCAAGTTGAAGCTCTGGAAGACGAAGCCGATCATCCGGCTGCGCACATCCGCGAGCGTGCCCTTGGAGAGGCGAGCGACGTCGCGTCCGTCGAGCTTGTACGAGCCCGCGCTGGGCTGATCGAGGCAGCCCATGATGTTCATCATTGTCGACTTGCCGGAGCCCGACGTGCCCATGATCGCGAGCGACGCACCGCGCTCGATCGTGAGGTCGACGCCAGCGAGCGCCTTCACGACCTGATCGCCCATGCGATACACGCGCTCGATGCCGCGCATCTCGACGAGGGGCGTCGACATCAGAACCCGCCCATCGCGCGGCTGTTGGTCTTCTGCACGCCCTGGATCTCCGTGATCAGTAGATCGCCCGGCTGGAGCTCGCCGCGGATCGCTTCCACCATCTCCGTCGCAGAGCCGTCGGTGACACCGGTCTTGACGACGACCATCTGCGGCTTGTTGTCGACGAGCTTCCACACGGCCTTCTGACCGTCGGGGAGCTGCATCTTCACGCCACTACCGCCCTCCCATGGAGGAGCGCCACCATTGCCGCCGCCGCCCATCGGCGGGCCACCGGCCATACCGCTACCGCCGCCACCCGAGCCTCCGCCCGCGCCGCTACCAGAACCATCGCGGTGATGCCGACCGGAGCCGGAGCCACCACCTGAACCGCCGCCCCAGCCACCTTTGCCGCCGCCGCCGCCATTCTGCTGGCGGATGGCCATCATCTGCTCGCGCGTCGGCTTGAAGCGCAGCGCGCTGTTGGGAATCTTCACGGCGTCCGCGACCTCGGCGAGCACGAACGTGACGTTCGCGGTCATGCCGGGGCGCAGGTTGAGCTCGTCGTTCTGCACGTCGATCACCGCGTCGTACGTCACGACACCCGACGTCGTCGTCGGCGCGTTGCGGACCTGGCGAACCTTGCCCTTGAACACCTTGCCGGGGAACGCATCGACGGAGAACTGCGCATCCATGCCGTCCTTGAGCTGACCGACGTCGGCCTCGGAGACAGACGTGTCGATCTGCATGAACTTCAAGTCCTCGGCGATCTTGAACAGCTCGGGCGCCGACATCGCTGCCGCGACGGTCTGGCCGATCTCGACAGAGCGCGATAGCACGACGCCGTCGGTGGGCGCGTAGATCGTCGCGTAGCTGAGGTTCGTCTTGGCCTGCTCGAGCGACGCAGCTGCTTGCTGTACGGATGCGCGGGACGCGGCGACGGATGCCACGGCGGTGTCGTACGCGACCTGCGCTGCTTCGACGGTGGCGCCGGCGACGAGCGCCTGATCCTGCAACGTCTTCTGGCGAGCCAGCTGGCGCTTCGCATCGTCGAGCGTGACCTGCGCCTTGGCAACGTTCGCCTGCTGGAGCGCGAGCGTGGCCGAGGCCGACGTGATCTGCGCCTTCAACACCTGCTCGTCGAGCTTGGCGATGATCTGGCCCTTCTTCACGTGGTCGTTGAAGTCGGCGTTCAGCTCGACGATGCGGCCTGATACCTGCGCGCCCACCGTGACCGTTCCGCGCGCCGACAGCGTGCCGTTCGCGGTGACCTGCGCCGCGATCTTGCCCTTACCAACTTGGACGGTCGTGTACGTGATCGGCGGGGCGCTCTTCACCCACGGCTTTTTCATGACGACGAAGACCGCGGCCGCGGCCACGATAGCCAACAGCACGATCCTGGGGATCCAGCGCTTCAGGGACGGTGCCGTAGTCGATCGAGCGAGTTCCATACAGGTCAAAGTGATAACGCGGTATGTACCAACCGCTACGCCACCGTTGCAGAATATTGCTGCGTGATTTCGACAGGTTATCTGTCAGAAATCCAACGTCACGATTCCAGGGCGAGCGGGACGTCCAACCGGGCCGTTGTACCTTTTCCAGGTTGTGAAATGAGCGTCACGTCGCCGCCGTGCACGCGAGCGATGCGTCGGGCGAGGGCGAGGCCCAGACCCACGCCACCGGTCTTGCGAGCGCGGCTACCGTCAGCGCGCCAGAAGGGGGTGAACGCGCGCGTGAGCTCTTCTGCGCTCATGCCGATTCCCTTGTCGATGATCTCGAACGCGACCGTTTCACCATCTGGCTTCACCGCGAACGTCACGGGCGTTCCCGAGTCGGAGTACTTGGCGGCGTTGTCGAGCAGGTTGTCGACGGCGCGGCGCAGGAGTACCGGATCGCACGCGATCTCTTTGTCGGTGCCCGTGATGCTGGACTCGAGCTTGCGATTCGGGTGCCGCGCCGCGAACTTCTGCACGGCGCGATCCGTGAGATCGCCGACGCGCGTCGCGTGGCGCTCGACCGTGGCCGCGTCGCCGTCGAGGCGAGCGGTCGTGAGGATGTCGTTGATCAGCTGATCGATCTCGTCGAGATCGCCGCCGACATCGGCGAGCACGTCCTTGGCGGCGACCGGATCCTCGACGACAAGCTCGAGTGCGACGCGAATGCGAGCAAGGGGAGTACGCAGCTCGTGCGAGACGTCGGCCATCAGCTGACGCTGGGCTTGGATCATCGCACTCGTGCGGTCGGCCATCTCGTCGAACGCGCGGCCCACGTCCTTGATCTCGTCGAGCCGGGACTGGATCTTCGCGCGCGCCGTGGTGTCGCCTTCACCGAACTTGCGCGCAGCTGCAGCGAGTTGATCGAGCGGTGTCGTCACGCGACGCGTGAGCCACAGCGATGCGGCGAACACGACGAGCAAGATCGCGGCGCCGAGCGGGAGGACGTAGCCCCACGGGAAGCCGAGCTGGTTCGGGTGATAGATGCCGATCAGTGCGCCGTCGTCGGATTTCACGACGATTCGGCCGTAGCTGAGCGACCACTTGCTGGTCTCGAGATCTGCGAGCTCGCTGGCATTTGCATTCTCGAGCGCCGGCGTGACGTTCGAGCGCAGGAGTTTGCCGTGCGTGTCGTAGAGAGAGAGCTTGCCGCGCACACGCTGGTCGATGCGGCGGAACACCTCCTCGAAACCGGCCGCATCCTTTGTCGAGAGACGTTCGACGAGGTACTGCACGAGCGCAGCCTGCGGCTCGAGGTAGCGCGCGCCACGCGTGTAGCGCGGCAGCACGAGGAGCACCACGATGATCGCGAGCGAGACGAGTGCGGCGAATCCGTAGACTCGAAAAACGAGTCGACGGCGCTGGCTCATGACTCGAGGCCTTGGGCGCCTGCGAGCAAGTAACCGACGCCGCGCACCGTCTTCAGGATCTTGGGGCTGCGGCTGTCATCGCCGAGCTTGGCGCGCAGACGCGAAACGTGAACGTCGATGCTGCGATCGAACGACAACTCCGCGCTGCCCTTGGCCAGATCGAGCAGCTGCTCGCGCGAGAGCACGCGGCCCGGGCGCTGCGCGAGAGCGCGGAGAATCGAGAACTCGTAGGCGGTCACGTCGATCGGCTTGCCGTCGAGCAACACCGTCATGCGCTGCGGATCGAGTACGAGCTGACCGACGGTGATCGCTTGCTGCGCGGGACCGGCTTGGCCGCGAACGCGACGGACGGTCGCGCGGATGCGAGCGAGCAGCTCGCGCGGAGAGAATGGCTTGGTGACGTAGTCGTCAGCGCCGACCTCGAGGCCGAGAACGCGATCCGCTTCTTCACCGCGCGCCGTCACCATGAGGATCGGCACATCGGTGCGCGACCGCAGCTCGCGCGTGATCTCCAGACCATCGCGGCCGGGGAGCATCAGGTCGAGCACGAGGCAGTCATACTGACGGCGCAGCGCTTCCGCCTGGCCTTCGATACCGTCGTGCGCGACGGTGACGACAACGCCGTGCGACTCCAGGTAGCGCGCGGTGAGTTGCGCCAGGCGCGCGTCGTCCTCGACGAGGAGGACTTTGATCGTGGGCTGGACCGCTGCTTCCGTCATCACGTCCGCAACATACTCCGCTGCCGCTTCGCCGCATCAGACTTCACACTAGGCAACGCGGCTGAAACGGAGAGAACCGGCTACTTCGGCAGCGGGACTAGCTTTTCCAGGATCTGTTCGAGCGCCTCCATGCGAAACGGCTTCGGCAAGTACGCGTCGGCAGCGACTGGACCGTGGCCCGAGCGGTCAAAGCCCGTACATAAGATGATGGGGAGCGTGGGCTGAGTCTTGCGAAGCGCGGCCACGACTTCGGCGCCCGACATGCGCGGCATCGTCAGATCGACGAGCACGGCATCTAGCTTCTCTGCGTCCGCGATCGCGAGGCCGCTGGGGCCATCTGACGCCGTGAGCGCGCCGTAGCCGAGATCCTCGAGCATGCGACCGAGCACGTCGCGAACCATGTCCTCGTCATCGATCACGAGGATCACGCGCGCGGGCGGAGAGACGGACGTTTGCGCGAACGGTGTCGACGTCGCGGGCCACGCGATCTGGATCGTCGTGCCGCCGCCGGGCATGGAGTGCAGGCGCAGACCTCCTCCGTGCGCGCGAACGATGCCGAGCACCGCCGCGAGACCGAGGCCGTGCCCCGTCGTCTTGGTCGTGAAGAACGGATCGAACGCTTTGCGGCGCGTCTCCAACGACATGCCCGGTCCATCGTCGGAGACTTCGATCACCACGTACGAACCCGCGGAGGGCGTGAGCACATCACCCTCGTGCACTTTGCCGTCGAACGCATCGAGCATGCCGCCGATCCAGATCGTTCCACCGGTGTCGCCGAGTGCGTCGCGCGCGTTCGTGATCAGGTTCATCACGACCTGACCAAACGCGGATGAATCACCGCGCAGTGCGAGATGGACGGGGAGATCGACGCGAACGCTGATATTCGATGGCATCTGCGGCGCGCTGATTCGCAGCAGCTCTTCGACGATCGGCGCGGGCGCGACGCGCTCCTTGGACACGCTGCCGTGACCTGCGTACGCGAGCAACTGGTTGACAAGCTCGGCCGCGCGCAGGCCTGCCTGGCGAACGTTCTCGAGGGAGCTGCGGCCCGGTGCACCCGGTTTGACGTCGCGCAGGCCGAGATCGGCGTTGCCAAGAATCGCGACGAGCAGGTTGTTGAAGTCGTGCGCGAGCCCACCCGCGAGCACGCCGATACTCTCCGCGCGCTGCGCGTCGATCATGCGCTGCTCGTACGCGCGCGCCATCGTCACGTCGACCGAGGTGCCGATGACGTACTTGATCTCGCCTCCGTCGTGGAACGGCGCGATCGTGTTCTCCAGGATGCGCTCGCCAAAGCCGCTCGTGTAGCGAACGATCTCGCCGGCGAATGCGCGACGGTGTGCATCGATCGCGAGCTTCATCGAATAGCCGGTCAGCTGCTCGATCTCGGGGAGCGTGCGTTTGACGTGGTCGTTGACGATGCCGAGGTTCTCGAGGCGGCCACCCTCACGCACGACGCGCAGCTCGTGGTCGGCGAGCCACCACACGGCGCGGACCTGAGCCACCACGACATCGAGCGTCGCCGCCGTCGACTCGAGGTTCTCGCGCTGTTGATCGCTCGCGGTGACATCGAGCACCGACGCTTCGATCATGCGCGCGTCGGGCTCGCCGGTGATCTTACCGTAGACCTTGAGCGTGAGCAGACGACCATCGCGATGCCGCCAGCGGACCGTCGCTCCGTCGATCACGCCGTTCGCATCGGCGGGCACGTCGGTCCTCAGGTTCAGCTTGAGCAACTCGCGGGGCGAATACCCGAGCAGCCCGCCGAGCGCGGGATTCGCGTAACGCACGTCGCCCGCGATCGTCGCGATATACATGCCGACGGGCGAGCGTTCGAACAGCGAGTACAGCTCTTCATCGCTCGGGCGGATCACAGGAGCAGCGCGTCTCCGATCTCGTCGAAGGCGCCGGCGCGCCAGCGGGTCAGCGGACTGCGGCCCTTGATCAGATTCTCGGTCTCCACGAGCACCGCGCTCAGATCGACGAGCCAGATCTTGGGATCTGCGGGCGACGCATACCCGACGTCCTCGGGGACCTCCGTGGGCGGCATCCACGCTGCCATCTTCAAGTTCTCGCCCGCGACGAGCGCGCGCACGGCGACGTTGCCGAGGCGGCTCGCCATCAAGCGATCTTGCGCCGACGGGCGACCGCCGCGCACGACGTGGCCGAGCACGGTCACGCGCGTCTCGATGCCGGAGCCCTCTCCGCCGGGCAGCCTGTCCCGGAGCCGCGCGTCGACGGCCTCTTTCAAGCGCTCGGTGTTCACCGACACGCCCTCCGCCTTGATGATGATCACGCGGCGAGATTTGCGCGCACGGCTGCGCACCGTGAGGATCGTGTTGACGACCTGATCCACGACCGCTGACTCCGGCTTGCCCGCTTCGGGGAACAGCGCGAGGTCTGCACCGACGGCGATCGCCGACGTCATCGCGAGGTAGCCGCAGTCGCGGCCCATCACTTCGATGATGAACGTGCGGTCGTGGGCCGTTGCTGTATCGGCGATCTTGTCGACTGCTTCGACGATCGTGTTCATCGCCGTATCGACACCGATGCACATGCCTGTCAGACCGAGGTCGTTATCGATCGAGGCGGGGATGCCGATCACCTTCAGCACTTGCCCGTTCAGCTCGCCGGGATCCGCGAGGTGGTGTGCGCCCGTGAGTGAACCGTTGCCGCCGATGACGACGAGCCCGTCGACGCCGCGGTTCGCGAGGATCGTGCGCGCCTTGTCGCGGACCTCGCGCTGGTGGAATTCCTTGCACCGCGCGGAGCCGAGGATCGTGCCGCCCTCTCTCAGAATCTGTTGCACGTCGCTCGGCATGAGCGGGACGAACGCGTCGTCGAGGAGGCCCTTGTAGCCGCGCTCGATGCCGATGATGTCGGCTCCCAGAGAACGCCCTACGAGCGCGACGGCGCGAATGGCGGCATTCATGCCGGGGGCATCTCCGCCGCTGGAGAGAACTCCGATCCGCTTGCAGCCAGCCATTGCCGATCACTCTATGCCAACCGTGGTCGTGCGGTAGACTGGCGCCCGATGATTCGCACCGAGCGGAGCGGGCACGTGACGACGGTGATCATCGATCGCCGGGCGGCCAAGAACGCCGTCGATCGCGACACCGCCGAAGCGCTCGCGGCCGCGTTCCGGGCGTTCGACAAGGACACCGACGCCCGGGTCGCCGTTCTCGCCGGTGATCACGGCACGTTCTGCGCGGGCGCGGACCTCAAGGCGATGGCCGCGGGCACGCCAAACCGCGTCGCTCCCGACGGTGATGGCCCCATGGGCCCGTCGCGCATGCTTCTCGGTAAGCCGGTCATCGCGGCGATCAGCGGGCACGCGGTCGCCGGCGGCCTCGAGCTCGCGCTGTGGTGCGACATGCGCGTCGCCGACGAGGACGCGATCCTCGGCGTGTTCTGCCGGCGCTTCGGTGTGCCGCTCATCGACGGCGGAACCATCCGTCTGCCGCGCCTGATCGGCCTGTCCCGCGCGCTCGATCTCATCCTCACGGGCCGCGCCGTCTCCGCGCAGGAAGCGCTCTCGTTTGGCCTCGTGAACCGCGTGGTGCCGACGGGGACCTCGCTCGCCGCTGCCCAACAGCTCGCCGCGGAGCTCGCCGCACTCCCGCAGGGCGCGCTTCGCGCGGATCGCACGAGCGCGTACCTCCAGCACGACCTCGATCTTCCGGCCGCGCTCCTCCAGGAGACGCAGCTCGGGGCCACGGCGCTTGTCGAGGCGATCCAGGGCGCAGCACGATTCACCGCCGGCGCGGGTCGGCATGGAGGCACGACGTGATCAAAGGACTCGTTCTCGGCATCGCGGTCGCGGCTTCCATCACTGCGTGCGCGACCACCGGCCCGCGCGGTCGCACGGGCAATCAGCTGACGGGGACGTGCGCCGGCGTCTGCGATCACTACATCGAGTGCAAGTCGGGTCACCCCGAAGCGGATCGCTCGCGCTGCCTGCAGGAGTGCCCCGAGGTGTTCACGGATGATGACTCGCGCGTCGGGTACGAGAGCCTGACCTGCGCGGACGCCGTGGAATACGTCGACGGCTCTCAGCGATCTGCACGCACGTGACCGACGAGGAGTGGGACGAGCACTTCCAGCGCATGTACAGCCGACTGGTGTCCTACGGCGGCTATTTTTCGATCGCGGATGCGGTGGAGCGCGGGTTCACGCCGGAGCTGCGCGCCGAGTCCATCGCGCGCGGTGTCTGCGCCGAGGTTGACGATGCGGTGATGCGCCTGACGATGATCGAGCAGGCGCCTCCGCGCGAGGAGCGCTGGTTCTGCGCGTGGCTGCGGTGCGGGAACAATCGCGTGTTGATGTCGCACACGACCGCCCTCGCGCTGCACGGCCTCGCGCACGACACGGAGAAAGTCCACGTCACGATCTCGATGACGCGCGACCTGCCTGATGTCGTGCCCGACTATCTCGAGATCCACCGCGGTGATGTCGATCCTCCGAACGCCCACATCGGGTCGTTCAACGTCACCACGCTCGAGCGCACGCTGCGCGAATGCGCGGAGATGGGTGTGTCTCCGTCGATCGAGCCCGCGCCGAAGACGTCGGGAATCGAGCAGCTCCCGCCGCCTGCCTCGACCCCTCACTTCGCCGATCCGAACCTCGCTCTCGCTGTTCTCGAGGCGCTGCACCACAGCGGCGTCCTCGTGCTTCCCAGGCTCGAGGTCGCCGATGAATACGAGCTCGACGAAGAGCTGTACGCGCGCCTCACCGCGTATCCGTTCACGGCCGAGCAGCTGGCGTCGATCGAGCGGCTCGCGTGGTCAGGTGGAGGGATGCACATGGAGCACGTCGTATGGCCGCAGTGGGACGGCGAGACCGAGGAATTCGATATCCACACCCTCGCCGGGATCGAGCGGCTGCCGAACCTGCGCGAGCTGCAGCTCGACCCGCAGATGCCCGTGCCGGAGGAGGAACTGGTCGCGCTGAGAGGGCGCGGCATCACGATCACGCGCGGCTACTAGCTGGGCGCCGGTAGCAGACCAAAAAAGGATGCGCCATTAGATCGCGCCCGGCGTTTAGGCGTTGATGGAAGGAATGAAGCGCCTCGCGACACTTCTCGTGGTCTCCGCCTTGGGTTCTGTTGCAGCAGCACAGACGGCCCCCGACGCTCCGGCCGCCAACCCCACGACGACGGTAGAGCCAGCGGTCGTGGAGGTGAAGCCGGAGGAGGCGGTCGAGAAGGCCGAGCCAGCGATGGAACGCTCGTACGCCGAGACGATCCAGCTCACGGCAGGGACCGCCGACGGAGGATCCTCGCGCGGCGTCGGTCAGGACTACGTCACCCTGCCTGCCGGCATGGAGCTGACGGGCCAGATGCGGTTCGTGACGTCGGACGGCGGCGCGCTTGGAAAGCAGTCGCTGCACTTCACGGATGTGGGGCTGTTCGATCTCTCGGCGCGCGTCGCGGTGCGCCGGTGGTTCGAGCTCTCCGGCGCCGTGACGCTGCTGCCGAAACAACCGGCGTACACCGACGAGGATGTGTTCCAGCACGCCTCGGTGGGTGCGCGTTTCGGCATCGGACGGCGGCTCGCGCTCGAAGCGGGCGGCGAGATCGGCCCGCTGCTGGGGCACGACGGCACCTACACGCGTCAGTCGCTCGGCATCGGCTACCGCAAAGAGATCATGGAGATGGTGCTGTACGGCCTCGGCGCGAGCGTCGACGGAGTGACGCTGAGCGCGCCGGATACGAAGGGCGGCTTTGTCGGTGAAGTGGCAGCGAGCGCGTCGGTGTTGTGGCGCGAACCGCACGGGATCTGCGGCACGTGGATGGGCGTCAGCTATGCGGTGCCGGTGTACGACCACGGCGTCGATCCGACGACCAGCGTCGCGTTCGATGCGAAGCCGCGCCTCGATTTCCGCCTGGGCGGCAGCGTCATGGTGACGGACGACTGGGATCTGTTCGCTGAATTCGCGGTGATCGACCGTGGCGACCTGGACATGGCCTCGACACGCCTGCCGATCATGGATGGCGGGTTCGACCAGAAGCAGCTGATCCTCGGTGTGACGCGTCACTTCGTCGACAAGAAGACGAAGGGCAGTGACTACGCGTTGCAGCAGCTCGCGCAGCGGTAGGTGCTATCATCGGATCGATGGCGTATCGCGACGACTCCGATGCGGTTCACCACCGCGCCGTCGCGTTGCAGCACGAGCTGGAGCAGATCCAGCGGACGTTGAAGGAACGCGAGCTCGAGCTCGAGCGCCTGCGCAAAGTGAAGCGCGGTCGTCCACCGACGATCCCGGAGCTCAAGCTCGAAGACACCGTTCCCGAGAAACTGCCGACGAGCAGTGGGCCGATCGATCGCCGGCGAGCGATCTTGGCCGCAGCGCGCGAGTGGCTCGGCGTCCTCGACGACAAGACGCTCGTGATGGTCGGTTCGATCATCGAAGAGCTCGCAACGGAAGTGGAGCGGCGCGACGATCTCGTCGACCAGCTGCTGCCGATCGTGGATCAGATCCGCTCGACGTATCAGCCCAAAAAATAGTCTGACCGCGGTGTTAGGGTAGGCGCGCGATGGCGGGAGATCCCGAAGTCACGCTCGACGGCACGCTCGAGCGCATCTCGTTCAAGAACGACGAGAACGGGTTCACGATCGCGCGGTTTCAGCCGTCGCAGGGCAAGCTCCCGGTCACCATCGTCGGCCAGTTCGTCGAGATCCCCGAGGGCACGCCGCTCAAGTTGAAGGGGCAGTGGGTCGACGACAAGAAGTGGGGACGGCAGTTCAAGTTCACCTCGTACGAGCAGAGCTTTCCCAAGACGCCGTACGCGATCGAGAAGTATCTCGGCGGTGGCTTCATCGCCGGCATCGGCCCAGCGTATGCCAAGCGGATCGTCGCGACGTTTGGCGCCGAAACGCTCGACGTGATCAAGAGCGCGCCGCATCGGCTCGTCGAAGTACCAGGCATCGGTACTGCGCGCGCCAAGGAGATCGCGGGGGCGATCGCGGCGCAGAGTCACGTCGAGGACGTGATGGTGTTTCTCCGCGGCGCGGGGGTGAGCCCGGCATTCGCCGCACGCATCGTGAAGCGCTACGGCAAGGACGCCATCGCGATCGTGAAGGCCAATCCGTATCGCCTGGCGAGCGACATCTGGGGCATCGGTTTTCGCAGCGCGGATGCGATCGCGCAGAAGCTAGGGATCGCGCGCGATGCTCCAGAACGGGTCGAGGCCGGCATTCTGCACGCGCTACAGACGGCCAACGACGACGGCCACATGCACCTGCCCGATGTCGAGCTCATCGAAGCGACCGCGCAGCTGCTCGGGATCAATCACGATGCGATCACGCCGCGGCTCGGCGCGCTGGAGCTGGGCGCGCGCATCATCCGCGAGACCCTCGGTGATCGCGGTCCGTGTACGTCGTTGCTCGACGCGTACGAAGCGGAGCAGAAGGCGGCGATCCTGCTCGCGGAGATCTCGCGCACGCCGGCACGCGCGATGGCTCTCGACGTCCACGCGGCGATTCACGCGTTCGAAGCTGTCACGGGCGTGAAGCTCGCGCAGCAGCAACACAAGGCTGTCGAAGCGGCGCTCGTCGACAAGGCCGTCGTGATCACCGGCGGCCCCGGCGTCGGCAAGACGACGATCGTCAAAGCGATCGTGCACCTCGCCAAGCTCACGCATCGTCGCGTCTCGCTCGCCGCTCCGACGGGTCGCGCGGCCAAGCGCCTCGGTGAAGCCACGGCGCACGAAGCGACCACCATCCACCGCTTGCTCGAGTACCAGCCGCAGGCGGGCGGGTTCGTGAAAAATGGCGAGGATCCACTCGAAGCGGATCTCGTCGTCATCGACGAGGCCTCGATGGTGGATGCGCGGTTGTTCAAGGCGTTGCTCACCGCGATCCGTCCCGGCGCGCAGCTGGTGCTCGTGGGCGATGTCGATCAGCTCCCGTCCGTCGGTGCGGGCGCTGTCTTGCACGATTGCATCGAGTGCGGCGCGCTCACCGTGATCAGGCTGACGGAGATCTTCCGCCAAGCCGCGGAGAGCAAGATCGTCTTGTCGGCGCACCGCATCAACCACGGCGAGCTGCCGGATCTCGAGGCTCCACAGGGATCGACGAGCGACTTCTACTTCATCTCGCGCGACGAGCCCGACGCCGCGCGCGACACGATCGTCGAGCTCGTCGCGCAGCGCATCCCCGCGCGGTGGGGCTTCGATCCGGTCACGGATGTTCAGGTTCTCTCGCCGATGCATCGCGGCGAGACCGGCACCGCGGCGATGAACGCGGCTCTTCAGGCGAGATTGAATCCGCCCGCCGGCAAGACGGAGCTGACGCGCGGTGATCGCGTGTATCGCCACGGCGACAAGGTGATGCAGCTCAAGAACGACTACGACCGGAGTGTGTTCAACGGCGACATCGGCGTCATCACGTCGATCAACACGGAGGAGCATCTCGTGAACGTCGACTTCGACGGGCGGGTTGTTCCGTACGAACGTGCGGAGCTCGATCAACTCGTGCTCGCGTACGCGGTCAGCGTGCACAAGAGCCAGGGCTCCGAGTATGCGGCCGTCGTGATCCCCTTGGTCACGCAGCACTACATGATGCTCCAGCGCAGCTTGCTCTACACCGGCGTGACCCGCGGCAAGAAGCTCGTCGTCCTCGTCGGGACAAAGCGTGCCGTCGAGCTCGCCGTTCGCAATGCCGATGCAAAACGCCGCTACACGTGGTTCGCCGAGCGAGTTCGCACAGTTCTCCACGAGTAGACGTGCTGCGTTTTGCACCTTGTGAAGTCGGCTTCATGAAGATGAAGCGGTTGCTTTGGGATCCTGAATGGGCGAGGGTTGTAGTAATGCCTTCGTGGTGGTTGTCCTGACATGACGTCCGAAGCGAACCCGGACCGCACGCAGCGGCTGCTCGGCGAGCTTCAGGCTCTCGTTCACGTCGGGGTGTGGGAGTGGAATGTCCGTACGAATCAGCTCTACTGGTCGGACGAGCTCTATCAGATCATCGGTCGCGTTCCCGGCGAGATGCCGCCGAGCTTCGAAGCGTGGCTGTCACATGTCCATCCGGATGACCTGAGCACCGCGAAGTCGTGGTTCTCGCGATCGCGCAAGGAGACCTATCCGGTCACGTGCGAGTACCGCATCGTTCGGCCGAGCGGCGACATCCGCACGCTCCAGGCGCGTCTCCGGCCGATCCTCGGTGCGGACGGCGCCCTCGAGTGGATCGTCGGCGTCGATCAGGACGTTACCGAGACCAAAGAGGTGCAGGCGCGGCAGGTGTTCTCGGATCGCATGATGTCCGTCGGCACGCTCGCCGGTGGCGTCGCGCACGAGATCAACAATCCGCTCGCGACGGTCAGTGCCAGCGTCGAGATGCTCGCCGAGAAATATAAAGACGCTGACGTTCGCGATGCGCGGCAAGCCGTCGAACGCATTCGCACCATCGTGCGCGGTCTCGGTGCGTTCTCGCGCGTCGAGGACGACACGCGGAATCCCGTCGACATCAACCGCATCATGGAGCTCGCCATCACGCTGGCGAACCACGAGATCCGGCAGCGCGCGCGGCTCGTAAAATCTCTCGGGGCAATTCCTCACGTGATGGCGAACGAGGCGCGCCTCGGTCACGTGTTCCTGAACCTGCTCGTGAACGCCGCCGAGGCATTTACGGATGGCGACGCGACGCACAACGAAGTCCGCGTCAGCACGCGAACCGACGACGCCGGCTGGGTGGTGATCCAGGTCACCGACAACGGTGGCGGCATCGCGGAGGACGCGCAGCCGCGCATCTTCGACCCGTTCTTCACCACGAAGGCGGTCGGGCAGGGAACGGGCCTCGGCCTCTCCATCGTTCACGGCACCGTGCGCTCCCTCGGTGGTGACGTCACCTTCGCGAGTGAAGTCGGCAAGGGCACCTCGTTCATGATCGCGTTGCCGCCGACGGCCGATGCGCCGCGCCGCCGCACCAAGAGCAAGGAGCCCAAAGTTCCGCACGTGCGCCGCGGCACCATGCTGATCGTCGACGACGACACGCTGTTCACCAGCTCGCTCCGCCGCATGTTCACGGTCGAGCACGACGTCACGGTCGTGAACGATGGTCGCGACGCGCTCGCGCGCCTCCAGGCTGGCGAACGTTACGATGTCATCCTGTGCGATCTGATGATGCCTCACATGACGGGTGCGGAGCTCCATGCAGCGATCCGCGACAGTTGGCCCGAGATTGCAGACGAGATGATTTTCATTACCGGCGGTGCATTCACGCCTGCGTCCCAGCAATTCCTGGAGCGAATCACCAACCTATGCTTCGAGAAGCCGTGTGATCTCGGCGAATTGCGATCTGCCGTACGTAGGCGCGTAGCTGCGCGTACCAAGTAATTTAACGCCTACACGAGAGGCAGGGACGGCCGATACAGGTCCGCGCTAGGTCGCCGCCGAAGATTTCCTTCGACGAAGTCGAGCCTCGGCAGTATTAGGCGCGTCTTATGTCGTCAGCAGTAGTCGATCGCGTGTCGTCAAAGGGTGCGGGGGCGGTGTCGGGTTCCGAGACAACGCGAGTCATCCCGCGCCGAATTCTTGTCGTCGACGACGACGTCCTTCAGCTCCGCGCGATCGAGCGAGCTCTGCGCAAGTACGAGAACGTCGAGCTCAAGGTCGTCGATAACGCGATCGACGCGATGCTGCAGATCGCTGCGAACAAGCCCGACCTCGTGATCATGGACGTCTTCATGCCGGGCCTCGATGGTGTGGAAGCGACACGCCGCCTCAAGGCGAACCCTGTCACGCGCGACGTCGACATCATGCTCGCTTCGGCTGCCGTGACGCTCGAGCTCGAAGCGAACGCGATCGCTGCCGGTGCGAAGGGCACGCTCAACAAGCCCGTCGATCTGGTCTCGCTCCTCTCGCTCGCGCCGCCTGCCGTCGCCGAAGGTTCGGGCCCGATTCCGCTACCGAAGCTCGACGAGGCGACGATCGCCGCAGACTCGACCGAGCCCGTGCAGATGCGCGCGGCCGATCTCATGGTCCGTATGCTCGAGGATGCCGGCGTCGACGTCGTGTTCGGTCTTCCCGGTGGTGCGATCTCGCCGATCCATGACGCTCTGATCGATTCCAAGATTCGCGTCATCACGACGCGTCACGAGGCCGGCGCGATGTTCGCCGCCGCCGCTCATGCTCGCGCCACGGGCAAGCTCGCTGTCGTCGCGGTCACGTCGGGGCCCGGCGTTCTCAACTCGATGACGGGCCTCGGCACCGCGTGGTGCGACGGCGTGCCCGTGTTGCTCCTCGTCGGTGAGGTGCCGCGAGCTGCTCACGGCAAGGGTGTCCTTCAGGACGGCTCGTCGCACGGCTTACAGATCGTCGAGATGGCGCGCCACGTGACCAAGCTTGCTGTCGAAGTGCCGCGCGCGTCTGCGCTGCCGCATCTCCTCCGTCGCGCCATCGTCACGGCCACGTCGGGTCGCCCGGGCCCCGTCGTGATGACGCTGCCCATCGACGTGACGACCGCCAAGCTCACGCCACCGCGCATCGGTGGCTCGATCACGATGGGCGGCATCGTCGCCCCCGAGCACATCGACGAGATCGCGGAGATCCTCAAGAACGCGAAGCGTCCGCTGATCCTCGCCGGTTCGGGCGTGCGCGGAAACTCGGCGCCGCAGCGCCTCATCGCCGTCGCAGAGCGCCTGCGCTGCCCCGTCGCGACGACGCCGAAGGGCAAGGGAGTCTTCCCCGAGAACCACCGGCTCGCGCTCGGCGTGCTCGGCCTTGGCGGTCACCCGTCGACGCGTCGCTATCTGCAGCAGGGCTGCGACGCGATTGTCTGCATCGGAACTTCGCTGGGCGATCTGTCCACGGACGGGTTCTCGCCGCTGCTCCAGGCTGCATCGTTCATCCACGTCGACATCGACGCGAAGCAAGTCGGTCGTTCGTACTCTCCAACCCACGCGATCGTCGCGTCGGCGAAGGACTTCCTCGGTGGCCTCGCCGAGCGCCTCGGCGACTCCTTCGTGGAGGGCGCCACTCCGTCCGTTCGCGCCGGCGTCGTCCGCCACGAGATCGAGAAGCAGGCGGTGCCGAACCGCATCGCGTCGCACCACGCGATCGAGAAGCTGCAGTCGCTGCTCCCCGGCAACACGATCTACACCGTCGATTCTGGCGAGCACTTCATGTTCGCGACGCACTACCTGAAGATCAACCAGCCTGACTCGTTCCTCGTGATGACCGGCCTCGGCTCCATGGGCCAGTCGATCGGCGCCGCGCTCGGCGCGCAACTCGCAAATCCGGGCCGCAAAGTCGCCGCGATTGTCGGTGACGGTTGTTTCGCGATGAACGCGTTCGAGATCGCGACGGCCGTGCAAGAGAAGCTGCCCATCCGCGTCTTCGTGTTCAACGACGAGAAGCTCGGCATGGTCGAGGACGGTCACAAGACGGTCTACGGCCGCCAGCCGTCCTACGCGACGAACCCGCTCGACGTGTGCCTCGTGGCGCGTGGTCTCGGTGCGGTCTCGGTGCGCGTCGAATCCCTCGAGGAGCTCGATGCCGTCGACGAGATCGTCGCCAACTACGCAGGCCCCGTGGTGATCGACGTCGCCATCGACGGTGATATCCACATGCCGAAGATCGACCGTGTCGCGGCGATGAACAATCAGGCTGCTCCCAACATCAACGCGTTCGGCATCGAGCCGAAGTCGTTCGACAAGCACCTCCCGAACTGATCAGGGCCAACTCGTGATCGACCTCGCCAGCCCCGAGACCTACGCGAACGGCATCCCGCACGACGTGTTCCGCGATCTGCGCGCGAACGCTCCCGTATCGTGGCAGGCCGAGACCAAGGGACCAGGCTTCTGGGCGGTCACGCGGCACGCGGACATCGTTCACGTGCTGCGCACGCCGGCGCTGTTCTCGTCGCACCGCGCCGGCGCTCGGCTCGAGGATCTGCCGCCCGAGTTTCTCGAGAAGATCCGCGAGAACATGATGAACAGCGATCCGCCGCATCATACGAAGCTGCGGAAGCTGACGAACCACGTGTTCGCGCCCAAGCGCGTCGGCCTGCTCGAAGAACGCGTCAGCGCGTACGTGAAGACGCTCGTCGACAACATCATCGACCGCGGCGCGTGTGACTTCGCGACGGACGTGGCGGGCTCGCTGCCGCTGTTCGTGATCTGCGAGATCCTCGGTGTCCCCGAGCAGGATCGAGCGCATCTCTACGATCTGACGAATCGCATGTTCGCGTCGATCAGCGAGGACCGCGTTATCGCGATGAAGGCGAGCATGGCCGCCGCCAACGAGATGCGCGCATATGCCTCCGAGCTCGCCGCGCGGCGGAGAACCCAGACACGCACGACGCCGAGCGAGAACCTTGTCGACGATCTGCTCGAAGCGGAGATCGACGGCGAGAAGCTGACGGACAGCCAGTTCCAGGGCTTCTTCATGCTGCTGTTCAACGCGGGTGCGGATACGACGCGCTCGGTGCTTTGCTACGGGCTCGATACGCTGATGCGCCATCCGCAAGCGCTCGCGCAGGTGCAGGCCGACCCGTCGATGATCGCGGGCGCCGTCGAGGAGATGCTCCGCTACGAGACCGTCGTCATCCAGTTCCGTCGCACTGCGACGCAGGACACGGAGCTCGCGGGTACCAAGATCAAAGAGGGCGACAAGGTCGTCGTGTTCTTCCCGTCGGCAAATCGCGACGAAGCGCTGTTCGCGAATCCCGACACGTTCGACATCACGCGCTCGCCGAACCACCACCTCGCGTTTGGCCACGGCACGCACTTCTGCCTCGGCGCCCCGCTCGCGCGCATGGAGGCGAACCACCTGTTTCGCGAGCTGCTCTCGCGCGTTCATCGCATCGAGCCAAATGGCCCGATGGTCACCGGCAAGACCAACTTCGTGCGCAGTGTTCACAATCTCCCGATCGCGTTCTCTCGTCGCTAAGGACTCACCATGACCTCCATCGGCATCCTCTCCGTCGGCACTTACATTCCTCCGACCGTTCGCACCAACGAGTTCTGGTCGCGCGCCACGGTCGACGAGTGGACCGAGCGCATGGCCGCGCGGGTGACGCGTGGTGATGCGCTGCCGACGGACATCAGCGACGGCGCTCGTCTCACGATCGAAGCGATGACGGCGTACGCGAAGGATCCATTCCGCGGGGCTCGGAAGCGTCACACGCTCGGCGATATGAGCATTCACGAGGCGGAGACGCGCGCCGCACGCGAAGCGATTCAACGCGCCGGTCTACGCCCCGACGAGATCGACGTGATCCTCACCGAGACGATGGTCCCCGAGCAGCTCCTCGTGAACTGCGCCGCCGTCGTCCACAAGGCACTGGAGCTTCCAGCGCGGTGCATGGCGATCATGACGAGCGTCGCCTGCAATGGATTCGCGATGCACGCCACGATGGCAAAGGCGCTGATCGCGAGCGGACAGGCGCGCAACGTCCTCTCCGTTGTTGGCTGCGGCACGACGCGCGTCGTCGATTCCGCGGAGCCTGACTCGGCGTGGTGGGGTGATGGTGCGGCAGCGGTCGTGTTCGGTCCCGTCTCGGAAGGCCGCGGAATTCTCTCCGCGATCCATCACACCGATGGCACGGCGTCCAACGCGCTCGTGATCGGCATTCCCGGCAAGCACTGGTGGGACCAGGGCCAGAACACGCTGCACTCCGCCGATCGCTCGCACACGCGCACCATGCTGATGGGGCTCGCGGATCGCGCGCGGGATGCCATCCACGCGTCGATCTCGGCGGCGGGCCTTCAGCCGACCGACATCGACTTCTACGCGTCGCATCAGGGCACGGTGTGGCTCGCCGACGTTACCAAGAAGCACGCGGGCCTCGATCGCGCGCAGACGCTGTCGACGTTCTCCGCATTCGGCCACCTGGGCAGCGTGAACATTCCGCTCATCCTCTCGATCGCCGAGAAGGAGGGCATGCTGCGCGACGGTATGCTTCTGACGACGTTCACCGGCGGTGTCGGCGAGACGTGGTCGTCGATGTGCTTCCGTTGGGGACGCTGACGAGATCCACATACATACCGGGTACTTGTTGGTGTGACCCTGGTCTAGCAGCCCAACGCATGCTCAATACAGCCGGGGTGTGGTCGAATTGACGTCCCGCGTGGGGTTGTGAAGGAAGTCTCGACAAAACCGTTCCAGATGTTCTGGAAAGAGCTCGAGAAGCGGGGAGCCTCCCCGCGCGAGATCTGCGCAAAGGCGGGGTTGTCTTACGAGGCGATGCTCGACCCCAAGGGCCGCATCGACTGGGCCGAGATGTGCCGTCTCCAGAAGGAGATGACGCCCTACTTCCCGGACGACGACTGGGTCGAGATGGGGCGCCGGCACATGCGCAACCCGGGCATGAAGTTCGCGTTCCTCGTCGCTCGTCTCGCGATGAGCCCGATGGACTTTTATCGCTGGCTCAACACGCCGAAGAACGGCGTCGGCAATCAGATGTTCACGTGCATCACGCCGTCGCATCGCGATCTAGGACCGAACGAGTTCCTGCTCGATCTCACGCTGCCCGATGGCTACGAGGTCTGCCCGTCGTTTCACCTGGTGAGCAAGGGCAACATGGAAGAGATGCCCGTGTTGCTGGGCTATCCGCGGTCAAAGATCACGTTCGAGGAGCTGCCCAATGGCGCTCGCTTTCATGTTGTCGTCGCGCAGGGAAATGCGCCGCTCCTCAAGCGCATCTGGCGTCTGCTCTCCAGGCCGTTCCTCCGTCGCGATGCCGCCAAGGAGCTCAAGGCCGCGCACGAGACGCTGATCGAACGCTTTCACGAGCTCGAGAGCGCACAGATGAAGCTCGATCGCCAAGCGACGCAGTTGCGGACTGCACACTCGATCAACCAGCTCGTCCAGCGCGATACTGCCGTCGACGAGATGCTCGAAACCGTCGCCCGCGCGATGGTCGAGGAGGCCGGCTTCACGTGGGCCGAAGTGAAGCTCGCGACGCTCGACAATCGCGCGAGTCACGGCACTCACTCCGGCGCGGCAGTGCTGCATCGCGTCCTCGAAGGTCGTGCAGGTGCGCGCGTCGGCGAGCTGCTCGTGACGGCGACGACGGGGAGCGACAGCGCCGAACGTGAAGGGCTTCTCGACTTCGTCGTTCCGTCGCTCGCGCTCGCGCTCGAGAACGTCGTGTATCGCGGTGGCCTCGAGACGATGGTCGAGCAGCGCACCGCCGAGTTGAAGGATGCGCAGGCGGCGCGCGAGCGGTTCTTCGGCAATATCTCGCACGAGATTCGTACGCCGCTGACGATCGTCATGCTCGCCGTGCGCGACATCGAACGCCGCGCCGCTGCCGTCCTCGATCCGCGCGCGAAGCTGGCGCTCGGCTCCATCAACGTGTCTGCGAGCAAGCTGCTCAAGCTCGTCGACGAGCTACTGCTCCTCGCTGCGGGGCAGGTCGACAAGCTCGTCCTCGCGCCGGAGCCGACGAACCTGCATTCCATGGTGGCGCAGCTCGTGGCCGCATGGACCCCCGCGACGGAAGAGGCGTTCCTGACGCTGACTTCGTCGACGGTACCGATGACGGCGACTGTCGATCCGGTGGCGATCGAGCGCGTGCTCACGAACCTCGTCTCCAACGCGGTGAAGTACACGCCCAAGGGCGGCGCGATCGAGATCCAGCTCGCGCAGGATGCGGACGGCATTCGCATGAGCGTGCTCGATAACGGCAAGGGCATCAGCGAGGACCTGATGGGCCGCTTGTTCGGGCGCTTCGAACGCGCGGACGGTGACGATCGCAAGATCTCCGGTACGGGCATCGGTCTCTCGCTCGTGAAGCAACTCGCCGAGCTGCATGGCGGCTCCGTGTCGGCACAGCGCCGTGCCACGGGTGGTACCGAAATGACCGTGAGGCTGCCGGCTTCGCTGATCGTGGAGCCGAAGAAGACCGGCAAGATCCCGCTCAAGCTCGTCGAACACGTGAAGCCTGCCGCGACCCAGCAGCGCGCGATCACGGCACCGACCGATGTCGCGAAGGGAACGATCTTGCTCGCCGAGGACGACGTGCGGCTCGCAGAGATGATCGCGGACGTGCTCGGCGAGGAATACATCGTGCGCATCGCGAACGATGGTGCGGCTGCGCTCGAGCTCGCGAAGCAACATCACCCCGAGCTCCTCATCACCGACGTCGACATGCCGATCATGGACGGCATCGAGCTCGCAAAGCGCTTCCGCGAAGTCTCCAACGATCGCCTCTCTCCGATCATCATCCTGTCGGCGATGAAGGATCTCGGAACGCGCGTCGCGGGCCTCGACGCGGGTGCCGTCGACTACGTGACCAAGCCGTTCGACCCTGCCGAGCTGATGGCCCGCGTTCGCTCGCAGTTCCGCCAACGCGAGATGGCCGTGCGTCTGCAGCGTGCGGAGTCGTTGTCTACGCTGGGTGTCCTCACGTCTGGTCTCGCGCACGAGCTGCGCAACCCGGCGAACGGTGTGATCAACGCGATCGAGCCGCTGAAGGAGCTCTTGCCAGCGGACCTCGGTGACGGTGGCGACATCATCCGCGAGTTGCTCGACGTCGCCGCGCAATCGGCCGAGCAGATCAAGACGATCTCGCGCCAGCTGCTCGGCTTCCGCGATCAGGAGACCAAGCTCGACCTGCGACCCACCGATGTGTCCACGGTCGTATCGCGTGCGCTCGGTCTCAACAAGCACACGCTCGAGGGTGTCGAGGTGCGCTGCACGGTCGACCGCGTGATGGTCAACGCGGCACCGCCGCTGCTCGCGCAGGTCTTTTCCAACTTGTTCGAGAACGCAGCGCATGCTGCCGGCAAGGGCGGCTGGCTCGAGATCACCTCGCAAATCGATGCAGGGATGCTATCGATCGTCGTGACCGATAGTGGACCAGGCGTCCCTGTGCCCATGCGCTCGAAGATCTTCGAGCCATTCTTCACGACGAAGAAACAGGGTGTCGGTACAGGTCTCGGTCTCCCGGTGTCTCGTGAGGTCGCCATCAAGCACGGCGGCACTCTCGAGGTGCAGGACCGCGGCTCCGGTTCGGCGTTCGTCGTGCGCTTGCCTCTCGTCACGGGGCGGGACTCCGTCCTCTCCACCGCGAGCGAACCCGTCGTAGCCCGTCGATGAGTAACTCCGGTCCAGAGCGCGCGTTAGTTCTCTACGTCGACGACGAGCGCCCCAACCGTCTCGTGTTCGAGGCGTCGTTGCCCAAGGGCGAGTTCGAGGTCATCACCGCCGATTCGGGCGAGAAAGCGCTCGAGATTCTCCAGACGCGCGAGCCCGCCGTCATCGTCACCGACATGCGCATGCCGGGCATGGAAGGCGATCAGCTTCTCGCCGTCGTCAAAGAGCGTCACCCGAGCGTTGTTCGGATGGTGATGACGGCGCACCAGGACATCGGTCCGATCTTGAAGGCGATCAACGAAGGCCTCGTCGTTCGTTACATCGTCAAGCCGTTCGACCGTGGGGAGCTCGTGCAGGTCGTGCGCTGGGGCTGCCAGACACACCGCTTCCGCACCGAGAACGAGTCCGTTCATACACGTTTGATCGAGACCGAGCGCCTCGCCACGCTCGGCAGCATCGCCGCGCTGCTCGTTCACGATCTTCGCCAGCCGCTGATGTCGCAGCTCGTGAACATCGAGCACGTGAGCGAGCTCGCCAAGGACGCAGATGCGATCGAACAAGCGCTCGCGACGTCATCGGTCTCGCCCGAGACGAAGAAGCGCATTCTGTCGGTCCTCGTCGATCTCCCGCAGACGCTCGACGACATCAAAGAGTCGGCGATGCACCTCAACGACATGATCAGCAACCTGCGCGAGATCGGAAAGCCGCAGGCGCCGGCAGACGGCACGGCGATCGAGCCGCATCCGGTGATCAAGCAGGCGATGTCGTCGTGTCAGGAGGCGGCCGTCAAATCGCGCGCG
>DASYDE010000100.1:0-289911 GCA_036499725.1 Kofleriaceae bacterium
GGGCAGCCATCGCGAACAACCTGGTGACCATCGGGCGCCACGGCTAGCCCGAGCGAAACCACGAGGTTGGACGGCCACAGCGGACGGCCCCCCACGAAGTTCGGCCTTCGTGCGGTGGGGTTTTGCACCGCAATCTAGCTAGCTACGCGGGTACGCCTGCGCGGACACACACCTCAGGATCGTGCGTCGTGTGGCTCACCCGGATCAAGTCTTGGTTCCGGATGGTCAAAAAAACTTCTGGGCTCCGAGCTCACCAACACACGCTCGTGCACGAGCACACGCGCCCTCGCCATCGCAGCTGCGCAGCCTCTGCGGCGAGCTGATGCGTCCGGTGCGAGGCAGAACCCGTGTCTTACAGGCGTGGGATCTACGGCAGACGGCAGACCGACTTCGGCATCGGCTCCGCCCACACCTGTCAGTCACGGCCTGGTGCTCGTCACACGGCGCACCAGTTCGCGGAGGACCGCTGCACGGGTGCGCTGACGCGGACGCGTACGTTCGTGCTCGCGCGTGGCGTGGAGAACCGGATCGGATTTTTTTGGTTTGGGTCGGATCAAAAACTGGGGCCGATCGCGCGATCTACGTTGGCGGAAGTGCGGCGGAAGTTGGTCATCGGACCCTGGCGATCTAGCTGCCTGGCAACCCGAGTAGCCGGTCGCTGGTTCTGCGCCTCCCGATGCACCGCGCTGCCCGCGCCACCGAGCGCCCCGACAACGCGTGGCGATTCGCGAGGATGCACGACCATCCGCGACCCTACGTGACCATATGTGACGGCACCGAGATGGTCGGGGTGCAGACGGGGCGTGGCACAGGGGCTGCTCTACCGAGGACAGCCATGTCGTTCTCCAGCCGGTTCGCCGCCGCAGCACTTCTCGCCACCTCGACCCTCGCGGTCGGCACGCTCGCGGGCTGCGCCGAACAACCGAGCGCTCCCGTGGAGAGCGATCCGAACGAAGGCCTGCTGCGCGACTTCCTCATGAACGGGAAGTTCGACGATGCGGGTCACCCGCTGAACAGCAAGATCGTCAGCGCGGATTCCAGCGACGGCTCCGACACGGGCGGCAAGGTCACGGGCTGTGGATCGGCGATCGATGGCGGCATCCAGCTCAAGAGCGGCTGCTCGATCACGCTTCCGAACGGTGCGACGGGCAGCGATCTGATCGCGAACGTTCGCTACCGCGTGCGCTCCGCTCCGCACAGCGGCCGCGTCGTGACGTTCAACGCGAAGGACGCCTCGGGTACGGCGCTCGGTAAGGGCGAGCTCAAGGTCGGCAACGTGCGCGCGTACGATCGCTGGCTCGATCTGCCGGTGAACCTGGCCGCGGCGAGCGGTGCCGTGCATCTCGACGTCGATGTCGCGAATGGCGCGGTCGTGGATCTCCAGTACGTCGAGGTGTTCTCGAATCACCTCGGCATCGTCATCGCGCCCGGTTCGGGCGTGCTCGCCGATACGGATCGCATCACGATCGAGCTGCCGAAGGCGAAGGGCATCGAGCGCCTCGAGGCGAACGACGTTGCGATCACGGATCGCTTGCAACAGCTGCTCGATAGCGGCAAGGCCACGCGCACGACGACCGCGCTGCGCCAGCTGATCAGCGTCTCTGTCTCCGATCTGTTGCCGAACCGCGAGGACGTGGTCGAGCTCAAGGCGTACTCCAACGGCAACACGTCGCGCTCGCAGATCCGAAAGACGGTCGCCGCGTGCAACTACGAGGGCGATCCGAACGGCACCAAGGTGCTCATCACCGGCTTCCAACCGTTCCCCGCGGATGGCTGGCACGAGAATGTCGCCGGCGTCGCGGTCATGGCGCTCGATGCGTCCACGCTGCGCGGCGCGCAGGTCATGCGCCTCGTGCTCCCCGTCGAGTACGATCGTGCACCGGCCGAGGTCACCGAGGCGATCGCGCGCTGCCAGCCGCAACACGTGATCAGCTTTGGTCAGGGCGGCAACGACATCGCGCTCGAGCAGACCGCGTACAACCTGCAGGACACCGGCGAGCTCTCCGGCGGCGCGCCCGACAACCGCGGCATCATCCGCGTGGCGCAGGCGATCGACGAGGCGGCTCCCGCGGAGCGCCCGACGCTGCTTCCGCTCGACGCGATCGACAGCGCGCTGCAGGAGATCGGCGAGGCGCCCGTGCGCTCGACGGATCCGGGCCGCTACATCTGCAACAACGTCATGTTCAATGACATCGCGCAGCTCGACGGCCACGGTCGCGCGGGCTTCATTCACCTGCCGTACACGACCGACTTCTCGGACCGCACGCGCTGGGGTCGCATCGCTGCTGCCGCCGTGCAGGCTGTCGTCGACGCGCCCTGAACGAAAGGACGCGACGACTAGAAGTAGAAGTTGCCGCCGAGCGAGAAGCTGCCGGCCGAGAGCTTCGGATCCGCGTCATTCGCCATTTCCTGATCCGTCTGGCCGAGAGCGTAGCCGCGGAGCTCTGCCTGGAGCGCGAAGCGGACGAAGCGGTACTCCATACCGACGCCGTACGCGAAGTGGCCACGGTACGAGTCGCTGATCGTCTGGTCGCTCGCGTCGTGCGGAGCGATCGTCGTGGCACCGACGCCGGCGAGCAGCCACCAGTTCCAGTGATCCCACGGGTTGAAGCGGTATCGCGCGGCGAGCGTGCCGAAGCCCATCGCGAGCTCGCTCGTGCTCATGTCCTCGCTGGCGCCATTGCGCGACGACTCGCGACCACCACCGAACTCCGCCTCGAGCTCGAGGTGCGGCGTCGCGCGGTAGCGCAGCGCGAACGACACGCCGGAGAAGCCAACCTTGTCATCTGACTGGTCAGACTTGACCTCGGTGGCCGCGAAGTTGAGGCCGATCGAGAACCGCGAGTAGTGGGCGGCGGGCGGCGGGGGCGGGGGCGAGGGGGCGTAAGTGGACGGCCCGTACTCGCCCGGCGCCTGCGCATAGGCAGTGGCGGCGAGACATAGCGGAGCCAACCCGAGCAGCACGCGGCGGTTCATGCGCTCGATGATTCCACGAGTCGTGCCACCGCAACGAGTGGAAACGACACGAGTGTGATCACTGCAATTCGTCGACAGAACCCACATCTGGAGCCGTGATCGTGGGCGTTTCCTACACTACGATGTCGCCCGTGGCTGGCCGTACTTTCGCCATCGGCGATATCCATGGCGATCTCGCGAGCTTGGAGAAGCTCCTGGGACGCTTGCCAACTCTTACCGCCGACGACACCGTGGTGTTCCTCGGCGACTACGTCGATCGCGGCCCGGATTCAGCGGGGGTCGTCTCGACGGTCCGTCGCCTGATGAAGCGCAGCAAGGCGAAGGTCATCGCGCTGCGCGGCAACCACGAGGATGCCTGGGTGCAGGTCCTCGACAAGGGCTGGCCCGAGTTCATCCTGCCGCGCGGCAACGGATGCCTCGAGTGCTACCGCTCGTTCAAGGGGCTCCCGGTTCCGGACGAGGACGAGACGCCGACGAACGACGAGCTCATCGAGATGATCGAGGGCAAGTTCATTCCGGAGGACGTCATTAACTGGATGCGCGACCTGCCCTACTTCCACGAGGACGAGTACGCGATCTACGTCCACGCTGGCATCAAGCGCACCGACGACGCGTTCCCGCATCCGTCCAAGGTGAAGCCGCCGCGTGCACTGCTGTGGCTCCGTGATCGCGACTTCTTCGAGAACTACCGCGGCAAGCTCGTCGTGTTTGGTCACACGACCACGCGCACGTTGCCGAACGAGCTCTCGACGCACACGCCCGAAGATCCGACGGACATGTGGGCCGGCCCCGCGTGCATCGGCCTCGATACGGCGTGCGGTAAAGGCGGGTTTCTCACCGCGCTCGAGCTGCCGTCGCGCACCGTCTACGAATCGCGAGACTGAGCGTGACGAGAACGGATGAGCTGCGCCGCTTTCGAGTCGCACGCGCGCTCGCGTCACCGCTCGGCGTTCTGATCACGGTTCCGGCGCTCGTCATCGCGGTCGGTGTCGGCATCCTGCTCGTCGGGCGCGCAGCGACGTCCAGCGCGTCGCAGTCGATGGCCCGCCGTCAGCTCTCGGAACAAGCGAGCGCGGTGCAGAGCCAGGTCGCGTTTGCACTCGATCAAGCCGCGCCGATCCTCGATCGCCTGAACGTGCTCGCGGATCCCGCGCGTCCCCTCGACGACACGCTCGTGCGCTTGCACGATCTCATCGTCGGTCGCCCCGGCGTCGCGTACGCGAGCCTCTCGTTCCCCGACGGGCAATTCCGCGGCGCGTATCGCACCGACAAGGGCGAGGTCGAGACGCAGAGCAGCTCGATCGAGGCCGGTGGCACCACGAACATTCGCTACAAGGTGTTCGGCGCGAATATCGTCGAAGCGCGCCGCGAGACCACGTCGTACGACCCGCGGCAGCGCTCGTTCTATCAGCTCGCCGAGAAGACCAAGGCGCGTGTCTGGTCCGAGCCGTACACGTTCTTCAACTCGTGGTCGACAGGCATCACGTGCGCGCAACCGCTCTACGTCGACGGCAAGCTCGTCGCGGTGCTCACGGTCGATTTCGACGTCGGTGCGCTGTCGAGCTACGTCGGTCGGCCCGGCCTCGATCAAGCGCGCTCCGTCGTCTTCACGCGCGACGGCATTCTTCTCGCCTACCCCGCTGCCGACAAGCTCGGGAAGCCCAGCGGCGACAAGCTGATGCGCGCGGAGGACATGCACGATCCCGCGCTCACGGCTCTCCTCGCATGGTTCACCAAGCGCGCGGCAACGACCGAGCTCGCGTTCGTCGAGCTGTCTGCCAACGACGGTTCGTATCTCACGTCGATCGCACCGATCGGTGGCACACGCGCTGGTGTCACCGCTCCTCTCGACTGGTACGTCGCGACGATCGTTCCAACGCGCACGCTCTTGGGACCCACACAGTCGCTCGTGCGCCGCAGCGTGATCGCGAGCGCGGGTGCTCTTGCCATCGCCGTCGGCCTCGCGCTCGTCCTCGCGTGGAACCTCGTTCGCATGCGGCGTGCCGTCGCCAAGTCCAAGGCAGAAGCGCGGTCGGCGGAAGCGCGCGCGAAGGAGCTGGGCAGTTATCGCCTGGTCGCCAAGCTCGGGGCTGGCGGCATGGGAGAGGTGTGGCGCGCAGAGCACCGCCTGCTCGCACGCACGGCAGCGATCAAGCTGATCCGCGCCGATGCGCTCGTCGATCCCGCCGGCGTCGAAGAGGTCCGCGAGCGGTTCCGCCGTGAAGCGCAGACTCTCGCGTCGATGCGGTCTCGCCACACGACGGCGATCTTCGACTACGGCGTCGCCGACGACGGCACGTTCTATTACGTGATGGAGCTGCTCGACGGGATCGACCTCGAGATGCTCGTCCACAAGGATGGCGCGCAATCCGCAGCGCGCGTGATCCATCTGATGCTGCAAGCGTGTCAGTCGCTCGCCGAAGCGCACGACGCGGGCCTCCTCCATCGCGACATCAAGCCGCCGAACCTCTTCATCTCGCGCGCGGCCGACGAGGTCGACATCGTCAAGCTGCTCGACTTTGGCATCGTGATGTCCAAGGACGAGATGGCGCAAGCGAGCGTGCTGCGTCCGTCGGCGCAATCATTGATGACGGAGACGCCCAAGCTCACGCAGATGGGCGCGATGCTCGGTACGCCGGGCTTCATGGCTCCCGAGCAAATTCTCGGCATGAAGCTCGACGGACGCGCGGATCTCTATTCACTCGGTTGCGTCGCGTGGTGGCTCCTCACGGGTAACGAGGTGTTTCTGCGTGAGGGTGGCGATGCAGCGCTGTTGCGGCGCCACATGTACGAAGAGCCACCACCACTCGTGGAGAAGACCGATCAGTGGTTCCCCGCCGAGCTCGAGGATGTCCTGCGCGCGTGCCTCGCCAAAGAGGCGGACGATCGGCCGCGGGACGCACGCCACCTGGCCGGCATGCTGCGCCACATTCGCATCCCACCCGAGCACACCTGGAGCGAATCGCGCGCACAGGCGTGGTGGAGCAGCCTCAAGCCCGTCGTAGCGCCTCCTGTGCGCGAGTCACAGGTGCAGATGCTGATGACAGTTGCACCTCGCAAGTAGGCGCCGGCCTCTGGTATCACCTTCCGATGCGTTTTCTGCCCGTGCTCGCGCTGGTGGCCGGTTGCGGCTTTCAGGTGGGCGGCGGTGCCGCCACGAGCGACGACGATCAGCCGAACCCCGACGGTGCGAGCGGCGGGAGCAATATCGACGCGGCTGTGACGATCGAGGTCGCGCACGTCGCGGCGACTGATGAAGCAGCGCTGACGAGCACGTTCGACTGGACGATCTCGCAACCGCAGGTGCTCGACACCGGCACGATGGTGGCAAATCCACCGCTGCCCGCGGGCGTCGTGGTCAAGGCCGTCGCGCAGGAGAACGGCGGCCCGGAGCTGTTGATCCTTCAAGCAAAGAGCATCGAGCTCGCAAGCGGGGTGAGCTTTCGCGTCGTCGGTACGCACGGTCTCGTGCTCGTCGCGTCGTCGCAGATCACGATCACCGGCACGCTCGAAGCGTCGGCCGATCATCAGACAGCGGGAGCGGGCGGTGCACCGTCGGGCGCGGGAACAGGTGCGGGTGCACAAGCAAACAACGACACCAACGGGTGGGACAGCGGTGCGAACGGCGCGAGCTTTGGGGCCGCAGGTGGAAAAGGCGGCGACGTCCCCGATCCGCACAATATCTTCGCGTCGGCCGCGACCCCGCCGTACGGCGACGCGGTGCAGACACTCCTCGTCGGAGGATCGGGTGGCGGCAATGCGACGCCACTCGCGTGCAACACCAAGGGCGGCGGTGGCGGTGGTGCGGTCCAGCTAACCGCGCCAACGGTGACCATCAATGGCGCCATCCGCGCGAGCGGTGGCGGTGGCGTCGGCGGCACGGTGTGTGATCTCGGCGGCGGCGTGATGGACGCGAGCAGCGGTGGCGGCGGTGGCGCAGGCGGTTCGATCTACATCCAGGCGGCGAACGTTGCCGGAACGGGCTGGCTCACCGCCAATGGTGGCGCGGGCGGCGGCGGTGGCTGCCAGTCGTGTAGCGGAAGCGCGCGCACGGGCGGATCCGGCGAGAACGGTTCGACGAGCGGCGTCGCAGCGATCGGCGGCACCAGCTCGCTCAATCCGTCCGGCTACGGTTTTGGCGGCGCAGGCGGAGCGTCGAGCGCGACCGCCGAGAACGGCGTGCAAGGCGGTAACGGTGGTGGTGGCGGCGGTGGCGTTGGCCGCATTCACCTGACCGCGACGCCGTCGAACATCAGCGCGATCAACGCGAGCCCGGCAGCACAGTAAGCAAGCGTCGCAACGGATTACGCCGCTGCGCTCGCACGGGCGCCCCCGAGCTCGCCGTCGACGCTTTGGCCACGTTGCGCGAGTGGACCGCACGCTCGGCTGCCGTGCCGACGAAGATCTCGCGTGTCTTGGCGAGCGTGTCGACCCAGGACCACACGACGCCGAAGTTGCGCTCGCGATCACCGACGTGATGCGCGTAGTGGTGCGGGAGATGGTCACGCGCCCACGCCGGATCGAGATGCGCGCGGCGATGATCGCGGCGATAGCGATGCAAGCAGTACAGCATCGTTGCCGTGTAGAACGGCGCGACGGGCGCGAGCGGAAGATGCCAGGCAACGATCGCGATCAAGCCCACGAGCTCACGCCCCTGCGCTCGCGAGGTCCACGCCATCCCTTCGTAGGCGGGGTCGTAGCCGCCGTTCCGCTGCGCACGCTCGTCGTGATCGCGCGTGTCCAAGAGGTATCGATTGGCCACCCACTCACCCGCGCCAAAGACCGCTAGCGCGACGGGAATTCCAAACATCGCGACGATGCTACGACTTGCCGGGCAAGTACGCACGCGGGAACGCCTCGAGCAGGAACTGCTTTCGACGACGCCGCGCGTTGAGCTTCATCAGCCCGGCGATCGAACCCGCGCCCGCGAAGATTCCGCCGAGCGCGACGATGTGCGGCAATCCCAACCATGGGAGGCCGAGCCCGACAAACAGCACCATGACGAGGCCGACACCAGCCGCACCGAGGATGTCTGCTGCGTAGCGGCGCACCCAGCCGTCGTAGGCGTTCTCGCACTCGACGCACCAGCCTCGCTTATCGAGCGGTTTGTCTTCGCGGCAGCGGACGCACGGCATGCGCGTAGCCTACGGGTTGGAGAGCAGGACGGCTACCGCGCCCGTGCTCTGTGTCATGAACACGAGGTCGTCGATCATGTCGCGGTTGAAGTCACCCGCGGCGATCCAGTCACCAGTCACACCGAGTCCGTTCGGCTTGGGGTCGACGGCGACGAGCTGCGTCACATCCGGCCCGCCGCGAAAGATGTAGATGTCTGATTGCGTCGCGCTGACCCCAGCGATCACCGCGAAGTCTTCGTACGGATCGCCATCAAAGTTCCCGACGGCGATGCCTCCGTGCGCGCCAGGGACCGTCCCGGTCGCGGTCGGATGCACACCCGTCGCTAGCTTGCCGTAGGTAACGGTGATGAGACCATTCGTGTCGACTTCGACGAAGTCCGTGAGGCCATCACCGTCGAAGTCGCCGGCATCGAAGCTTATCGGCGCCGCGTCGGCAGGGACCATCGAAACGAGCGACGGCGCGACGGACGAGGCATCGAGAGTCTGCACGGTATTCACCGTCGCGATGCTGACGTGGTCCAGCGGTCCGTTCAGCGTCGGTACGACCCCGTAGATGCGATTTGGACTGTTCACGGCGAACGCATGCGCGGTCTGAAGCGCCAACGCGTTGTTCACCGGGACGACGCGGAGTGCTTGCTGGTACGCGATCGCCACGCCGGACTCGGGGGCTGCAGCGCTACCAGTGAAGTGACCGACCGCCATTCCGACGACCGTCGACCCCAACGCAACCGTGCTCGCAAACGCGGGAGGCGCATTCGCCTGTCCCGCGTAGATCGCGTAGGAGCTCGTGCCGGCACAGAAGAAGTCTTCGTGTCCGTCGCCGTTGAAGTCGCTCGCGACGAAGCGCGTATACGAGTCGCTCAACGTCGAGCTCGTCGGACTCGTCGCCCAGGTGCCATCGCCGTTGCCGTGCCAGAAGCGGGCGCTCGTGCCGGAGAGCATCACGATGTCGGCGAGCTTGTCGCCGTCCCAGTCGGCGAACTGAGGATTGGCGAGCCCCATCGTCCCCACGCCGGGCTGCACCGACTGCGCGTCGTGAAAGCAGAATTCGCCCATGCTGTACGTCATGTGATCGCCGCATTGGGCATGTGCGCCGCCATCGATCCTCGCGTCGCCGCCACCATCGTCGTCGCCGCCATCTCGCGGAACCGCCGTGCAGTCCGTTCCGCTCGTACACATGCCACCCACACAGCTCAGGCCCGACGGGCACGCGCCGTTGTTGCACTGGTACAGACAGTCGGCGACGCCCGGTTGGTAGCAACCGCTTGCGAGGCCCGCAAACACAGCGGCGATAGCGATCCCACGCATGGTGCCTATTGTAGTGAGATGGCGTCCAGATACGACAAAACGAACAAGCTCGGTTCGGGCTGGAAGTTGAGCGTGCGCGCTCCGCCCGGGACGAACAGGCGACCACCGATGACAGCGCCCTGCGTGCCCGCGCGCGTCTCGGGCATATCCGGCAGCTGCGACCACGTGTCCGTGCGCCAGTCGTAGCGGTAGACCTCCTTGAGCGCGGCCTGGCCTGCCTCGCCGCCT
The DNA here is from genome assembly GCA_036499725.1 of Kofleriaceae bacterium. Lineage (GTDB taxonomy): Bacteria > Myxococcota_A > Polyangia > Haliangiales > Haliangiaceae > JABFXX01. Next base: position 9,648 of record DASYDE010000100.1, read on the forward strand.
GCGCACACGAGCGAGTCGAACAGGTTGCCGTACGCGCAGCCTCCGTGGGCGAGCGGCATCGGCGACTTCGTTTCCCATGCAGTCGCATCGACGGGCAAGACGAACACCGTATCGACCGCATCGCGCGTATCGAGCGACGACAGACCACCCGCGCAGATCAGCGTGCCATCACTCGTCTCCATCACGGCCGGATGCGAGCGCGGCGCCGGTAGCGAGGGCAACTGCGTCCACGTATCGCTCGCGATGTCGTAGCGAAGCACGGTGTCGACGGCGGTCGTGAGGTTCGCGCCACCGACGAGGATGATGCCCGGCTGCTTGACGATGATGCCCGCCGCGTCGCGCTCGAGGCCCACCGGTTGCGGGCTCAGCGCGCGCCACTGCGGATTCGCTTGAGCGGTATCGAGAGCCCACGCGGCGCCGTTCGGTTCGAAGTCGACGCCGTCCGCGCCGCCGAGCAAGTACAGCGTCGCGCCCGACGCTGCGAGGTTCGCGTGCGTCCACATCACCGGCGTCGCGGGCAGCTGCGACCAGGTCATCGTCTCCGGATCGTAGGCAACCACGTCGTCCGTGATGTGCTGACCGTGCTGCACGTTCGTATCGAAGCCATCGAGCACGACGACGCGTTGACCGAGCGCGGTGACGCCCGGCTCGAGGCGCGGCGAGACAACATCAGCGCTCGTGATCTCAGTCCCGACGCTCCACGGATCGGGCTTGCACTCGGCGTACTGGACGTCGGGTTTGTTCTGCGTGCAGCACGCTTGCTTGCCGTCGGTGGTGAACGTGTTCGCGCACTGGACGGTCGTCCCGTCGTCAACTTTCGCCGTGCACGCGGGTCCGGACGGCGACATCGCGAGCGAGGAGTTACCGCATCCCGTGTCGCAAGAAGTGAAGCCGTTGGCGGTCCACCCGCTGTCGCAGTCGTGGCTTCCACCGCACGCAGCGAGCGCAAGGCTCAGCGAGATGACGGCGGTGCGCACCGCTGCAGTCTAGCCTAGCTTCATGTTCGCGTAGGCGTGCTTCCAGTCATTGCGCAGGAAGCCGGGGATGCACCAGAGCTGGCACAGCGCCTCGATCGGGCGTGCCGCCTCGACCGCGCCGAGATCCTCGACGTTCCAGCCGAACGCGTCGAGCAGTCCCGAGACGTCCTTCTTGGCGTCCGCGTCGTTGCCGCAGATGAACATCGTCGGCTTCATCGGGAACTTCGGCTTCACCATCACGTACGCGCCGACGCTGTTAAACGCCTTGACGAACCGCACCTTGGGGGCTTTCGCCTGCAGGCGCTCCATCAGCGACTCGTTCTGCTCGGTGAAGTAGCGGATGACCGCGTTGTCGGGCTTCTCGCCCTCGGCGATCGGGTTTGTGGTGTCGATCACGATCTTGCTGGCGAGCGCGCCGCCGATGTCCGCGATGATGCTCTCCGCCGCCGCGCCCTTCACCGACAGGATCACGACGTCGCCGAATGCGGCGCACTCGGCGAACGTGCCCACAGACGCGTTGGCACCAGCGCCCTTGTGCCAGTCGGCGAGCTTTGCCGGCTCACGCGTACCGCGCATCACGTGGTGGCCCTCGTCGAGAAATCCCTTCGCGAGTGTTTCACCAACAACACCTGAACCCAAGATCGCGATCTTCATGCAGCGACCCTCGCACGGATCACGAGGCGGATCTCGAGCGGCGCCCCACTCCCGACTTCACGTAGTAGGCCCAGTAGCCGATGTGCGTTCCGTAGCGCTTCTCGATCGCGTCGATATCGAACGCGCCGCCGTAGATCGTTTGCGCTTCGCGCTCGGCGATGCGGGGAGCAAGCGCGTCCATGCGACCGAGCCCACGGAGCAAGATCGCGGCGGCGCTGAACGGACCGACGCCGGGAATCGCGAGCAACGCTTCGCGCGCGTCCGCGTACGGAGCCGTGCGGAGGAATTCTTCGCCGAGCGTAGCGACGCCCTGGATCACCTTCGCGATCATCGGACCTTTGAGCTTGTGGTTGATCGCCTTGCCGATCGCATCGCCATCGAGCTGGACGAGTGCGTCGAACGTCGGCATCGCGCGCAGCTCGAGGTCACCGACCGTCACTTTCCAGCCGAACGTATCGAGAAACCGGCGCTTCATCGCGGAGGCCATCGAGATCGGCGAGCGCTGCATCATCACGCAGTAGACGGTGATTTCTTCGAGAGACAGGAACGCGACGTGGTGCAGGCCGTGGAGCTCGTCGATCAGCCACCGCATCGGGCCGTCGTCCTTGGCGATCGCATAGAACGGGGCGAGGTCGTGATCGGTACCGAGCCAGAGCGTGACGCGATCTGCGAGGCGCTTTGTGTCCACCCCGTCGGGAACGTCGAGTGCGAGGCCGGTCGGCGTCGACCGCAAAGTGACGGGAACGGCTCGACCACTGTCGGGAAGCGCGACAGTCAGGGACTCCACCCCGATCGCGCACTCGCCGCGGCACGGCGGGAAGTTGCGGATAAAGTCGAGCGTGCGGGCGAACGAGAACGGGCTGCGGGTAACCAGGCGGAGTGTCGGCATGTTCGAACGGTACGAGCACCAACTGTCAGCCTATTGTCAGGTTTAAACACCGCCGCACGCTTTGGCGCGAATGGCGGTGGTCTGGCAGGATGGCGGCCGTCGGGTGCGTCGCTTTGTAGCTCCAGTCCTGGTCGGTGTGGCGATCCTCGCGGTGTGGGGCGCGCTGTCGGCTGCGAACGCGTTTCCGACGGGGACGGTGCCGTCGCCTGCTGCGGTGCTCACTGCGTTCGGGCAGGAGATCGCGAGTGGGCGGTTGTTCGAGGACATCATCGCGTCGCTGTTCCGCGTCGCGTGGGGGTTCATCGGCGGTGTCGTGCTCGCGGTTCCGCTCGGCCTCTTGGTCGGTCGCTCGCTCGCGGTGCGCGATGCGCTGCTCCCCTGGATCAACTTCTTCCGCTCGCTGTCGCCGATCGCATGGATCCCGTTCGCGATCATCTGGTTCGGCATCGGTGATCCGCCCGCGATCTTCATCATCTTCATCGCCGTGTTCTTCCAGATCGCACTCGCGACGACGGCAGCAGCAGCGTCCGTGCCGTCGATCTACTACCGCGTCGCCGAGGACATGGGCCTGTCCAAGCGGGCCCTGCTGTTCGAGGTGACGCTGCCCGCGATCCTGCCGCAGCTCGTGACCGCGCTCCGCGTCGCGATCGGTGTGGCGTGGATGGTCGTCGTCGCGGCAGAGATGATCGCCGTGCGTTCGGGCCTCGGCTTTCTGATCGTGGACGCGCGCAACGGCCTGCGCATGGACCTCGTCGTGTGCGGCATGATCGTCGTCGGTGGAATCGGAATCGCGCTCGACCTCGTATTTGCCCGTCTCGCGAAGATCCCGTCGGTGCGGTGGGGCTTCGATCGATGATGCTCGAGGTCAAAGGCGTCGGTTTCGACTATCCGGGGACAACCGTGATCGACGGGCTCGATCTGTCTGTCGAGAAGAACGAGCTGCTCGTGTGCGTCGGGCCATCTGGCTGCGGCAAGTCCACGCTGCTCGGCTTGCTCGGCGGGCACCTCAAGCCAACGCGCGGTACCGTCACGCGCAGCGGCCATTCCCGCACCATCTATCAGGACGGCGGATTGTTCCCGTGGCAAACAGTGCGCGAGAACGTCGGTGCTGGCCTCGCCTCGACCGTCGCCGCCGACAAGCGCGCGAAGAAGGTCGACGAGTGGCTCGAGATCACGCGCCTCGCCGAGTTCGCGAATCACTATCCGCACCAGCTGTCAGGCGGCATGCGCCAGCGCTGCGAGATCGCGCGCGCCCTCGCCGCCGAGAGTGACATCTTGTTGATGGACGAGCCATTCAGCGCGCTCGACTACCAGACGCGTAACCGCATGCGCGCGGAGCTCGTGACGACGCTCAAGGATCGCCCGCGCACGGTCGTGTTCGTCACACATGATATCGAAGAAGCCGTGCAGCTCGGTGATCGCGTCGTGATCCTCGGTTCGCGTCCGACGAACGTGAAGAAGCTCTTGCCTCTCACCGCCGCGCGCCCGCGCCATCCGGCCACGCCTGGCGTCGCCGAGGCCGAGCAAGCGATCATGGACGAGCTGGGCCTAACATAAGAGATGACATGAGCATGCGAACCGGCCTTCGACTGTGGACGATCACGCTCGCGACGCTGGTCGTGCTGACGCTCCTGCACCTGAAGCCATGGAAGGGCATCGGCAGCGCAGAAGCGAACGAGCTCGGCGTCGGCTTTCTACCCGTGACGTGTCACCTCACCTGCCCCGTCACGGACTTCGCGAGCAAGACAACGCAGACGAACACCAAGTTCAACTCGCTGCGCTTCACCGAGTTCCCGACGGTGGTCGAGGCGCTGAAGGCCCGCAAGATCGACGCGACGTTCCTGCTCGCACCGCTCGCGATGGTGCTGCGCGAGCAGGGCGTGCCCGTCAAGATCGTCTACCTCGGCCACCGCGATGGCTCGACGGTCATCGTCCCCAAGGCGTCGACGGCGAAGAGCCTCCGCGATCTCAAGGGGAAGACGTTCGCGCGGCCCAGCAAGTACTCCAACCAGTACCTCGTGATCACGAAGCTGATGGAGGACGAGGGCATGCAACCCGGTGACATCAACTTCGTCGACATGCCTCCGCCCGACATGCCGCAAGCACTCGCGGCGGGCGCGATCGACGCGTACTTCGTCGGGGAGCCGCACGCGGCCAAGGCCGAGATGAATGGCACCGGGCGCGTTCTCTACTACGCCAAGGACATCTGGCCGCACTTCATCTCGTGCGTGCTCGTCGTGCGTGAAGAGCTCATCAAGGAGCGTCCGCAAGTCGTGCGCGATCTCGTGCGCGGTATCGCCGAATCCGGTGAGTGGGCGGAGACGCATCGCCTCGAAGCAGCCAAGGTCGCCGCGCCGTACTTCCGCCAGGATCAGAAGCTCCTCGAGTACGTGCTCACGCAGCCTGCGGATCGCGTCAGCTACCGCATGCTCACGCCGACCGACGAGGACATGGCGCAGATCATGAAGTACGCGATCAAGGCGGGCATCCTGAAGGGCCCGATCGACATCTCGCAGCTCATCGATCGCGAGTTCGTTCCCACCGACATCAAGGCCGCGCCGATCGATCCGAACGCGAAAGCCGACATTCCGCCGCCGCCCAAAGCGGCACCCGGCTCTGGCTCCGCGAAGCCTTAACGCACGCGCAGGCTGCGCCAGACGTCGCGCGCCCACTCGATGTCGCCCGTGTTGCTCTTGCACGTGAGCAACGCCACATGCGGGGTCGACGCCATGATGCCGTGCAGGACCTTCACGTCGCCATCCGCTTCGATCTCGACGCGGCCGCGGCGCTCGCTGTCATCCATGCGCTCGACGACGGGATGCTTCGGAGGGGCGATATCGAGGAGCTCTTGCGATGACTGCGCGCCGTCGGTCGTGATCGTCACGAGCTCGACGAGCCGGTCTCCGTCGGTCGCCCAGTACTTTTCCTCCTCGTCATTCGCGACGAAGCAGCCGGGGACATCGAGCCGCCACGAGTCGACCTCGACCTCGAGCGCGAACCGGCGATATCCGATCGTGGCTTCCGCGCCTGCCGCTTTCTCGACGAGGTTCGCGACGCGGTCCTTGTCCGCGCCGAGGTACGTGCGGACCTGCGCCCACTCCGCGTAGGGAATCGGTAGCGCCGGATCGAGCTTCTTGGCCGCGCGCAGCGCACCGTCGATGCTCATCATGACGTCGCGCTCCTCGGTATCGAGCGGCTCGCGCCACGGGCAGCGCAGCCACATGCCGATCAGCGCGGCCGCGAGCTCGGCGCGCCCAGCACCATCCTCCCACCACGCAAACGCGTCCTGCGCCGTCGTCGGATCTTTGATCACCGCATCGCGCCACGCGGCGTCACGCGGTCCCATCGGCGTCAGCACCGCCGCGTCGATCTTGAACTGCATCTCCTTGGACAGGCCGAACGAGCGCTTGCCGCCGGCGAGATACTTCGACAGCCACTCGGGCATCGCGACGCGCGGATCCGCTTCTACGTCCGCCCACACGAAGTCCATCTCGTCGAGCAGCGGCGCGATGATCGGGCTGATCGTGCGGTGATAGCCGGGCCCGAGGCGCGCGGTATCGCCCGTCACTTCGATATCACCGTCGGGCAGGACCTGGATCTTCACGGGCATCGCTTCGGGATGCAGGTCCAGCGTCACGCGCTTGGTCGTGACCTCGCTGATGATCTCGCCGCCGAGCACGCGCTTCGCGAGCAAGCTCAGACGAGTCCCTACTTCTTTCGCGTCGGGGGCACGACCGAACAGTGCACGCAGACCACCTTTGGCCCGCTTGCTGCGCGCACGGCGCGAGATGCCGAATCCCACGGTCTGATGGTAGGCGCCTGCCGTGCGATAGTGAAGTGGATGGGGCAGCCGTACGCTGACGTCTCCGAGCACCTCCGCGACGAGCTGCGTCGCGCGTGGTTGCGGGTCGAGTACCAGATTCGCTTGGGCTGGACCAAAGGCCAGGCCGCTCAGCTCGCGAGCGAGGATGTCGTCGGCCCGCAAGACATGGGCAAGCTGTTCGCAGCCGCGCGCGGTGAAGGCGAAGCAGCGAACGACGAGGCAGGAGCGCAGACGATCCTCGAGCGCTGGCTCGACGCGCACCGCACGACCGAAGCGCGCATCAAGGCGACGATCGCGGCGGGCACGAAGTCTCCGCTCATCGACATCTTGAAGACGTTCAAGCTCACGCCGCGCCAGTGGTCGGTGCTGATGTTCGCGGTGCTCCCGGAGACCGATCCAAACCTCATCTCCGCGTATCGCTACCTCGCACGCGACTCGCAATGCCGAGGTCTCGATGGGCGCTTGCTCTCGCAGCTCGTCTACGACACGCCCGAGTCGCGATCGCTGATGGCGCGCGACCTGTCGGCGACGTCGCCGCTGATCAGGTATCGCCTCGTCGAGATGTTGCCCGGTGACGCGACGCTGTTCCGCCGCATTCGTCCCGCGGCGCGCCTCGTCTACGCGCTCGACGGTGCAGCGATGGATCTCGATCCCGAGCTCGCGGAATTGGCGGAGCTCCGCAGCGGTGCGGTGACCGGCACGTTCCCGCCGATCACCGTGGAGCGCGCGACCTCCGCGATGAAGTCCAACGAGGTCGTGCTCGTCGTTCAGGGCCAGCGCGGGGTCGGCAAGAAGCTGCTGCTGCAACAAGCGGCGTCGGCGTGGGGACAGCGCTTGCTGCTGATCGACTCGCGCCGCCTCAACCAGATCCACATCACGAACCAGGCACCCGTCATGCGCTCGCTCGTGCGCGAGCTGAAGCTCCTGAACGCGCTGCCGGCGTTCGCGGATATCGACGATGACATCAGCCTCGAAGCAGAGAAGGACGAGCTGCCGAGCTTCTTCACGATGCTGCTCGAGGAATGGGATGGCCCCGTCGCGATCACGCTCAATCGCGAGAAGATTCCACGCATCCATCAGCGCCCCGTCGTGCACGTCTCGCTCGAAGTTCCAGGCCTGGAGGTGCGCACCCAGATGTGGCGCTCGTTCGTGCCGACGCTCACCGCCGACGAAGCAGACAGTCTGTCCGGTCGGTTCGCGATCCCCGGCGGCGTCATCGTCGCAGCTGCGCAAGCCGCGAACGCGGAGCGCATGCCTGACGCGGGTCCACCGCCCGGTGAGGAGCTCGCGCGCGCCGTTGCCGGTCAGCTGCACCAACGCATCACGCGCCTCGGCAAAAAGCTCTCCACGCCGTTCGATCTCGACGACCTGATCGTCGACGACGATACGCGATCAGCGCTGCAGGAGATCACGGCCGCCGCGAGCCAGCGCCGCAAGATCCGCGAGAACTTCAAGCTGCGCGGCGCGCAAGGCATCAGTGTGCTGTTCAGCGGTCACCCCGGCGTCGGCAAGACGATGTCGGGCACCGTGCTCGCCAAGCGACTCGGTCTGGACATCTACGAGATCGATCTCTCGCAGGTCGTGTCCAAGTGGCTCGGCGAGACGGAGAAGAACCTCTCCGACGTGTTCGACGCCGCGGAGCCCGGTCACGTGGTGCTGCTGTTCAACGAGGCCGACTCTCTGTTCGGCAAGCGCACGAGCGACGTGAAGAGCAGCAACGATCGCTATGCGAACATGGAGACGAACTATCTGCTCCAGCGCCTCGAGCGGTTCGGCGGCGTCGCGATCCTCACGACCAACCTCACCGGCGCGATCGATCAAGCGTTCAAGCGTCGCTTCACGTACGACGTGTTCTTCTCGTTCCCCAGCGTCGAGATGCGCGCCGAGCTGTGGCGCCGCACGCTCCCGCAGCACCAACGCGGAGAGGTCGACTTCGACGAGATCGCCGAGCGCTACGAGCTGTCGGGCGGCTTCATCAAGGTCGCCTGCGAGCGCGCGGCCTACGTCTCGGGTGCGAACAACATGCTCATCGACAACTCGATGCTGAAGACCACCGTCGAGCGCATGTACCGCGAGCGCGGCAAGGTCAGCGCGAACGGCCGTCTCGAGTAATCGATTCGGCGCCATGCGATGATCGCCGCATGCTTCTCGCGTCCCAGGTGCTGACCGGACTCGTCGCGTTTCTGCACGTCTACTTCCTCGTGCTCGAGATGTTCCTGTGGGCGACGCCGTTTGGCGCGAAGACGTTCAAGCGCACGCTCGAGGAGCAGCAGGCCACCAAGATCCTCGCCGCGAACCAGGGCCTCTACAACGGCTTCCTCGCCGCCGGTCTCGTCTGGTCGCTCATCTCGGTGAACGGCTTCGACATTCGCGTCTTCTTCCTCGCGTGCGTCCTGGTCGCGGGTCTCTACGGCGGCGCCACCGCATCCAAGGCCATCTACTTCCTCCAGGCGCTCCCCGCCGCGCTCGCTCTCGGCGTCACGCTGGCAATCAAGTACTTGTAGCCACCCCGGTTGAACCTTTGCCAGCCCCTGCCATGGCGCAGCGCGGTGGACGACCCACCTTGAGGGTATGGCGGTTTTCATCGCAGTCCTTGTCGGTGCCCTTGTCCTCGGCGCGCTCGGCGGCCTCACGTACCTGTGGTGGTACGGCGGCTACGGCGGCCCGATCGACTGGGTCATGCACACGGTCCGTCACGCGCCACGCGACCGCAAAGTCAACGCGAAGCCGGTCGTCGCGCTCACGTTCGACGACGGCCCCGACCCGCTTCGCACGCCCGCGCTGCTCGACGCGCTGCGCGACCTGGATGTGAAAGCGACGTTCTTCGTCGTCGGTCGCGCCGTGGAGAAGCACCCGGAGATCGTCGAGCGCATGGCCGCTGAAGGTCACGAGATTGGCAACCACACGTTCCACCACGTGTACCTGCCGCTGCATCGCCACCGCACCGTCGAGCACGAGCTGCGCGCGGCCGATCGCGCAATCGAGGATGCGACCGGCATCGTTCCCACGCTCGCGCGTCCACCGTGGGGAGCGCGTCGTCCGTCGACCGTGCGTGCGTTCGCGCGCCTCGCGAAGAAGGTCGTGCTGTGGGACGTGAACTCGTACGACTGGAAGGGCCGCCCGTCGGGCGAGGTCATCGAGCGCGTGATGGAGCGGACCAAGCCGGGCAGCATCATCCTGATGCACGAGGCTCGCGAGAACGGGGAGACGACGATCGACATCGTGCGCCGCTTGGTCCCCGTGCTCCGCGCAAGGGGCTATCAGCTCGCGACGGTGACGACCGCGATCGGGAACGACAATCGCATTGCTTCAGCTGCATGAAAGACCAACAGAAGAATCAGCAGAACCAGGAAGCGCAGAAACAGAAACAGTCGCAGCAGGCCGGAGAGCGCAAGCGCGATGAAGAGCGCGACGACGCAGGCGCGCAGTACGGCGGCGGGTCGTGGGGTGTGGCGGACAAGCGCGGCGACAAGCGCTTCGGTGAAGCTCGCAATGACGACGCGGATCCGTTGGAACAGTCCAAGTTCGACCCCGATCAGCGCCTCGCGAACGGCGAGTCCGAGAGCGGCGGAGAGCGCGAGGGCATGGGCCGTGGCGACGCGCCCCGCAAGTCCGCGGATCGCGCGAACAAGAACGGCTAGCTCGGCTCTCGCGTCAGATTGGTGTGGGGCTCGGAGAGATCTGCGTGCCCTGCACCGTGCCGTGCGTCTGGATCACGCCGATGCCACCACCACCACCGCCGCCACCACCGATCGACGCAGGCGCCGGATCACCGGTCACGAACGTCGTCGCCGTCCCCTGACCTCCCGGCGTATTGGCCGCGGGCGATTGAGTACCGCCGGGACCAGGGACCGCGCGCTGGTTCCAGTTCGTGGTGGTTCCGTCGCCGCCATTCGCCGCGTCGCCGCTTGAATTGGTGACACCACCTCCTCCACCGCCGCCGGCACCGTTCGCTGCAAGCGTACCGTTGATCACGATCGTCGGCGCGTCGAGGCCAATGAGTCCGCCCGAGCCTCCGCCGCCACCGCCGTTGGAGTCGCGCGGACCGCCCGTTCCGCCCGCGCCCGACGCGAAGACGGCGCCATTCACGGTGATGGTGGTGTTCGCGATCAAGTAGACCGCACCGCCGCCATCGCCACCTGCGCCACCATTTCCACCGCCGTCGCCGCCATTGCCGCCACGACAACCACCGCGAATGAACGTGTTGGAGCTGATCGCGCCGCCGGTGCCGCCGGTGGAATCACCGTCGTTGCCAGCGGACATGTTGGTGTCTGCTTTGCCCGCGCTTCCACCTGCCCCGCCGAAGCCGCCACCACCGCCGCCTGCGCCGCCGCCCGCATCGCTCTCGCCGTTGATATTCGCGCTCGAGCACGTTGCCGCGTTTGCCGCCGGGCCTGTCTTGTTCGCACCATCGTGCCTCGACGACGCATCGAGTGTTCCGGTGATGGTGAGTGCGCCGGTCGCAACGACGACGAGCGGACGCGTACCGTAGACGCGCGTGCCTGCGCTCGGAACCGTGACCTGCGTACCGGCGACAACGCAGAGATCGAGACCGCCGGGCTGCGGCACGAGCAGATCGCAGCTCGCATCGACCCCGGTGTCGATCGTCGCGGGCAGATCCTTTGGTTGCGCGGGCGGCGTCGTGAAGCAGATCTGGTGCGGCGTACCGAAGCACAGCTGCGCATCGACCACGAGCACATCAGGAGTCGTCCCGTCGTGCGGCGCATCGACGTCTGCATCGATGCTGCTCGTGTCGCCGACGCACGCGCCCGAGTGCGAGCCGGAGTTGTCGCCGAAGCGATAGCCCTCGCTGCAACTGCTATCCGCGAAGCTGCACACGCCGAGGTCGGTCTCGCAACGCCCCGCGCCCGGACCTCCCGTGCAGTTGGTGTCGTCGTGGCAAGCGTACGTGCCGTTCGCGCCGAAGCTGCACCCGGCCGCGAGGCCACCGAGTAGCAATCCAAGCGCTCGCATCCGCGGATAATATAGCGATTCCGCCGAGCGTGGGACGATGAGTAGTACGCTGGCGAGATGATTCGAGAAGCGCTGATCTCGACGTTCCGTCAGTTGATCCGGCTGTACTTCCGCGACATCGAGCGCCTCGGCGTTTCTCCTGGTGCGGATACGCGCGGCCGCGTGTTCGTCGCGAACCACACGAACGCGCTCATCGATCCCGTCGTCGTGATGACGGACACCAAGGCGAACATCTCGCCTGTCGCGAAGTCGACGCTGTGGAACGTTCCCGGCCTCAGCTGGCTGCTGAACAAGGCGGGCGCGGTGCCGATCGTTCGCCGCAGCGATGCGCCCGATAAAGCGGCCGGCTCCAACAACGACTTGTTCGACAAGATCGCGTCGCACCTCGGCGGTGGCGGCAACATCCTCATCTTCCCCGAGGGCACGAGCCACTCCGAGCCGACGCTCGCTCCGCTCCGCACGGGCGCTGCACGCATGATGGCCGCCGCCGCTGCCCGCGCGGAGATCCCGCCGACGTTTCAGGCCGTCGCGCTCGAGTTCGATGACCGCACCGATTTTCGCTCGCGCGCGCTGATCGTATGGGGACCCGTGCGGCAGTTCGCTGACGTTCCCGGCGAGGGCGAAGAAAAGATCGCGAACGTGACGGCGCAGATGAAGCAGGACCTCGAGGATCTGCTCGTCGAGGCCGAGACGCACGAGGATCGCCTGCGCATCGCGCGCGTCGCCGAGATGTTCGCGAACGACGCGGGTGATCGCTCGCTCGGCGGCTGGAGCGAGACGGGCCGTCGCGTCGAGCTCGCGCAAAAGACGCTGCGCTCCGCCGAGCCGCGGTTGCTCGCGCAGATCACCGAGCTCGTCGATGCGTACTACGCGGAGGTCGATCGCCTCGGTGTCGACGACGCGCAGGTACTCGGCCTCCCGGCGCCATCGCGCCCCGAGGAGCCGATGTGGAAGCGCGCTGCCCTCGCACCGCTCGCTGCGTCCGGCTTCGCGCTGTACGCGATCCCGTACTTCATTCCGCGCTGGCTCGCGCGCAACGCAGACGCCGATGCCGTCTCCACATTCAAGCTAGGCGCCGCGCTCGTTGTCTATCCGCTGTGGGCAGCGGGGCTCGTGACAGGTTCGTTCATGCTGCTGCCCCCGCCGCTCTCCGTCGTGGGCGCCGCCGTCGCGGTGACGTCGCCGTTCGCCGCGTTGCGCTGGATGGACGACATCTATCAGCGGCGCCCCGCCCTTCCCGAGGAAGAGCGCGCCCGCCTCGCGCGCCTCCGCATCTCCGCGAAGACCGCGCTCGAAGAGGCTCGCTCTCGCGTCGAGAATTTGGCCTAGCCCAGAGTCCGGCTGAGTTGATCCGAGTCGAGCCCGAGCCCGAGCCCGCGATTTTCGATCGGGCTCGGGCTCCGAGCGCTTCGCGCTCTTGGCTCGGGGTCGTTATCAACCCAGGAGATCGCTGGGGTTAGATCAACCCCAGACGAGCTCGCCGCGCGACCACTGAGTCATCGGCGTCATGTCGTGCTCGGTGCTGTCGTCCGCCGTGTGCGCTGCGCAGAACCAGCGTTCGCCGTCGCTCGAATCGCGAACAGTCACGCACATCGGACACACCTGCGAAACATCGGCCTCGTGCGGCATGCCGACGACGAGCGTGGGACACGACGCCTCGTGAAGGACGTGGTCGGGGACACGCTTGCCGTGGAGACCGAACTGACCGATGACGACGAGGTCCGCACGGATCTCGTTCGCGAGCGCTGCGATCTGCTCGTCGGGCTTACCGCGCCGCACGTGGAGTCTCGCGCGCCAGTCGAGGCCGTGCGCGTTGAACGTTTGGAGCGGTTCGTACACGCGCTCCCACAGCGCGCGCTTGATATCTACGCTCGCCGAGCGCCGGCTCTCGCGCACCGTCAAAAAGTGAAGCTCCGGTGCCTCGTGCCGCGCCGCTTGATCGAGCGCGTGCTCGATCACGATGTCGCTGTACTCGGAGAGATCGATGCCGGCAACGATCCGATAGCGGCGCGTGCGCGTGAGCATCAGAGGTTCGCGGAGTGGGGGCGTCATGGCTAGACGTTGCTGCAGGGGGCATGCCCGAGCTGCAAACGGGCGTTTGCGCACACAGTAACGGCAGCGTCGACGTGTTGAGGAGCGCGGGCCTGCGTGAGAGAGTCCGTCCGTGGCGACGCGCGACCGGGACGCTGTGCAGCTACGCGCGGTTGTCCCGCTCGTAGTCGCTGCGACCAAGCAACTGGTCGGCCCGGCGATGATCGTCGCGAACAACGCCAAAGCGATCGCGGTCGCGGGCAGCGAGCTCCTCCGTCCGCACAACCCCAAGGACCTCGCGCTCGCGATGTCGCTCGACGGCTCGCTGCTCGTACCCGTCGCGAACTGGGGACTCGGTCGCTACTCTGGTGTCGGCCTCGTCGAGCTCGGTGCAGCGATTCCCGCGAGCACGCCCGACCTGACGCCGCTGCCGATCAACTCGGTGAACGCCTCCGTCGACACGCGCGGTGCGCCGAGCGCGCTCGTGACCATCACCGCCAAGGAGGGCGGCGGTTATCAGCGCGAGCTCATCCCCGTGTACGTCGATAACGTCGATGGCGGTGGCGGCGGCATCGGCGACGATTACACGCGGCTCGCGAGCCCGATCGAGGCGCTGGACGTCGGCCGGCTCGTCGCGGGCGCGATCCTGTTCTCGTGGTTTCCGTCGGATCCCGTCCTCGGTCGCAAGCCCGAGGTGCTCGCCGTTGGCATCGCGTATCCGTACACGCTCACCGCGCTGCGCCCTCGCGATCTGCCTGCGTTCGCCGAGATCCTCGGCCTCGATGATCTCGGTCGCGCGCTGCTCTCGAAGTCGGAAGAACCAGCCGAGCGCCCGGAGCTCGCGCAGGTCACCGGCGAAATCGCAGAATCCAAGTCGTGAAGATCGCGACCTGGAACGTGAACGGGATCCGTGCGCGCAGCTCCCAGCTGCTCCACTGGATCGACGGCGAAGAGCCCGACGTGATCTGCCTCCAGGAGATCAAAGCGTCGCCCGAGCAAATTCCCGTCGAGGTCGCGACGGTGCCCGGCTACCACGCGCACTTTCACGGCTCGAAGGGATACTCCGGCGTCGCCCTGTTGTTCCGCACGGCGAAGTACGGCGACGCCCCGACGTTCGTGCATCCGCCATTCGATCTGGAGAACAGGATCGTCGTCGCGGACGTCGGCGACATCGTGTTCGGCTCGGTCTACGTGCCGAACGGCGGCAAGGACTTCGCCGCGAAGATGGAGTTCTTGCGCCAGATGGAAGCGTGGGCCGCATCGCTGCACGCCGCTGGCAAGCACCTCGTCCTGTGCGGGGACTACAACGTCGCGCGCACGTGCATCGACGTTCATCCCTCGCTGCGCAAGGACATGATCGGTCAGTCGTCACCGGAGCGCGCGCTGATCGAGAAGTTCCTCTCGCACGGCCTCGTGGATGTCGGCCGTCACGTCGAGCCCGACAACGACCGCCTGTTCACGTGGTGGGCGCCGTGGCGCAATAATCGTCAGCGCAACGTCGGTTGGCGGTTGGACTACATCGCAGCGAGTCGCGCTCTCGTCGACGAGACCGTTCACTGCGTCCACTACCGCGACGTCGGGACGAGCGACCACGGCCCTGTCATCGCGCACCTTCGCGACACGCCGCGCAACGACGCGAGCTAGCTCTTCGGCAGGCGCGACGCGTGCTGGATGAGCTGCAGCGCCTGCGCGCGGTAGCCCTCGGCGTCCGTACCGACCGCGCCCTTCGCGAGCGCTTCGATCTGCGCCCACGTCATGTTCCCGCGGTTCGGCGACTCGCGCAGCATCATGCCGAACGCTGCGATGGCCGTGGCCCAGCGCACATCGACCGGCGCCTGGTCGAGCGCGACGGCGACGTTCGCGACGGTGCGCGACATCAGCGTGGACTTGTTGCCCTCGGGAGCCTTGTAGCGAATCTTGACCGTCATGAGCTCGCTCGCGAGCGCCGCGTTCGAGGGCCCACCAGTCGTCTGGTACTTGAGCGAGTCGACCTTGGCGACACCCGGCACGGCCTGGCCGACGGGGACGATCTCGTAGAGCGCGGTGACCGAGGCGCCGGCACCGACATCGCCCGCGTCCTTCTTGTCGTCGTTGAAATCCTGGTCGGCGAGGAGGCGATCCTCGTAACCGACGAGGCGATATCCCGCGACCGTCGTCGGGTTGAACTCGATCTGGAGCTTCACGTCCTTCGCGACGGTGACGAGCGTGGCGCCCGCTTCCTTGACGAGGACCTTGCGCGCCTCGGCGAGCGTGTCGATGTACGCAGAGTTGCCGTTGCCCTTATCGGCGAGCTTCTCCATCGTCGAGTCTTTGTAGTTGCCCATGCCAAAGCCGAGCGTCGTGAGCGAGATGTGGCGCTCGCGCTCCTTCTCGATCAGGCGGATCAACGAGCCCTCGTCCGTCGTACCGACATTGAAGTCACCGTCGGTGGCGAGGATGACGCGGTTGATGCTGCCCTTCTTGACGTTCTTCTCCGCGATGTCGTACGCGAGCTGGATTCCTTCGGCACCGTTGGTCGAGCCCGACGACTGCAGCGCGAAGATCGCCTTGCGGATCGTCTCCTTGTTCGCGCCCGACGTGGCGGGCAGCGCGAGACCGGCGCTACCGGCATAGGTCACGATCGCGACGGAGTCCTCCTTCCGCAGATCGTTCACGAGCAACGAGAACGACTGCTGCAGCAACGGAAGCTTGTTCGCGTCGCTCATCGATCCAGACGTGTCGATGAGGAAGACGAGGTTGCGCGCGGGGACCTGCGACGCCTCGATCGGCTGCGTCTTGATGCCGACGCGGACGAGCTTCATGTTCGCGTTCCACGGGCTCTGCGTCACGTTCGACGTGATGGAGAACGGCTCGCCTTTGTTCGGCGCGCCATAGTCATACGTGAAGTAGTTGATCATCTCTTCGATGCGCACCGAGTCCTTCGGCGGCAGCGTGCCCTGCTCGAGGAAGCGGCGAACGTTCGCGTAGGACGCGGTGTCGACGTCGACAGAGAACGTCGAGAGCGGATTCGCGGCGACGGTGTGGAACGGGTTGTCGTCGATCTTGTCGTACGACTCGGTGTTCTTCGGGCGATCCGGATCGATCGGCTGCCGCGCGTTCTGCTGGATCGCGTAGCCGTTGGACGCGCCCGTGGCCGGGCGATACATCGAGGGCGACGGCGCCGACGGCGACGGCATCACGGCTGGCGGAGGCGCCGGCATGCGGGACTCCTTCGCCATCTTCGGCTCGGCCTTGGCCGGGGAGGCCTCGGGCATCTTGCGCTTCTCGGCCGGCTTGTCCTCGCGCGTATCGGTCTTCGCGACGGGAGCTGTCGCCGTGAGCGCGACCTTGATCGACATCGCGCCCTTGAGCGTGATCGCCTTGGTCGTCGAAGAAAATCCGCTCGCGCTGACCTGGAGGGTGCAGGCCCCCTCGGGGAGACCCGTGAACGAGAACCCGCCACCAGGCGTCGTCCGCATGGTCTTGGTAACCCCGCCGCAGGTGATGGTGACGGTGGCCGGCGTGCCGTCCGTCGCAATGGCACCGGCGACCGAGCCGAGTGAACCGGCGTAGGTGCGGGCTCCACACATGAGGGCGACGAAGAGGACCGCTCGGAATAGGGACTTGGCGCTGGCGCGTTGCATTGCGTGAGGAAACGCATCAGCCCCGCAGCCGGTCTATACTGGTTCCGTGAGGCTGGGAGGTAAGGGTCCGCGCGCCGCGATGCTCGCTGCATTGCTAGCCAGTGCGGGCTGTTATAGCGCCCACCCCGCGCCTGGCGCCGCGTGTAGTCCATCGGGCGATTGCCCCTCCGGGCAGATGTGCGTGCTCGGAATCTGCGAGCTCCCTGGTACCGCGAACGACGGTGGTCCGGATGGGCCGATCGAGGATGCACCGATCGATTCCCCGGACGCGGATGTGTCGTGCTCGTGCACCGGCAACACGCTCGCGTGCGGCGGCCAACCGTCCGTGGACTGCCTCGAAGGCTGCAATCCAGATCCGATGGGCGCGCGCTGCTATCACGTCGCGCCGAGCAACGGCCTCATGTACACGCCCGCGACGACCGTCGACGTGGACGTGGTCGTGAATGAGGACCTGTTCGTGAACACGGATACCGGCGAGATCGACGGCACCATCTTCCATCGCGATGCGGGTGAGGGTGAGATTGCCGGCATCGTGTTCTCGCAAGAGACGTACATGGGCGCGCCGCTCGGCGTGTTCTGGCTGAAGTCGCTGACCGTGAAGTCCGGCAAGACGATCACGGCCGGCGGCGACCGCTCCCTGGTCGTCATCGCGAGTAGCTCGATCTCCGTCGAGCAGGGCGGCAAGATCGACGTCTCGGCGGGATGCAATGCCATGAACGCGTGCGCCGGCCCCGGCGGCGGTGACGGCGCGCACGAGAACAACGCGGCGCTGGGCTGCGGCCCCGGCGGCGACGGAGACACGGATGCGTCGAACAACTCGGGCGGTGGCGGCGGCGGTGGCGGAACCAAGGGCGGCGGCGGCGGCACGGGCGGCGTGGCCACACCTGGAACCGCAGGACCGGCGTGCATGAACGGTGTGCTCGAGCCCCTCACGGGCGGTAGTGGTGGCGGGCGCGGCGGCATCACGACGGCGATGGCACCTCCGCTCCAGGCGGGCGGTGGTGGTGGCGGGATCCAGCTCACGTCCAACGTCTCCATCGAGATTCGCGGAACGATCGATGCGAGCGGTCAAGGCGGCGAGGCTGGCGTCGTCAGCGGCCTCTTGGCCGGCGGCGGCAACGGTGGCGGCGCGGGTGGCGGCATCTTGCTCGAGGCTCCTTCCGTCTCGACGCTGGGCTCGGCACGCATCGGTGCGAACGGTGGCGGCGGCGGTGCAGGAGCCGCGATCGGACTTCAGAACGCCGGACAGAAGGGTCGGCTCGATACAGTCGCTGCGACGGGCGGCGCGGCAACTCTACCGACAACCGGCGCGGGTGGTGCGGGTGGTGCGAAGAACGTAACCGCCATGCCCGGCGCCTCCCTCTCGGAAGCGGGCGGCGGCGGCGGTGCGGTCGGTGTCATCGTGGTGCGCGCGTTCCCTCAGTCCCGCAGCGTCGCAGGTCAGGTGAGCCCTGCCGCGAACGTGCTCGACCTGCGTACCCGCTAGGCCGGGGCGGGCGTCGGCTCTGCCGGCATCACGTGGGTGAGCCGTTGCTTGAGCTCGGCGTCCTGCGCGTCGTGCGGCAGGAGGCAGACTTGAACGAGCCAGTCCGTCGCGCAGACGTGCGAGTCCGGAGGCGCGCCCTGCTCTGTCTTCCACCGCATCAGCACCGTCGGAGAGACGCGGTCGATCACGCGAATGAGGTTGTTGACGTATCCCTCGCTCTTCGCGATCTCGCGAGCGATACGCGGTCCGGTCCACCCCTTGTCGCGGAGCGTCTTGCACCAAACAGCTAGATCACATGTTCCGTCAAATCCGATCACGGCCGATTCCTTCGTTACGTGTCGCGGAAATGACGTTTGGCCTGTCATCTTCATTCCGTGCCGACGGCTGGATATTCAGGAACGCCGCTCCCCCAAAAGCTCGGAATCAAAGAGGGACACACCATCTCCTTCCTCGCCTCACCTGCGAATTTTGAACAGTCATTAGGGGTGCTACCGACGAGCGTTCGCCGTGTCCCATTCGCCTCGCGCGCGAAGCAGCCGCCGAGCCTGGATGTCATCGTCGTGTTCGTGAAGCAGCGGGTGGACCTGGTCGCCCACATCGCCGCGTGCCGGCCCCGCCTGCAGCAGGCAGGCGGCCTGTGGATCGCGTGGCCCAAGAAGGCGTCCGGCGTCCCGACTGACATCACGGAGCAGACCATTCGCGATGTCGCGCTACCGACCGGGCTCGTCGACAACAAGGTCTGCGCGATCGACGATGTGTGGTCGGGTTTGCGGCTCGTGATCCGCAAAGAGAACCGCGCGTAGCAGGCCTCGTCGCAGCCTTCGCGTGCGACACGCATCGGCCGGTGACGCACGCACGCTGTCACGCGCGTTGATCGCGCGATGATTTTTTTATCGACGACAACCGCGTACTCGTCGAAGGATGAGATTCGCGATCGCAAGCTTGGTGTTGTTGGTGAGCGGGACCGCGCTCGCCCAGACCGCGACCACGGGTGCCGTTCGAGGCCGTGTCATCGACGCGGAGACGAAGGAACCGATCCCCGGCGCGACGGTGTGGGTAACGTCGAATGCGACGAGCGTGCAGTCCGACACGATGACCGACGGCGACGGCATCTACAAAATCTCCGAGCTGCTTCCCGGCGACTACACGGTCTTGATCTTCGTCGAGAACCTCACGTTCAAGCACACCCACGTGCAGGTGCGCGCGAACGATTCGGTCGGCATCTACGAGAAGGTGACGTTCGGCAAGACGCGCGGCGACATCATCAACGTGGAAGACCACCGACCGCCGATGATCAACGGCGATGGAGGAGACATCAAGGAAGTGCTCAGGCGCGAGGAGTTCCAGCGGCTCCCCGTTCCTGGTCGCGACATCACGTCCGTGGCTGCCTCTGCACCGGGCGCGCACAACGACGGCGTTGGTGTCGCGATCGCGGGTTCGACGGGCCTGGACAATCGCTACTTCGTCGACGGCGTCGACATCACCGGCCTGACGTTCGGCGATTCCGGAACGCCGGTGCTCAGCGAGTTCGTCGAACAGACCGAGGTCATCACCGGTGGCTTCAACGCGGAGTGGGGTCGCGCGATCGGCGGCATCATCAACACCGTCATCCAGACGGGCACCAACGAGGTCCGCGGCAGCATCTTCGGCACACTCTCGCCAGGCATCCTCACCGCGCACGCGAAGACGACGCCCGTGAACGCCTCGTCGATCGATGTCGCGCGCAATAACGTCTACGACGCCGACCTCGGAGGTCAGGTCTCCGGACCGATCATCAAGGACCACCTGTTCTTCTTCCTCGGCTTCTCCCCCCAGGTGTCGCGCACCGACTACAACCGCACCGTTCGTCGGCAGACCGATTGTCGGCAGCTGCTCGATACCGGAAAGCTCTCCGGCTGCGATGCCCGCATCCAGTCGTCGGGTGGCTACGCGGACGGTGTGCCCGATGTGGATCCGTCGACGGGCTTCTACATCACCGACAAGGTCGACGAGACGACGCGCACAGCGAGCTCGCAGCAGTACAGCGCGGTCGGCAAGCTCTCGCTCGCCGTGACGCCGGCACACCAGGCGCAGCTCTCCGTGATCGCGGTCCCCGGGAAGAGCGACTCGCCCGGTGTCTACGGCTTACCTTCGAGCGGCGGAAAATCGAGCGGCCTCACGACCGACGTTCTCGGGCGCTGGACGTCCAAGCTGAACGACGGCGCGACGACGCTCGAAGGGCTCGTTGCATGGCACCGCTCGACGTCGAATAGCGGCGCGCTCGACTCGACCCTGAACAACACGCCGCGCCAGATCCTCGAGGACGGCAACCTCGGTGTGTGGAGCGCGCTCGGTGGTGAGTCCCTGCAGACGGCGAAGGGCTGCACGGACAACAGCGCGGGCGGCGTCGATCCGTACCCGTTCGTCACGAACTGTCCGATGTCGACGGTGAGCTATGCGATCGGCGGCCCCGGATCGATCCGCCACGACACCGAGGATCGCCGCATGGCGCGCGCGAGCATCACGCAGCGTGGAAAGCTGCTTGGGTCGCACGAGCTCAAAGGCGGCCTCGATCTCGAGGACGATCTGAAGACCACGGCGCGCTTCTACTCCGGTGGCGCGTACATCACGAACGCGGTCGCGACGGGCCAGGTCGACATCCAGCGCTGGGTGAAGCTGGCGGGACCCAACGACGATCCGAGCGGCTTCGATCACATGTGCCATACGCCGTCGACGGGTGGGGCCACGGGCATGAGCGGTACGCGCGATGTGGCGTGCGACTACATCGGTGGAACGACCAGCGATCCGGGCACGCTCGTCGGTGGCGAGACCCTGAACTGGGCCACGTTCCTTCGCGACTCGTGGCGCCCGATCTCGAACCTGACGCTCAACCTGGGCGTCCGCTACGAGGAGCAGCGTCTGCGCTACGCCAACACCGTCGTCGGTACGGAGGACGAGCTCTCCGGCGCTCCGCGCGGCAAGAACGCGATGACGCTGACGGGAAACTGGGCACCGCGCCTCGGAGTCATCTGGGATCCGACGGAAGAAGGTCGCTCGAAGATCTACACGTCGTGGGGTCGTTACTTCGAATCGATCCCGATGGACATCAACGATCGCTCGTTCGGCGGAGAGGTCGGCTACACGCAGACGTTTACGTCGCGCGCTGCGAATCAACCGTGCGGTGCGGTCGACATGAACCTGGGTGGCGCGGACGGAATGGGATGCCTCAACTCCACGGCGGCCGCGTCGCGTGAAGTGCTCAACGGCGGCAAGGGAGTGCTCGTCGCCCCGGGCATCGGCGCGCAGTACATGGACGAGATCCTCATCGGCGGCGAGTACCAGCTCGGCGAAGATCTGAAGGTCGGCGCTGTCTACCAGCATCGCTCACTCGGACGCGTCATCGAGGACGTCTCCACCGACGGTGCGCAGAGCTACATCATCGCGAATCCCGGCGAGTGGAGCGAGTCCCAGCAACACGCACTCGAAATGCGGATTGCCAAGGAGACCGACATGGACATGAAGAACCGGCTGTCGCAGCAGCTCGAGCTGTTCAAGGGCATCCGCACGTTCGACAAGCCGCGCCGCGACTACGACGCCATCCAGCTGACCGTCGAGCGCCGCTTCGTCGATCACCTCTCCGTGCGCGGCTCGTACACGTTCTCGCACGTCGTCGGTAACTACCCGGGCAGCGTGTCGTACGACAACGGTCAGATCGATCCGAACATCTCGTCGCAGTACGATCTGATCGAGCTGCTCTCCAACCGCTCCGGCAAGCTGCCGCAGGATACGCCGCACTCGCTCAAGCTCGACGCGAGCTACGACTTCCACATCGGCAAGCAGAGCGGCTTCGTCATCGGTACGCGCGCGCGTCTGGTCAGCGGCGCTCCCAAGAACGCGCTCGGCTCGCACTACCTCTACGGTCCCAACGAGTCGTTCCTGTTGCCGCGCGGCATCCTCGGTCGCTCTGATGAGCAGCACGGCATCGATCTCCACCTCGGCTTCTCGCACAGGTTCAGCAAGGACCCGAAAGTCCCCGGCACGACGGCCGAGATCTACGTGGACATCTTCAACATCTACAACAACCAGGGAACGTTCAGCACCGACGACACCTACGCCCCCTCTGTCCGCCTCGACTCGAACGGTAGCGGCGCGGCCGCGAACAACGTGAACCCGATCTCGGGTGGGACATACGACGACTTGATCTGGGCCAAAGCGATCGATGCAAACGGGAACGAGACGAGCAATCCGACCGCGCGCAATCCGAACTTTGGACGCACGGCGAGCCGCTACGCCCCGGCATCCGCGCGCTTTGGGTTCCGCGTGACGTTCTAGTGCCGTGAACTTCCAGCGACTCGCTGCGGTATAGGACTTGCTCCCATCGTCCCCATGCGATCGATCCGCAAAGTTGTCGTGCTCGGAGCAAACGGGGCGATGGGTTCGGGGGCCGCAGCGGTGTTCGCGAGTGCCGGGGCTCCAACGGTCCTGTTGGCGCGCACGACCGAAAAGGCGGAAGCCGGCAGAGCGCGTGCGGACCAGCTCACGAAGGGCCGCATTCCGCCGCACCTCCTCCGCTGCGGTGACTACGGTCACGACATGGCCGAGCTGATCGGCGATGCGGATCTGGTCCTCGAGTGCGTCAGCGAGGACCTCGCGTGCAAGCGCGAGATGTTCGAGCGCGTCGATCACATGAAGCGCGAGGACGCGATCGTCGCGACCGTCTCGTCCGGCCTCTCGATCAGCGAGATGAGCCGCGGACTGAGCGATGGCTTTCGCCGCCACTTCCTCGGTGTTCACTTGTTCAATCCGCCCACGGTGATCACGGGTTGCGAGCTCATTCCTCATCTCGGGACGGATCCGGGCGTCGTCGCTGCCGTGCGCGACTTCCTCACGAGCGTGTGCGGCCGCGAGGTCGTCGAATGCAATGACACGCCCGCGTTCGCCGGCAATCGTCTCGGCTTCAAGGTGCTGAACGAGGTCGCGCAGCTCGCCGAGGAGCACGGCGTCGCGTTCGTGGATCAGCTCGTCGGACCGCACACGGGTCGGGCGCTGCCGCCGCTCGCGACGATCGATCTCGTCGGGTGGGACGTGCACAAGGCGATCGTCGACAACTTGTTCGCTCGGACGCACGATGTCGCGCACGACAAGTTCCGCTTGCCGCCGTACATGCAGCGCATGATCGACAAGGGACACCTCGGTCGCAAGACGCGCGACAAAGGCGGGTTCTTTCGCGTCGAGGGCAAAGGTGCGGACGCAAAGACGTTCGTGCTCGATCCACGCACCAGCGACTACCGCTTGCTCACGGAAGTCGCGCCGCCGATGCCCGCGTTCATCGAGCGCATGAAGGCCGCACTCCGCACGCACGATCACCGGGCCGCGATGGAGGTCCTGTGCTCGGCCCCCGACCGCGAGGCGGAGCTGCTGCGCCGGATCCTGCTCGGCTATATCTCGTACGGTCTTGGTCTCGTGGGCGAGGTCGTGGACCGTCCTCGTGATATCGATCGGATCATGGGTTACGGCTTTAACTGGGCGCCTCCGAGCGTGCTCGTCGATGCGATCGGTCCCGGTCGCACGATCGTCATGCTCGAGAAAGCGAAGCTGCCAGTGCCGACCCCGATCCTCGAGGCCGCAACGCATCAGCGCGCGTTGTTTAACGAGCCGCGCGTCGACAGCGCCCGGTTCTTTCTCGTCGCAGCTTGAGCGAAAGCGAAGACGTAAAGCGGTTCCGGCGCAATCGGCAGGACGAGGTCGATAGCGCGGCCCAGTACCTGTCGATGGCCTCGAGCGAGCCCGATCCGGATGTCGCGAAGGTCTATCGCGAGCTCGCTGCCGTCGAGCAGAAGCACGCGACGTTCTGGGAGGACCAGCTGCGGGCCAAAGGTGTCGATCCCGGTCCCGCATCACCGTCGTGGCGCGCGCGCGTGCTGTCATTCGCCGCGAAGCGATTCGGTGCCGCCGCGGTGCTGCCAACGGTCGCGAGCAACGAGATCGTCGCGCGCGACGAGTACGCTGGTCAGAACGAGACGGCGCACACGCACATGCCGGCGCAGGAGCGATCGCACGCGCGCGTGCTCGCGTCGATCATGAAGCGCAAGACAGGAGCACCCGGCAGCGAGCTCGCGCGCGTCGAAGGCCGGCATCGCAACGTTGGCGGCAACGCCCTGCGTGCGGCCGTCCTCGGCGCGAACGACGGCCTGTGCTCCAACCTGTCGCTCGTGATGGGCGTCGCGGGGGCGACCACGAACGACCACGCGATCCTGCTCACCGGCTGCGCGGGCCTGCTCGCGGGCGCATGCTCGATGGCGCTCGGCGAATGGATCAGCGTGACGAGCGCGCGCGAGCTCGCCGAACGAGAGCTCGCCGTCGAGAAGGACGAGCTCGCGATGGCGCCCGAGGAAGAGCGCGAAGAGCTACAGCTGATCTACGAAGCGAAGGGCATCTCGCCGGAGAAGGCAAAGCAGATGTCGCAAGCCGTGATCGCCGATCAAGGTGCCGCTCTCGACGTGCTCGCCCGCGAGGAGCTCGGCATCGATCCCGAGGATCTCGGCGGAAGCGCGACGACCGCCGCCGCGACCTCGTTCGTGCTGTTCGGGATCGGGGCGATCATCCCCGTGCTGCCCTTCTTGTTCTCGACCGCGTGGACGGCAGTGATCCTCAGCATCGTGTTCTCGGGCATCGCGCTGTTCGGGATCGGCGCCGCGATCACGCTGTTCACGGGTCGGCCCGCCGGTCGCGCCGGCCTGCGCCAGCTCGTTCTCGGCCTGGGCGCCGCGGCCCTGACCTTCGGCGTCGGGCACCTGCTCGGCGTCGCGGTCAATTGACTACCCGTGGTTACGGACCCGGGCCCCCAGGTTCCGAGTCGGGCACCGATCGCGGCCAGAACCACCTGAGATCTCGATCATCTAGGCGTGGCACGGCCGCTGCTGAAGACAGGCTCGTCCCCCCACCAAGGACATGCCCATGCCCAAGAATCCCGACGACCTCGCCCCCATCGATCCCGCCACCCTCGCGCAAGTTACCGGCGGCACGTCATCTCCTGCGAGCGATACCAACGCGCTTCTCTCGCAGGTAAACGACATGCTCGGCTCGATCAAAAACGTCACCAACGTGAGCCACCAGCAGGGTCTCCAACCGCAGGAGATGATGCTGTTCATGATGCTGCTACAGCAGAGGAATCAGGCTGCGGCACCTGTCGTGGTCGCAGCTCCGTGGTCTGGCCGCCGCGGTTGGTACTGAGGCGACGGCCTTGCTGTGCTGCAACCTTCAGCAACAAAGTTTCAGATGACGCTGGCGCCAACGATCGCGTACGGTGCCGCCCCCATGCGCACCTCTCTCGCTGCTGTCCTGTTCGCGTCGTCCCTTGCCGCTTGCGGAGGTGGTGGTGGTGGTAGCAACGGACCCGACGCTCGTCCGATCGGCGACGTCGGCCCGGTCACGTGCACGGCGCCCAACGCGTTCGGCCAGCCGACGCTCTCGATGACGGACTCGCAGCACAGCGGTCCCGATACGGATGGCAGCGAGAAGCTCGAGTTCTTCGGCCTCCTCAACTCCGACCCGCTGCCCGACAGCCTCTACCTCTCGTTCTTCAACGGCTACGCGCCGTTCGATCCGGACATCATGCCGACGACGGTCACGCTCACGGGTGACCAGGCCGACTACGCGACCTGCGGCGCGTGCGTGGAGATCGACACGGACCTCAGCGACGCCGGTGATCTGACGGACATCTACTTCGTCAACGGCGGCACGCTGAACATCACGAGCACCACGACGAACCTGACCGGCACGATCATGAACGCGTCGTTCGTGCACTCGATCATCGACAACGACACGCTCGAGACCACGCCGTCTCCCGATGGCTGCGTCACGTCGATCGCCTCCGTCAGCTTCACCGCGGCGATCACGCAAGCCGACGACACCGGCGGCAGCGGTAGCGGTAGCGCGAACCTCGCGCGTGTCGGTGGTAGCCACGGCCGCCGGGGCGGAACGCGCCTGAAGCTGCAGCTGCACTAGTCACGGGAGTGCAGCGATCGCGTCGCGAGCGGGTGTTATACCCGCCGCATGCTCAAGCGATACAGCACTGCAGTTTGGAAGGGCGACGGTCCCAAGGGCTCCGGCGCGATCACCACCACGTCGGGCGTGCTCAAGGACGCGCCTTACAGCGTCAACGCTCGCTTCGTCTCCGAGGACGGCAAGGCCGGAACGAACCCGGAGGAGCTCATCGCCGCGGCGCACGCGTCGTGCTTCACCATGGCGACCGCGTTCCAGTTCACGGGCGCGGGTAAGACCCCGACGGAGCTGTCGACGACGGCGACCGTGTCGATGGAGAAGCAGGAAGCCGGCTGGACGATCACCGGCATCCACCTCGAGCTCAAGGGCTCGGTCCCGGGCACCACGCAAGAAGAGTGGAAGACGCTGACGGAGAACGCGAAGAAGGGCTGCCCGATCTCGAAGGCGCTCGCGTCCGTGCCGATCACGCTGACCGCGACGCTCGTTTAATCGCTCTCCTCGAATCCCGCAGAGAGATCTTCGTTGCTGCCCGCGCGCACGGTTGTCAGTGCGCTGCGGCGCAACATCGTCAGGTAAGCATCGACAGCGCCTGATCTCGCCGTGCGTCACACGGTGGCACGGCCGATGCTGCCTTGTCGCCGTGGAGGCACTATGCGTCGACTAGCCCTACTGTTCGTGACTGCCGCATCGGTCGCTGGCTGCACAGGGACGTACGAAACGTCCGGAACCCTCGTCGCCACGAACGCGTACGATCCCGACCTCGTCGAGGTGAGCCCGGGTGTCCAAGTGGTCGCGGACTACGACGAGCCGGTCTTCTACACCGACGGCGCGTACTACCGGTACTACGGTGGCCGTTGGTACAACTCGCGGAGCTACAACCGCGGGTGGGTGACGGTCACCACGCCGCCGGCGGCGATCATGCGCATCGAACGCCCGTACGCGTATCGCCACTACCGTCCCAATGGCTACGTCGCGCGCCGTGACCGCGGCCGTGGCCCCGTCATTCGCGACCATCGTCACTAGCAACCCCGGTTTGGGGATTCGGGTCGCGTGCACGTTTGGCGGCACGCGATTCGTTTTTTCGGTGCGCTACTTGTGAATGATCTGATCGGTCGTGATCGCGTAGAAGATCGTCGCTTGTGTCGAGCGATCGTCACCACTGATCATCATCGGCAGATCGGAGTGATAGCTCGCCTTGCGAAGCATGAACGAGGCCTCTGCACCGATCGCGTGGTGAGCGGCGATCTGGAAGCGCAGCCCCGCAGACGTCGCCGAGACGAGCTCGTTCGCATCGTCGTTGGCGAGCCGGCCCGCGATCTCGTACAGGCGTGACGCGACGCGGATCTCGCCGAATTCGCGCTTGCCGAGCTTTGCTTCGACGAGCGCGGCGAGACCGGGGCCGCGGTGATAGTCGCGGAAGCCCTCGCCCGCGATCTCTCCGACGCCACCCGCTGCGCCCCACGGGACGACATAGCCCGCGACGGTTCCCTGCAGATAGCCGCCGCCACTGCCGAGCGCGATCTCGCTCGTCATGCCCGGCCCCAGCGCGGCGATCGAGTGGCGCACACGCTCCTGGTTGTTGAAGTCGTACGCCGCGAACAAACCACCGAGACCGCGAATGGTTCCGTGCTCGCTGCGAAATCCACGACCGTAGAGAAGGCCGCGCGAATAGATCGATCCGTCGAAGTCCTTGTTCCTCACGTCGAGAGAGGCGCGCAGCTCGAAGTGATCCATCGGGTGCTCCGGCATGAACGACGAATCACCGGTGAGACCGTGCTCGGCGACAACGGCGAAGTGAGCAGCGGCGCCCTCCGACTCGGAACCGAACGCACCGACCTGCTGCGTGGCTCCGACGCCGAGATACGCGTACATCGCGGGCGGCACTTCCTTGTACCAAGCGTCGCCATAGATGTTGCGGTTGAGTGCGCCGAGCGGATCGATCACCGAGCCAGCAATACGGCGCGTCAGGTTCGGCGGGCCGTAGCCCGTGTAGAGCATCGCGGTCGCAAACCGGTGAAGCGGCTCGCCGAGCATCATGCCGACGTACGGCGTCATGATCTGATCACCGATCGACGGCGGCTCGTTCTCCATGAACGCCTCGTACGTGAGGCTGCCCGCGAACGCGAAGGCTTCGCTCGCCCAGAACGACAGTCCCGCCGAGCGCGACGCCGTGAACATCGCGACGCCCTCGATCGGATGACCGAGCTGGTTGATGGTGAACGCGTCCTGGTCGATGACGAAGCCCTCCTTCACGTTGCGCCACGCCGTGTACGGCGAGATCTCGGAGTAGTCGGCGCCTACCGTGCGCCCTCCCAGGTTGAGCGTGAGGACGATGCTCGTGACCTCCACGCCCGCGAGCAGGTAGCTGCGGCGAAACGGCGGCGGCTCCTTCGTGAGCTCGACGCCCGTCTTGTCGACGTCTACCAAGGGCAGTTCGGGATCAGCGTGCGCCAGCGACACGGTGGCGAGGACGCAAGCTACGAGAATCGCGCGCATGGATATGCGCACTGCGGATCCCGTGCCGTCAGTGGCGGGGGGCGACGCGGCTGTTCACGCGGTAGATGGGCAGGAGCCCCATGCGCTCGTCCCACGACGGGTGGTGCTTGTAGATCCACGTCATGCGGTCCTCCGTCGACGGAGCGGACGTCCTCACGAAGTCCGCGTACTCGGCAGCGAGCGCCGGATCCTTGGCGAACATCTCGCGCGCGGCTTCCTCGAGGACGTACGGCTCCGCGTACTCCTTCTGCTCGAAGCACGTGTTGAACTCGCCCCATTGCGCGAGCGAGTCGCGACCCGTCGGCTCGAGGAGCTGCATCACGAGCAGCGCGAGCGGCTGATCGATCGGCACGTAGATCGCGCCCTGCTCGAGCGTGCGCTTCTCGGGCGTCCACGCGCCGGTGATCGCCGCGCGCGTACGTCCCTCGTACGGCGGCAGGAACGTCGCTTCGCCGCGATACACGTCGACGTGGCGCTCCTCGGCAGGCGCTCGCTCGTACCGAATGCCGTGCGCGTCGAGGACCACCGCGACTTCTCGCGCGAAGCCGCCATCGACGATGTAGCCACCGAGCGGAGCGATCGCGGTCACCTTGGGCAGATACGTTTCGTAGAGCGGAACGGTGAACGTCTGCGGTGCCTTCTCGTCGTACTTCAACCACATGCCGCCCGTGAGCTCGCTGAGCGTGCGCTCGTACGCGTAGCCGCGGAACTCGATGTTGCGGCTCTTCGTCATGTCAGTTTCCCACTGCAGCACGACCTCTGTACCGCCGAGCGTTTGCGCTTTGTCGTCGACCTTGCGGGCGTAGTCATTCCAGAACTCGCCCTGCCGTGCCGCCTCTTCGAACAGCGCCTGCAGCGTGTGATACGTGCTCGCGACGCGCTCGGGATAGGTGCGCCAGCTATGCGTCTCGACGAGGATGCCGATGCGACCGCGCGTGGCCATGTAGGCCGTCGAGAACCGCGGTGGCGGCTCGCCCTTCGCGAAGCCGGACTCGGGTAGCTCCGCATCGTTGAACGACGGGTAGAAATCGACGGGGATGTTCCCCAGCTCCTTCAGCCGCTGGATCAGCTGCGACGAGAGGTGAGCGGCGACGCGTTCGAGCTGATCCTCGCGCGGTGCGAGCGGCGCCATCGTGACAGAGATGTCCGTCTCGAACTTCGCACCGTCGGTGGTGTGGAGATCCACCCCGATGAACGGATCGAACGCTTTGAACGCGGCGAGCGCAGCGCGCGTCTCGGGTGCGTCCGCCTTCATCCAATCGCGGTTGATGTTCTGGCGCGCATCGTTGGTCCGAAAGCCCATCTCTTCGGGGCCACGCTGGTTGGGACGATTGTTCTTGGCGAACCGTTCGTGCCCGTCAGGATTGATCACCGGCACGAAGATCAGCGAGACGTGATCGAGCGCACGCGGAGCAGCTTTTCCGTCGAGCATGTCGCGCACGAACGCGAAGCCAGCGTCCTTGCCCTCGATCTCGCCGGCGTGAATGCCGCCCTCGACGTAGATGTAGCGAAGGCCTGTTTTCTTCTCGACCTTCAGTGCGTAGATCGGCCGCCCCTCGCCCGTCTCGCCGAGCGTCAGGCACGTGACCTCGTGGTACTTGCGCGCGAAGTCGTGGCACAGCGCGGCCACCTCCTCGTAGCGACCGGTGCGCTGGTAACCCGACGATTCGGCGATCGTCGTCGTGGACGGCCACACGCCCGTCGTGAGCGGCTGGCACGCAGCGAGCGTGAGAGCGGCGAGCACGAGCTTCATACGCGCAGCACGATTTTTCCAAAGCCCTCGTTACTCTGCATGCGCTTGTGCGCGGCCGCCGCTTGATCGAGCGACATCACCTCGTCGATCACGGGGACGATCTTGCCGCGCGCGAGCAGCGGCACCACTTGCTCCTCGAACGTGCGCATCACGGCGAGCTTCTCCTCGAGCGAACGCGAGCGCAGCTGCGTCCCGAAGATGCGCTGACGTCCACGCAACAGCCGACCGAGGTCCAGCTCGGCGCGCATACCGGCGAGCAGGCCGACGAGCACGATGCGTCCCTTCGTCCGCGTCGCCTTCATGTCCTCGTCGACGTATGGACCACCGACGAGCTCGAGCACGACGTGTGCGCCCTCGGGATCGATCGCCTTCACCGCGTCCGCGAACTTGCCGTTCTCGACGAGGATGCCTGCGTCCAACCCGAGCGGCTTCGCGCGCTCCAGCTTGTCGGCGGTGCGCGCCGTGCCGATCACGAACGCGCCGATCGCTGCTCCTAGCTGCGTCGCCGCCGTTCCGACGCCGCTGCCGACCGCGTGGATCAACAGCGTCTCGCCGGCCGTCAGTCCTGCCTGCCCGACGATCGCATCGTGCGCGGTGATGAATGCTTCGGGCACGGCCGCCGCGTGCTCGTACGCGATGCCGTCAGGAATCTTCGCGAGTGCGCGCTCGTGCGTGACCGCGTACTCCGCGTACGAGCCGCCGCCAACGAGGCCGAACACGCGATCGCCTTTCACCAGGCGCGTCACGCCTTCGCCAACCGCGTCCACCTCACCCGCGAGCTCGAGGCCCGGAATGTCGGCGGGTGCATCGGCGGGCGCCGGATAGTGCCCCATGCGCTGCAGAACATCCGCGCGGTTGATCGCGGTGGCATGCACGCGCACGCGGACTTCACCGCGCTGTGGTTCGGGCCGCGGTCGCTCGACGACGACGAGCACTTCGGGGCCACCCGGCTTGGAGATCACGACAGCGCGCATGGCGGGACTATCCCGCAGCGCCTGCCCTGATCACCAGACTACCAGCGAGGAACAACGACGACGTTGGACGCCGGGGCCGGACGATTCGCGAGACACATCGCGAACAGCGCCATGTTCGTCGGGTTGTTGAACAGGCCCCCCTGGCTCTGCGTGCCCTGGTTGCGAATGCTCGCGAGCGAGGTGTTGATGCCGCTCAGCGCGTCGAGCGTCGCGGTGTTGGAGTGCGGCAACGAGTGCGTGCCGTCCTTGCCGCCGGTGACCGTTTCGAGCGCCGCGAGATCGAGAGTGGTGAGGTTCGACATGGCTGCCGGTAGTCCACGCTCCGTGCCACGCCCAACATGCTGTAATTGCTAGACACCCGGCCGCAGCAACGTCGCGGTCCGGGTTACAGATCGCCGTCTCGGGGACTCAGCGCCCGACGAGGAACGGCTGTTCGAGCGTGGACCGGATCGGCCGCCCGTCGTCATCGCGCGCCGGGTCGTAGCGGAACCGCCAGATGAGATCCGATGCCTGCTGCCCGCGCGGACCGCCCTCGCCGTGCATCACGTGTGCTCCGACCACGAAGCCTTCGTCGTCGATCGTGACCTGCGCGACGAAGATCGCGGGGTCGTCATCGGCGCCGTGCTTCTTCGGGTAGATCAGGATCGCCGGCCTCGCCTGGGAGATCTTCGCGGGTGCGGGCGGTGGCGACAGGCGCGCGACCGCTGCACTCCCTTGGACATCCTCGATCCCGAGGCCCGAGCCGATTCCGCTGCCGTGGCCGTTCCCCTGCCCCGCGCCTCCCTCGTCGCCGGTCTCGTAGTGCACGTCGCCGCGCGGATCGATGAACTGCGAGCCCACGTGGGCCGACGCGCCGCGCGACGACGAACCTCCTCGCTTCCGCGTCGGCGCAGACGTCTCGCGGGTCGGCGTCACGGCAGGTGCCGGCTCGATGGCAGGCTCGGGCGGCGCGGCGATCATCTCGATGCTCACGGACGAACGCGGCGGCGGGGACGGATGCACCGCGAGCGAGACGAGCAGCACCGCGAGGACGCCGTGGACGGCGAACGACACGACGAACACCCGACGCCGCATCTCCACAGCTTCGTCGACGCGACGCGAGCGGGCCAGCCGAGGGGTCTGGCAGACGCTGGCGAGCGCAGACGCCCACGCCTCGCCCGGTGACGCGCAGCGTGGCAGCGGGGCACGATCCGTCGGAACGATCTGGGGAAGTCCGCGGATCTGCGTTGGCGCACCGCTCGCAGTGATCCTCCTAGATGCCTGCAGCCACCACGATCGAGCGCGACGGACGCTCGGCGATCGTACGGTTGCGCGGCGACGTCGTCATCGCGTCATCGCGGCGACTGTGGGCGCAGCTCCGACCGCTCGCGAAGCGCAGAGATGTCGAGAGCCTCACGATCGACTTCTCGGGCGCGGGCCGCATGGACTCGTCGGGCGTCGCGATGGTCTCGCTGCTGCGCGACCAGATGGAGCGGCAGGGCCGCCAGCTCGAGCTCGTCGAGCTGAGTGACGAGCAGGAAGCCGCGCTCGCACTCGCGCCCACTGAGCGCGCGGCACCGCAGGCAACGCACCACAGCCAAGGCTTCATCGAGCTCATCGGTCATCACGTCTACGCGACCGGCGAGAGCGCAGCGGCGATGGGTCGGTTGATCAAGGAGACAGTGAGTCACGCGATCGGCGTGGTCGCACGGCGCGAGCGGCTACCGACGGGCGCGCTCGCGGAGCAGATCGCCAAGATGGGCGCGGATGCGATCGGTATCGTCGGCCTGCTGAGCTTTCTCCTCGGCATGACCATGTCGTTCCAAGGCGCGGTGCAGCTGCAGCGCCTCGGCGCCGGGCCGTTCGTCGCGGATCTGATCGGCGTGTCGATGGTGCGCGAGATCGCGCCGATGATGACGGCGGTGATCTTGACAGGTCGCACCGGCGCCGCGATCGCCGCGGAGCTCGGCACCATGCGCGTGCGCAGCGAGCTGGATGCGCTGCAGACGATGGGCATCAGCCCCGCGCGCTATCTGCTCGTTCCACGCATCGGCGCGATCACGATCGTCGGCCCCGCCTTGACGTTGATGGGCATGTTCATCGGGTGCGCGGGCGGCATGATCGTGGCGGCCTTCGCGCTGGACCTGTCGCCGATCACGTTCTGGATGCGTATGCTCCAGCGCCTCACAGCTGGCGACTTCGCACACGGTCTCGTGAAGAGCCTCGTGTTCGCGTGGATCATCGGCTTCGCCGGCAGCCACCTCGGCATGCGTGCCCGCGGCGATGCGAGCAGCGTAGGGTCCGCGACGACACGCACCGTCGTGGTGAGCGTGTTCTTCATCATCATGGTCGACGCCATCTTCGCGACGATCACCACGCTGGTGAAGTACCGATGAGTGACGTCCTCGTCGAGGTTCGCGGCCTGACGGTCGGCTATGACGAGCCGATCCTCGAGGACATCGATCTGACGGTCGAGCGCGGCGAGATCGTCGCGCTGCTCGGCGGATCGGGCTGCGGCAAGTCCACGATGCTGCGTGCGATGACGGGCCTGTTGAAGCCCCTCGACGGCGACGTGCGCTTGTTCGGCAAGTCGCTGTACGACCAGTCGACGCGCGAACGCGAGAAGCTACTCGCCCGCACGGGCACCGCGTTCCAGCAGGACGCGCTGTTCGGCGCGATGACGGTCGGAGAGAACGTCGCGTTGCCCCTGCGCGAGCTGACACGCGTCCCTGACCAGGTCGTGCGCGAGATGGTGCGCATGCGGCTCGCGCTCGTCGGTCTCGACGGCTACCAGGACGCGATGCCCGACAGCATCTCGGGCGGTCAGCGCAAGCGCGCGGCGTTGGCGAGAGCGTCGATCCTCGATCCGGATCTCCTGTTCTGCGACGAGCCGAGCGCCGGCCTCGATCCGGCGGTCGCGGCCGGCATCGACGAAACGCTGCTCTCGTTCCGCAAGGCGCTCGGCATCACGATCGTCGTCGTCACGCACGAGCTCGCGAGCCTGCACGTGATCGCCGATCGCGCGGTGATGTTCGCGCACGGCAGCATCGTCGCCGAGGGCACGCTCGATCAGCTCGAGGAGTCGCGCGACGACGACGTGTATCGCTTCTTCCATCGCGTTGCTGACCTGCCGCAACCCATGGGCGCGTCGCGGGGAGCTCCGTCATGACGAGCAAGTCTCAGAAAATTCGCGCGGGCATCTTCGTCCTCGCCGGTGCGGCGCTCCTCGCGTTCGTGCTCGTGATGTTCGCGGGCCTCTCGTTCTGGACCAAGAAGCATCACTACCGCGTCGAGATCGACAGCAGCGTCATCGGCCTCGAGGCAGGCGCGTACGTCTACTTCGACGGCGTGAAGGTCGGCCGCGTGAAGAACATCGGGTTCTCCAAGCAGGATCTCCGGACCGTCGTCGTCGACATCGAGGTGGACGCGAAGACGCCCGTGCACACGGACACCGTCGCGCTGCTGCAATTCACCGGCATCACGGGGCTCAAGGTCATCGATCTGCGCGGAGGCTCGATCGAGACACCGCTCCTCCCCGACGGCAGCGCGATCGTCCGCGGCATGAGCACGCTCGACACGCTCGAGGCGCGCGGCAAGGAGCTCGCGGATCGCGCCACGGCGATCGTCGACAAGGCCGACCTGCTCGTCACGAACCTCACCAAGATCACGGATCCGGCGCAGTTCGAGGGCCTGAAAGAGGTCATCGACAACACGCGCATGCTGACCGCGAACCTCGCGCGCGCGACGAACACGTTCGACTCGATCCTCGGCGAGAACCGGGCGCGCGTCGCGGGTCTCGTTGCCAACGCGGCGACCGTCCTCGATCGCATGCAGCGCCTCGTCTCTACGAGCGAAGGCCCGATGAGGTCGGCGATGTCGGACATGCAGCAGGCCAGCCGCAACTTCAAGGAACTGTCGCGCGACGTTCGCCAGCGCCCGTCGCGACTTCTCTACTCGTCGCCTCCGGCAGATCGGAAACTCCCATGAGCTCAGCATCGTCGGTCGTTCTTGTCCTCTGCCTCGCCGCACTCGCGCTCCCTGCATGCGGCGGCAAACTCCCTGACACCCGGTACTACGATCTCGCGCCGCCGCAGCCATCGAGCCGCACCGGCGACGCGACGCTCGTGATGGAGCCACTCGTCACCGACACCGCGTACGACGACGAACGCATCGTCTATCGCACCACGCCCTATCGCTTCGACTACTACCAGTACCATCGCTGGTCGGCGGCACCGGGCACGCTGATCGGCAACTACCTGGAGACCGCGTTCGAGCGCAGCGGGAAGTTCAAGAACGTCGTGCGGGACGCGACCACCGATGCAGCGGTTGTGCTCACCGGCCGCGTCGTCGCGATCGAGGAGGTCGACGACAGCAAGACCAAGTGGCACGGCCACCTCGTTCTCGAGCTCACGCTCAGCGACGCACTGACGAACAAGACGCTATGGTCCAATCAGTTCGAAGAGAACGAGCCGCTCACGACGCAGACGCCCGAAGGTCTCGCGCGCGCCCTCTCGGTCGCGATGGGTCGCATCTCGCAGAAAGCGGCGCCGATGCTCGCGGATATCGCCACGCATCAGCAGACCGTCGCGACCAAGCGCTAGCGCTGGATCGTGTAGTACAGCGTCTTCTTCGCGCCGCGCCGCTCGATCACGATCTCGACCTGCTTCGCCGTCGCGAGCTTGGTGTACGCCTCGAGCGCCACGTCAGCCGACGTCAGCACGATCCCGTTCACCGAGAGCAGACCATCACCGTTCAACAGGCCGAGCTTCGCGAACAAGCTGGCCGGGCGGATCGCGTACAGCTTGAACCCGAGCGCCTTGCCGTTCTCCGTCCGCGGCACCACGCGCGCGCCCTTCGCGACGCTCATCGGGTTCGCGACGATGAAGTCGATCAGCGCGGCCGAGATCGTGTAGTGCGTCTCGTCGATCTCGCCGATGCCCTTCGCGATGATCGCGCTCGCGTCGGCGTCGCTCGTGTCCGACGTCACCGGCGCTTGGTTAAACGGATCGACCGACGGCACGGACTCCGTGGTGGCGACGCTGCATCGTGGGATCGCCTTGGACCCGAGCTTGATCGTGATCGTGTCGCCCTTGGTGTTCACGACGAGACCGATCGTGTCGAGCGAGTCGACGAACAGCTGCATCGCCTGCTTCGGAGTCAGCGGCTTGGGAGCGATGATCGTCATGCCCTGCGCCGCTCGCTCGACGTCCGCGCTGAACACGATGTTCTTGCACGTGAAGCCACCTGCCCATGCGACCAGGTCGTGCAGCGAGACGTTCGGTTTGAACGTCACGGTGATCTTGGTCTGCGGCGCGGGTTCGTGACATGCGATCATCGGAACTTCATCCGCGTACACGCGTCCCCCTGTTCCGAGAAGCGCCGCCAGCACGATCGAACGAAACGCGAACGAGGTCATTCCCTGCTGTAACACGCGAGGTACGATGGGTCGTGTTCACGCACCCGTCGATGACCAACCGGGGCCGCCAACTCGCTGGGCTGTTCGCGATCCTGATCGCGTTAGCACTCCCGAAGCGAGTCGAGTGTGGGTACCCCGATGCCGCATGCGGTCACGACGGGATCATGCACCAGTACTGCAAAACCTACGAAATTGAACCGCTTGGCTTCTGGCTCATCGAGACCGTGGCCCACCGGGATGTGGGGTTTGCCTACTCCTCGGGTGAGGAATGCCATTGAGCTTGCCTGTCCTGGCCAAATCCCCAACACTCTAGAGACGATGTATCGCGACGCATCGAGCGACCTGGACGAGAAGGACCGCGCGGTCGG
Source organism: Kofleriaceae bacterium (assembly GCA_036499725.1). Classification (GTDB taxonomy): domain Bacteria; phylum Myxococcota_A; class Polyangia; order Haliangiales; family Haliangiaceae; genus JABFXX01. Next base: position 47,074 of record DASYDE010000100.1, read on the forward strand.
AGCAATCCTGATCGCGGAAGCGATGTTCTCCAACTGCGAGACCGCCGCGGCGATGGTTACCGACTCCAAGTCGCACGCACGCTGGAAGTCGCTGCGCGATGCGCACGATGACTATCCGGAGATCTGGCGTCAGCTCGATCGCGCTCGCAAGGAGCTCTCCAAGCGCGGCGTGAACACGATCGCCTACGAAGAGCTGCGCCCATCCGCGAAGCCCACGTTCGTGCTGCCCAAGGGCCACAACCACGAAGTCGACAACGCCGCGCTCGATGACGCTCGGCGCGCGATCGCGGAGCTCAAGCTCGCGGTGCCAGGCGCGGATTGGAAAGCGATCTACAAGCGGACCAACGATCTCGTCGAGCGGCCGGCCATCAAGAAGAGCCACACGTTCGCGGCCACCGCGGCGATCGCGTCATTCATCGCCGGTGTTCTCGCGTTCGCCATCGCGATCACACCCGACAAGAAGCCCGATCCGCGCGTCGTGATGCGCCAGGAGCTCGCGGGCGTCGCCGTGCAGCGCGACATCAACATCGACCGCCTCGGTCTGATCGCCAATCGCGTGTGCGCGTCCAACACGGCGCACGAGTACGTTCGCTTGCTCGTGCAGGACGGCCGCGGCGACGCAGCCAAACAGTTCGGCAGCGACTACACCTCTCGCTGCGGCGCGGATCGCATCGTTTCGAGCTGGGCCAACGCGACCATCCCGCATCATTAGTCGTGGCATGATTTGGCCATGGCCGAAGGCGATGATGGATTTGCGAAAGCGGGACGCTTCTTCTCCAAGCTCGGCGGCAAGCTGAAGGAAGTCGGTACCGTCGTCGGCGAGCAAGTCGTCGAGAAGGGCCAGATCGTCGGCAAGCAAGTCGTCGCGACGAGCAAGCAGGTCACGGGCCTCGGCCGCGGTGACGTGCGTCTCGAGATCCCGACGACGAAGGCGGCGCCCGGCGGCGCATTCACGGGCAAGGTCGTGCTCGCGCTCAAGGAGCCCGTGGAAGCGAAGCGCCTGGTCGTCTCGCTGCAGGCGCATCAACGCCGCATGACGATGAAGGACGGCAACGCGGGCTCGTCGTACGTGCCGGTCTACAACTTCGATCGCGAGGTCGCCCCGTCGGGCAAATTCGCGGAGGGCCAGTCGTTCGACTTCGAGCTGACGATTCCGACCGATGCGCTCGAGCTGCGTCCCAAGGAGTCGGCGGGCGCGAACCCGCTCGTCGACGTAGCGCGCACGATCGCATCCGCCGTCACGCCGAACGTGGGTCCGATCGAGTGGCGCATCGTCGGCCGGCTCGAGATCTCGTGGGGCCGCGACCTGTCGGCAAACGTGGACGTGATCGTCGCTGCGACCTAGGCCGTCAGCGACGAGAAACGGTCTCTTTGGTCACGTCGGTCAGGTGTAAATCCGCGAGCTGATTCGCGAGCTTCACGCGCGTCTGCATCAGCTGCTCTTGCGCGTTCACGATCGCGATCGTCATCTGCTGTGCCTTCTGTGCGATCTCGGCGGACTTGGATCGCAGCGACGCGGCGAGCTCGTTGCCAGAGCGCATGCCCTTGAGCGACACGAGCTGGTGCTCGAGATCTGCGCCGCGCTCGCGGTACTCCTCGAGTTGTTCGCGGAGCGTCGCGATCTTGTCGTTCAGCTCTGCGCCCGCACGATGCGTGGCTAGCACGGCCGTCAACTGCGCCTTGAGCGCGAGCGACGCCTCCGGATCGTCGACGTAGACCTGCATCATCCCGACGGTGGCTTCGTTCTGGAGATCCAGGGCTCGCTCCAGCGGCGTGGCCTCGTTGATCGCGACCGTCTCCGTCGCTCCAGCCGCAACGTCGACCTCGAACAGCTCGTCTCCGCCGGTCCTCGTCATCTTCGGTGTCTCTCCCACGAACGTCCATCCCTCGGCGAGGTGGTGCCGGAGATAGACGCGCGCCGGCACACTGCCGCGGTTGGTCACGACGAACGTCGCGTTGCGGCGATGCTGGATCTCCGCCGTCATGATGCCTCGCTGCACGGTCATCACCTTCGCGAGCCGATCGACCGTCTCGGCGTGCTGCTCGACGACGACTTGCTTGTCGAGCGCGAAGGGAACGACGACCGCCGCATGCGGCAGGACCGCCTCCGTGATGCCTTCTCCGACGAAGCGACCGCTGCCGTAGACCGTGACGGGACCGGGCTCGAGAGTCTCCGTTGTCGGGTTCACCAGACGCACCGCTTTGAAGGCGAAGCGCTGATCTCCGCGGCTAGAGATCGGATCGTAGAGATACACGACTCCGCCCGGCGTCTCGTTCCTCAGCATCGAGACCATCGCGCTCGTTCCTGCCTTCACCGTCATCGGGCGATCGGCCATGAAGTTGCTCTCTCCTTCAGGCGTATCGGGTACGAGGTTGCGCGGTTGTGTCGCCGCCTTGTGCTCCGCGACCTGTGCGACCTGCGGCGTCACGGACAGCACACGGCTCTGTCGTGATGCCGTCTCGGGAGCCAGCGTCGTCACGACGTGAATCTTCTCGGCAGGCATGCCGGCGTCCACGAGCTTGTTCTTGATCTGCTCGCCCACCCCGGAGATCTCCGAATCACCGACGGGACCGCGCATGTCGACGACGATCTCTTTCTTGTCCGTGAGCACTTTCTTGATCAGCGCCTTGTTGTTCTCCGTCTCCTGTTTTGCCTGCTCGTCCGCGATCTGCTTCGCCGACGGGCCACTGCTCCCGTTCGAACGCTGGATGCCGGAGACCGTCTCGTTACGGAACCCACCGAATTCGTCCCGCGAATACCCGTGCGAGACCGTGATGTTCGACGTGGTGCTCGTCTGATCGATCATCGGAACCTCACCCTTGACCTCGATCGTCTCGCCCTGACTTCCCGCCGCAGCTCCCAAGGTCGACTCGAACGTGCGCCCGGTCGTGTTGACACCGTCCACGTAGTAGCTGTTCTCGAGGCTCGAGCTACCGCTGAACGAAACGCCGAGGTCGTCTCCCGTGATGGCGACCTTGTCGTTCGACTCGTACGGAGACACGGCCGTCGGTGGCGCGATCGCGAACTTGTCGTCGCGCGCGAGCAGGTCGCGATCGACCGTCCGCACGCTCCACAGGTCATATCGGAACGCGAGCGCGCTGCTGGCCCCGACGCCGACGAGCACGCGATTCCAGTCCTCGTTCGTCGTGTTGTCGACGATCGCCCACCCCTCGAGCATCACCTTGTCGTTGGTGCCGACGACGACGCGGTAGCTCGGCTTCCACGCGGGCGACTCCGTCACGTACGTCAGCATCACGTCCGCCGCGGCCACCTCCGGCGTCTCGAGCGTCATCTCCAGGTACTGCCCCTCGGAGCTCTGCTGGCGAGGGATCGTGACCATCAACGGCTTGTTCGTGCGCCGGTCCACGACCGTCAGCGACTTCAAGAAGTCATCGACGCGGTCGCGGGGGACATGCACCGTCACCTTGCCGTCGATGACCCGCGCCGTGCGCTCGTAGAACGCGACGCCGTTGCGGTAGATGACGACGCGCCCGAGGACGCCGCCGTCGATAGAGCCATGCTGGTGAGCGGCGCAGCCCGCCAACAGTGCCGCTGCAAGAACGAACCGTAGAGTGCGCATGGATCGGTGATACGCACCGCGCGCTGCCGCAGCCATCCCGCGCCCCTGATGCCCGATGCCGCCCTGACAGAAAGCGCGGTGTCGCAGCGAAGCGGGGTGTCGCAGGCGATAGTATCGACCGGTGGTAACGCTCGCGGAGTGGCTCGCGCAGGGTCCGTTCGACCTGGCGATGTCGAGCGGGTTCTTCTCGTTCTACGCACATACGGGCACGCTCGGCGCCCTCCTCGACCGTGGGCTCGTTCCCGCCCGCGTCGGTGGCTCTTCGGCGGGCGCGATGGTGACGGGCCTGTGGGCCGCTGGCCTCGCTCCCGACGAGCTCGCTCGGATCCTGATGCGCCTGCGCCGCGTGGACTTCTGGGATCCCTCACCTGGCGCGGGCCTCCTGCGCGGCGAGCTCTTCGATCGCGTGCTCCGCGCCATCGCACCCGTGTCGCGCATCGAAGACTGCCGCGTGCCCGTACGCATCAGCGTCTTCGACATTCTCGCGCGCAAGACGACCGTGCTCTCCCAAGGCGATCTCGCCGACGCGATCCGCGCATCGTGCTGCGTGCCGGCGATGTTCCAACCGGTGCGCATCAACGGTCGCTCGTACTGGGACGGTGGCGTTCTCGATCGCCCCGGCATTCATAGCTGGCCCTCGGGTCGCCTGCTCTTTCATCACATCGCCTCGCCCGCTCCCTGGAGCCGCACCGAGCCGCCGGTCCCCGTGCGCGAGAACATGACGACGCTCGTGCTGCGCGATCTGCCGCGGCCCAACCCGTTCCGTCTCGAGGCAGGACGCGCCGCTCTCGTCGCCGCCCGCGAGGCCACACAGCGTGCGCTCGACGCACACGTCGTCGATAACGTCGTCCGCATCCACGCCTGAACATCCGCGCTGGCGACGATGTAGGTGCGGGTTGTGGCCTCGGGTGCAGACTCCCCACTGCGGCTCCGAGTCGCGAGGGATCCCGCGCAACCATGTGAACGATCGTGCGAGCGCACTGCGCAAGGTTCGGCACAACGCTTGATCAGCCTCTATCCCGTGGGGGGAGGCATGAGAGAGACGCCATCGAGGGGAGTGCCGCTATCGCCAGCAGAGGAAGCGATGAGCGACGGTGTGGTGCTCAACACCATCATCGACAAGAGTGCGCGCGTCCAGACTACGAGAACGCCGCGCGCCGACGGAACCGAGATCCCAGCACCACGGCCAGCGCCAACCACGCGGCAGTGAGAGGCGCGCTCGCGATCGCTAACGTTCCCGCGCCCGCGGCGAGCGACAACAGGCCGCTATACAGCCAGCCCGATCCGACGTCGCCGAGGCGATAGACGATCGTGTCGATGACATTCTTCGCGTGATATTTGTCCTCGCGATCGACGACCGTGAACAACAGCTCGCGCGCCGGTCGCGTCAGCCCATGTTGCACCGTGCGCGTGGTGATCATCGCGATCACCAGCACCGTCAGCGCCGCGCCCCGCCCGGTCACGCCGAGCGCGATCTGCGCGCCGAGCTGCGCGAGCGGCAACACCGCGAGCACGATGCCCGGACCAAATCTCCTGAGCAGTGGCGCCGCCACCAGCGTCTGCACGACGAGCGTCGCGAGCTGCGTCCACAGATCCAATGACGCGAAGAAGTCCGTCCGTGCCTCGCGGCTCTTGAACGCGACCTTCACAATGCTCGCTTGATCGAGGTACAGAAACGTCGCGGCGACTGACAGGCACAGCACGTAGCCGCAGATCGCGAGCAGGTACGGCTCCTTCGCCACGCGCGCGATGCCGGCCCACGGCGTGCTCTTCGCTGGCAGCTCAGCGGGTTCTGTATTGCCTAGCTTCTTTAGCTGCCACGCGCCGACCACGGCGATCTCCAGCAGCAGCGCTGACATCACGAGCACGCCCGCGACTCCGACGCTGCCGACGATCAACTTCGTCAGCGCCGGTCCCACGATCGCACCGATCGTTCCGCCCGCCGACACGGGCCCGAACAACCGCGTCGCCTTGTCAGGGCCGAGTAGATCGGAAAGGAGGCTCCAGAACACCGAGACGACGAACAAGTTGTAGACAGCGCTCCAGATGTAGAACGCGCGTCCCACCGCGACCGGCGCGACGTGCTCTCTCACGAGCACGGAGAACGCGATCGCACACAGCGCGAACACGTGGAACGCGACGGGCACGACGCTGCGATGCGCGCGCCGCGACAGGATGCTGCTCCACGCGCTCGACGCGATGGTCACCGCGATGAACGTGCCGATGAACAGCCACGGAATGTCATCGGGCTTGCCGTCCAGGATCAGTGCATCGCGCACCGGGCGAAACGCCGAGAAGCTCGCGAGCAACGCGCCGAACGTCAGTGCGGCCCAGCCGACGAGCGCGAGCTCGCTGCGCCGAGAGGACTGCATGCGGCCACGCTAGCAACTCGCGCAAAACTTCTCGCCGTGCGTCAGCGGGCGACACGGGCGCGACACCTGCGGTCAGGTCATCTGGCGAAACGTCAAGCTGACGCGCGAACCGGCACCGGGCTCTCGCTTGACCGCGTGCTGCCAATCGCGCTGCGTGACAGCGTTCATCAGCAGGATCGACCCATGCTCGAGGGGCACGTCGACGACGCGCGCTCGATCGCTACTGCGAAACACGAGTGTTCGCGTTGCTCCGAGGGATGCGATCGAGATCCAGCTCGACGGCACGAGGCCTTCGTAGGAGTCGACATGAAACCCCATCGTGTTGCGCCCGGTCTCGTAGAGATTGCAAAGGCAGTTGTCGAACGCATGCCCGGCGAGCGTGGTAGCGCGTGCACCGATCGCCGCGATCACCGACGGCATCTCGCGCGCCGGGTAGCTCTGGCCCGAGTAGTTGTACGGCCGACCGAAGCTCGCGGTCTTTCGCGCGCGCATCGTCTCGTCCCACTGCACGTCACGCGTGACGAACGCCAGCGCGGCGTCGGCGTCAGTCAGCGCATTGGCGATGTAGCGAATCTCGGGTGCGGTCACAGGCGGCTCCAGGGCAAGGGTCAACACAAACGAACCGGGCGGTCGAATTGCGTTGTTTGCGAGAGCGGACCAGCACGCTCGAACTATAGCTCACGCTTCACGACGTGGCTGCGGCGATCGGCCGCTTGGTCTGTCGACGGCACGTGGGGGCGCAGTCCGAAATCTCGTCATGACGTCGTCAGGACGTTGTTCGTACGAGTTTGACGTGACGCCCCCTACGCGGGCCCCCGGCCGCTCCCGAATCTCGTTTAAACATTGTTTGAACCAGTTCGTCGCCGCGCCCCGCCTCTCGAGGGCTACGCTTCACGTATGAAGAAGATCGCGATGGCGACCCTCCTTGCGGCGGCGGTGTTTGGCGGCGTGAAGTGGGCGCGGCACGACGATCGTGGCCGCAACATCGCGACGAATCGGCTGTGGATCGATCATCTGCCGACCAGCGATCGCGACCCGTTCCACGTGTTCTTCGCGCATACCGAGGGCATCGGTGGATTCGCCGACGAGACGATGTGGAGGGGCCAGATCGAGCGGTTTCGCTTCGAGCTCGAGGGCAATACGCTCCACGCCGTATTCCCGTGGTCGAACACGATCGAAGACATCACCGTCTCCGCACGTGCGTGCCACGAGCAGGACATGGACTACTGCCTCGAGATCAGTGGGTCGAGCCACGGCGTGAAGCGGTACTACTCGCGCAAGGGTTGGGAGCGCAGGGGCGCCGAGGATCTCGAGGCGTTGGAGACGCGCGCGCTCGCTAGTACGTGAGCGCGACGATCTCGGCGTCGCCCTTGGGGAGCGTCACGCCGTCACCGACGCGGCGCCCCCACAGCGCTTGCGCGAGTGGTGACTGCCAGTTGATCGCGCCGCGCTTCGCATCGGCCTCGATCGCACCGACGATGTGATACGTCGCGCGACCGCCGCCCTCGAGCTCGATGGTGACGCGCGCGCCGAGACCGACAATGCCGGTGTCCGCAGGTTCGAGCGCTTGCGCCGTCGCGAGGTGATCGCTCAGCTCGTGGATGCGATCCGCGTTTCCGCCCTCGCGGCCAAGCGCTTCGAGCTCCGCGCGCGCTGCGACGAGGCCGGCTGGCGTGACGACGTTGAGCTCGGGCACGGGGACGCCGCGTCGACGCGTAGGGCCCTCCGGAACATCGACCTCCTCTTTGACGAATGCGCGGCTCATGGAGTCAGCCTAGCGCGTTCTGCATCACTGGCGAGACGCGCGTCACATAGCGGGCTCGACGAGGACTGTGGCAGGCTGCCGAGATGCGCAGGTTGTTGTTCGGGCTGCTGGTGATTTGCGCGTGCGGCGACGACAAGAGCGTGCCGCTCGATGGCCCGCCCGTGGCTGACCCCGAGCCCGATGCTGCGCCGGTGCTGAACGACCTGCGGTGCGTAGGGTCAAAGATCGAGATGTACTTCACGAGTGGTTGGTCCATGTGGATCGACTGCAACCACGTCGGCATCTACGCCGGCATCGACAAGACCTGCGCGACGCTCGCGAACGGCAGTGCTGCGTGTGTCGACGCGGACGAGACCACGTGCATTCCCGCGCAGACGAGCTGCGAAGGCGATCCTCTCGTCGAGCGTCAGTGTCTCGCGACGGCGAACGGCGGTCGGTGGAACACAGCGCCCGCGCCGTGCGATGCGGGATCGCTGTGTACGTTCTCGACGAGAACACTGCATAACGGCCTTCCTGGCGGCTGCTATGCGATCGCCGACACGTGCATGACCGGTGTTTCGCCGCAGTGTGAGAACGGCGTGCTGAGACGCTGCGAGCTGGTACCAGCGAGCGGGAACACGCACGTCTGGACGCACTACACGTGTCCGCAGGGTTGCCCGATCTCGCCGGCCGGTGCGTCTGACTGCTACTAGCTCAGAAGTCGCCCCTCAACGCACGGGCAGCGTTTTCAAATACGCGGCTGCTCGCGCGGCCTGGCGAGCTTCGTAGTCATCGAGCGTCGTACGCGTCGTCTCGCCGGGTGGAGCCGCCGCGTCGAAGCTCTTCTTGCCGATCACCTTCTTGGTGCCCACGTCGAGCAGCGCAGTACGCACCGATCGCGATATCGAGCGCTTGTCGATCCGCGACGACGGCCTCGGCGCTGTGCTTCAGCACCGTCGGAATGACGACGGCGGCGATCGCGCCCACGACGAGGACGAGGATCAGGACCGACTTCGCACGCACGGTGCGGACACTAGCCTAGAACGCGCCGCACGGATCTTCGGGCGAAGGAGCGGGCCCGAGCTCCTTCTTCACACCGGCGCGATCGATCTCGTAGAGCTTGTCGCCGATCACGACCTGCGTCTTGCCGTGGCAGAAGGTCTCCGCGCGATCGAACTGCGGCGCGAGGCCGGCGGGGACGACGCCGCGATCGGAGATGAAGCCGATCTTCTTGTCGGGACCGACGATGCGCGCGAAGCCCTCGGAGAAATAGTCGGGGCCGTTATCGAACGCGTATGCCCGCGCGAGGCGCTTGCCGGTCTTGTCGATGAAGACGAGCGTGCCGTCCAGATCGATGGCGGCAGCGATGCCCGTCTTCTTGAACTCGTAGCCCCAGCGCAGCGTCGGTGCGATGACGATGGTGCCCGCGCCGTCCTTGTAGCCCCAGTGACCCTCACCCGCGTCGAAGCCGTAGCGATCGACGTTGCCGGGTTGCTGATCCTCGATCTCGCCACCGCAGACATCGGCGGCGGGCGTGATCGGAACGTCGGTGACGAGCATCGGCAACGAGGCGGTCGGAGCCGTGCTGTTCGTCGGTGTCGTCGACGCGATGGGGTGACTACATCCCGCCACCGCGGCCAGGAACAGCAGGTTACGCATCATCAAAAGTGTAACGCGCCGGCTAGCCTGCTTGTTTCACGGCGTCTTCGGCGCGCTCGATGCGGCCATCGGCATGACGAGCAAACCGCTTCTCGTCGCGAGCGTGGACAGGAGCCTGCGAGGGCCACGGCCAGCCACCGAACTGCGTGCGCTGATAGTCGAGGAACGCTTGCTGGATCTCCTGGCGCGTGTTCATCACGAACGGGCCGTGCTGCACGACGGGCTCGCCGATCGGGCGACCTTGGAGGAGCAGGAGCTCGGCGCCGGATGCACCAGCTGTGATCGGAACGGACGCGTCGGGCTTCAACGCGACGCCGGCCCGCTTGCCGATGCTCTTGCCGTCGATCGAGACCTCGCCCGCGAAGCCGTAGAGCACGCGGTTGGTACCGGCGAGCGCTGCGGGCAGCGTCCACTGCGCACCGGGCTGCATCTTGATCGTCCAGATCGCGACGTCGGCTTCGGCCTTGGATGCCCACGAGCTCGGCGGTGCGGCGAGCGGCTTCGTGTCGCCGTGCGCGCCCGCGATGATCGTAACCTCGGTCTCGCGGCCCTTGTCGTCGCGCACCACGACGCGGGGAATCTGATCGTTCCACAGCATCGTGAAGTGCGGCTCCGCCATCTTGCTCGCGCGCGGCAGGTTCAACCAGATCTGGAAGAGCTCCGCGGGATTCGGGCCGCTCTTGTCGAGCAGCGGGAACATCTCGCTGTGCACGATCCCTTTGCCGGCCGTGAGCCACTGCACGTCGCCACCGCCGAAGCGCGCAGCCGCGCCGAGCGAGTCGGAGTGATCGATGAGGCCACGGCGAACGATCGTGACGGTCTCGAAGCCGCGGTGCGGGTGACCGGGAAAGCCCGGCACTTCTTCACCGTGGTACATGCGCCAGCCGTCCTTGCCGGCGAAGTCCTGGCCGATCTCGCGACCCACGAGCGATGCGGCGGGACCGAGCTTGTCGTTGCCGGCCGGGTACGCGTCGTCGTGGTGCACGCAGAACAGGAACGGATCGGCAGTGCCCCACTGAAAGCCGAGCGGAAAGGTCTCGAGGATGGGCGAGCTCATCCCATGACCTTAATCACGATCGGTGCTGTGGCGAAGTGCGAGCGGCTGGAACGGTCATTCCTGGCGGAGCCAATTCCCGGTTCAAGTATTCCCTATTCAACCAAGTCTAGCGAGAGGGCCCCGCAGCCGTAATGGTCGATGGTTCCGCGCATGTGGCGGCGCCGGCGATCGCTCTTCGCCGAGAGCTCGACCATCTCGTAGCCGTCGGGCTGCGAGATCCAGCGATCGGGATAGAGCTTGAGTGCGAGTCCCTCTGGCCGATCGTCGAGGTGACCGATCAGGCGGTACGAGCCGGCGGGAACGGTCGGGTTGGAGTCGAGCGGACCGAAATCGAAGATCGCGATCACGCGCCCGCCCTTCGCGAGATCGAGCGTCAACTGCATCGCGGTATCGCCCTGCGAGCACGTGTAGCGACCGCGCCAGATCGTGTGCGCTGGAAACGGGCCCTCCAGTGGAGGTGTGGCTTTGAGCCGCGGCGCCTCGTTGGCCGGAACCGGCTCGAGCGTGCTGTGCTCGGCGGGGCCGGTCCAACAGCCGGCGAGGCCGATGGCGATCACGAGGCTGCGCACCTCGATGAGAATAGCGTTACTCGGCGCGCGGCACGAGCGTCGGAAACTCCTGCCCGCTCGGCGGATCGATCAGCGTGACGTCGTCCTTGTAGACGCGCGCCGTCGTGTAGAGCTGATACAGCGCGTCGGTGAGCGGCATCGACTGGTAGTGCGTCGGGAACTGGAGCTGGAGCTGCGTGCGGATCGCGCGGCCGTGGCGCGTCGACACCGTCGGGAACAGGTGGTGCTCGACGTGGAAACCGAAGTCGAGCGTGAAGAACTCGAGGAGGCGCGGCAGTGTCACGCTGAGCGAGTTGACGAGCGGATCGTTGATCGCCGTCAGCGGGCTCAGGTTGTGATTGGTCATGATGAACATCATGACGATGCTGTTCGCGACGACGAGCGGCAGCAGGTAGACGAAGATGAATGCGACAGGGCCTACGAGGATCGCGACGCCGATCCAGAACGCGACGCCGAGACCGAACTCGATCAGGGCGCGGCGGTGCAGGCCGGGCGAGAGAACGCCGTTGGTCTGCGCCTTCCACAGCATCTGCTGGCTCTGACCGGTGAAGCCGAAGAACAGCGAGAGCGTCGAGAGGATGCGGCGGCGACCGAGACCGAAGTGGTCGGCCATGACGCGCGCGGCGCTCTGCGTCTCGTACTCGATGAGCGTCGGATAGAGATCCGGATCCTTGCCCGGCTGCGCGCAGTGGTTGTGGTGCACGCGGTTGTGCCAGCCGGTCCATAGCGTCGGCGAGAGCGTGAACGGCAGGAGGCAGAACCAACCGATCACGCGGATGGCCGTCTTTCCCTTCACGACGGCGCCGTGCATGAGCTCGTGACCGAGGAACACGATGCCAGAGAGGCAACAGCCGATCGCGATCGAGATCAGTGGCCATGCCCAGTGCGGCACGCGGCCGGTCGCGAGCGACCACGCCATGAGCGAGATCAGCGTCGCGTGGAACGGCAGCCACAGCAGACGAGACGTCGCCGGCTTGAACGCGTAGGACGGCAGCTCGGGGCGCACCGCATTGGCGTACGACGCGATCGTTCGGAGCTCCATCGGCGCCGTTTAGAGCACGAAACCAGCGACCCCTGCATCACGATCCGGTCACGAGTTGGCGTCGTCGATTCCCCGACACCCGATAGATTACGCCGCTCTGCGTCACCAACCGATGCCGGCTTCGATGGACGCGAAGCCCTGCAAATCACTCTTGGCCGTCGAGAGCTCGCTCGCGCCTGCGAAGTACGCCATGCCGACGGTGCCGGTCAGCACGAAGTCGAGGTCCTTGTAGAGCGGCGCGAACCATTGGGCAGACGTTGCGGCCTCGGGACCCGCGACGGAGCCCTTGTCGGAATCGGGACTGCCGAACGAAAAGCCGGGGTTGTCCTTACCGACCTGGAGCTCGGAGAATCCGAGGCCACCGCGCCAGTGGAGCGTGCCGATCCACACGGGCACGTCGACGAGCGAGTAGTTCGCGCGCACGTGCATCATCTCCTGGCCCTCGTCGTTGTGGATGATGCCCTGCCCGGTGCCGCACGACTCGACGGAGAAGCCGCCGACGATCCGCACGTCGAGGCACACGCTCGGACGACCATCGAGATCGGAGGATGCTTTCCCGAATCGGAAGTTGACGCGGTTCTCGACCGGCTTGTGAACGCTCGGATCGCCTCCGCCTGTGTCCGTCATCGGCGCGGGTTGCGCGACGGCCGTCCCGGTGAGGGCGAGGAGCGCGACGAGAGACCGCACGCCGCTAGCGTACACCTCTCGACACTCGCTACTGCGCGGAACCGGAGCCCGAGCCATCAGGGCCGCGACCGAAGCGACGTCCGCCCCAACCGCCACCACCGGCATCGTCGCCGGAACCACCACTGCCGTCGCCGCGCATGCCGCGCATGCGAGAGCGCATGTCGTCCATGCCCTTCGCGAGCTCGTCGGACGAGATTTCACCGTCGCCGTTCGCGTCGAGTGCTTTTGCATCGAGGCGGCGACCCATGCGTCCGTTCTGGAGCTCGTCGACGGTCAGCTTGCCGTCGCCATTCTCGTCCATGCGCGTGTGCATCTCGTCGATGCGCGCCTTGCGACCCGCGGCGAGCTCGGCCTCGGAGAGCTGACCATCGCCATCGGTATCGAGCTTGGCCATGCGCTCCTTGCGGTGCTCTTCACGGCGCTCGTCGCGCATCTTCTGGCGATCATCGCCATCGCTGTCGTCATCGCTGGCCTGATCGCCAAGGCGAGGCGTTCGCGGCGGAGCGTTGATCTTTCCGCTCCGCGCCTGGCTGCTGCCCGGATTTGCAGCTCCCGACGTATCTGTTTTTTCGGCCGGCTTGTCCGCCTTGCAGGCGGCCACACCGAGGACGAGACACAGGGCCATCGCGATCTTCATGCAAGGTGGTTACAGCAAGCTACGGGCCGGCTCGCAAGCACTCGTTTGCATTGACACAAACTTTCACACCGCTGCGACTTCGGCAGCCTCAGTCCGCAGAAAGCGCGGACTTTCGGTACCCTCGAGCAAGTGGAGGAGCTCGCCGATAGCTCGGGCGACGGGGTCCTCCCCGGTGCGGACATCACGACGTCGCTCGAGAGCAAGGCGTCGCAGCGCCTGCGCCAGTTGCTCGCCGAGTGCGATCCGACGGCGGACTTCGAGGAGCACCTCGCCGTGCTCGAGAAGCTCGGGCGCTTCGTCGTCGATGGCCCGCACATTCCGGGGCCGGATCATCCGTCCCTCTCGCGCCTGCGCGTGCTCGTCGAAGCACTGGAGAAGGTGCCGAGCGCGCGCACGCGGTTCTGCGGCGTCGTGCGAAGTGTGCTGGAGAACACACGTGCGGTGAAGCTGTTCGGCGAGGTCGGTCTCCCCAATCACCGCGGCCTGTGGTCGGAGATGACGGACCGCATCGCGAAGCGCTTTCTGCCCGAGGCGCCGATGCCGCACGAGATGTGGTGGCTGGTGAACAAGATCATCCGCACCAACTCGGACCTCGAGTGGCTCGACGAGAAAGCTGATCCGTATCTCCATCGGCTCGTCGCCGTCACGGGAGATGCATGGGAGCCGGTGCGCCGCAGCGTGATCGATGCGATCACGATGATCACGACGCGCATCGCCGCGCTCGGCATGAACGAAGCGTTTCGGACGCGTGCATCCGCGAACGGTGTTGCCACGAGCATCCGCGACTCGCCGCTGTATCACCTCACGCGTGCTCGCCCGGAGGAGATGCCCGCGCTGATCGCCTCGTCGCGCCGTTACGTCGAGCAGGTGAAAGCTGCGCTCGAAGCGCGCGGCGTCTCTGTCGAGGTCGTCTACGCGCTCGACTCGATCGAGCACGGCCTGACGCGCATCGAGATCCTGTTGCCGTTCGTCGACGGCGAAGACGTCCTCGAGCCGACGTACGAGATCCGTGCCCTTGTCACCGCGTTCGGCCGCGGCCTCGTCGCGAACCGGAGCTTTCGCCGACTGATGTCCGACAACTTGCGGTTGCTCGCGCGCAAGGTGATCGAACGCGCGGGTCGCACCGGCGAGATCGTCGTCGCATCGTCGCGCGCCGAGTACGTCAAGACGCTGAAGTCGGCGGCGGGCGGCGGTGTGGTCATGGCAGGCACGCTGCTGTTTCGCTGGTTCGTGAAGTGGTGGCACCTCGCGCCGTTCTTCGACGGCCTGCTGTCGTCGGCGGTCTTCGCGGTGAGCTTTGTGGCGCTGCAGTTGCTCGGCTTCACGCTCGCGACCAAGCAGTCGTCGATGACGGCCGCCGCGCTCGCCGGATCCATCCGCGACACCGCAGGGCCGCAGCGGTTGACCGAGCTCGTGCCGCTGATCACGCGCATGGCGCGCTCCCAGTTCGCGGCCGCCGCCGGCAACGTCACGGCGGTCGTCGTCACCGTGACCGCCATCGATTTCTTGTGCAAGACCGTCATGGGGCACCCGTTCCTCGACCCGACGGAGGCCGAGACCGTCGTGCGATCACTCGACCCGACGAGTTCCTGGACGATCCTGTATGCGGCGATCACCGGCGTGATCCTGTGGCTGTCGTCGCTCTTTGCGGGCTGGTTCGAGAACTGGGTCGTCTATCGGCGCTTGCCTGAAGCGATCGAGAATCCCAAGCATGCGCGCTTTCTCGAGAGAGAGGCTGCGGGCCTCGGCGGCTCCGTCGCACTCGGCGTGTTGTTCGGCATGCTTCCGCCACTGCTCAAGTTCACGGGCATCACCATCGAGGTGCGGCACGTCACGCTCTCGTCGGGCTCGCTCGCGTTCGCGATCTCCTCGCTCGGCCTGTCTCACGCCGGCATGCACGCGTTCATCTGGGCGGCCGTTGGCATCTTCGTCATCGGCCTCCTCAACTTCGGCGTCTCGTTCGCCCTCGCGCTCGTCGTCGCGATGCGCGCTCGCGATGTGCCTCGCGAAGAGCGTCGCGCACTCCCGCTCGTGGTGTTCAAGTACTTCACGAAGCACCCGGTCGAGTTCTTCGTGCCCCCGAAGGAGCCGACCTGACGAGGCTCGCGGTCATCGATCCGGCCCTGTCGGTGCGGGTCGTGTCCACGCGCGCGCTGCGCTACGACACGCCGTCGGATCCGCGCGACGATCGGCCCGCCTACGTCCGCGCAGCGTCGGGGATCGCGATCCAGCACGGACGCTTGGTGATCGCCCAGGACGACACGCTGTTCTTCGGCGTCGTGTCCCGGGAAGGCGTCTCCGCCATGCGGTTGCCACGCGGATTGGAAGGTCGGCGCCGGTTCGAGGTCGCGCTCGGCAACAAGCTCGACAAGGTGGACCTCGAGTCGTGCATCGTCGTCGACGACGAGCTATGGGCGTTTGGCTCGGGCTCGTTACCGATGCGCGACAAGATCTGTCGCGTCAGCGAGGGCGTCGCTCGCATGCTCGATTGTGCGCCCCTCTACGCGCGCTGCCGCGAGGCGCTCGACGGATGCCTGAATATCGAGGGTGCCGCGAACGTGGCCGGCGAGCTGTGGCTGTTCCACCGCGGCAACACCGGCGAGCACGATCCGGGACCGGCCGTGATCCGGTACTCGATGGAGGCGTTTCGCGCGTACCTCGCCGCATCGCCGCTCCCCGCGATCCTCGGCGTCGAGGAGTACACGCTCGGAACGATCGACGGTGTCCGTCTCGGCTTTACGGACGCTGTCGCGATCGGCGATCGCGTGCTGTACCTCGCCGCGGCCGAGGCCTCCGCGAATGCGGTCGATGACGGCCGCGCCGCAGGCTCGCAGCTCGGTGTCATCGATCCCGATGGCCGCGTGCGCTCCGCGCCGATCACGCTCGACGGCAAGCCGATCAAGGCGGAAGGTCTCGCGCTCGATCCGCTCGCGCCGACTCGCGGCTGGGTCGTGATCGATCCTGACGACACGGAGCAGCCCGCGACGCTCATCGATATCGAGCTCGTCGGCCCCTGGACGTAGCGCCTCAGAACGCGGTTCCGAGGATCGCCATCGCGCCGCCATCCGTGGGCACGACGCCCGCGGACCACGTGGTCTGCGCGTCGACGAGGCGCCACGTCCTCGTCGGTTGCGTCAGCGCGGAGGCGAGGCCGACCGGAAATCCGATCGCGAACGAGGCGGCGCCGATCGAGAAGGACCGGCGATGCCAGAGGAT
Organism: Kofleriaceae bacterium; assembly: GCA_036499725.1. GTDB lineage: Bacteria > Myxococcota_A > Polyangia > Haliangiales > Haliangiaceae > JABFXX01. The sequence continues at coordinate 63,638 of DASYDE010000100.1, forward strand.
TCCCGCCCCCGCGAGGTTGAGCGCAGTGCCGCCAAACACCGTGAGCCAGAAGCTATCGTGCTCCTTCTTGCGTAGCTTCTGCGCCTCCTTGTGCAGCGCGGCCAGCTCCACACAGCTATCCGGATCGTGCTCGGGGAGATGCACGCGAAGAGCGACGGTGAAGCGCGACGCGACGCCGATGGTCGACTTGACGCCACCGACGATCATCGTTTCTTTGAAGTTCGCGTCGTACTTGCCGAACGGATTCCATTCCGCGAGCACGAGCGAGAACGAGCTGACAGCAGCAACGCCAAACGCGATCGTCCACGCGGTGTTCCACGCCGACGTCGAGTCATTCGCATCGTCGAGATGCGTCCGCAGGCTCGCAACTTCGACCGTACAGTCAGCAGCGCGAGCGTGCGACGCGGTCAGCGTGATCAGAGCGGCAGCGAGCGCGGTAGAGCGAATCACGAGGTAGGAGCGGGCTGGTTGATCACGAGCCAGTACAACCCGAGCTGCTTGACGGCGTCGACGAACTGATTGAAGTCGACCGGCTTGCGCACGTAGCTGTTCGCGCCGAGCCCGTAGCTCTGAATGAGATCGCGATCCTCGAGCGAGGACGTGAGCACGACGACAGGCAGCAGCTTGGTGCGATCGTCGCTGCGGATCTCGCGCAGGACCTCCAGGCCGTCGATCTTCGGCAACTTCAGATCGAGCAATATGACCTGTGGGATTTCACCAGCCGGCCGATTTGCGTGCGCGCCGCGCGTGAAGAGGTAGTCCAGCGCCTCGACGCCGTCACGCACGACGACAACGCGGTTGAGGATCTGCGACTTGCGCAGCGCACGTAGGGTCAGTTCCTCGTCGTTTGGATTGTCCTCGACGAGCAAGATCACGCGATCGGTCATACAGCCTCCGGTTCGTTGAGCGTGAAGTAGAACGTTGCGCCCTTCTCTGGCGTGCCCTCCGCCCATACCCGACCGCGATGGCGCTCGATGATGCGCGCGACGGTCGCGAGACCGATGCCGGTCCCTGGAAACTCGTTCTCCGTGTGCAAGCGTTGGAACGTCCCGAACAGCTTGTGCGCGAACTGTTGGTCGAAGCCCGCGCCGTTATCGCGCACGAAGAAGCGACGCTTGCCTTCAAGCACGCGACCGACTTCGATCCGCGCGTTCGACGTCCTGCTCGTGAACTTCCACGCGTTGCCGAGGAGATTCTCGAATGCGATCGCGATCAGGCGCGGATCTCCGTCGGCGACGAGGTCAGGCGCGATCACGACGTCGACCGTGCGCTCTAAATCGCTGCGCGCGAGCGAGGCGACGACGGAGCCCGCAATGGAGCTCAGGTCCACGCGTTGGGGAACGAGCTCGGCGCGCGTGACGCGTGATAGCGCGAGCAAGTCATCGATGAGCATCGCCATGCGTTGCGCGGCCTCGCGCACGCGCTTGAGGTAACGCTGACCAGTGTCGTCGAGCTTGTCGGCGTAGTCCTCGGCGAGCGCCTGCGCAAAGCCATCGATCCCGCGCAGAGGCGAGCGCAGATCGTGAGCGACGGAGTAGCTGAACGACTCGAGCTCCTTGTTCGCTGTCTCGGCGCGTTCCTTCGCGAGGACGAGCGCGGTGTGGTTCGCTTTCGCCTCCGTGATGTCGTGCGAGATCCCGAGCAGGTAGCGCGGGACACCTCCTTCGTCGACAATCGGAACCTTCTTGGTGTTCAGCCAGCGCACTCCATGCTGCGTGTGAATCGGCTCCTCCGCGATCTCGACCAGCTGCCCGCTCGCGAGCGTGGCGCGATCCTTCTCCTGAAAGTGCTTCGCTTCCTCGGCGGGGAACATGTCGTAGTCGTTCTTGCCGATCAGGTCGGCGCGCGGGATTCCGAGGAGCTCTTCACCCGCACGGTTGAACCGCGTGAACGCGAGTCGCTCGGCATCCTTGACGAACACCATGTCGGGGATGTGCTCGACGATCGCATCGAGGAAGCGATTCGCGCGCATCGCCTCTTCCTGCGCCTTCTTGAGCGCATCATGCTCGCGCAGCTGAGCCACGAGCTGCGCGTTCGCGATCGCGAGACCGGCGTGGTTTGCGAGGTCCGTCGCGAGCTCCAGATCCAGCTCGTCGAGCACGCGGCGCTCGGGCCGGTGGCGCAGGATCAGGATGATCCCGACGTACGCGCCGCGCACGCGCATCGGAACGGTGAGCGCTCCGCGCAGGCCGATCCGTTCGTAGAACGCCACCAGACTCGTCGGTCGATCACCGAGCGTGTCGAGCTGGATCTGCGGCATCAGGCGCGACTCACCGGTCCTGAGATTTTCAAAGACGATCTCGCGCGTGACACCGAGCGGCTTGGAAAACTCGACCACGAGCTCTGCGCGCAGCTTGGAATCCGCGTCCCAGATCGCGGCGGGAAGCAGGTCATCGCCGTCGCGTAGCAGGATCACGCACGAGTCGTTGATGACCTCGGACGCTTGCTTGGCGATCTCCGCGAGCAGCCGATGCTGGTCCGCGGTCGCCTCGGTGAACGTGGCGATCGCCGACGACAACAAGCGCATTCCATTGCGCAGTCGTTCGACTTCGTTCGGCAAGCACCGACGATACGCGGACCCTAGTTGGTGGTCCAGCCTTCGTGACTGCTGCCGAGGGCAGCCCAGGTGCGCTCGCCGTCACGCACGAAATTTTGCAGCTCCACGAGCCGGCGCGCCCGTAGGCGAACCTCGACGATCCGAGCGCCGCGCGCGACCGCTTCCCTCAGGAGCAGCGGGGCCGCCGGGCGAGACGAAATCCCGAGCACGGTCCCGTGCCGCGCAAGCCCCGCGAGGGCATCCACACCTGCCACGACGCGCTGGACGATGGCGACGCTCGCAGCCCCTTCCGCACGAGCGCGCGCGACGACCTCCGCGAGCTGGACGTCGGATGCATTCGCAACCGAGAGCAGCAGCGGCTTGCCCGTGCGCGCAGCGGCTGTCACCAGATCGAGGTCTGCCCAGTCAAAGAAGATCTCGAATGCATGCGCGCCGAGCCAGTCGAGGCGTTCCACCGTCCGTTCATCCCCTACGCTCGGGAGGACGAACAGGCCGCGATCCTCGGCTCGCTGAAAGATCCTCGGGTACCAGGACGTCGGGAGTGTCGCGATCTTCACGGCGTCGAACTTCGCGTCGGCGGCTGCGTCGAGCGCGGTGAGCACTTCCTCGATCCGCTTCGTTCCAGTGCAGTCGATGGCGGCAATGATGAATGGGGGATACGCGGGGCCGACCGGCCGCCCGAGTTGCATCGTGGTCACGGTGCGTGAATCGACCACCCTGACAAGCCGTGTAGGACATGCAGCGTGAAGGTCATCTACGGTCCACCGAGGGTGGGCGTAGGCGCTCCGTGAGGAACGTTGAAAGGGTAAAGCCCTGTGAATTTGCACTGCTATCGTGGTGTTCGTGCGGGCGGAGAAGCGGACCCAAGAGATCGATCAGGAAGAGCTCGAGCGGCTGAAGAAGCCAGAGGAGCGACCGACCTCCGCGATCGATCCCGTCGAGCTACGAGCACTCGTCAACGCCGCCAGCGCGAAGCGCGCACCGACCGATGATCTCGCAATACCCGTCGAGCCCGCGCCACCGAATGTTCCGCGCGGCACGCCGGCTGATGTCTCGCAGCAGGCGCGTGTTGCGATCGAATCCGCACCAGCGCACACGCCGAGCTGGAGCGGCCCGACGAAAGAGACCGCTGTGATCGTCAACCAGCCTCCGACCGACGATCCGGCGCCACCGCGGCGCGCGCGCGAACATGTCGAGCGCATCTCGTCCGCATCGCTCGGCATGATCACCGTCGAGCCGCCGCGCGGCATCGCTCCGTTGCTCCATGTCGATGCACCGGCGGACAGAGCTGTGTCCGAGCCGGTGCGTTTTCCGCGGGCGAGCACGCGCCAGCCAACACTCGACGAGACGATGCCCGTACCTAGAGCCGCGTCGCCGATCTCGATGTTTCTCGCGCTCGCGATCCCAGGAATTCTGCTCGCGCTCGCGTACGTGCTGATTCGTTGACGTCAGTGAACGAGTGAGTGCTGCAGGGCGGCGAGCTTGGCCTCGACTTGCGCGGGCGTCGCCTTCGCTTCGATCTCCCAGCCGTCCATCGAGTAGTACTTCTTCACGCCGCGCGACGCGCCGGAGAGCTCGAGGCAGAAGTCGAAGTCATTCACGCTGCACTTCGTCGCCTTGGCGGTGACCTTGTCCTTGTCGTTGTTCTGCGGGTAGACGATGCGCATTTGATCGCCGCTGGTCTCGTGGTTGAACACCTCGTACTTGCCGGTCCACTGCGAGAGCGACTGGAAGATGCCGAACGGATCGTCAGTGACCGCGATGAACACCTGGAACACATCCTTGTCGCTGCGCGGAATGTGATCGATCCAGATCCGATTCATCGCGAGCGACGCGCTCTGCTCCGCGACCGGCGCATCGTGACGCATCCACTTCACCGTGCCGAACGCAGCCGTCGCGAGCACGCAGACCAGGAGGGCTTTCTTCATGGGCGCAGCCTAGACCGAAAACGACCCCGAAAATAAGAACGGCGCCGGGTGGGGCGCCGTTCGCCGAGGAGTCTGCGTAAGCAGGGGCCTCGGAACTGACCCGGTAAGGAGCAAGCGTCGCGCCAGCGCACGGCGAGCCGTTCCGCTACGCATGTACTTGTTTCGACGGGACTGGAACTCGGCCGTTCAGCGACCACTGCGGTAGCCAGAAAGCCTGTGACGCCGGGGTTACTGGCGAGTGGCCTTTCCGAAGCAGCCGTACTTCGCCTTGGCGGCGGCGAGGTCCGTCGTCGAGTCAGCCATCGCGGACGTCAGGTCGCCGGCGAGCGCGGCGATCTCCGCCATCCCCGCGTAGTCGACCTTGTCAGCCGTATCGCAGCGCTCGTGATAGCAGCGCTTGTCGGGTGTCCAGAAGAAGACGTACGGCGTGCCCTGCGTGCAGAACGGCTCGAAGTCGGAGCCGCGCGCCTTGCCCCCCAGGCCGACGTTGAGCTTCTTGTAGGTCTTCTTCAGCTTCGCGAGGACGGGCGTGGCGGCGAGCTTGGGGAACGTGCCCATCGCCGCGACGAAGCCCGCTTCCTTGTGCGTGCCGACCATGTCGAGGTTGATGACCTGCACGATCTTGTCGGTCGGCAGGTCGTGGGGCGCGTGCGCCGCGTAGAAGTACGAGCCGTTCATGCCGGTCTCTTCCGAGCCGAACGCTGCGAACACGATCGTGCGGCGCGGTGAGGAGGTTGCGAGAGACTTCGCGATCCACAACATCGCGGCCACGCCAGACGCGTTGTCGTTCGCACCGAAGTGACCGTCGCCGAGATGATCGTGGTGGCAGGAGACGAGGATGATCTCGCTGCCGACGTCGGGATCGCTGCCCGGGATCACGGCCGCGACGTTCGCCGTGGTGACGTCGTTCACCTCGAACGCCTGCTCGTAGCTGTCGCCAAACGCGGGCGCGAGCTTGAGTGCTTTCAAGCGATCGATGATGAACGTGCGCGCGGTGCGATCTGCATCCGTGCCCGGCGCGCGACCGTCGAGCTTCTTGTCGGCGAGGAACAGGACGTCGTCCTTCAGATCGTCGGCGAGCACGCTGGTCGCTAGCAGCAGCACGCTCGCGATCAAGACACTTTTGACGACCGTGTTCCTCACCGAAAAAGAAGACACCGCGTTGGGCGGTGAGTTGCCCTACGCGGTGTGGAGAGAACGCCTACGGGTTGCACCAGCGAGCCCCCTCGCACGCTGGTGAACCCGCTAGCAGAAACGGTTATCCGGCGACACGCCGGCGCAGATCGGTGACCTGCATCTTCCACTTGGTGTCGTGGCGCCACATCTGCGCGAGCTCGGAGCCCTGCACGACGCGGTCGAGAACATTGGTCGCGAGACGGATCACTTCGGGGTTCGGACGCACGGGATGCGAGCGAACCCACTCTTCGACCACTTCGATCTTGTTCTTGCCGCGGCCTTGAAGGCGAGCAACGACCTCGCACGCGGCGAGAGCTTCGCATCCCAGATCGACATCGAGCTCGTCGTCATCGACTTCTTGCGCGGAGCTCAGCGTGTCCGTCACATACGTGAGGTCGCTGGCGTCGGCAAGGTCGCTCGACCAATCACAAGCTGCGTCGTTTTCGAAAGTTCCAGTGCCCCAGACGCCCATATCGCGCGCATCCAATAGCCGGTCGCGATCGATCCCGTCAAGGAAACTATATCGCGCTCGATCGAGTTTCGATGACTCGCCGCGTCGCGAACGCGAGTGAGCACTGTGCGTTATCGTCCCGTCGATGAGCTACGACATGATCGACATCGCGCAGCGCGTTCTCCGCACGAACGGGTTCGATCCGGAGCTACCGGCCGACCTGACGGTAGGTTTGCCCGCGCACGATCCCGTCGACGGTGTTCTCGACCTCCGAGAGCTCGCGTGGAGCTCGATCGACAACGAGGAATCGCGCGATCTCGATCAGATCGAGTACGCGGAGCAGTTACCCCAAGGGCGTACCCGAGTCCTGATCGGGATCGCTGACGTGGACGCGCTCGTGCCGCGCGACTCCAAGATCGACCGCCACGCGGCCGTCAACACGTCGACCCTGTACACGGGCGTCGCGATTTTTCCAATGCTGCCGGAATTGTTGTCGGTGGATAGAACTTCGCTCCTGCCGCGGGTCGATCGCCTCGCCGTGGTCACGGAGATCGTCGTAAACGCGGACGGCTCGCTCGACGACAACGCCACGAAGATCTACCCGGCCCGTGTCAGGAACCACGCCAAGCTCGTCTACGAGAGCGTGGGCGCGTGGCTCGAGGGCCACGACAGCACGAAGCACGACCCGGTCATCGAAGGGCAGCTGCGCATTCAGGATGGTGCCGCACAGAAATTGCGCGCGCTCCGCTACCAGCACGGCGCGCTTGACTTCGAGACCATCGAAGCGAACCCGGTGACCAGGGACGGCAAGGTCGTCGACCTCGTCGTGCAGCACAAGAACCGGGCGCGGCAGTTGATCGAGGACTTGATGATCGCGGCGAACGGCGCGACGGCTCGGTACCTCGAACGCGCAGGCTTTTCCTCGATCCGCCGCGTCGTGCGCGCGCCGAAGCGCTGGGATCGCATCATCGAGCTCGCGGCCGAGCTCGACTGGAAGCTTCCGCCCGAGCCGAATGCGAAGGCGCTCGCCGACTTCATGACGGCTCGCCACGCAAAGGACCCGGACCACTTCGCCGACCTCTCGCTCTCGATCGTCAAGCTGCTCGGTCCCGGCGAGTACGTGCTGCAGCGCGCTACCGATCTCGACATGGGCCACTTCGGCCTCGCGGTCGACGACTACGCGCACTCGACGGCGCCGAACCGACGCTACCCCGATCTCATCACGCAGCGCCTGCTCAAGGCGTGCGCGGCCAAGGCGAAGCCGCCCTACACCGATGCGGAGCTCACCGAGCTCGCCGCGCACTGCACCGAGCGGGAGAACGCGGCTCGCAAGGTCGAGCGCACGATGCGCAAGGTCGCCGCAGCGTCCCTGCTCTCCGACAAGATCGGTCAGGAGTTCGACGCGATCGTTACCGGCGTCAACAAGAGCGGCACGTTCGCGCGCTTGCTGCATCCGCCCGCAGAAGGTCGGATCGTCGACGGCGAGCGCGGCCTCGATGTCGGCGAGAAGATCCGCGTGCGCCTGCTCGACACCGAAGTCCAGAAGGGCTTCATCGACTTCGCGCGGGTGTAATCCCAGAGATCACCTGGGTTGATACGAGCCCGAGCCAAGAGCGCGAAGCGCTCGGAGCCCGAGCCCGATCTTCTTTGGGTTTGGGCGGCTGGGTTCGTCTAAGTAGGTCACGTGCACTCCGATTCGGAATCGAAAATCGCGGGCTCGGGCTCGGGCTCGACTCGGATCAACACAGCCGGACTCTGGGGTTAGATAGAAGGCATGCGGTTGTTCCGCGCGCCGTTCGTCGGATCCAGGTGGATCGTCAGGCCGATCGAGCCACTCATCGCGAGCGGCTCCGCGTACGACAACCGCGAGATCTGCTCGTAGTCCGACGGATCGATCGAGTTGGGATCCGGCGCCGGTAGCTCGCGCTTCGTGAGCGAGTAGTTCAGCGACAGATCGACGTGCGCACCGATCTGGAACGCCACGAACGGTGACGCCGTGAGCTGGTAGCGACGCCCGGGACGGTTCATCTGGATGTCGGACTCCATGTTGATGCCGTACTGGATCTTGTCGTGGCGCACGCTGCCCGATGCATCGATGCCGTGCACGGGATACGCGGCGAACTTCTCGCCGAGGACGTTGGGCAGGTTGTAGCGCTCGAGGGCGATACCCGCGTGATAGAAAAATTCGAGCTTGTTGCCGCGCGGATCGTCGGGCGCGAAGAAGTTGTATGCGACGGCGGCGCGGTTGCGCGAGTTCCAGCGCGTCTGCGCCTTGTCGTCCTCGAGCGCGTGATAGCTGCTCGCACCGAACGACCAGCAGTCGTCGTACGAATAGACGACCTCCGCGCCGGTGCGCGCTGACCACTGATTGCTATCGAGCTTGATGATCGAGCCGTCGTCCGCCCTCAGCGAGGGTTGGCGCTGGAGGCTGCCGTTGAGGAACGACACCGACGCCATGCGGAAGTCGCGCTTGATGTACTGCAGCGACAGGACCGACTCGCCGCCGGCGGATCGGTACTTGTTGGTGTAGCTGCCGTTCCCGTTCACGCTCAGCGACGCGCCGAACGGCGAGCCCTGCTCCTTCGTCCGGACGCCCCCCTGCGGCGCGAGCAACTTCACGTCGACAGCATCGGGATGGCGCGCGGCGACGTAGAGCGCGAGACCGCGCACGAACGACGGCTCGACCTGCGCGCGTTGTGCGTCATCGGTCGCGCGCGTATCGATCTCGACCTCGATCTCGATCACGCGCGGCGCGCCTGGCATGTCGCCGACGAAGCGGAGCTGCACCTTATCGGTGTTCGCCACCTCGACCGTGTTCACGTAGACGACGACATCCGCACCCGCGCGAGGTGAGGAGATGAGGACCGGATTCGCTTCGATGATCGCGAGCAGGAACGACGGACACGTCTTGGTCCGGCCGGGCTCCTGGCAATCGAGGGCGACGCGGATCGGCGACGCGATGATCTTTGCGGGCGGCGATGGTGGCGACGGATTCGCCGGAGGTGCGGGTTGCGACGTCTCTTCGGCGATCGCCTTGTCCGCGTCGGGCGGTGTCTGCGCGAGCGCGGTGCTGCTCGCAAGACAGACAGCTACAACAACGCCGCGCACGCGCGAAGCCTACTACGCCGTGATCTCGGCGATCTGCTTCGTCAGCTGCTTCTGCTTCGCCGTAGGCTCGATCGTGGAAATCTGGACAAGCGTCGCGAGATCACCCTCGGCCTGCATCTCGCCCGCCATGAATGCCTGCGCGCCGGCCACGTTGTCGCCCTCGACAAAGATCTTGCGCGCGAGATCCTCCTTCAACGTCAGCGACGTCGGCGCGCTCGGGAGGTGGCCTTGCTTGAACACGCCGTTCTTGAGGTAGACCGCGACGTCGCCGCTGTCGCGCTGCACGGTCGCGTTGATCTCGGCCTTCATGATCTCGGGCGGGAGCTGCAGGTCACCGGCCGCTGCAACGAGCTCGTCGACCTTCGCAAACCACTCCGCAGACAAAAACGGTAGGCGCATGAGCGGGACCCTAGCAGAATCGATCCCCGTGGACGTCACTCACCCAGAGCGCGTCGTCTTTCCATCATCTGACTCTTCGGCGGGCATCACGAAGGGCGACATCGTCGCGTACTACGCGCTCGTTGCCGACGCCGTGCTGCCCGAGGTGATCGATCGCCCGCTCACGCTCGAGCGCTACACCAAGTCGATCGTCGAGGGCGGCTTCTATCAGAAGCACGCGCAGAAGCACTATCCGGCGTTCGTGGAGCGCGTGACGCTCGGCGGAAAGACCAAGGTCACCTACCCGGTCGTTACCGACCGCGAGTCGCTGCTCTACCTCGTCAACCAGGGCGGCTTCGTGTTGCACATCTGGAGCAGCCGGCGTGCGACGCCGATGCAGCCCGACGCGCTGATCTTCGATCTCGATCCTCCGGAAGGACGCTTCGATCTCGCGCGCGAGGTAGCGGTGAAGACAAAGGCGCTGCTCGACGAGATGCAGCTCCCTGCGTTCATCAAGACGACCGGCTCCAAGGGACTGCACGTCGTCGTCCCCCTCGACGGCAAGGACGACTACGGCGACGCAGGCCAGCTGATCAGCGCGCTCGCGAAGATCCTCGTGCAGCGCCATCCCGATCTCGTCACGCTCGAGTTCTACAAGAAGGACCGCGGAGGACGGCTCTACCTCGATCTCGGTCGTACGGCTCCTGGTGCCACGTTCGTCGCGCCGTATTCGCTGCGCGGAAGACCCGGCGCTCCTGTCTCCGCGCCGATCGAGTGGAGCGAGCTCGCCACTGTCACGCCCGATGGCATCACGCTGCGCGATGTTCCGCATCGCCTCGAGCGCGGAGATCCCTGGGCCGCACTTCGGGCCAATCCTGCGAACGCGACCGACGTTTTGCGCGCGCTGCTGCGCTAGATCTCGATAACAACCACGCGAGCACGAGCCACGTCCGCCAGATGACGGATGTCATCACCGTCACTGGTCACGATCTCTTCTCGGTCGCGCGCGAGCAGCACGACGCCCGCGTCGATCGGGTCGGAGGTTCGAGCCTTGCCGAGCAATTCACCACAGCGACGAGCAAATGACTCGTCGATCGGAATGACGTCAACCATGCGCAGTGCTCTGCTCAGTACCGCCTGAAGCGAAGCAGTCGCTCGCCAGACCTGAGCCACGACCATCGCGTGCGTGCGCAAGTCGTCTCGCTCTTGCAAAGCAACGTCGACAATCGCGCGAACCTCTTTCTCGCCACGGGTGAGCGCGATCAATGCACCGGCATCGAGGATCACGCGCGGCGCCACTTCTGCCAGCGTTTCTCCGCAGCCTTGCGCGCTTCCTCGAGATCACGTCGAACTTTCTCGCTAACCTTGGCGGGTACCGGGCCGTATTCGTCATCGAGCTCGCCGAGGAATTTCCTCAGATGCTGCCGTCGGAGCTCGGCGGCAGCCGCCTGGGTAACCCACGCAGAAATGCTGAGACCTGCGTCTCCAGCAGCTGCCCGCATTCCGCGCACCACGTCCTTGGGCACGGAAATGCTGAGCTTCTCGATCTTGGGCCCGGCCATTCGAGCATCTTACGACGTCCCACTGGGGTAGCAACCGGTTCCTACTGCAGTAGGAATCAGCCGGCGGGAGCAAGCGCGAGGAGCAACCCGAGCAGGGTGATCAGGAAGGCTCCGTCTCGGAACGACCGCTTCATCCAGTTATTTTACCGTCCACGCGACCGGTGGCACAGGAAACGTCGTTCCTGCCGCGGATAGTGTGGAAGCCGCACTCCGCAGCGAGCCGGCCAGCGTCGGAATCAGCTTGTACTGCCCGAAGAACGTGGTGCCCGGCTGGAGCGGCGCGACGGTCAGCTCGAGCTTGCCGTCGCTCGCTTCGAACTTGGTGATCAAGCCCGACGACTGGAGAAGCTCGAGGCTCGGCGTATCGACCTGGACGCCCGCGGGCAGCGATTGGACGATCTTGATGGGCGTTCCCGACGGCGCGATCGCGGTGAGCGTCACCTCGACAGGCTTGCCGACCTCGGCGGAGACCGTCTCCGGCGTGAGCGACATCTCGAGACCCGACTGCACGGTCTGCTTCTCCCACGGCACCCAGCCGCGCAGCGCGAGCGAGAAGCCGAGGCCAGGAACGGCCGGTTCTGCGACGAGCTTCCACTCGTGCCCACCTGCAAAGCCGCTCGGGACCGGCGCCTCGAGCGAGAGCACGTCGCGCAGCGCAGCGCGATCGAGCGTGCCGTCGGCGACGGGCTTGCCGTCCATCTGCAGCGTGACGTGGACGCCTTCCGGGACGGGCGTCTTGAACAGCGACACCACGGCCTGCATGCACGCGAGGTTCGCGCGGCCGTCTCCCCACCCGTAGTCCGGGCTGTACGAGCCGAGCAGCGTGCCGCCCAGATCGCCGAGCGGCGCCTTGGGATCGGCAGCGAGCGCCAGCACCGCGAGAGCCGTCGCTTCCGCGACCGACGGAACGGAGCCATCGGCGCGCACGACGCCTTCGCCGACCTCGAGATACTTGGAGCCGTCGTCGGCGGGCTTGATCGCGGTGCGCACGCGCTCGCGCAGCGTGTCGGCGAGAGCACCCGATGCTCCACCGCTCGCGAGGATCGCGGCGGCCGTGTAGCCATCGGTCACTTGCTCGGCAGTGCGCTCGAATGCACTCGCAGCGCGCAGCGTCACACCCTGTGCGCGCTGGCGATCCTCCGTCGTGTCGACGGCCGTGTTCACGGCGCGCACGGCATCGGCAGTCGCGATCAACATGCGCTGCAACGTCCAGCCCGTGCCTCCCGCGAACGTTCCGTCGGGGCGCTGATGCTCCGCGAGGAACTGCGCAGCGCGCTGGCCGAGGCGCGCGAGGATCGGGTTCGCACGATGAGCGAGAGCAGCCTCGACGAGCAGACCCGCGCGATCGACATCGAGCGTGCGCCCGTCGCGGATCGCGCGCTGGCCGGTGAGGATCGAGAGATCACGGATCGCGTCGGGGTCCGCCTTGTCGCCGAGCGACGCGAGCAGCGCCGATGCTTTGCCGGCGAGGAGCAGCGCGTACGCATCGTCGGCGACACCGGTGCGCGCCGTCGAGACACCAAGCTCCGTGCGCAGCAGTGCGAGCGCGCCCGGATAGACGAGCAAGCGCACGCGATCCGTGGCGGGGTCGGAGCCCGCCGGTCCTGCGACCATCAGCGTGCGCGGTTCGGCGAGCGTGCCGGTACGCGTGACGGTCTCGGGGCGGCCCGCGGGACGCACCTCGATCTCGCGGCGCACGGCGTCAGTCCCGCCGAGGCCCGCTTGCACGATGATCTTGCCGGGCTTGGTCGCCTCGAGCGTCGCGTACGCGACGACGTTGCCTTGGGCGGGCACGGTCGTCCTGCCCGCGCCGCCCGTCACCGTCGCGCCCTGCACATCGATCGAGAGATCCGCCGTCACGGCCGCATCCGTCGTGTTCACGACCTGGATCGGCAGCTTGATGCGATCTCCGACGACGAGGAACTTGGGCACCACGAGGTCGACGTACGTCGGCAACGTACCGAGGAAGCTCGTCGTCGCGCCGCCCTGCGAGCCTTGTCGCGAGTGCGCGAGCGCGAGGATGTGCCACGTCGTCAGACGGTCCGGAACGCGGACAGGCACGGTGGCGTTACCGTTGTCGTCGGTGACGATCAGCGGCTCGAACAAGAAGGTCTCGGGGAACCACGCGCGCACGGAGGTCTCCGCGACCTGGCCGCCTTTCCCGCCGCCTCGCCCACCACCCACGCCGTAGCCAGAGCCCGTGCCGCTGCCGTGACCGATCGTGCCGTAGCGACCCGTGCCGTTCGAATCGAAGCCAGAGCTGATATCGCCCATCCCCCCGAGGACACCGGCGGCCTTGGCGTCCGCCACCGCTCCTGCTTTCTCGGTCTGCATCGCCGGCGCCTCCGCCTTCATCTTGTACTGGCCCTCCGCGCGGTCCATGTCCTTCCTGCCCATCTTGCCTTCGTCGAGGGCCATGGCGGCTCCGGGCGCCATATCCATGTCCTCCCGCGCCGCGACCGAGTTGACCGACTCACTGGCGAAGCGGTCGTTGCTCGACATCTTGTCGCGACCTTTGCAGCCCGCGACGAGCGCGAGCGTGCTGACGATCAGGGTGAGCTTGTTCATCACGGGCGCTCCTTGGCCACCCAGGCGGCCCAGTTTTCGACGTCTTCAGAGAGGTGTGTCGCGTTGATCACGACGGCACGCGGATCGGTCAGGGACAGCAGATCCTGCGGCAGCATGGACAGGCGCAGCTCGCGGCCGTACGCATCGACGACCTTCTCGCCACGCGCCTTGCACGCCGCGATCGCCTGCTTCCACAGCTGCGCCATCACGGCCGGCTGCATCTTCACGCCTTGCGCGGCGCTCTTCTCCCAGTCGCGCGTTTGTGTGTGGAGCTCGGTGAGCACCGTGTAGAAATTGTCCGTAAGCTCCTCGACGGGATCGAAGTGCGTCGCTGCTTGCGTCGACACCGTCGCGTCCAGCTCGGGCGGCGCCGGGATCGCGGAGACTCGGAGCACCGTCGCTGCGGCTGCATTGGCACCGCGGATGCGACCGAGCGTCAGCGCCTGTCCATCGAGCGTTCCGAACGCCGGAGCCGACGTCGTCACTTGCGGCTGCAGACGGCCCATCGAGTCAGGCTTGTCGAGCGTCACGAGCTGACCGAGGCTCTGGTCGACACCGAACAGACCGACAGCGGCCTTCGCGCCCTTGCCCGAGATCTTCGTCACGACGTCGAGCTGTGCTTGATCACCGGGCGCGTAGCGCGGCTTCTCCGGGTCGACGCTGACGACGAGGTCGCGCTCCGGCTTCACGAACACGAGCGCGCGCTGTCCCGCACCACTGATCTCGACCCAGCCCTCGGCCTTGGGATCGATCACGATGGCGGCCTTGTGGTCCTCACCGACCTTCACCTTCGCTTCACCCTTCAAGTGCTTCGCGATCAGCTCCTTCGGGAGCTCGCCCGTGTAGTTCGGACCGCGGATGAGCTCTGCCGTGACCGTGTCGCCCGCCTTGGCGAGGATCGGATTCACGCGCAACCGCAGATCCGGAACCGTGCCCGGGTTGACGATCATCTTTGTCGTCGGTGCGCCCGGGAGTCCCGGTGCCGTCACGACGAGCTCGTAGCCCAGCTGAACCGTCGGCTGTGGACGCTCCGAGACGACCGATGCGGGCGGCGTCATCGTGAACGTGATGAGACCGATCGCATCCGCCGGCGCACCCGTCTCGAACTTGATCTTGGAGCCGAACTTCGCGCTGATGCAGCCCATCGCGGCAGAGGCGGCCGCATCGCCCTGGGAGTCCACCCATCCGCCGAGCGAGACTTCCTTGTCGCCCTTGCCGACGTGCCACGCGAGCGCCTTGGGCACGCTCATGTCCTGTGTGATGCGCGGCAAGCAATCGCGCGCGGACGCGGACAGCATGTTGATCTCGTCCTGGAGTCCGTCCGGATCCTCGGAGAGCGCGCTGACGAGCGAGGCATGCAGCGCGGGCAGCTCGGGATCCGTGAACGTGAACTGCACGCGATACAAGCGGTCCTTACCGCCCGGCAGATGCTTGCCGCGCAAGATGTCCGCGCTGCAGCGACCGAGCGCCGTCGGATTTGCGCCGACCGCGACGACCGCGCCGCCCTTGTCGATGCGCAGGCCGATCGACGCGGCCTCGCCACCGCCGTCGCTCTCGTCGGAGCCGACCCACTTGCCGCACGCACCGAGCGGAGCGAGCCACTTGTCCATCTCCACCTGGTCCGCGAGCGATGCGCCCTCGCCGAGCAGATCTTCGATATCGCCGCGCGACACGAGCGCCGCCCTTGGCGTCGGCCGATACGGCACCGCCGGAATCACGACGTTCACCGCCGCACCCGGATCGAGCTGCAAGCTCGCGACACCATCCTCGTCGACAGCGGTCTCCGTGCCCTTGTCGGCGCGATCCCACGCACGCTTCACCAAGATCTTCGTGTTGCGCACGACCTCACCGTCGGGAGTCGTCACGCGCACGTACATACGGTTGT
The DNA here is from genome assembly GCA_036499725.1 of Kofleriaceae bacterium. GTDB lineage: Bacteria > Myxococcota_A > Polyangia > Haliangiales > Haliangiaceae > JABFXX01. The sequence goes on from DASYDE010000100.1 coordinate 79,251, forward strand.
TGAATCCCTCGACAAGGCCATCCGCGAGCTCGGTCACGTACGTCGCGGCGATGCCATCCGCGCTCAGCAGCGCCGACGCGCTTCCCTCGACGCGATCGCCAGCCGGATCGACCGCGCTGATCCGCGCCGACAACGTCGCGACGCCCTGGAGATCCTGCGGCACGACGGGAATCGCGAGCTCGAAGTGTCCGTTCGCTTCGGTCTGCGCGGTCTTCGGCAGCAGCTTCTCGATCCACTCCGTCGGCGGCGGCCATCCACCGTCGACGCTCCACTCGATCTCGAGCTTCGCGTTCGGCACGGGCGCACCGGAGCTATAGACGACCGCGCCGGTCAGCTTGGGCTTGTCGCCCGCGCGATAGAACGTCTTGTCGGCGGCCACGTCGACGCGAAAGCGCGGCAACTTGAACGGCTCCACCTTGAACTCGATCTCGTCGCGCGCTTGGTCGCTGACCCAGGCGATCTTCCACATGCCCGTCCGCGCCTGCTTGTCGATCGGGAAGCTGCCCGCGACGACGCCCCAGTCACCCGCGGGGGCAGCTTCTTCGAGCAGCACTTCTCCGTCGGGATCCGTCACGACCCAGTGGCCGGGGCGACCATCGAGCGGAGCAAGATCGCGCGCGCGCAATGCCACCGCGCGGAACTTCACCGAGTTACCTGGCTCGTACAGCGGGCGATCCGTGACGACGTGAATGCGCGCCGGCGTGTAGAGAGGAATCTTCACGTCGAGCGTGCCCTTCGCGACGCGCGTCTCGTACGTCGCGCGCAGCAGATAATCGCCGTCGGGAACTTCCGGCAGCGTCAGCTCTGTCACGTTGCCCGTCCACTTCACCGGCAGCGGCGTCGCCGTTCCTTTGGCGTCGACGAGCGCGAGCGTGGCCGTAGTCACACGAACGTCGTCGATCGTCTGCGCCGCGTCGGAGTCGTTGACCGTGTAGTGCGCGTGCGGAAGCAGCCGCACCGTCCCCTTTGCACCGCGGCGCAGGTCATTGACGACCAGCTCCGCGGTTTGACGCACCGTTCCCGACGGACACGCGCCGATCGAGACCCCGTACTTCAAGTACGCGGACTCGCACGTGCCATCACCGGTGTTGCACAACCCGATCAGCGCAGCGGCACCTACCACCGCTGCGATCGCCAAGAATCGCTTCATCAGTCCCCCATCACGAAGGGTATCAGACGCATGTAAGACACCCTAAAACGCGCGCGGGTCGCAAAAGGTTGACGGTAGAATGGTGATCGTGATGGTCCGGTTGGCAGCAGCGCTGAGTTTCCTCACGATCGCCGGCTGTTACTCGCCATCGATCGCGCCGTGTATCTACGAGTGCAACGGGGACGCGTGCCCGTCAGGGCTCACCTGCAATCGCGACATCAATATGTGCGTGGCAACCGCGACGGACTCGTGCAACGGCGATGCAGGCACTGCCATCGATGCGGTCCCGTTGGACACGACCCGCTGCGGATGGCCGGGCCTCTCCAACGTCGATCCGTGCGCGCTCCACGCGGACACGACGACGGACACGTGGGCGGCGAACGGCATCGTCAACACCGACCTGATCTCGAGCTTCCCGACGAGCATTACGCCGGTGGATGTGGAGATGGAGGGGGGAAAGCACGCTCTCGCGATCCCACTCCAGATGTTCTCGGTCGCCTCGACGCAATCACTCAAGGTCATGGGCGAACGCCCTCTGATCATCGTCACGCGCATGGCGATGATCAACGGTCCGATCCTCGTGTCCGGAGCGATCACGACCGCGTGCCCCGGCGTCATCGACGGCATGACCTATGTCGGCAGCGGCGGAACGGGCAGCGGAAGCGGCAGCGGAGGCGCTTCTGGCTCGTCGGGCGGCGGCGCGGGCGGTAGCTACGGCGCGCGTGGCGGCAACGGCGGCACCGGGAATACCGACGTGCCGGCGATGATGAACTTGACCGACGTGCCCGCAGGAACGGGTGGAAACTCCATCGCGAATCCAGGTCCCGACGAGCTCATTCCGTTGCGCGGCGGATGCGCGGGCGGCAAGGGCGGCTCTGGCGTGCTCGGTAGCTCGGGTCTGAGCCCGGGCGGCGCCGGAGGCGCGGGCGGAGGCGCCATCCAGATCTCGTCGAATACGGAGATCGTGCTCGGCTCTGCGATCATCGCGGATGGAGCGGGCGGTATCGGCGTTACCGCCGAGCATGCAGGCGGAGGCGGCGGAGGCGCGGGAGGTGCGATCCTCCTCGAGGCACCGTTGATCTCGTACGGCAACAACGCCAATCTGTGCGCGAACGGCGGCGGAGGTGGCACTGGCGGCAACGCAGGTCACACCGGCAAAACGGCATCGACGTGCGAGCAGGCGAGCGGCGGTGCAGGCGTTGACGACACGACCCCCAACAATGGAGGTGGCGGCGCTGGCGGCTTCAGCTCCTTGCCCGGTCAGCGCGCCGGCGAGAACGGGAACTCACCGGGATCGGAGCGAACGCCCGCGTACGGCGGAGGCGGTGGCGGAGGCGGCGTCGGCAAGATCCGCGTGAACGGTCAAACGACAGGAGCGGTCAACGCCTCGCCCGCAGTCAGCTCGGGCGCTCTCGGTTCATGACGCTAGCCTTTGATCTTCTTGTTCTCGGCGTCGAACAACGGCTTGAGTGACGCGATGCACGGGTACTTCGTGTTCGCGATCTGAACGTCCCACGCGCCCGCTTCGATCCATGCCGGCGTGATGCCCTCGGGCGGTGCCTTGATCATCGCGAGGCCGACGGCCCCTCCGAGCGTGTGGCCGTAGGACGCCGCGCGGATGTAGCCGACGGGAACGCCGTCGCGCAGCACGATCTCCGCGTGGAACAGCAGCGCCGTCGGATCTTTCACGAAGATCTGCACCAAGCGCTGCTTGAGTGGTCCTGCTGCTTTCTCGGCGACGACGGCGTCCTTCCCGAGGAAGCCATTCGGCTTCTTGAGATCGACCGCGAACCCGAGACCTGCTTCGAGCACCGAGTCGGTGTTGTCGATGTCGTGGCCGTAGTCGCGATAGCCCTTCTCCATGCGACAGCTCGCGAGCGTCTTGAGACCCGCGTGCACGAGGCCGACGGATGCGCCTGCCTCGACGAGCTTCTCGTACACGTGCAGCGTTTGCTCCGCGGGGATGTACAGCTCGTAGCCGAGCTCGCCGAGATACGTGATGCGAATGCAGAGCACTTTCGCGAAGCCGATGTCGATGTCGCGCGCCGCGCGGAACGGGAACGCCGCGTCGCTCATGTCGACGGTCGTCACCAATTGGACGAGCTCGCGCGAGCGCGGTCCCTGGATGTTGATCTGACCGAAGGCACCCGTGACGTCAGTGACGTGCGCGTGATGATCCGCGCCTGGTTCCGAAAAATGACGCTTCATCCACGTCTCGACATGGCGATGCGCGGTGTCGGACGCGACGACCCAGAACTTCTCGTCATCGATCTTGGCGACGGTGAGATCCGCTTGCAGCTTGCCCTTCGCATCGAGCCACTGCGTGTACGTGATCTGTCCAGATGGACCGTCGACGTTGTTCGCGCTGAGCCAGTTCAGGCGCGCGCCCGCATCGCGTCCCTCGACGAGAAACTTCGCCATGAAGGACATGTCCATCAGGATCACACCCTCGCGCGCGGCCTTGTGCTCCGCTTCCCAGTACGGCCACCACGGCAGCTTTCCCCAGCCCATCGTGGTGCCCGCGGCGTGCGCATCGACACCCGTGGGCGCATAGAAGTCCGCACCTTCCCAGCCGGAGACATCGCGGAAGAATGCGTTCTTCTCGACGAGCTTCTGGTGCAATGGCGACAGCTTCGCACCGCGCGCCGTCTGCATCGTGTGCGTCGGGTAGTGCGTCTTGTAGACCATGCCCAGCGACTCGACCGTGCGCGTCTTGCGATACGCGGGCGTCGTTTGATAGCGGTGCAAGCGATCGATGTTCATCGCGGTGACGTCGACGTCGGGCGAGCCAGTCATGATCCAGTGCGCCATCACGCGGCCCATGCCTCCGCCGGTGAGAATGCCGATCGAGTTGAGACCGGCGCACACGAAGTAGTTCTTCAGCTCGGGCGCCTCGCCGACGACGGGCTTCAGATCCGGCGTGAACGACTCGGGGCCGCAGAAGAACTTCTTCACGCCGACCTCGAGCGTGCGCGGAACGCGGCGCATCGCGGTCTCCACGTACGGAGCCATGCGATCCCAATCGGGTTGGATCTCGCCGAATGAAAAGTCCTCGGGGATGCCGCTGATGTTCCACGGCGCGCAGATCGGCTCGAAGAGGCCGATCATCATTCCGCCGACCTCCTCGCGGAAGTAGACGTACGAGCCCGGATCCTCGAGGACGGGCCAGCTCGCCGAGAGCTCGGGGATGCGCTCGGTGATCAAGTAGTAGTGCTCGGCGGCCTGGTTCGGAATCACGACACCGAGCTGATCGCCCAACTGTCGCGCCCACATGCCGGCGCAGTTGACGACGTAGTCCGCTTCGATGTTGCCGAACGGCGTCGTGACGCCCGCGACCGAGCGTCCTTTCTTCATGACGCCGGTCACGGGGACCTGCTCGATGATCTGCACACCGCGCTGTCGGGCGCCCTTTGCGAGCCCCATCGTGACGCCGACCGGATCCGCGCGACCGTCCTCTTTCACGTAGAAGCCCGCGAGGAGGTCCTCGGTGCGCGCGAGCGGGAACAGGTCGCCGACCTCTTTGGGCGAGATTTCGTGCACGTCGATCCCGAGAAACCGGTTCATCGCGGAGACCCGCCGGTACTCCTCGAGGCGGTCGCGATCGGCCGCTACTTCTATAAAGCCGGTGCGCTTGAACCCCGTGTCCTGCCCCGTCTCCGCTTCGAGCCGGGAGTAGAGGTCACACGAGTACTTACGCATCTCGGTCGAGGTCTCTGACGTGGAGCCGAACGTGACCATGAGGCCAGCCGCGTGCCACGTGGTGCCCGAGGTGAGCCGGTCGCGCTCGAGGAGGACGATGTCCTTCCAGCCTGCGGCGGCGAGGTGATAGGCGACCGAGCAACCAATAATGCCGCCACCGACGACGACGACACGGGCGCGCTGCGGGAGAACAGGAGGATTCATACGTCGGAGATCAGAATACATGGTGAGGGGCGACACCTCCTCTTTGCATCCAAGCCTCGAAAACCCTGGATCTGCCCGATCTGCTGCTAGAATTTGTCGCGATGGGAGACTCGGGAAACCACCCGAACGCCCCCGGTGACACCGGCATGGGCACGACGACCGGCGGCTTCGGCCATGGGCCTGCGCCGTTCGCGGATCTCGAGGCCGGTCAGATGGTCGGCGAGTACCGCATCGAAGGTCTGCTCGGCGAAGGCGGCATGGGCCGCGTCTATTCGTCGACTCACCCCGTCATCGCCAAGCGTGCCGCGATCAAGGTTCTCCATCCCGAGCTGAGCGTGAACCGCGAGGCCGTCGAGCGCTTCGTGCAAGAGGCGCGGTCGGTGAACCAGATCGGTCACCCGAACATCGTCGACATCTTCTCCTTCGGCACGATGCCCGACGGACGCTGCTACTTCGTCATGGAGTGGCTGCGCGGCGAGAGCTTGCGCGACCGCCTGCGGAAGTCAGCGCTTCCCGTCGCGCAATCGCTCGCCGTGCTCGAGACCGTGGCGATCGCGCTCGAGGCAGCGCACGAGACCGGAATCGTTCACCGCGACCTCAAGCCCGACAACATCTTCCTCGTCGACGTGAAGGGCACGCAGCCGACGGTGAAGCTGCTCGACTTCGGTATCGCCAAGCTGCTCGGCAACGACAGCGATCGCGTCGAGAAGACGCGCACCGGCAATCTCCTGGGAACCCCCGCGTACATCTCGCCGGAACAAGCGCGCGGCCAGTCCGTCGATCACCGCACCGATATCTACGCGCTCGGTTGCCTCGCGTACGAGCTGCTCACGGGCTGGCTCCCGTTCCCCGCCGAGAGCGCGGCCGACATGATCGCGAAGCACCTCTACGAGCCGCCGCCGCGCGCTCGCGACAAGAACCCGAGCGTCCCGATCGAGATCGAGAATCTGCTCGTCGCGATGCTCGCGAAAGACGTCGCGCAGCGCCCGACGCTCGAACAGTTCCGCGCCGCGATCGCGCCGTTCCGCGCGATGAGCTTTGGTGCGCCCGGCCCCGGTGGCATCTCCCAGATCCACACGCCCGTCGCGATGCCGATCGCCGCCCCGCCGGGCGCGTTCACGACACCTCCGCCGCAGTATCCGTCGGGACCGACCGGTTCTCCGACGGGAATGGCTCCCGCTGCCGTGATGCAGACGGGCATTGGATACACGACGAGCTATCCGGCGCCGTCGAAGTCCAAGCTCCCGCTGATCCTCGGTGGCGTGCTGCTCGTCGTCGGTGCAGCGGTCGCCGTCGTCATCGCGATGGGCACGGGCGGAAAGCCCGCCGTCGTCGAGACCAAGCCCGTCGAGACCAAGGCCGCCGAGACCAAGGCCATCGAAACAAAGGCTGCCGACACAAAGCCTGTCGAGACCAAGCCCGTCGAGACCAAGCCCGTCGAGACCAAACCCGTCGAGACCAAGCCGGCCGATACCGCAGGCACGACGCCCGTCGACACCAAGCCCGCGGACACCAAGCCCGCGGACACCAAGCCCGTCGCAACAAAGACGGTCGACACGAAGCCCATTGTTCAGAAGCCTGCCGGTGTGAAGAAGCCGGGCGGCAAGAAGCCGGCTGGCAAGAAGCCCGGCAAGCCCGTCGATGACGACGACGCGGCGATGTGATGAAAGAGGAGGATTCGTGAACAGAGCTTCGCTCGCCGCGATCGCGGCGCTCGGTCTTGGGATGGCTGCCGTTCACACGGCGCACGCGCAACCTGCACCGCCCGCAAGTCCCAATGCTGCTGCTGCAGACGCGGCGCTCGCAGAAGGCCGTCGCCTCTACGACCTGCAGGAGTGGGACAAGGCGATCGCCAAGTTCAAAGAGGCCTATACGTTGCGCGACGACGCAGCGGCGCTGTTCAACATCGCGCAGTCGTATCGCTTGAAGGGCGACTGCTCGAACGCGCTCTCGTTCTACAAGACGTTCAAGCGGAAGTTCCCCAACGAGAAGGCGGCCGAGAAGGTCGACAAGTTCATCGCGGACATGGAGGCGTGCGCGAAGACACAGCCCCCTCCGCCGACGACGACCACTCCACCGCCGACAATCACGACGACCACGACGCCCGATCAGCCGGTCACGGTCCCTCCGCCGACGACGATCAATCCGCCGACGACGACCACCACCCCGCCGTCCGTCATCCCGCCGCGCGCGGACCAGGAATCTGACGGCAACGGCAAGCGCACCGCGAGCTACGTGCTGTTCGGTGTTGGCGGCGCAGGCGTCATCTCGGGTGTGGTGTTCGGCGTGCTCGCGCACGGCAAGGCGAAGGATGCCGAGAGCCCGAGCGGCACGACGCCGACGTGGGATCCGTCGATCCAGAGCGCTGGTCGTCGCGATAACAAGATCGCGATCGCGAGCTTCGCCGTCGGTGGCGCTGCGATCGTCGGTGGCGCGGTGCTGTTCGTGCTCAGCGGCAAGAAGTCGAGCGAGAGCTCCGCGATGACGTTCGTGCCCGCTGATGGCGGCGGCACGATGGTATACGGCGGACGGTTCTAACTCGTGCGCTCAGCGTTGTTGGCGTGCGCACTCCTCGGCGCGTGCTACTCGCCGTCTGTCGCACCGTGCGTCTATCAGTGCGCTGCGGACATGGCGTGCCCCGATGGACTTATGTGCAATGGGGCCAAGATGTGCTCCGAGGGCGGAGCCGCATGCAACGATGTCGATCCCGCGGATGGCGGGCGCGTCGGTGACATCGATGCTGATCCGACAGATCACACGCCGCCGATCGTCACGATCGCGCCGTTGGGTGGTTTCGGTGGGCAGGGGCCTCACGTATCGATCTCGTGGGCGGTGGACGAGCCAAACACGACTCTGGATTGCACGATCGACACCCACCCCACCTCGTGCACCGGAACAGTGTGGACGCACAACGTGAACGAGGGGCAGCACACGTTCACCATGACCGCGCGCGATATCTCGGGCAACGTGAGCGACCCTGCGTCGCTGCAGTTCACGGTCCTGTGCGCCGGCCTGAATCAGCGGCCAACACAGGTCGCTGGAGTACTGTCCTTCGAAGACGGGCCAGATTCGCAGGTGTACAGCAATCCGATTGCTGGTGGGACGAGCGCATCCGCCGGTAGCAGCCTGAGCGTGGACATGTACGATCCTCTTCAGAACGCCACGGGACGCTTCGGCCGCAGCGTCGGCTTCGCGAATGCGGTGAAGTACGTGAACTGGCCGCTGGGCTTGAGTGGCCTCACCGCGTTCACGCTCGATTTCTGGTTACAGCCAGGCGCGAACGCTGCCCCGAAGGATCAGACCGTGATCTCGAACGGGAACGACAACGTCCAGATCGTGATCCCGGCGGGCACAGCGAAGCTGAGGTTCAGCCTGACGGGCGGCAGCGCGCCGAGCGTGATCACGAGCGCAGACCTCGTTCCCGGCCAGTGGAACTTCGTCACCGCCAGCTGGAACGGGAACACGATGAAGCTGTTCGTGAACGGCGCGGTGCCGGTCTCGACTGGCTTCGCGTTCCCGATGGGATTCACGTTCCTTCCGCTCTACGCGGGTCCGCACGCAGGAACGAACGGCCTCGACGCGAACATGGACGAGCTCGTGTTCGCAACGGCGGGCACGACCGACACGCAAGCGCTCGACAGGTGGTGCCCCGTCACCACGACGCCCTAGCGAACGACGAGCCCGAACCGCACCATCGGCCGTGGCGGGCGTCCCTCCACATCCCACCAACGCGCCGCGAGATCCGCCCACGCGATCGCAGTTTGCTCACCGCGCCACGGATCCATCACGCGGATGCTGCGTGCATCGCAGCCGACCGCGACGACCCAGTGGCCCTCGTTGTCGTCGTCGCGAATGCCGAGGATGACGGCGGCATCGCGAGCGAGCTCCCTCCGCAGCTGCCCATCCGTCATGCCGTAGACGGGTGTCGACCGCACGCGGTAATGCCGAAGCGCACGGATCAGGTCCACCGGATCACAACCGTCGCGGCGGGTTCGCGTGTGCCGCGCGAGCGTCTTCTCGGCGACGTCGTGGCCGGCAGAGCGCAGGACCGCACGCACGCACGCCGCTCCGCAGGTCGCGTCGGTCTCCTGCGCCACGTTCGGGACCGCGCTCCGCACGTCCAGAGTGTACATTGGCGCGCATGAGTGACCATCCGACCGACTTCGTCGGCTCGATTCCCGAGGCGATCGAAACGGCGATCAAGAAGAACTTCCCCGACGCCGTCGTCGACGCAAACGGCGGTGGCGGCCACTGGCGGATCAGCGTCGTGTCCACGGCCTTTGCAGGAAAGAGCTTGCTCGAGCAGCAGCGCTCGGTGCTCTCGGCGATCAAGCATCTGATCAACGGCTCGTCGCCGCCGATCCACGCCGTCGACGAGCTCAAGACGCGCACGCCGTGAAGATCTGGCTGCTGCTCGTCGCCGCGCTCGCCGCGTGCAAAGGCTCGAGCGATCGCGAGATCGTGAACAAGCTCACCAACTCGTCGCAGGTCGTCAAGCCGGCTCCCGTTGCCGAAGGGGCGCTCGCCAAGCGCGGCTCGCTCCACCGGGAAGCCTTCGCATCGTGGGGAGTCATTCCGCGCGCGTGCACCGCTGAGGAGGCGAAGAAGAAACTGAGTGCCCAGATCGAGGGCGACAAGGTTCACATCGAGGTCTCGCCACTCAAAGATCTCGGCTGGGACGGCGCAGACAAGACCCAGGTCGATATCAAGGCGGCCGAGGGCGACGCGGCGCTGATCGACAAGGTGAGCGAGGGCGTGCTCGTGGCAGTGTTCGACGCTCCAAAGAGGACCGGCGAATTCGCTGCTTCCGTACTCGCGGTGACGACGGAGTGTAAGGGCTGGGTCCTCTCGATCAACAACGGCACGCTGTACGACGTCGAACACGCGAAAACGGGTCTCCCACTCGGCGATCCAGATGCGCGCAAGCTCATCACGCTGCAAGCCGGCCAGAGCGAGAACCAGCTCGCGTACATCACCTCGCTAGGCATGCACGCCGTTGGACTCCCCGACCTCGAGCTGCGCGGGATTCCGACGACGGAGCTGAAGAACGCCGCGACGCTGATGAATGCCGCAGCGCAGACGCTGATCGTTCAGGGCGACGTCACGCGCGACGGCGCGCTCGACGTGGATGCGAGCAAGCTGAAGGGCGACTGGCACTTCGACGCGCTCACCAAGGACGGCGGAACGGGCAAGGTCACGTGGAAGCTCCAGTGGATAAACACCGACGAGGCAGGCAACAAGCTCGACGATCCGGATCTTGAGCTGATTCCTCCGGGCAACGAACAGGGCGGTGCCGTGGGCCTCATGGCCGCGATCGACACCTACTTCGGCAAGCACGAGGACAAAGCCGTCAACCTCGACGAGATGCGTGACGATCTCACCGCCGCAGGCGTGAAGGCGCGCGCCGCTCTCGACAAGCTCGTCCCGAGATTTGCGAAGGGCATCCCGGGTGGCGAACAGCTCTCGGTGAAAGCGCCGTTCGATACCGACCGCGGCGGCATCGAGTGGATGTGGGTCGACGTCTTCAAGATCAGCAAGAGCACCATCGAGGGCACGCTCAACAACGACCCGAACGAGGTCGCGGCTCTCAAGGCAGGCGCGCACGTGAAGGTGAAGCTCGGCAAGATCGCCGACTTCATCTATCGCAAGGACGGCGAGAAGACGGTCGGCGGCTTCAGCCTCGAAGTCATGCGGGCGCACGGCATGGACGTGCCGCCGCTCGACGATTAGTTCGTGCAGGCCGGCATCGTGACGATCGCGTCGCACGAGTAGCGCGTACCACCCGCGAGCACGGACTCGGCCCACGCAACGCCGTGCTTGTGCTGGTCCATGATGTTTCCGTGCGTGGCGGTCGCGATCATGCAGTCAGCGACCGGGACGCCCGCCGTCTTCAACTTGTTCTCGATGCAGGACGCTTCTTTCGCGGGCGGCATGATCTGATCGAGCAGACCCGCGACGATGAAGACAGGCCCGGCATTCGGATCCGGGGCGAGCACGTTATCGACGAGGAACTGGTAGTACGTGGCGCCGTCTCCGGAACATCCCGCCGTTCCGTCCATGCACGCGAGCAGGCTCGTATGGACCGTGCTCTCGATGAGATCACCCGTGTGCAGCATCGACGTCTGGATGTACCCACCGAGCGGAACGAGGCACTGACTGTCGACGGCGTTCTGCAGGCCATCGCTGTACTGCGACGGCACGCTCGTCTTACCGCGACCGGCGCCGAAGTGATTCTCGAAGAACGCGAACTGGCGCAGCACGGCGACCGAGCTGTACGAGAGCCCCTCGCTGATCGTGAGCGTGCTCGGATTGCGCAGGATCGTCTCGTAGTCGAACGACTTCATCGAGATCGGCCACTGTGGTGCGTACGCGACCGTCGCGGCGAGCGTGCCGAGCCCTGCCCCGTCGCCGCGCCACAGCGAGTGCGCGGAGAGCACCGCGCCGCCACCTTGCGAATAGCCGGCGAGCACGACGTCCTCTGCCGTGAGCCCCGTCGGAAGTAACGCACGCAGCGCGCGCACTCCGTCCAGCGTCTGGCGGCCCTGCGTGTGGTTATCGAGATAGTCCTGTACGCCCGCGTTGCCCATGCCCGCGAGATCGGGCGCGATGACCGCGAAGCCACGCGCAGCGAACGGAAGCGGCAGGTTGTGATCGATGCCCATGCTCGGCACGCACGAGTCGGCGAGGCCGACGCTGCCGTGCATCGCCACGACGATCGGCACGGGCCGCGCGCGCGCAGTGGACGGCAGGTACACGCGCGCTGTCGACACGGCGGGTGCGCCGGCGTGATCGCGGGTCTGATACGCGATGCGGTACTGCTTCACGGCACTCGTGACCTCGATGCCATCGCCGACCAGCGCCGGCAGATCCGCAGTGGCGATGCTGTCGTCGACGCTGCATGCGAGGATCGCTCCGAGCGCGGCGTTCGGCTGTGGTGTCGCGGCATAGACCTGCTCGGCGGTGTTCGTGCATGGCAGCGCGGGAACATCGGTCGGCGCGAGGTCGGGAGCCGCGTCGACGTCGCGCGCGGAGTCAGGAGACGCATCGGGCTCGACGCCGTTCGCCGACGGTGAGCTGCACCCAACTGCCACGACGGCGAGCACCCCGATGATGCGCATGTCGCTGTCATAGGCCCGCCTGGAGTCGGCATCAACTAGAAAGTGAATAAAGTTTCATCTTAAGTGGGGCCGAAACTACACAGGTGCACGCTCCTCAGGGGGTCTCTTGACCCGAGGGCAACTAGCGCAAACTCGCGCACTTAGAGCCGTTTTCGACGGTACGCGCGATGCAGCTGTCTGCTGCATGGGAGCACTCGCAAGGCGCCGTTCGGCCTCCGAGCTTCAGTTCGACTCGGGCCACCGGGTGGGACCGTACGAGATCACCCGTCGCGTGGCCCCCAGTTGCTACGACGCCGAGGACCTCCGATCAGGCGATCTCGTACGCATCGAGCTCGCGGGGGAAGAGGACAGCGCGCTGATCGACGTCCGCTTCTCGCGCGCCGCCACGCAGCTCCAGCTCATCGAGCATCCGTGCATCTCGGCCGTCATCGATCACGGCCTGCTCGCCAACGGCCGCCCGTGGGTCGCGTCCGCGCGCCATCCGGGTACGCCGCTCAGCGACGTGCTCGCCGAGCGCAAGCTGAAGCATCACGAGACCGTCGCGCTCGTGTACTCCGTCGCGAACGTGCTCGCGCACGCGCACCACGGCCGCATCGTGCACGGCTCGCTGCGCCCGCATCACCTCACGCTCTCCAAGGGGGCGAGGGTCAGCATCTCCGGTTGGGCGTGGCTGCGCTCGTGGGGCATCCCCGCGTTCGGCGATCCGGTCTCGACGAGCGTCTTCAACCCGCCCGAGCACGACGGCACGTCGGCCATCGATGGTCGCGCCGATGTCTACGCGCTCGGCGCCATCGCATATCGCGCGCTCACCGGCGTGTTCCCCGATGTCTCGCGCGACCTCATCGACAACACCGAGCCGCTCGGCGAAGCGATCGACAAGATGCTCGCGCTCGATGTTCGCGATCGCGCAAGCGCCTCGGAGATCGTCGCGGATCTAGCTCCTCTCCGCGAGCGCCGCCGCGCGCAGAGCCAGGCGGAGAAGAAGCTCGTCGCGGTTTCCGCTGCTGTTCTCGACGCGACCGAGAAGGTGACGGCACTCGCCGAGACGGAACGTACGGATCTCGATCCGACCGCGCTCAACATCAGCGCCGTCGCACCGGATCTCGAGCCGACTGACCTCGAGGCTCTCGAGAAGACGAGCATGCTCGACATGAACGAGAGCAAGGCCGCGCGCGGTTCTGACCGCTTGTTCGGCGGCGTGGCGGGCCCCGCAGCGCTGAGGACGATCACCGACGTCGAAGCGCTCCCTGCTCCCGATCAGGACGCCACGCGCGTCGTTCACATGACCGACGTCAACTCGCGGTGATCTCCTTCAACAGGAGCTCGATCGGCGCACGCGTCATCGCGTGGTAGTGGCCCTTGGTCTTCGCGTACGACGCTTGCGCCAGCTTCTGCCAGAACGGCTCACGGGTGCGCACCATCGCGCGATACACGGCGCCCGTCAGCCACGAGCGCCCCACCTTCTGCACGTACGCTTCGACGGCCGGCGCGACCTCCTGCAGATCGGCGTTGATCGCGAGCACGTACCAGCGCATCGCGATCATGAGGTTCATCGTCCCCGTCAGCTTGTTCTTCTTCGCGAGCGTGCGGAGCGCCGACTGCAGTGCAGGCGAGTGCAGCTGCTCCGGCGTCGACGATTCGAGCACCATCTGCAGGAACGTCGTCCACTCCGTCGAGGTCCAGCCCTTCACGGTCGGCGCCGTGCTCGTGGTTTGGAACGCGGTCGCCTGCGCACGCAGGGCATCGACGCGCGTGGAGGGCGTGGGGGCCGCCGACGCGGGAATGCCGTTGCGATGCAGCCACTCGGCGAGCGGGAACGTGCCCTCGGGATCGAGCTCCTTCGCGACATCCTCTTCGAACGTGGCGGAGTCCGACGAGGTGAACGCGAGGCGATCGAACCGTCGGCGCAGGAACGCGTCGAAGGTCTCGCGACCGAACGCGATCTCCATCGAGAGCATCAATAGCGCGCCCTTGTCGTACGCGACGCTGCTCGGAACGTTGTCGGGATCCTCGCCACGCTTGAACGAGAGGGCGAGGCGCGTGTCGTTCTCGGGGTTCGCGACGACCTTCTCGAGATCGCTGCGGCTCGTGGCCCAGTCCATGTCGGAGACGTCCCTGCCGCGCAGCGCTTCCATGATGCGGCGCTCGACGTACGTCGTGATGCCTTCGTTCAACCAGACGTCGTTCCACGTCGAGTTCGTGACGAGGTTGCCGGACCACGAGTGCGCGAGCTCGTGCGCGAGGAGGCCGACGAGCGAGCGATCGCCCGTCAGCACCGTCGGTGTGAGGAACGTGAGCATGGGGTTCTCCATGCCACCGAGCGGAAACGCGGGCGGCAGGACGAGGAAGTCGTAGCGGCCCCAGCGATACGGGCCGTACTGCGCCTCCGCGACGGAGATCATCTTCTCGACCTCGGCGAACTCGTACGCGGCCGCCTTGATGGTCGCGGGCTCGGTGTACACGCCGGTGCGCGGGCCGAGCGACTTGAACGCGAAGTCTCCGACGGCGAGCGCGACCAGGTACGACGGGATCGGCTTGTCCATCGTGAAGTGGTAGGTGTTGTCCTTGCTGCGCTGCTGCGGATTGGTCGCAGACATCAGCGCCATCACGCCGGGCGGCACGTGCACCGTCGCGTCGTAGGTGAAGCGCACGCCGGGAGTATCTTGAAGAGGCAACCACGTCCGCGCGAACGTCGGCTGTGATTCGGTGAACAGCATCGGCTGCTTCTTGCCGGCCGTCAGCGATGCATCGAGCCAGAGGAACGCATCCGTGTCCTTCGGCGTGGTGTACGTGATCGCAATGCAGTTGCTCGCGGGAACGATCACGCGCAGCGTGCGGCCGGGCGGCGTGCTCAGCGTCGACGGCTTGTAGCTCGCGGCGAGCGCGTCGGTGCCGTCGCACGGAGTGATGCTCGCGATCTCGAGCGAGCCGACATCGAGGCGGATCTCCTGCGCCTTTGGATTGCGCCGCTCGACCGTCAGCTTCGCGATGCCGTGCATCTCGCGCTTGGCCAGATCGACGGTCAGGTCGAACGCTGCGTGCGCAACCGCGATGTCCTGCGGATTGGAGTCGCTCGATGGATCGCTACCGACGCCGAGGTTCGCGACTTTCTCGTCGAGCAGCGCGTCGATCTGCGCCTGCTGCGGCACGTGACACACGCCGTCCTGCGTGAGCGACGCTTCCCACTTCCAGTAGCCGGGCGGTTTTCCCGTTTCGGGCTTCTTGCGCGCCCACCACCACAACCGCGCTTCACGCGCGCCCGGCGGGAACGGTGTCGCCGCTCTGGAGTAGTCGTTGGTCCACAGATAGAACCGCGGCACCATCGTGCCGTTCGCCGCACCGTAGTCGTTGATCGTGCGGAACCGCGGATCGTTCTTGCCGACGAACGCGCGCAGCGCTTCCCACGATTGCCGCGCGCAATCCACGGCGGCCGGCGACGCGCTGTCGGGATTTGGATCGGTCTCGCCGGGCGGAACGACGCCCTTCTGCGGATAGAAGCCCCACAGAACATCCTTGGGATAGTCGATGTCGTTCGCACCGACGTACGGCCAGTACTCCGCGCCGGTCAGCTCGTAGCCGTTCTGCGCGAACGTCTCCATCCGCGTCTCGACGGGTCGCGTCGGGGGCGTGGGCATCGGCGTCGGAACGGGCGCGGACGTCGTGGAACCGCATGCAGCGAGAGCGACCAATACGAGCTTTTTCACAGCACCTTCTCCCAGATCGTGTGGAGCACGCCCACGATGCTCTCGCCCGCGATCACGCCTGACGCGATCGGGATGATGAACCCCTCGTGCTTCTTCCAGCGCTTCGCGACGAGCAGCGCGGCCAGTGCACCGACGAACATCGCGATCGAGTTGGACGCGGGAACGAGCATCGCGATGCCGAAACCCGACGGCGACGGCAAGTACGCCTTCACGTGCTTCGGCACTGCCTTCTCGATCAGCGTCATCGCGATGCCGAACGTGGCGCCGACAAGGATCGCCCACCTCGCAGACACGGGCAGTGACGAGATGCCGTTCACGAACGCGACCGAGACGTTCTTCCACACGATCGCGCTTGGAGCGGGCCACGCATCCGTGCCGAGCTGATCGATCGGCACCACCATGTAGAACAGCGGCACGATGATCGCCGCGCCCGCGAGCACGCCGATCAGCTGCGCGTAGATCTGATGGCGCGGCTTGGCACCGAGCAACCAGCCCGTCTTCATGGTCGTCAGCAGATCCGCCGCGTGGAGGCCGATGCCGCCCGTGACGTTCGCGCTCATGATGTTGCCGGCCATGTTCCCCGGTGTGATCGCTCCGTAGAGCATCTGCGTGACGGGACCGAGAGCCTTGGTCGGCGTCACGTCCGTCTCGCCCGTCACGCGCGCTGCGACAAAACCGAGCACGACCGCGAGCGGCACCGCGAAGACGCCGGCCCACACCGGGATACCGAACAGCAGATACATCAGCGCGACGATCGCGGGCGTCAGCAGGAGCAGTCCGGCCGGGAACCACCACGCCGGCGCCTCGACCGCTTCGATGCCTTCACGATGCGCGCTGCGATCGAACACCTTGCCGAGGCCGCTGAACGTGCGCGCGATGCTGCGCCAATCGAGCGCGAAGGACGTGAGCCCCGCGCCGACGAGGATCGCCGCGCCGGGCCACAGCGTCCA
Source organism: Kofleriaceae bacterium (assembly GCA_036499725.1). GTDB lineage: Bacteria > Myxococcota_A > Polyangia > Haliangiales > Haliangiaceae > JABFXX01. The sequence continues at coordinate 96,076 of DASYDE010000100.1, forward strand.
ATCGATGATGTGAGCGTAGGTGACGGGCGTCTTCAGCTCGCCGTGCTCGAACAGGAGCGGTGCGAGAACGACGTAGTTGAAGACCGCGCCCAGGAGCAGCGACCAGCCCGTACGAAATGACATGAGAGCGCCAGCGCCGACCAGCACGAGCTCGGTCTTCACGGCGATGGTCCAGCTGACCAGCTTCTGCCCGTGCATCGCGATCGCGGGCGACCACTGGGCCGGGATGATCTTCCAGACGTCGCGCAGCAGGGTCAGCACGCCCGCCGCCAGGGCAGCAGCCCCGAGCGCCGTTGCTTGCGCCGCACCACGACCGTCTCCAGCGGTGTGAATGGTGCGGATCGTCTCCGCCGTCGCCACCCCCGTCGGGAACACCAGCCCCTCTCGGTTGATCAGCTGGCGCTTGATCGGGATCGCGACGAACACACCGAGCGCGGAGATGATGCCGAACCACGCGATCAGGCCCGCTGCAGGTGGAATCATCCGGGCTGCGGGCGGGAGTGCCGCCGTGACGAGCATCAGCGCGCCGAACGCCGCCGCGTTGCCGCCCGCCGTCATGTACCCCGCGCCAGAGGCCACTGTGGTGAGGGCGTTGTTCTCGAGGACGCTCAGAGGCCTCGCCCCGAGGGCAGCGAGCAGCTTGAACACTGCGAACGCGAGGATGCAGGCCGTCAGCGTGACCCCGAGGCTCCAACCCGTCTTGAAGAAGACGTAGATGTTGGACAGCGACATCACGCCGCCGATCAGCGCGCCGACGACCACGCCGCGCAGCGTCAGGTTCTGCGCATCGGGCTGATAAACGTCACGCAACCACACTGCTTCGGGGTCGCTTGCAGGGGCCGCCGAGGGGCCTCGATCGTCCTCGAAATGGGGATCCAGAGGGCTCACGCGGGCCAAACCGTACACCAAATCCCCTGAAACCATTGAGAGAAATGGATTTAGGTGCACATGTCAGAGGATTGTGGTCTGGTACCCCCCTCATGGAGACGCAAAACATGACCACCACCCCCACGACCACGGATTCGGCCAGCACGGTCAGCCGCTACAACGAGCTCGTTCAACTCGTCGCCAACATGAAGGGCGACTTCGAGAAGTTCTACAACGACGGTAACAAGGCCGCCGGTACCCGCGTCCGCAACGCAATGCAGGAGCTCAAGGCTCTCGCGCAGACCGTCCGCAACGAGGTCACCGAGATGAAGAACGGCCCCGCCGGCGAAGGCGACAAGGCGTAAGCCTCCTCAACCGCGTCGGCCCCGTGGCGACGCACCTGGCAAAGGCCGGTCCCTCGGGGCCGGCTTTCGTCGTTTCGGCCCGGCAGCGGGGTCCGACCCCGGCTCGTCGGAAACCGGTCGGACCCCTATTTCGCGGCGTCGATGATGCCGCTCGGCTTGTCGGACGGCAGCGTGTAGCGCTTCTCGACGGCGGCCCGGATGGCGGCGCGGCTCTCGAGAGGCGACAGAGCGGTGTCGTTCTCGACCGCGACGACCTCGTCCGCGAGCGAGACGTCCTTCACCTGGGTCCGCATCCACGCCGAGTAGTCGTGCGCGCGCAGGTGGAAGGTCCACGTGTCGTCGTCCACGCCGTCCGCCATGTGCAGGAACATGTGGAGGTTCGGCGCGCTCAGCGAGAGCTTGGCCTCGGGGCCACGGAACACGAACGAGCGGTCCTTGCCGAGGTTGCCCTCGCTGTACTTGCGCGAGTGCCGCATGCGCTCTGCCTTCGCCTTCTCGCTGATGACGAGCACGGGCTCCTGATCGAGACGCCAGTAGACGCATGTGCCAGGGGCGAGCTTGTCGACCGGTTCTACGTGCGGCATCGGGCGCCCGAGCACGTCGCAGAGCTCGCGGATGGTTTGCTCGGGGTGCTCGCCGACAGCGATCACGGTGTTGATGGTCTCGACGACATCCTTGTTCACGCTGCCGGGATGCACCGTGATGTAGAGCGTGCCGTGCGCGCGGATCGGGAGGTCGACGGTGGACCACGCGACGGGCAGCAGGTGGTGTGCCTCGTCGATGATCAACCAGTGCGGGCGACCTGTACGCACGCGCAGATCGACGAGCGCGGGAACGAGCTGCGCGAAGACTTCGGGGCGATGATCGACGGCGATGCCGAGGAGGTTCGCGGCGACGTTCTTGCCGCTGCCGAGAACGTCGAGCATCTCGTCCACGAGCGGCGCGCGATTGGGAGCGCCGAGGACCGTCGCGAGATCCGTCGTCGTGAAGTCGCCTTCGGGATCGAGGATCGCGAACTGGTAGCTCGCCGCGGCGAGGCGCTCGAGCACGCCCGTCGTCAGCGTGGACTTACCGCTGCCCGACGTCCCGCACACCATGATGTTCGCCGCGTACGGATCGATCTCGACGGTCTTTCCGTCGGGTGTCTTGCCGAGCAGGATCGCGTGGCGCTTCAAGCGAGGCGCGACGGTCGCGAGATCATCGGTCAGCAGGTGGTCGATGAGCTCGGCGACACCCGCACCGTGATCGGCCTTGGTCACGAGATCCGCGGCGTTGATGAGTGCAGGGAGAGAGTTCGCGACGGCGACGCCACACTCCGCGGATGCGAGGAGCGCGTGATCGTTCTCCGCATCACCGACGGCAACGACGTTGTGCGCGGACAGGCCGAGCTGCGTGAGCGCGAGCGCGAGCCCCGTCGCCTTGTTGACGCCTGACGGCAGGATCATCACGGCGCCCTTGTTGAAGATGACCTGCAGCTCGAGGCCCATGTCGCGGATCGTCGCGAGCACGGTGTCCTGATGCGGCTCCCACGTGGCGACGATGACGCGACCGACGGCGATGGGTTCGACGCCGCGCTTGGCGAGCTCCGCGACAAAGTCCGCGGGCGGTCCCGGTGCGATGGTCGCGATCTCCTTCGTCGCGGGGTCGTAGACGAGTGCACCGTTCTCCGCGACGATGCGATCGAACACCGTCGCATCCGGCAGCAGCGCGAGCAGCTCGTCGAGCTCGCGACCCGTGACGAGGATCAGCTTGCGTCCCGTATCGCGGAACTTGTGGACCGCGGCCCACGTCGCGTCATCGACGCGTCCGTGATGAGCCAGTGTTCCGTCGTAGTCCGTCGCGAGAACGTGGTACCGCACATGACTGTCTAGTGCACGCAGCGCGCCACCGCTCGCATCCGCACCTCGGGCTCACCGTTAGCTAACGCGGCCGCGATCCATCAGCGAGAGCAACTTCGCGCGGGTATCGGTCCACTCGCGTGTCAGCGACGGGCTCGGATCGCCGATCTTGCTCACCGCATCGAGAAGCGGCCTCGTACGCGCCAATCGTCGCGGTGCATCGATCGCCTTCTCTGGATCGCGCGTCTGACTGTGCTCTGCAAATGCACGCCGCCCGATGCGAACCACGCCGTCGGGGAACTGTTTGCACAGATCGTCCACCACATGCGCGATCGCGATCAGCGGAAGGGTCCGGTTCTGCGCCGTCGCCCACCGCACGAGCGCCGTCAGACCGCGCAGCGTGTCGTAGAGATAGAACCGCGGGAACGTCAGCTCGGACCAGTGCACCGCCGAGTCGCGCTCCTCTTTGTTCGTGAGCGTGTGCGAGCCCATGCAGCCTCGGCGCCCCTGCACCATCGCCGCGGCGCGCTCGACAAACACGCTCGCTCCGCGCCGCTGCATCGCCTCGAAGCCAGGAATCGTTCCCACCATCGAGCTCGGCACCTCGCCGTCGACGAGATACATCTTCTCGTCGCAGTTGAGGCCACCGTCCGCCATCTGATAGCGATCGAACCACGGGCGGAGCCACGGCAGCGCCGCATCCACGTCGACTCCGCGTGCCGCGAGCACTTGATCGATCGTGCCCAGCTGGCAGTGGCAGGGGATGTCCATGATGGTCTTGCCGGACGGAATCTCTTCGTCGCGCAGCGGGAAGAAGTGCTCCATCGCGTTCATGCGCACGATCATCGCGTCGACTGCGCGCTGCGGGATGCGCGCTGCCTCGCCGAGCTCCCACAGAAGCACCATCGACCAGTACGGCGCGTCCCACTTGGGCCAGTACGGATCGCGCGCGATCAGCGCGAGCGCTTCATCCGATCCGAGATACGCGACGTCTTGCTCGACGAGGCGCTTCGTATCGGCGGACAGCTCGGGCTCGAGCGCTGGCACGGCCGCGAGCCGCGCACGCAGTTCGTTCATGCCACCAAGTCTAGATCGAGCAGCGGCGCATCGAAGCGAACAGCGGTGAGGAAGCGGAACATACCGTCCGTCGTCTCATCGAGCTCGGCGCGCACCACGTAGCCGGCCGTCGTGCCGCGCTTGTGGTTGTGCTTGAAGTAGACGACGACGCGCTCGCCCGGCGCGAACTTGCTGATGCTGTGAAACAGCACGCCGCTCGCGGAGAGATCACGCGTCACACCGACGCGATCTCGACGCACGGTGGTCGACACGTTCACGGGAACGTTGACCGGATGCCTCTCGTATCGACGGCGGTCGGACATGAAACGCGCAGCCCAATAACACGTGAGCTGCGCGGCGGAAGCAATTTTCTAGCTGTGCGCCGCTCGCACTACTTCGCGACGGGAACGCCGTAGAGATCGAACATCACCGCGTCGCCGAGCGAGAGCTTGTCGACCTCGGCTTTGATCTTCGTCAGATCACCGACGACAGAGATCACGAGCTTGCCGCTCGGCGCCGTCGACTTCGCGATCGCCTTCACCTGCTTCGCCGTCACCGTGCGCACCTGCGCGGCGTACTTCGCGAACCAGTTGTCGGGGAGTCCGTGGAGCGCGAGATCTGCGTACGCGCCAGCGGTGCCCGCGTTCGTGTCGAAGAGTGCGGGGAGCGCACGGATGATGTTCTGCTTTCCCTTCTCGAGCTCCTCTGCTGGAAGGTCGGTCGTGCCGAGATCATCGATGATGTGAAGGATCTCGCCGATGCCCTGCCCCGTCGACGGCGTGACGATCGCGCTCGAGATCACGAACGGGCCCTTCTGGAGCCGATAGTCCATGTTCGCGCGAATGCCGTACGTGATGCCGAGCTGCTCGCGCAGACGCTGAACGAGACGGCTCGTGAAGCCATCGCCGAGCACGGTGCGGAACACTTCAAACTGCGCGTACTTGGGATCCTTGCGATCGATGCCGATGATGCCGATGCGCACGTCGGACTGCGCGGCGTCCTTGCGGTCCGCGATGAGCAGGCGGTTCGTCCACTTCGCCGCGTTCGCGACGACCTTGGACGGCTTCGCGCCCTTCACCTTCCACGCGCCGATGCCCGCGTCGAGCTTGGCCTTCAGCGCTTTCGCGTCCACGTCGCCAGCAACGACGAGCGTCATCGCGGCCGGGTTCCAGTGCTGCGCGTAAAAGCCCTTCACGTCGTCGACGGTGATCGAGCCGAAATCCGCGCGCGTGCCCATCTCCGGGTGGCCGTACGCGGTGTCAGCGCCGAACAGCGTGCCGTCGAGCATGATCTGCGCGACCTCACGCGGGCGATCGCGCCGCAGCTCGAGCGACGTACCGCGATCGCCCTTCACGCGATCGAACTCCTTCGCGTCGAACGCCGGCTGCATGATGATCTTGGTCATCAGCTCCGTCGATGCATCGAGCGTCTTCGACAGCGTGCTCGTGGAGACGTAGGCCGCATCGCTATCGACGCCCACACCGATGTTCGCGCCGAGGCGATCAGACTCTTCGGCGATCGCGATCGCGGACAGACCGCCCGCACCTTCGTCGAGCATGTCGCCCGTGAACGATGCGAGGCCGTACTTGCCCGTGGGATCCGACGCGGAGCCGGCGTTGGGAACGACGAGCACCATCGATGCGATCGGCAGCTTGTGGTTCTCGACGACGAGCAACGCCATACCGTTCGCGAGCTTCAAGCGCTTCGCGGCCGGCGGCGTGAACGTCGGCTCCTTGCTCTCCTTGGGCGTCTGCGTCCAATCCGCGATCGGAGAATTCGGGAAGCTCTTGTCGGGCTCCGGCGCGGGCATCTTCTTCGCCGCGGCATCGGTCGCGAGACCAGCGAGCGCGAGCGCGGGGACGAGGATCGAAAGGCGACGCATTACTTGTTCTCCTGCGGCTTCTTGCCGGGGCGGATCGTCAGCGTGACGCGCGCGGTCGGTTTGAGATACTTGGCGACGGCATCCTTCACGTTGGCCGGCGTGACAGCGCGGCGACGAGCGAGATCCTTGCTGAAATAGTCGGGGTCGTGAGCTTTGACGTCGTAACGCGCGAGCTGGATCGCACGCTGCAGCGTCGGTTCGAGGCCGGCGAGGAACGCCGATTCCTGCGAGTTCTGCGCGCGCTCGAGCTCGACCGCGTCGGGCGCTGTCGTCGAGAGCTTCGCGACCTCTTCGCTCACCTCTTTCACGAGGCGCTTGGGATCGGTGCCCGGCTTGGCCGTGACGACGATCTGGAACGTGCCGCCGAGGTCCTGGCCCTGAAAGTAGGTCTGGACGGACTGCGCGATCTTCTCGCTGTAGACGAGGCGCTTGTAGAGCCGGCTCGACTTGCCATCACCGAGGATCGCGGCCGCTGCATCGAGCGACGGCTCCTCGGCCGTGAAACCCGCGGGACCGCGCCACGTGATGTATACGCGCGGCACCTGCACGTCGTCGGTCGTCTCGAGCGCGATCTCCTTGGTGATCGGCGCGGGCGCCTTGTACTGCGGGCGCGCCGGATCCTTCGCGCGCGGGATCCAACCGAAGTACTTCTCGACCATCGGTTTGACGTCGTCGAACTTCACGTTGCCCGCGATCACCATCGTCGCGTTGTTCGGCACGTAGTACGTGCGGAAGAAGTTCGCGACGTCGGGAATCGTCGCCGCGGCGAGATCCTTGGGATAGCCGATCGTGTCCCAGTGATAGCCGTGGTCCTTGGGCCACAGCGCGTCGCTGATCATCAGATCCGCCATGCCGTAGGGCTGGTTCTCGTAGCTCTGGCGGCGCTCGTTGAGCACGACGTCGCGCTGGTTATCGAGCTTCGCCTTGTCGAACGTGTCGAGTAGACCCGCGAGGCGATCCGCATCGATCCACAGCACCTGCTCGAGGAAGTTCGAGCCGGCGACGTTCTGATAGACGGTCTCGTCGTTCGACGTGAACGCGTTGGACCAGCCGCCCGCGGCTTCGAGCAAGCGATCCATCAGGCCGTCGGGCAGGTGCTTGCTGCCCTTGAACATCAGGTGCTCGAACAAGTGCGCGAAGCCGGTGCGGTTCGCGATCTCGTCCTTGCTGCCGACGTGGAACCAGAGCACCTCGTTCACGACGGGCGCCTTGGCATCCTCGATGACGTAGACCTTGAGCCCGTTCGCGAGCTCGAATTTCTTGTACTCGATCTTCGGCTCGTCGGCGCGTGCGGTCTCCACGAGGGAAACCGACGCTGCCAACAGTGCCGCGAGCGACAGCGAGAGCAGTTTCATGGCGCGGACACTAGCACCGCGCCCGAGAGGCTAGAGGCCGATCTTGAAGCCGGCTTTCACTTTCACGCCCGCGTTCACGCGAACCTTCGGCGGCGGCGGAACGTTGATCCGCACCGTCGGAGCTTTGATCTTCACGCGCACTGCTGCACCCGCGGAGGCACCCGCGTCACCGCGATGGTCGCGGACCGTCGCACCCGCACCAACACCGGCGTGAATTCCAACGCCGACGGCGGGCGGAGCGATCGACACGCTCGGCATCGGCGGCGGCTCGGGCTCGCGAACACCGACGCGCACGTGCGCACCGCCATGCACGTCGGCGCGACCACCCCAATGCGCGCGCGCATCCGCGGCTGCATGCAGGTCGGGCGCGCCGATCTTGATCTTCACACCGACGGGGACCGTCCACTGCGCACGCAGCGACGCACGCGGCTCCGGCGGACGCACCGCGAGCGCACTATCGAAGCGCCCGCGCACGTCCGCACCGATCATGACGTGCGCCTTGGGCTCGGGCACGCGCACGTACCAGCCGACATCCGCGCGCGGCGGTGCAGCGTGGAACTTCGCGTCGACGCGCCAGTCGGGCGCAGGCGTCTCGATCCACACCGGCCGCGCTGCTGCGTCCGCGTGGTACTCGAGCTCGGGCGGCGTCCACACGGGCGCCTTCACCGTCGCGCGGATCTTCACCGGCTCGATCGCGGGCGGCGTGACGTCAGCATAGAACGCGGGCACGGCCACACCGACGAGCTCCGCGTGCGCGCGGCCCTGCGGCGTGTGGAGATAGTACGCACCGCGCAGCGGCTCGAGATAACCGGCCGCCGTCACCTCGAAGCGTTTCGGCCACAGCGCCGCCGCGTCGACATGCGCCGAGATCGGCGTCCACGATGCCTTCAGCTCGTCGGGATGCCGCACGTAGATGTCCGTCGCGAGCTGCGCGTGGCCCGCGTCCGCCCACGTCAGCGCTTCGAGCCGTCCGCCGAGCGCGAACGATCCGTCGATGTCAGCGGACGCCTGCGGCAGACTCGCTTCGTATCCCGCGCGATCGTTCTTCTGCGCCTGCGTCGCGGCCGATGCCTCGAACGTCGCAACGCGATCCGCGGACGCCGACAGATCGCCGTAGCCGCTCGCGAGCTGCGCTTCGAGATCGGCCATCGCCTTTGCGTGCGCATCGACCGTCGCGCCCACCTGGATGTTCGCGTCGGTATCGTCGCGCCACTGGCCCCAATCGTCTGTCGCCCACGGGGACGGCGATGCGACGGTACCCGCTGCACCGAGGACCACCGCGTTGCCACCGGAGACCGCGATCGGAGCGGCCGCCATATCGGCGAGACCGACCACGTCGATGTTGCCCTCCTCCACGCCGACGCGCGCCGAGCCGTTCGCGGCGACGCCCACGCCGTACACGGTGCCCTTGGTCACGACCATGCCGGCCGGCGTGTACACGCGGAACGTGCCTTCGCCGGGCGAGCGGTGGGCGACGGTGAAGCGCGCGAGGCCGGATAGCACGGCCGCGGAGCTTCCCGGATCCGCCGAGCCGTCGCGGCTCGCGACGCCGAGCGTGGTGACCTCCGCGAGCTCGACGACGCTCGTATCGGCCATCGTGACCGTCGCCGTCGACTTGTCCTGCGTGCGCACGACGTCGCCCGGATAGAGCTTGGTATCGGCGCCCGCTTTTGCGAACGCGCCCTCGCCGACCTTGCGCACCTCGACCGTGCCGTCGGCCTTGGTCAGCACCGCGGCCGGTCCTTCCTTCGCGTCGTGTGCGATGCCACCGGGCTCGACGCCCACGGCAGAAACGGCCGCCGCCGCTGCTGCTGACGGCGCACCATCGCCCTTGGGAGCTGACTCCTTGGATTCGGCGCTCTTCGCGCTTGCCGGCTCGTTCTTGGTACCGTCCTTTTTGCACCCACCAAACAGCGCGGCACCAAGGACGATCGAGGACCAGAGTTTCGTTCGCATGCAGTCTCCTTTTTGCGAACGAAAAGCCTCCGTCGATACGAGTTGGCATGCAACGGCAGGTGCGTAAGTGCCCAGTCAGCTCGACGAGAAACTTGGCATGGCACGAACAATCAACGTGTTGCTCTGTGGCGTAACCGCACGCTACACACACTTCATGACGCCGTACGACGCGCTTGGTGGGCGCGATTCAGTCAACGCACTCGCGGAGCGATTTTACGACGTGATGTCGGAGACCGAACCCGCGCTCGCTGCGATCCACGAGTGCGATCCGACGGGCGTCGTCGCACGCCGTCCTCGCGATCGCTTCGCGCTGTTCCTGCTCGGCTGGCTCGGGGGGCCCGACGATTACGTGCAGGCAAACGGCCATCCGCGCCTGCGGATGCGCCACGGGCGCGTTAAAGTGAACCTCGCTATGCGCGACGCCTGGCTACGCTGCATGCAGACAGCGATGAACGATCGACAGATTAACGGCGAGGTACGGACGTATCTCGACACGCGATTCGCCGAAGTCGCGGATTTCATGCGTAACGTGGAGGACTGATGAAGCCGATGGATCCGCGGATCGACGAAGTGCTCCGATTCTGGTTCACCCAGAACGGCTACAAGCAGTGGTTCTCCAAGGACGCTGCGTTCGATGAGCGCTTGCGCGACCGTTTTGGTGCACTGCATGCCGATGCGAGCGATGGCGGCCTCGAGAGATGGCGAGGCTCCGCACGCGGCGAGCTCGCGCTGATCATCGTGCTCGATCAGTTCTCGCGCAACCTGTTCCGCGACAGCGCCAAGAGCTTCGCGAATGACGACCGCGCGCTGCGCCTCGCGAAGGAGCTCGTGAGCACGGGCCGCGCCGCCGAGCTGAACTTCACGGAGCGCGCGTTCGGTCTGATGCCGTTCGAGCACAGCGAGTCCAAGGACACGCAGATGCAGAGCGTCGAGGCGTTCGAAGCGCTCGCCGCGACGGCCCAGGGCGCCGATATCGACCTCGCGAAGAACATCGTCGACTTCGCCAAGAAGCACGCCGAGGTCATCGAGAAGTTCGGTCGCTTCCCGCACCGCAACGCTGCGCTCGGGCGCACGTCGACACCGGAGGAGATCGCGTATCTCGCGACCCCCGGTTCGAGCTTCTAGTTCACGGGCTTCATAAATGCGCGAGCAGACCGTGCTCGCGCGCGCGCTGGACCTGGGCTCGCAGCTGCTCGAGGGAGTTCCTCGGCGTCTCGATGAACTTGTCGACGTTGAACGCGTTCCACAGCAGCTTCTTGCCGTCGTCTGTCGAGGAGATCGACGTGAGCGCGGTCGCGAACACGCGGTGGTGCGCCCGATCGAGGAGCCCATGCCCGGCGATGACATCGTTCGGGATCGCTGCGGTCCACTCGAGGACACGCGCGGGCCACACCGGCGCGACGTCGATGAAACCGGACCGCTTGATCGGCTCCCCCTCCTCCGGGTGCGCCGCATACGTCGCACCGAGATGCGCGCGCCCATCGCGAACGGCACGCACGACCTCGGCGTGTGAACCGAGGAACAGCTCGTTGCTGAAGTAGCGCGTGCTGTCGATGCCGCGCGACGCGAGCTGGATGCGCGGATAGAGATAACCGGCGGCGGACGTGCGCTCGACCCACGCGACCGTTCCTCCGCGCAGATCGCCGAGCGACGTGGCGGGACTGTTCGCATCGACGAACAACGCGGACGAGTATTCGGTCTGGTTGTTGCGCACCGCAGAGAGCAGCGGGCGGAGCTGGATGTCCTCGCTCGTGAGCACGAGCAGCGCGGGTGGCATCCACGCGTACTGGACGCGGTCCTTCTCGAGCTCGTTGACAAGTGCCCCGTACGACTCGGGGTGGACGCCGCGCACCGGCACGGACAGCTTGGTCGACAGCGCCGCGCAGAGCTCGCCGAGCGCCGCCGTGCGGTCACCCGGAATCGCCGACGGCACCACGCCAATCGTGATCGACGACACCACGAGACCAGTGTACCGCGTTGAGCTCCCCCAAGGGGACTTCCTCGGCTGGCACCTCGGGGCGTATAAGGTGCCCTCTTCTTCGTCGGAACACTGCGTGCCTGTGCAAACCGAAACGTTCACTCCGCGCACCGTGTGCCAGCGGTGTCGCCGCCCGACGACGGTTTGCTACTGCTCCGCGCTGCCGACGCTCGAGACCCGCACCAAGATCGTGATTCTCCAGCACCCACGCGAGCGCGAGATGCCGATCGGCACGGCCCGCATGGCGTCGCTGTGCCTACCCCGCGCGCAGCTTCACGTCGGAGTGCGCTGGGATAACCACGCCGAGCTCGCCGCCGCGCTCGGCGATCCGACGCACCCGCCGATCCTCCTGTACCCCGGCGCGGGCGCGAAGAACATCCTCGCCGAGCCACCCGTCGGCCCCGTCACGCTCGTCGTCGTCGACGGCACGTGGTCGCAAGCAAAGACCGTCGTGCGCGACAATCCGGTCCTCCACGCCCTGCCGCGCTACGCGTTCGATTCGCCGGAGCCATCGAACTACCGCATTCGCAAGGAGCCAAAGGTCGAGTACGTCTCCACCATCGAGGCGCTGATGCACGTGCTCGGTGCGCTCGAGAACGACGCGCCGCGCTTCCGCGCCTTGCTCGATCCGCTCAACGCGATGGTCGATGCGCAACTCGCCGCACAAGCCGGTAACGGCCGCCGCCCGGGCGTCAAGCGCCAGCCCAAGGTGGTCCCTCCGCCGCGCTTGCCATTGCCGGAGCTGCTCACGCACTGGGACAACCTCGTCGTCGTCGTCGGTGAAGCGAACGCGTGGCCGTTCTCCAATGACAGGGGCGACAGTCCGCGCGACGAGCTCGCGCACTGGCTCGCGTATCGTGTGTCGACCGGTGAAACGTTCTCGATGATCGCGCGCCCGGAACGCGAGCTCTCGCCGACGGCGGTGTTTCACACCAAGCTCACCGAAGCGCAGCTGCGAGCGGGCGCTCCCCGCGCGGAGGTGGTCGAGGCGTACGCCCACTTCGCGCGTCCCGACGACATCGTCGTATCGTGGGGCCACTACGGACCGCAGCTCTTTCTCGACGCCGGCGGCACGCTTCCGCGGGGAATCGATCTCCGGACCGCCGCCCAACGCTTCGAGAGCAAGAAGCTCGGCCCGCTCGAGCACTACGCGACATCGCTTGGCAAGGTCCCGCTGACGCTCGCCGAGGGGCGCGGTGGTGAACGCCTCGCGCAGCTCGCGCACATTCTGTCGTCGTGGCGGGCGCTAAGCTTGGCGCGCCTTGGCCGCTCGTCGGCGTGACAGCTCGACGCCGATCGCATCCATCCCGGCCGTGTTCGCGGCGGCGAGCGCGGTCCCGTGCCCGCAGAACGGATCGACGACACACGTCGCGCCCGTCGATGCGATGAAGTCCATCGCCACTTTGACGGCTGCACCACCCATCGCACGCGCCCACGTCATCCGCCCCAGCTCTGGCAGTACGTCGGGCGTGGATGCACCGGGCGACAGGCGCCGCTCGCGACTCACCGCGATCAAGTGCGCGTAGGCGGGGCGACCGAACGTCGTCATGCCCGCGGCGACCCGGCACACGATCTTGTGGAACAGCGCGTGCGAGCCAGCCGCGTCGACACCGCACATCACCATGTGGCCCTTGTCGACCCAACGACCGTCGTGCTTCACATCCGTTTGATAGAAGACCGCGACGGCATCGTCGGCGACGGCGCGGCACGCGAGCGCGACGCCGTCGATGAACCACGTCTTCCACGCGTCGACGCCCATGGAGGGAATCTCGCTGTGGTCCGGCAGCGACGTGAAGATCGCCGCGCCCGGCGGGAGCGGCTGGCGCAGAAATTCCACGCCGTCGCCGACGATCACTTCGCGGGTCGTCATTGCGGCGAGATCACGAACATCTGGCAAGTATCGCACGCTGCCGCGATCCGCCGAACGTGCAGGTTGTGATGGGCACGCGCGATGCTTCTATTGGTTCCCTATGAGCAACACCAAGGAACTGGAGAACCTGCTGCAGACTGCCGCCGAGCTGTCGGCCCGGGAAGACATCTCTAGCGAGGTGTTCATGGCTGCCGCGTGGAGCGCGTACCTGACCGCCCGGCCAGGGTTGCGTGAAGAGCTCGAAGAGAAAGAGCTCAAGACCCAGCTGCGCAAACTTCGCAAGCAGGGCCTGATCGCGACCGCGTAGTCCGCGTTGGGGCGAGACGCGACCGCTATTCCACGCGCTCGACCACGAGCTCGCGGGCTTTTCCGCCCAGCTTGAGCTCCACGTCGTCGCCTGCTCGTTTGCCGAAGAGTGCTTTGCCAACCGGCGAGCTGAGCGTGACCACGTGTACCCCACCGGCGAGGACATTCCCGCCGCCGTGAGGCGCCAGAAAATAGCGGCGCGTCTCGCCATCGTCATCGATGGTAACGAGCGCTCCCATGATCGCCGGTTGCCCCGCTGCGACCGGCTCGACGTTCATTTTTTCTACGTCTGCGACGGCTTGCTCGAGATCGGCCACGCGCTGCGCCTGCCCGCGCGCGATGTACGACTGCTCGAGGCCGCGCGTGTCCTTGTCGTTCTCCGACTTCGCTTCGGAGTGCGTCGCGCCTTCGACGGCGGATGCATGCGCCGTCCGCGCGGTGGTGAGCATGTCGGTGAGCTGCTGAACCAGCTCGGCGCGCAGGTCTGTCTTCGACCTGGGTTTCACTTGCACACGTCGTCGAACAGATCCGTCGAGAAGTAGCGCTCCATGCGATCGCACAGCACCGTCGCGACGGTCTTGCCCGGGCCGAGGCGCTTCGCCATCTCGCGCGCTGCCGCGAGGTTGAGGCCGCTCGACGGACCGACGGGCAACCCGCGCGCACACATCTCGCGCGCTGCCGCGATCGCGACGTGCTCGGGAATGTGAATGTCGTCGTCGAGCCCGATCTCGTTGCCGTCCATGATGCGCGACAGGCCTTCGATGACGCCGGGAATTCCGCCGCACACCTCCGGCTGTCCCGCGAAGCACGCCGAGCCCTTGTCGGGAACCGCTTGCGCGACCCGCGTCGGGTGTCCCGCTTCCTTCAAGGCGCGCGCGATTCCCATCAGCGTTCCGCCGGTACCGACGCCGGCGACAAAGCCGTGGATCGTCGTCCCGACCTGCTGGATCAGCTCCGGGCCGGTCTCGCGCTGGTGCGCGCGTGCGTTCAATGGGTTCTCGAACTGGCGCGTGAGGAACACTTTCGGATCCGCCGCCGCCATGCGCCGCGTCTCCTCGATCGCCCCGAGCACACCGCCGGGGGCCGGCGTGAACGCAACCTCACCGCCGTAGCGCTTGATGATCAGCGCTCGCTCCCGGCTGACGTTCTCGGGCATGACCGCGCGAAACCTCACGCCAATCACGGCGCACGCCATCGCGAGCGAGATCGAGGTCGAGCCGCTCGACGCCTCGACGACGATCGTCTCCTGCGTGATCGCGCCGGTCTCCACCCCGTGGCCCAGGATGAACGCGGCGACGCGGTCCTTGGTCGAACCGGAGGGCAGCAGGTACTCCAGCTTGAGCCAGATCGTGCAGCCCGAGCCCTCGTCGTGGAGCGGAATGGCGACGGTACGTGTCGTCATGCGGATGAGGTCCGCTTTGCGCTGCGCGAGAGACATGCTGGGACCCTACCTCGCCGCAGGGGATGCGCGGTATGCTTGAAGGCCCTCGGTGAAGTCTCCGACGCTACCTCCGCCGACGCACGCGATCCGCCGCGCTCTGACGAACCGCGAGCTGTGGATCGCGTACCAGCCGATCGTGGATCTCGCCGCGCGCCGCATCTACGCGTACGAAGCGCTCGCACGCTCCAAGGCGCCGGAGTTCAAGAACCCGATGGAGCTGTTCGCGGCCGCCGTCGAGCATCTGGTCACCGCCGAGCTCGGACAGGTGCTGCGGCAGATGTCTATCGAGGGCTGCCCCGACTACCCGCTGTTCATCAACATCCACCCGTCGGAGCTCAACGAGCACCGCATCATCCAGCCATCGGATCCGCTGTATCAGCACGATCGCGACGTGTATCTGGAGATCACCGAGGGCGTTCCGCTCTCGCACTTCCATCTCTGCCAGACGATCCTCAGCGAGGTTCGCGGTCGCGGCATCCACCTCGTCGTCGACGATCTGGGCGCCGGCTATTCGAACCTCAAGTACATCGCCGACCTGCACCCCAAGGTCGTGAAGCTCGACCGCGATCTCATCGCAGGGCTGACCATCGACTCGCGCCTGTTCAAGCTCGTGCAAGGCGTCGTGCAGCTATGCGTGTCCCTCGACGCGCTTGTCGTTGCCGAGGGCATCGAGACCGCGAGCGAGCTCGAAGCCGTGATCGAAGCCGGAGCGCACTTCGGGCAGGGTTACCTGCTCGCGCGCCCTGCGTTTCCGCCGCCCGATATCACCTGGCCCGAGGGCGTGAAGCACTCGCCGCCGAGGCGCGCCCAGACCTCACCTGGTCAGTCGCGCAAGATTCCACTTCGTTGAGCAGCAAGCTGCTCGCGGGCTGACTACTCCTCGGGAGCAGACTTCGGAGTCTTGGAGGCCTTCTTGGCCTTCTTCTGCTCCTTCTTCGCCAGCTTCTTCTGCTTCTTGGCGGCCTTGTCCTTACGCTTCGCGCGCTTGAACACGAACATCACGACCTCTTCGTCGTGCTTGTCGTCGGGGCTCTCGTCGCGAGTCGTTCCGACCAACTCCCAACCGTCTTCACCACGCTTGTTGAGCTCCTCGACGATCGTGGTCGTCGCAGCGCCGTGTCCCCAGCTCACCGTGTAGACGTCGTACTCGAACTTCGCCATAGACAGATCGATCTACTACGAACGCTCCGGATCCACATCAGGTGTCAGGTCAGAAAGCGCCTAGCAGCGAAACTGTCACGAAGCGCCCGCTGAGGTCCAGGTGGCCAATCGAGGCCTGCGCCGTCGAGAGCTGGAGCATGTTGCTGTCCTTGTCTGCGACCGGGGCGAGAGCCACTCCGGACGCCGCGAGATAGCCCATCTCGAACCGCAGGCCGATGTGGTCGACCGCGATCAGCTCGGCCCCCACCGCACTCGTCGCCACGCTCCCCCATGCATGGTCTTGGGCCGTCATGCCGCCCTCGTCGAGCTGAAGCCCCGTGTGCTGAACGCCCGCGTCGAGCCGCGCAGAGACTGCGACCCACGGACGGAGCGCATACCGCGCGCGTCCACCGAGCGTGAGGATGTGCGTCGTGCCCTCGGTGGTGATGGTCTGGAACATCGAGCCATCGACCGTGCCGTACTCCCACGTCGCGGTCGCCCACAGCTGGAGCTTCGGGAACAGGTCGATGCCGAGGTCGTGCCCGACGTCGCGCTCGATCGTCAGGTGAACGCCAGCGAGGTCATCGCTCGAGATCGCGTTCGCGGAGTTGGACCGCAGCGCGCGAGAGAACGAGCCGATGCTGACCGCGTTGTCGCCCGCATGTGCGACCGCCGGGTAGAGAACCGCGAGAGCGAGAAGTGCAAGAGAGGCGCGCATTCAGGGCTCCTGGTCGAGGAGTGAGACGGTGAGAAATCCGGAGAGCACCTTCGCGTCATCGCGCGTGGCGTCCGTGGACGGGATGATCGTCGCGCGCCCGAGCGGGTCGCCGTGGTCGACGAAGATCTTGCCGTTCGTCGTCGAGACCACCTTCACCGGCGGATCGTCGAGGCGAAAGCTCGTCGGGTGCAGATTGTCGAGCGCGACAAAGCCGACGCGCGAGACGTTGGGCGTGGCGCCGATCAGATGTGAGCCATCGGGCGAGAAGTCATACGTATCGAGCTGACCGACGCCGAGCAGCGGTGACGTCGACTCCGTATTCATGTCGAGCAAACCGAGCACGGTGCGCGCGTCGTCATGCACGAGCATCGCGAGATCGCGGCCCGGCACGGCGACCATGTCGCGCACGGGATTCTCGAGCGTGATGGTACGGACGCTCGCCTGCGTCAGCGGATCCGTGATGTGCGTGAGGTCCAGCACCTCGACGCGCTTGGTCTTCGCCGCGACCGACGCGAACAGAGCCTTGTCGGGCGGCGGAGGATTGTCCTCGTCACCCGTCGGGAACAACAGGATGCGGTCGATCGGATCCGCGACCGGCACCGAGCGAAACTGCGCCGTGTCCGCATCGATCACGACGACCTCGCCCGTGTTCGGCGTCGCCGCGAGCACGTAGCGCTTGCCGCTCGCATCGTCGTAGACCGCGATATCCGTCGGACCACCACCCGCTCCGAGCTCGGCGAGCACCGGCGCGAAGTCGTTGCCATCGGCCGTCGCGGGCGTCGCGGGTTGCAGCAGGACTTGCAGAACGTCGCGCGCGCCATCGCTGCGCACGTACGCGCTCGCCGTCGTCTTCGCGAACACGACTTCTTTCGGCGTCACGGGGGGGCCCCCGAGATCGAGGCGAATCGAGATCTCTCGTCTCTCGGGATGCGAGACATCGAGCACCGTCAGGTTGTTCTCCGAGAGGATGAACGCAAACGTGCGTTGGTCGCTTCCCGTGACCGCCATCGGCGGCGAGAGCGTCACGCCCTCGGGTACGGAGCCGAAGGAACGGATCGTCTTCAGCGTCGGGTTGTCGTCACCCGGTGGACGCGTGAGGTCGATGATCGCGAGCTCGTTCGGGTTGCGAAAGAAGCCCGCTGCATCCGGCCCCGCCGCGGAGAAGTACGCGATGGCCGTGCTGTTGTCGGGCGAGATGGCGAGGCGGTCGAACGGCGAGTCGATCTCGTACGCGACCGGATCTGCGTCGGGGTTATCGGCGCTGATCGACCAGAACAGCGGCGGCTGATCGATCATGCCTTTCTGGATCTTTTCCTCGCCGCGCGTGACGACGTACAGCTGGTGCCGATCGGCGCTCGCCATCGCGTGAATCGCGCGACGGCCGATGTGCGACGTCGTGATCTTCGTGTCGTCGGTCGCGAGATCGATCATCGTGACGCGATCGAGTGCGGAGTCGACGTACGCGACCTTGTTCTTGAGCTGGATGGGGCCGAGGACATCGCGGTCGCGATCCCACATGAGTGGGCGATCGTCGCTCCACGTACACGCGGTGACAGCGAGCAGGACAAAGGCGAGGTTGCGCATGGGTGGTCTTTCCTTGCCTTAGTGGACGATGCTGCCGTTGAGATCGAAGCCGGTGACCGTGCGGACTGCATCGGTGACGATGTCGACGAATGTGATCCGCCCCTGCGGGTGACGCTGCACGACGAACGCGCTGTCCGCGTCGGGCAAGATGCCCACACCCGAGGGCGGCGACCCGAGCGCCTTGGACACGACGACGCCGGTCTGCGCGGTGATGATCTGAAGCGCGCGGACGTCCGTCGCGGCGTCGCCACCGTCGAGCGCCACGTACGCCTTTGCACCGCTGGGCGAGAATGCGAACGAGCTCGGATCGACAGGCGTGATCTGCAACTTCGCGAAGCCCGTCGCGAGATCCACGAGCGTGTAGCCGTAGCTGCGATCGATGTAGTCCTCCGTCGACTGCGCCGTTCCCGGATCGCCGGGCTGCTTCGCGTTGATGATGAGCGCCTTGGCACCGTCGGGCGAGATGGCGCCGGCACGCACGGCCTTCTTCAGCGGCCACGTCGTGATCGGAAAGCCCGGTGACGCCAGGTCGATCAGCGACAGGCGCTTGTCCGTCGTCGCGTTCGTGAACATCACGCCCTTGCTTCCGTCGGGTGCGAGCACGAGCGAGCCGGTGGCCGCGTTCGTGAGATCGACACGCGCGACGCTCGCCGGCGCCGTCAGCGCACCTGGAATTGACACGATGGCGAGCTCCTTCGCTTCGCGCGACACCGCGTACACGCGCGAACCGTCGGGCGCGAGATCGATATCCGTCGCTGGCGACGCGAGCGGAAGGCTCCAGCTCTGGCCCGGGTTGGTACCGCCAACGTCGACGATGCGCAGCGCGTTCTCTCCGCCGACACGCACGGCCGCGTACTGGCCCGTCGGCAAGATATCCACTTCGACGTTCTCTGCACCGAACGGCGCGACAGGCACCGGCGGGACGATGGAAGGGCCGTTCGCGGTCGCAGCGCCGAGATCGATGACCGACACGCCGTCGTCGGTGATCACGTACGCGCGCAGGCCCTGCGCGTCGAACTGCACCTGCGTGGGATGGAACCCGACCGTCAGGTTCACCGCTCGCTCCGCACCCGCTTCGAGCGCGATGATCGTCACGTCCTGAAAGCTCCCGACGCCCGAGAGCCCGGCTTCCTGCACGTGCTTCGCGAGATCGAACCACACGACCGCGTAGCGACCGTTCGTCGTCACGTCGAGGCGGTTCAAGTTCGTGAGCGTCCCCAGCACCTTCGTCGCATCGGTCGCACCAGACGACCGCACGACCGTCGCCGTGCCGTTCGTCGTATCGAGCACGACCGCACCGTCGCCACCCGGAATCGCGCTGACCACCTTCGGTTCCTGGCCGACAGGCGTGGACTTCACTTCGAGCGTCGTCGCGTCGATGCGCGCGAGCTCGTTCTCCGCCGTCATCGCGACGTAGATGTACTTCTGCGATGCGATCGGCGCCGTGTAGTCGTACTCGACCTCGGGCGGCGGATCGCTCACGCCACCATCACCGCCCGACGACGGCATGATGCAGGAGCCGAACTCGTTGCAGACGTAACCTGCCCCGCATTCGTTGGACGAGTGGCAGCCCGCGGTGGGGCCGGAGCCGTCACCGCCGGTGCTGTCGTCGCCATTATAGGACGCGCCTCCCTCGTCGGCGCCGCACGCCGCGAATGCCCCGACCGCGAAGAGTCCTGCTGCTACACGAGTCCACCGCATCAGCGGGGCTATCGCAGCCGCCGTGCCCTGCCGATCAGGTGTGTTTCTGCCTGCTTAGCGATCGCCAGTTCGGCTGTTGCCGCCAAACCCGGACATTCGTGTCGCGGCGCTAGTTCCCCGCAGCCGGATCATTTTCTACGCCCAAATCCCAGGCCGTGCGTTGATGCGACATGCGCCGCGCGTGGCTCCTGCTGGTCTTCTCGACGAGCGCCGTGCACGCGCAGCCGCCTTTGCGGAACTACGAAGAGCGTTACGTCCCCGTTACGTGGTTTCCGGCCGACGGGGAGCGGGGGCCGTGGCCGGCGCTCGGTTCAACCGTCGACGCGGCTGCTCTCGACTGCACCGCCAAGGGTGAAGGTGGAGGTCAGCCGATCCTGTGTCACACAACCGATCTCGCAGCGGAGCTCCGTGCGTCCGGATCGCCTCTCGGACGCTGCTACAAGCTCCACCAGGTCAAGCTCCCGGCGCGCGGCTTGACCACGTTCGCGACGACTGGCTGGAACAAGACCTCGACGCTGTTGTTCGTGCGGAACAACACCCATCGTACCGACCCGGTAATGGGGCGTTGTACCGAAACCGGCATCGATGCGTGCATGTCCGGTCTCCGGCCCGTGATCGGCCACACCGTCGTGCGCGACAGCTATCACACGGTCGTACCACCGCGCCCCGACCTCACCGATGGTCCATTCTCTCCCGTGCATGGAAGCGCGATCTGGATCGTGCCACACGACGGTGCCTGGCCAACCGCGCCGGCGACGGGCACGTACGACGTCAAGGCGCTCATCGCGCTCGCGACCGGATCATCCCCCGCGGACATGCGATTCGCGGCTGCAGTGGACCTCGTCACCGTCCGGTTGCTCGCCACGGATGTGGTCGGCGCACGCGAGGCGCTCGATCGCGCGACGGCGTTCGCGGTCGAGTTGACTGGTACAGCGTTCGTCGCACCGAGCGTCGCACCCGCGACCGCCGCCGACGCCGACGCCATCGCAAACGGGACCGAGCCCACGTCTGCGCGGGCCTCGATGCTTCACGCGATGCTCGGCGCGAACGTGTTCGCGACGGGCGCGGACACCGAGCACGCGAGAGTGCTCGCGCGCGAGTTGCGCGCCAAACTCGAGCCGAGCTCGAGCGCGTCGCTGATTTTCTTCAAAGGC
This sequence comes from Kofleriaceae bacterium, assembly GCA_036499725.1. Lineage (GTDB taxonomy): Bacteria > Myxococcota_A > Polyangia > Haliangiales > Haliangiaceae > JABFXX01. Next base: position 117,287 of record DASYDE010000100.1, read on the forward strand.
TCCGATCCGATGGTCTACGTGCCCGAGGTCCTCGGCGCGATGACTCGCCTCGTGCACGAGCGCTGGACCGATCCGTGCGGCGGCCCGTAGCCGCGTCGAGCCCCGCGCCAGTCCGCGCTAGTCCTTCGAGACGACGCGCGCTTCGGGTAGCTCGACCGGTGCGGCGATAGGCGCCTCGAGAACCTTCTCAGCCTCGTGGAGCGGAATATCTGCGATCGGCGGACGCGTCGGGACCTTCAGCCAGCGGAGCAAGAACACGAGGAGCATCAGGCACACCGCACCGCCGACCCCCGCAAGGCCATCCACCCAGAGCATGTCCTCGCGTCCCCAGTGCGTTGCTGCCCATCCATCGATGCGCGTCATCAACACGATCGGGATGTTCGAGAGCGCGGCGAAGACGTTGTACTTCGTGGCGCCGCCGGTGTGGCCGATGATGTCGAGCACGAACGCGGTGAACGTCGCGTAACACATGCCGAGACCGATGCTGTAGAGGATGCAGCAGGCGACGTAGAAGGGAGCTGTCTTCGGGAGGATCGCCATCAGGAACGCAAAGCTCGCGATAATGAGTCCCGAGAGTGCGTACGCCCATCGCTTGTCGATCTTCGACGAGAGAAAGCCTCCGAGCAGCGAACCCACGATCGCCGCGCCACCCGTAACGAGACCGTTCGAGAATGCGACCAGATTGTCGGATGTGTGCCACTCCGCTCCCATGAGCGGAAAGACATTCTGCGCACCACCGCTGCCGATGGGCATAAGGCTGAGGAACAGCGCGAGAATGCCGGCACCCGACAGCGCGTAGAGGAACACCGGTGGGAAGAAGAATAGAGGCCAGCGCCTGACCTTCGCGGTGCGCTTCGGCTCGGTGAGGAGCGTCCAGATGTCGCGGCCGAGAGTCTTCACGTTGTGACCGAGCGAGCTCGTGGTGGACCGCTGTGGCTCTTTCACGTTCAGAGCGATGAACGAGCACGACATGAGGAGTGCGCCGACGATCACGAACGGTAGCCAGTCCACCGACGTGTTGTTCGCGATCATCAAACCGAGGCCACCGATGAACGCTCCACCAACATTACCGGCCTGCGACCAGCCGCCTGCAGCGCCACGCTGCTCGGGAGGAGTGAGCTTCGCCATAAGTGCTTCGGTGCACATGGCAACGAATGACACGGCCGCGCCGTTCACCAGTACGACCGCGCTGATCAACGTCGTGTTCGATTCCATGATCGGAATGAATCCGAGCGTGATGATCGCGAGCGATGACACGAGGTTCATCGTCACGTACCAACCCTTGCCGGTCCACACAGTGTCGACGAGAGGCGCCCACAGGAATTTCGGCGTGTTGGGAATCGTGTTCCACGCGATGATCGCTGTGATGACCTCGTCAGACATCCCATGCTTCTTCGCGAGCGCGCCGAGCGTGACGGAGATGAAGCCGCTCGTTGCTCCGAACGGTAAGAACAGAACAAAGTACAGGAATGGGTGCGGAGGCTTGCCGTACGTGTGCGCTGCGCTCTCGCTCATTCGCTCCGCACGTTAGCAACGGCGGTCACGAACAGATAGTGTTTTCCCGTCACGAACACCTGCATGTGGTGCTGCTGGAAGTACTTCCGATAGAACGCGATGTCCTTCACGACCAAGCCAAGCTCGGGCTGCCGGAAGTTCCGCATGCGCGCGCCGTACTCGACCTCGCCGTCGACGTAGCGGCAGTTCGGAACGCCGATGATGACGCTGCCACCGGGCGCGAGGTGATTCTGGACGATGCGGCGGATCAGATCGCGATCGTCGAGGCCCGCTGACTGCAGCGTACTGATCGTCACGACGAGATCGAACTGCCCGACGCTCATCGGCTGGTTGACGTCTGCGCAGTGCAGCTCGATGCGCGGGTCGTTCGCGAAGCGATCCTTTGCGACCGCGATCGCCGAGGCGCTGTGATCGATGCCGACGAGCGTCGCCGGCAACGTTGGCATCAGCGTACGGATCAATGCGAGCTCGTCGCCCGTGTTCACACCGAGATCGAGAATGCGCTGCGAAGGCGACGCGCGCTCTGCGAGTCCGGTGCGGTCGAGCGCGTCGGCGAAGTCGAGCAGGAAGCCCGGATCCTCGGACTTGTCGACCTTGGCGAACTCGGACTCCGCGCCGTAGCGCTCCGTCTCCTCCGTGCCGCGAGCGGCGTAGTCCAGGCGCGCCTTGGGATCGAGCACCGCGTACCGGATCGTGACGAGCCGTGGCGCGGATTTGGTCGGCGTGAGCATTCGTAGGCCCAAGCGTTCGCCGACGTCGACCCAGACGCGCCACGGCCGATGGACCAGGCCGTCGAGGACCTCGCCCGCGTAGCGGCCCGGCGCACCATCCGGATCCAGGGCGACGAGCTCGATGGTCTTGGCTCCGGCCGCGATCTCTCCAGTGATCGCGGCGAGCACTTCGCGCAGCGGTTGGTTACAGCATTCGATCATCGCGCTCTTCGCTGCTAGCGGGTCGTTGGTCGCTTGCTTCCCGGCGTGGGAAGGCTGTGATCGATCCGCGCTGGTCTCGCGAGAGATTCACCGCTCGCCTTGCTTTGCGCGAGGCCGCGCCGACCAGTGCGGAACGCGATGGTGACCTTGCCCAGCTCGGACAGTTCGACCACGCCGACGCCGAAGGTCGGGTGTGAAACCTGATCGCCAACCGCGTACCGCGATGCTGCCGAGTACTCGGTCGTTACCTTGGTCTCGTCGATCACGATCTCGAGATCCGGCGCCGGGACCGTGAACTTTCCGATTGGCGGGAGATCGCCGAGTGTCTCGGGGCCGCGGAAGGAGCGGACGAAGGACTCGTTAGCCATCAGCTTCGCGAGAATGTCGATCGCCCGCTTGCCCGATGCGGTGACGTCGCACTGCGGGTCCGCTAGCTTTCCGCCTGTGACAGCGGCGAGGGCCGCCGCGCTCCAGAGTGCGCATGCGTTGCCCTCGGCGCCCTTCGCCGTCAGTACGATCTTCTTCGGTCCGCGCGACCGCTCGAATCCGGACTCGAACGTACCGAGCCGACGAAAGCTCGTCGCCCATGGAATCGTGGCGTCCGCCCTGACCGTCAGCCGCATCGGCAGCCAGCCAGACGCCGCCAACGAGAACGCGTCATCGGAGACCTGGGCATCGATCCCGAGGCGCCCTAGCTCCGCCAGCCAGCGCTCCTCTACGTCACCCGGCCAGATTTTGTACGAAACGTTTACGTCGTAGCTCACCGCGCGACGGTGCCACGGCGGGCTCCCGAGCGCACGGGGTCTGCGAACGAACTACGCAGCCGCGGAGATTGCCAGGCCGTCGATCCAGCCCCGGATCTCCTCGCCGATCGCGCTCAGCTCGTCGTCTGAGTGGGTTTCGGCGACGTCCACGAACAGCTGGCGCTCCTGCCATGTCGCATGGTTATCGACGAGACCGCGCAGCGCGAGGAGCTTGCGCTCGAGGCGGGCGTCGTCGTGCTCGAGCCAGACGAGGTCGGCGAGGAGGCGCTTGATCTCGGCGTGCTCGGCGAGCAGCTCGGTGTGGACCTCGCGAGAGAGGTGGGCGGAGACGGCCGGGTAGAACAACTCCGACTCCGCGGCGAGATGCACCGTGACCGCGTCGGCCAGCTCGGTGATCGCCGCGCTGCGCCGGGAGGTGTTCTTGGTCGTCGCGATCTCGGCCAGGAGAGCTTCGATCTCGTCGTGGTGGGCGGTGAGGAGCTCGAGAGCGTCCGAGATGCGTTGCATGCCTGCCGCGAAATGCAGTGTGTGTGCCACCCGTAGATGGCTGTGGGCTATGGTCAGCCCGATGTCGAAGCGACGGTGGATCGTCGGTGTGGTGGGAATCTGTCTCGCGTGGCGGTGGCTGCACGGAACACCCGCGGCGCCGGAGAAGCCTCCTGTTCTTCAGCTGGCGGTGCTGAAGGACGGGTTTGCGATCGCGGAAGCGATGAACGACCGCCATCTCATCGAGCTGGATAGCGATGGCAAGCGCCGTAAGCGATGGGCGATTCCGCTGCTCGGTGATCTAAGGGTCGTCGGTTCGACCGTGGGTTCCACGCTCGCGTGGGTGGATACCAAGGACAAGGTGCTCCGCCTCGCGCCGCTGAAGAAGGACGGCGAGCTCGGTGCGAGCACCGCATTCGGGCGCAACGCCGCACAGCTGTGCAATGGCGCCGCATCTACGAGCAGCGGCTTCGCCGTCGCGTGGCAGGCGGGCGATGGCGGCTTGTGGTTCGTGCGCGGCCCACTCGAGCGGAAAGAGCTCACCTCTGTCGACGGTGCGAAGGTTTCCGAGGTGAACGCGGCAGCCATGACGTGCGCAGTGCGCTCGGCGGGCGAGGACGTCGCGCTGTTCTGGCGGTCCGGTCGGAACATGGAGTTCGACTTCTGCGCGAAGACAGGCTGTCAGGGACTGCGCGCGCGCGTGCCGCTGGCGGCTGGCGATCAGGTCGCCGATGTCGCGTGTCAGGCGAACGGCTGTGCGGTGGCGCTGCGTTCCGACAAGGGCGTGCGGCTCGTTGCGTTCGATCTGCGCGGCAAGCAGCGCTGGCAGACGGTGCTCACGCCGGTTACCGGTGAGGACGTGCATCTGATCGCGGGCCCTCGCGCGTACCTCGTCGCATTCAAGACTCCGGAGCGGAATGAAGTCGACCGCGTCCTCGCGAGCAACGGCTCGAAGGAGCTCGTCGGGCACACGGATGGACGACTGACGGTCCCCGTGATTTCCGTGTCCCGCGATCGCGTCGCAGCCGCGTGGATCGATCGCGGCGAAGTCCAGACGTACGTTCGGTACCTCGACTTCTGATCAGGGCGCGGTGCCGTAGCCCGCGGCGCGAACGGCGCCCGATTCGAGTGTCGCAAAGCCAGGGCACGAGTCACCGACTCCGCCACCGTCGTCACCACCACCACTACCGGTACCACCACCACCACAACCAACGAGCAACACACCCGCGATCACCCATGCGCGCACGCAGCCATCGTAAACCAGTCTCGCTGTAGGTGGGCGGTGCTTCGCGTCGGGCCAGCGTGAGGACTCGCAGCGGCGGGCCCTTGCGATGGGAGCAAACCGCCGACGTGTTGGAGGACGCGTTTCTTCGCTGACTGTGGGCGGTCGCAATCAGAACGATGCATGCGAGCTGATAGTTCTCCTCGCTCGGTGCTGCGGCGGGACCTTGCGTCCGCCGCTGCACCGAGCGAGTGGAGCTATCAGTTCGCAGGGATCGTTGTTGCAACGCTCGTCGCCGCACAAACAAGCAATCAGTTCGAAGTTGCAGTCAGGTTATTGGACGCGTTCTAGTAGTCCTTCGTGAAGCTCGTCTGGCAGTAGTCGTCCTCTAGCTCGCTCGACCGATAGTACGTGCTGTACGCGAAGCGCGAGCCTCCCTTCTTGATCGCGTGAATGAGCTCTGACTGGTCGCGCTGGATCACGATCTTCACAGTGCTCCCGTTCACCGACGCAGTTCCAACTCCGCCGATGCTGACGTCGGAGATGTCGAAGAATCCGTGAATTCCGGCGTCACCCGCAACACTTGGGTCCATCTCCACGTGAGGAGCCGTGTTGTCACGGTGCACGTGCTCGAGGCTGATCCGCCAGTCGTACTTTCCGTCGCGGCCCTCGTCGATCGAAGCTCCCCAGTCGTACTCGGTCCAAGCCTCGTGAAAGCCAGGCTGATCGAACGTCAGGTTCGCGAGCTCGCCCTTCATCGAGACGATAAGCGTGATCGCTTCGTCATCGAACGTAACATCACCTGATGTGATGCGCGCGAAGTCGGGGCATTCGAGTCCGCCCTCCACTTTGATGCCGTCATCGCCCGCGCAACCGACCAACACCAACCCCGCCGCCACCAACAAACGCATGCCCCAAGCCTATCAGTGACCCGCGTCGACCTTGACGCCCTTGTTGGGCTTACCGAGCAAGAACACGAGCGGAATCGTGCACGCGACGAGGATGCTCGTGGCCCAGAAGCAGTCGCCGAATGAAATCACGGCGGCCTGCGCGGAGACTCCCATGTCGAGCAGCTTGGTGCCGTGAGCGGCCGCATCGGGACCCGTGTAGCCAAGACCGAGGAAGCGCCCCGTGTACGCGGCAACGCGCGCGATGACCTGCGGATCACTGGCCGAGAGCTTCTCGACGATCACCGCGCGATGGAACGCCTCGCGACGCTCGAGCAGCGTGGATAGAAGCGCGACACCGATCGATCCGCCGAGCTGACGCGTGAGGTTGTAGAAGCCCGATGCCGCGCTGATGTCCTTCTTCGGAATCGGGCCGAGTGTCGCCATCGACAGCGGCATGAACATGAGCGCCGTACCGACGGAGCGCAGCATCATCGGCCAGAACATGTTCGGCTCGCCCGTGAGCGGCGAGATCACACCGAGTGTCTTGATGGACGCGATCAGCACCACCATGCCAAGCACGAGCAGGACACGCGGATCGAAGCGGTTCACGAGCTTCGCCGAGATCGGCATCATCGCCGCTGACATGAGCGCGCTCGGCAGGAGCAGCATGCCGGTCTGCTGTGCGCTGTAGCCGAGCATCGTCTGCGCGAAGATAGGGATCGCGAAGATCGCGCCGTAGAGCGCCATTCCGACGACGATCGAGAGCATCGAGCCGGCGGTCAGAGATCGATAGCGAAGGATGCGCAGGTCGACGACGGGCCGATCGGTGCTGAGCTGGCGATCGACAAACAACACGATCGACACCACGGCAATGGCGGCGAGCGCGACGATAAACAGCGACTCGAACCACTGCTCCGATTGGCCCTCTTCGAGGAACGTCTGGAGACAGCCGAGGCCGATCGCGAGCATCGCGAGCGCCGTCCAATCGACGGGCGTGCTGTCCCGCTTCGCCGTGTCGGGCGGCAGCATCGCGATGCACATGAGAACGGCGGCGATGCCGATCGGTAGGTTGATGTAGAAGATCCAGCGCCAGCTGACGTTGGTGGTGAGCCAACCACCGAGCGTCGGGCCGATGGATGGGCCGGCGATGACGATGATCGCGAAGAAGCCCTGCGCGGCGGCCTGCTCCTTCTTGGGGAACGTCTCGAACAGGATCGCCTGCGCTTTTGCGAGGAGACCGCCGCCCATGAAGCCCTGCAGCACGCGCGCACCGATGAGGATCGGGAGGTTCGGCGCGAGGCCGCACAGCATCGACGAGATCGTGAAGCCGATGAGCGACCACACGAAGTAGCGCTTCTTGCCGAACCGCATGCCGAGCCACGCCGTGAGCGGCAGGATGATCACGTTCGCGACCGCGTAGCTCGAGACGACCCAGCTGACCTGCGTGAGCGTCGCGCCGAACGCGTTCTGCATGTTCGTCAGCGCGACGTTGACGATGCTGGTGTCGACGACCTCGAGCAGTGCGCCGAGCGCGACCGCGACCGCGATCATCCATTTATTCGGATGCCCGGTGTCCTCGAACGAGCCGGCAGTGGCGGTGGCACTCGCCATTTAGTTCCGCGTGTCGATGGAAGCTTCGACGTTCATGCCCGGGCGCAGTGCGACGCTCGCCGGAACATTGGTGAGCTTGATGCGAACCGGGACGCGCTGGACGACCTTGGTGAAGTTGCCGCTCGCGTTGTCGGGTGGCAGCAGCGCGAAGCGCGAGCCCGTTCCGCCGGAGAGACTCTCGACGGTCCCCGTCAGCTCCACGCCGGAGAACGCGTCCACCTTCACGGTGACGGGCTGGCCCGGGCGCACGTCCTCGACCTGCGTCTCTTTGTAGTTCGCGGTGATCCAGCGCCCCTCGGTCACGAGCTGACCGATCGCCTGACCGGGCCCGAGCTGCTGACCGACGCTGATGGACTTCTTGGAGATGACGCCATCCTGCGGTGCTCTGATCTTGGCGTAGCTGAGGTTCAGCGCCGCGAGATCGCGTTGCGCCGTCGCAACCTTCACGTCCGCCTTGGCAGCATCAGCCGTGGCGCGCGCTTGGCGAACCGTGGCCGAGATGTCGTCGTTCTGCGTCGCGCGAGCGCTCGCTTCTTGGACGCGACTACGTGCGGCCGTCACGGTGGTCTGGAGCGTCGCGATCCGCGCTTTGACGACCTCGACGTTGGACGAGGCGAGCGTGTACGCGGTCTCCGCTCTCTCGAGCTCGGCGTGCGTGATCGCGCCTGCCGCGTTCAGCTTGCGCGCGCGGTCCACGTCGATCTTTGCCTGTGCGAGCTGCGCGTTCGCCGACGCCAAGCCGGCCCTACCTTCCGCGAGCTGCGCTGCTTCGGTCTGTGCACCCGCAGCAGCTCCAGTCAGATTCGCCTGCGTCGCGGACTTGTTGCCGACGGCATTGCGCTCGATGAGCGCTGCATTCGCATCGGCGGCGTCTGCTTGCGCGGTCGTCTTGGCGAGCGTTGCTTCGGCCTGGGCGAGCTTCGCGACGAGCTGTGCATCATCGAGCTCGGCGAGCAGGTCGCCCGCCTTCACGTGCTGGTTCTCCACGAAGTTGACCGTCTTCACCAGGCCATCGACGCGCGCCGGGACAAGCACGACCTCGGCGTCCACCTGCGCGTCGTCCGTCGACTCGCGGCCGTGATGGGTCACGTAGTACGCGCCACCGCCAGCTACGGCGGCAATGGCGACGAACACGAGGATGACGGTCCGCTTGCTCTTGCGAGGCGGAGGGACGGGGGCTTCGAGAGCGTCACTTACTGCCACAGGTAGTTGCATTAAATCAGACGTCGGAATTACCGCAACCGAAAGTTGCGTTTAGATCGTTCGATCTCATTGTTGGGTGTCGGGTTCCATGACAACTTGATCGCTAGGTGGTCGCAGTAAAGAAGCCAGCGTTCGGCGGCGTTCGCACGGGTGGGCGCAGTGCCCTCGTGGTCGAGAACGTGCTCCATACGACGGTGCAGCTGCTCGGCGAGATCGGCTACGGCGCGCTGCGCATCGAAGAAGTCGCAGAGCGCTCCGGCGTGAACAAGACGACGATCTATCGCCGCTGGCCGACGAAGGTCCAGCTCGTCACCGCAGCGATCCAGGCGCACAAGCTCCACGAACCGCCTCGCGATACCGGCGATCTCGTGAACGACCTCACCGAAATGTACGTGGGCTCGCTGTGCCACTCCGATCTCCCGCTCGTCCGCGGCCTGCAGCGCATGATGTTGCTGGAGCAGCAGGACAACGAGCTCGCCGTGATCCGCGCCGAGCTGCGCGAACGCGTCCTCGCGATTCGTCTGCCGCGCCTTCAGCTCGCTGTGAGACGCGGGGAGCTACCGCGCGGCACGGATGTGCTGCTGCTGCTGGAGATGATTGGTGGCGCGCTCTACTCGCGACTGCTCTCGTATCGAGAGGCGCCGACGCCAGACCTGATCGGTCACATCGTTCGCACGATCATCGAAGGCGCGCGCGTCAGGTCGGCGAAGTCGCCGAAGCGGACGAAGCCGAAGACTTCGCGCCGCGCGACATCGGCATAAACGCCACGACAGCGTTCGGCACGAGCGCCCACAGCCACGCGGGCCAGATCGGCTGCGTCAGGACGTTGATCAGCATCAGCGCGGCGACGATCGCGAGCATGATCACGCGGCCCTTCGCGTACTTCTTCTTCCTCTCGCCGGAGAGGAGCAGCAGGGCGAGATCGAACGGCATCAGGCACAGACACGTTTCGTTCCAGCGCACGTACGGCAAGCGCGAGACGAGAGAGAGCGTCCAGAAGATCAAGCCGAACAAAACGAGCGGCGAAACGGCGAGAACGAGGCCGGTGCGCTGGAAGCGACCCCAGAGGCGCGTGAGCCACGCCGGCGACGTGAGCAACAGGACGAGCAGTGCGAACTGGAGCCGACCGCTCGTCTCGTTGTGCAGCGCATCGAGCTGCGCGTGGAGCTCCTTCGCGCGATCGTCGGTGACGCCGTCGTGCAGCGTCTTCTCGATCTCCTTGACCGCGAACGGTCCCTTGCGCTGATTGATGACGACGGGCTCGACGTGCCACAGGTCGATCACTGCTTCGCGCAGGTAGTCGGGCAGGAACATGCGATCCCAGTACGACGGGACTTGGTCCGTGACGTGGCCCATTCCCATGTCGGTGATCAGGAGCGGGAGCCACGACGGCTTGGTGCCGAAGAAGCCTTCGCGCGCGAGCTGACGGAACGTTCGCCCGTCCGTCTTGTCTGGCATCTTCTTGAGCTCGTGATCCGTCGCGTCGTCGAGGATGTCGCGGACGCGCGTCGTGCAGTTGTCCCAGAAGTGGTCGTACGCGTAGTGCAGCTGGACGTCGGCGTCGGCCTCGAGCTTCTTGATCGCCTTGGCCTTCTGTTCCTGCGTCAGCGGGAGGCGCTGCGCCCAGATCGTGCGATCCGTGTGCCGGTAGATCCACAGCATGTTGCTGGGCGACTGGCGATCGACATAGAAGCTGCCGTCGGCGCGGAAGAAGCCCCACGCCATCTTGAGCGGGTGCGCGAAATCGCCGACGCCGTAGTTGAAGCAGGTCTCGTGCGATTCGTCGTACTGGACGCAGATCGCGATGTGACCGTGGCGCTCCCAGATCAGCGCCCCCGTCCCCATCGTGACCAGCGTGACGATCGGGAACTCGTTCATCAGCGTGAGCTGATCCGCGGTCGGCTGCGGCTTGGGCGGAGTGACACTGGGTTGCGCGGTGGCGATCGACGACAGCCCGAGCACGAGCGCGAGCACAGCCACCAAGCGAAGCGACATTGCGCGAAGCATATCCCCTGCCCGCCCAACCGTCGATGCTACAAACCCGCCGTGGCCGAGCCGGGGCAAACTGGGACATTCACCGTCGAAGCGACGGCTCCCGACACGCGCGCCCGGGCTGGGACGTTGGTCACGGAGCACGGGGATATTCCCACCCCGATCTTCATGCCCGTCGGAACGCGCGGCGCCGTGCGCACGCAGACGCTCGCCCAGATCAACGAGCTCGCGCCGCCCATCGTTCTCGCGAACACGTACCACCTGATGGTGCGGCCAGGCCGCGAGCTGTTCGAGCGCGTCGGTGGGCTGCACGCGTGGATCAAGTGGAGCGGCGCCGTGCTCACGGACTCGGGCGGCTTCCAGATCTTCTCGCTGGCTGGTCGCGAGATGACCGAGGAGGGCGCGCGCTTTCGCGACCGCGCGTCGCCGGCGGCATTCCTGCTCACTCCCGAGAGCTCGATCGGCATGCAGCGCGCGATCGGCTCCGATATCATGATGGTGCTCGATCAGTGCATCGACTCGACGTCGTCGATCGACCACGCGCGCGCCGCGATGGAGCTCACGCACCGCTGGGCGAAGCGCTCGCTCGATGCGCATCGTTCGTTGCCACCCGGTCCGACGAAGCACCAGCTGCTGTTCGCGATCGTGCAGGGCGCGTGTTACCCGGAGCTGCGGCGCGAGAGTGCGCGCGCGCTGACGGACATCGGCGGATTCGACGGATATGCCATCGGTGGACTCGCCGTCGGTGAGAGCAAGGCGCAGCGCGAGGACACGACGGAGCTCGCGACGGAGCTGCTACCGCGCGATCGCCCGCGCTATCTCATGGGCGTCGGCACGCCGATCGATCTTCTCGAAGCGGTGCACCGCGGCGTCGACATGTTCGACTGCATACTGCCGACGGCGTGGGCGCAGCACGGCAAGGCGTTCACCTCGCACGGCCGCCTCGACATGCGCCGCGGCGTGCATAAAAGCTCCGACGCTCCCCTCGACACGCAGTGCACGTGCGTCGCGTGCACGACGTACGAGCGCTCGTTCCTGCACCACCTGGTGAAAGCGCAGGAGCCGCTCGGCTGGCAGCTGCTCGCGAATCATAATTTGAAGTTCTACCTATCCTTGATGAAGGAGATCCGCGGGCACATCGTCGACGGCACGTTCGCGTCCTACTACGCGGACAAGCGCGTGCGCCTCGCGATCGACGACGAGGATAATCCGCCCGGCCCCAAGCCCAAGAGCAAGCCGGTCAAGCCGTCCACGCGCGGCGCATTCTCCGTCGCGACACACACCGACGGCTTCGCGAGCATTCGCCACATCGCGTCCGGCGAGACGATGCACTCCGTCAACCGTCCCGACGACGAGGCAGAGCGCGTCTACATCCAGCAGTCCGCGCTGATCGCGGAGAACGCCCGCGGCAGCCGACCGCTCGTCGTGTGGGACGTCGGCCTCGGCGCTGCGCACAACGCGATGGCGCTGATCCGCGCGCTGGAGGCGAATCCAAGGCACGCGCCCGTCGAGCTCGTCTCGTTCGAGAATGACACCGACGCGTTCCAGCTCGCGCTCGCGCACCAGAAGGAGTTCGCGCATCTGCGCCACCCTGCCGCGCACGTGCTCGCGAAGTTTGGTTCGTTCACGCGTGGTCCACTGATGTGGCGCCTCGTCACCGGCGACTTTTCCCGGACGTTCCTCGCCGAGAAAACGCCCGACGTGATCTTCTATGATCCGTTCAGTGCAAAGGTCGATGCGCCGCTGTGGACACTCGCCGCATTCCGCACGCTGCGCGCAAAGCTCGATCGCCCGGCGGAGCTGTTCACGTACACGGCGTCGACGGCGATCCGGTCCGCGCTGCTCGGCGCCGGCTTCTGGGTCGCGCGCGGCGTGCCCTCCGGTCCCAAGGAAGAGACGACCATCGCGCTCGTCCCGAGCGACCCGCTGTTCAAACGGCACGCGCTTCTCGACGCTGCGTGGCTCGCGCGTCGCGCCCGGTCCACGGCGAAGCTCCCCTCCGACGTGCCAACAGAGTTGGCAGCCGAGCTCGAGAACGCGATCGCGACCCACGCGCAGTTCGCCAGCGATCTTGCAATCGCTTCCGAAGTGCTCGACGGTCGGGCATGCGTTTCCTGATCGCCGCTGCGGTCGCATCCGTTGCTCTCGCGTCCGCATGTTCGGGCAAGTCCAGCTCGTCCGCTCCTCCGGGTGCGCGGTTCTTGCCCGCATCGCCCGATGTCGCCATCAAGCTCGACATGCCGCGCTTGCGTGCGTGGGGCAATTTCGCAAAGGCCGCTCCGCTCGCGACGACGAGCGTCGAGATGCTGCTCGCGTCTGCGAAAGAGAAGTGCGGCCTCGACGTGCTCGGCACCGCGACGTCGATCATCGGCGCCAAGAAGGGCGTGTTGATGTCGGGCGACGTCACGGTCGTCGTCGGCGGACTACCAAAGGACACTGTCACCGGCTGTCTCGACAAGGTCGCGTCCGCGAAGTCGGTCCTCGAGCTCGTGCGCGACGGCGATCTGTTCCAGGTCTCCGTGCAGGGCCGCTCCGTTGCATCGGGCGCGATCCTGCCGTCGGGTGACGTCGTCCTCGTCGAGCGCAACGGCAGTGGAATCGCTGCCGCCGATTGGCGCACCGAGGTCAGTGGCTCGGGCCCCATCCCCTCGTATTGGGACGATCTGAATGCATACGGCACGGAGCCGATCCTCGTGCGCGTCACCGATCCGCAGCACGTCATCTTCACCGCGGTCGGCCTCACGAACGGCGCGAAGGTCCGCGCGAAGCTCTCGAACACGACGCCCGAAGGCGGCGAGCGTGACCGCAATATCATCAAGGCGCTGCTCGAGTACATCGACAAGGCGAAGGCGGGGACCGGCAAGGTCGACTCCAACGGCGGCACCACGTTCGTCGAGCTGAACGCGACGGGCGACCAAGAGATGGCGCTCGTGCAGCTCGCGAGCGCGGGCCTGTTCGCGCGGAACACGGATCTCGTGAAGAAGGCGACTCAAGGTCCCGTCGCGTGCGACGACCTGCGCGGCGCGGTGCAGACGTACATGCAGGAAGCCCTGCGCGTCTCCGCGCCCGAGCAGCAGCAGCAGATGGCGGAGGTCGTTGCGCGCGTGATCACGCCGCTGCAGGCCGCCTATGTGGACTCGTGCACGAGCGGCAAGTGGACCAACGAGGTCATCGCTTGCCACATCGACAACGCGAAGTTCCTCCCGTCGTTCGAGAAGTGCCGGCTGCTCCTCCCCGAGGACACGCGCGCGGTGTTCGATGCCGCCGTTGGTGCCGTGCTCTCGAAGGAGATGCCGCCGCCTGCTCCGCCCGCGACCGGCTCTGGGTCCGGATCCGCGACTGGCTCGGGATCCGCAGCTGGATCGGGCTCTGCGACGAAGTAGTTGGTTCCGAGAGCAGAGAACCGCAAAGACGCGGAGACGCGAAAAGATCGATACCTCGCAGGGCGAGGAACGCGTTTTGACCGTGCGCTCGTTGCCGACGCACAATCGAATCTCACCTTGGTGGTGAAATCCTTTGCGTCTTCGCGTCCTCGCGGTTGTCTGATTCCGCGCGCGACCGGTACCGCAGCTACCAGCACATTTCTTAGTTTCAGGATTGGTCGTCGGACGAACACGTGACGCTGCTGTAGCCGTCGCTGTAACCGCCGTCGTAACCGTCGCTGTAGCCGTCGTCGTAACCGGAGCCGGCAGCGTCGTTGTAGCCGCTGTTGTAACCGTCGTTGTAGCAGCCCTCGTAGACGTCCGCCGCGGCGCTGTCGTAGCCGTCGGAGTATCCGGCCGCAGCGCCATCGGCGTAGCCCGCATCTTCACCGTCGGCGCTGCCGCGCGAGAACGCTGCCGTGTACGCGCTCTGATAGCCGCGTTGGTAGTCGGGGTTGTTCGCTTTGCCGTCAGACAGGCCCGCGTCATACGCACCCGAATCGAGCTGATCGTCGTAGCCGCGCGCGTAGCACTTGCGACCGTCCTTGGAGTCGTCCGTGGTCTGTTCCTGCGCGACGCTCGGTGCAGCGGTCGGCTCGCGCAGCGCTTTCGTCGCGCGCGGAGCAACGATGCCCTTCGGCGCGACGCGCGCGACGGACGACGTACAAGATGACTCCGCATCGCTCTCGCCCGACGAGTAGCCGTCGCTGTAGCCATCGCTGTAGCCACTGTTCGCGGAGTCGCTCGCCGCATCGCTCGCGCCGGCCGAGTACCCATCGGAGCCGCCACTCGCGCACGCGCTCTGATCCGATGAACCGTCGTACGATCCGGTTGCGAACGCGTCGTCATATCCGGCGTCGTAGCCGTTCAGGCCCGAGTACCCGGCGCTGAAGCCGGCGTCGTAGCCCTCGGTCATGCCATCCGAGATGCCATCCGCCTCGGTGAGCGAGAGACCGCGCTGGTGCCCCTGCGCGTACGCGGCGACGTTCTCGGCGGTCGCCTGATCCTGCCCCGCGACGTAGCGCTGCTCGAGCGCACCGCCGTCAAAGCAATCGAGGTCGGGTTCGCAGGCCGTCAGGGCCAGGAGGCCGACGACAAACAAGTTCAGAAAGCCGCGCACGAACCTGGATAGAGCAAATGCCTTGCCGAACCCAGATCCGGGGGTTACGCGCTGCCCCGCCGCAACTGCGCGACGCGGGGAGCGGACGTGTGGTGCGCGTGCATCACTCCACTGCGGCTTTCGCAGGCAAACCTCGCCCACACCCACATCGGCGCCGGCCGCTGAGGCACGATGGCTCTGTGCTCGCGCCCAAGATCGTCCTGCTGTACAGCCCGGCAGGAGGCGGCCATCGCTCCGTCGCAAACGCGATCGCGGGAGCGTTGAAAGCTGAACGGGGTGACGTGCAGCTCGACGTGCTCGACGTCCAGCAGTTCGCGCCAAAGTGGTTCCGCTACGACCTCGCGTGGAAGGCGCTGCAGCAGCACGGCGGTCAGTTCTGGGATTGGGTCTTTCGCAAGACGGACCGCGGTCTGCCGAGTGCGACCGACAAGCTCCGCCATCAAGTGAACCGCGTGCTGCTCCGCAGCCTGACGAAATACCTCCAGGAGAAGCAGCCCGATCGCGTGGTGTGCACGCACTACCTGCCCGCAGTCGCGATCTCGCAGCTCGTGTTGGAAAAGAAGCTACGCGCTCCGCTCTCGATCGTCGTGACCGACTACGTCGCGCACGAGGCATGGATCTACGACGGCGTCGCCGACTACTTCGTGCCCAGCCCCGAGACCGCGCGTGCCGTGATGCGCCGCGACGTGCATTGGAGCAAGGTTCACATCACCGGCATTCCGATCGCACCGACGATGGACGAGCCGCCGATCATCTTGCCGCACGCGCTGCCGCTCGAGGTGTTGTTCCTGACGAGCGGCGTTCCGTTGGATCTCGTCGTCGAGACGCTGAGCTCGATCTCGCCCACCGCGCCGTTGAAGCTCACCGTCGTCGCCGGCAAGGAGAGCGACTACCAGGAGAAGCTCGAACGCGTCGTGCGCGAGAAGATGGTGCCGGCCACCGTCACTGCTGCCCTGCCCGGTCTGCGCGACGCGATGGATCGATCGCACGTGGTCGTGACGAAGACGGGTGGCCTCGTCACGACCGAGTGCCTCGCGCGCGGTCGCGCGATGGTCCTGCCGTGGCCCGCGTTTGGTCAGGAGCACGGGAATCTCCTCAAGATCGTCGAGGCCGGTGCGGGCATCGCCGCGAGTGACCATCGGGATACCGGCAGCGTGCTCGAGCAGCTCGCTAAGCAACCGGATCGGCTCGCCGAGCTGAGCGACCGCGCCAGGAAGGCGGCGATCCGCGGCTCTGCTCGTCGGGTCGCGCGCTACCTGCTCAAGGGCCTCCCCGGCTCGATGGATATGAAGGTCAGCGGCATTCACTATGCGACGTAACCGCTCTCCGACGAAGTCGTTCCAGGATCAGCCGCCCGCTGGCTCGGGAAACGGCCGTCTCGCCGTCGGAGCGCTCGCGATGGCGCCCGTTCTCGCTGCCTCGTACGCGCAGGCCGCGATCGCGCGCCGCCGCTTCGCGACACCTGCCGGTGCACGTCGCGCGCTCGAGGAGCTGGCGATGCGCGAGACCGTCGTCAGCGTCACTCCGCTCGGGACCGGCAAGAGCAACGCGGTCTCGCTCGTCACGCTCGGCTCGCGCGACAAGGTCGTCCTCAAGAAGGCGCTTCCGTTCGGCACGATGATGGCCTGGGGCGCGCGGCACTTCGGCGCGAACTTCATCTACGCGCAGGACACGACAGGGATCGCTCGCATCACGCGCGAGTCCGAAGCGCTGACGTTTCTCCACGAGCACGGCGTGGATGTCCCCCGCTTGATCGCCGCATCGCCGCGCCACGAGCTGCTCGCGATCGAATTCATCGACGGTGAACCAGCAGCGACCGCGCTGTACGGAGCGGAAGGTATGTCGCTCGCGTGTGAGGTCGGCGCGCTGTTTCGCCGCGTTCACGATGTCGGCGTGACGCTCGCCGATGGCCACCCCGGGAACATGCTCCTCGAGCGCGCGACCGGCCGCATCGTGCTGTTCGACCTCGAGTTCGCCGAGATCGCAGGCGCCACCCCCGCGCGCCGCGGCTTCGATCTCGCCTACGCGTCCGTGCTGCTGCCATCGCCCGAGCACGTCGAATCGATGCTCTCCGGTTACGGCCCGCGCACCGCCGAGGACGAGGCCGCCGCGCGTATCGCCGAGGCTCACCTGCGCCGATTCTCGCAGCTGCTCGAGATGGAACGCGCTCGCTGGCGCCCCACGCAATGACGAAGAACACGAAGCGCGCGATCCGGATCGTCCTGATCATCGCGGTCTCCGCGCTCGCCGTGCTGTTCGTTCGCAAGCTCAAGCCTGAAGAAGCGATGCGCGTGATGGCCGACGCGTCGATCGGCTGGATCGTCCTCGCGATGCTGACAAACGCAGTGCTGCGCGTCGGTACGCGCGTCATGCGCACGCGTTCGCTCTTGAAACCACTGCCCGGCAACGTGCCGCTCCGCGAGCTCGCGCACTTCATCTACGGCGCGATGGCGCTCGGGTACATCGTGTCGCCCGTCGCGGGATCCGCCGCGCGCGTGTTCGCGCTGCAGCACCACGGTGTCTCGAGCGAGAGCCTCGTCGCCGTGCAACTGTGGGAGAAGATCATCTCGGGCTGCGCGTTCGCGTTGTTCTCGGCGCCGATGCTGCTGCTCGATACGCCGCCCCGCGTGCACTACATCCTGCTTGTCGCGACGCTCGCGGGCTCGATCGGCTTTGTCGTCGCGCTCGTCGCAATGTCGGGGGTGCGGAAGTACACGCAGGATCGCGTCGAGCCAACGGGCAAGATCAAGCGCTGGCTGTTCTCGATGGGCAAGTCTCTCGCGCTCCTCCACAGCCCCAAGACACTCGCGAGCACGTTCGTGTGGTCCGCGCTGAGCGAGCTAAGTGACGTCGCGATGCTTGCGATGGCGTTGCACGCAGTGGGAGCTCCGGTGAGCATGGCCGCTTGTGTGCTCGCGTTCATCGTCGTGAACGTCGGCAGCGCCGTGCCGAGCACACCGGGTCAGCTCGGCGTGTTCGAAGCGACGACGGCGTGGGGCCTCACCGTTGCCGGTGTCGCCGACGAGAAGGCGCTCGCAGCAGGCATCCTCTATCACCTCATCCACATCGTGCCCGTGTTCCTCATCGGGCTCCCGTCGCTGCTGCGCATGCGCAGAGAGCAGAAGGCCGAGGCGTCGCAGCAGATGCCTATCGCGACTTGATCACGCGTGTCCCGCCG
The DNA here is from genome assembly GCA_036499725.1 of Kofleriaceae bacterium. GTDB lineage: Bacteria > Myxococcota_A > Polyangia > Haliangiales > Haliangiaceae > JABFXX01. The sequence continues at coordinate 135,622 of DASYDE010000100.1, forward strand.
ACCGGCGTGACGGCGACGCCGCGCAGCGTTCGGCCGAGCGCTTTGTTCCCCTCGAGCCGCAGCGAGACCTGAGAGAGCACCGTCGCGAGGATGACCTTCATTTCGAGCATGGAGAACGCCATGCCGATGCAGCGCCGACCACCGCCGCCGAACGGCAGGAACGAGTAGGCGTCTGTCTTCTTGCCGACGAAGCGCTCGGGGTCGAACACGTCGGGCTGCGGATACGCTTCCGTCCGTCGATGCGCGAGATGGATCGCGGGGCATAGATACGTTCCCGCCGGCACGCGGTAGTTCGCGATCTCGAACGGCACGGCCGCCACGCGCGCGATGAACGCGAGGATCGGTCGCTGGCGCAGCGTCTCCTTGAGGACTGCATCGAGGTAGACGAGCTTGTCGAGCTGGCGGAGATCGACGCGATCGTCGACGATGATCGTGTCGAGCTCGTCGAGCACCTTCTCGAGGATCTTCGGATGAACGAGCAGACGCTCGAACACCCAGGACAGCGTCGTCGCGGAGGTCTCGTGGCCCGCGATCATCAGGGTGACCAGCTCGTCGCGTAGCTCCTCGGGCGTGAGCGGCTTGCCTTCCTCGTCGCACGCCGAGAGCAACAAGCTGAAGATGTCGGTCCCTGTCGCTTCCGAGCGTCGGGCGATCTCCGCACGCAGCGCCGTATCGAGAGCGCGCTTCTTGCGCGACACGGGCAGCCACGGAGCGAGGCGGATCGGATCGACGCCGTAGAGCGCGAGCATCGGCAACAGCGGTGAGCTCCACCGCGCGATGAGCTCGGAGAATTGATCACTGAACTGCGCGACCCGCGTCGGCTGCTCGATGCCGAACACGGTCCGCAGGATCACCTCGAGCGTCACCTGCAGCATGTGCGGGAGAAGCGCGAACGCTTTCTCCGTCGGCCACGTTGCCATCGCACGCTCTGTGACCTCGCGGATCGTCTCCGCGTACGTCGCCATCCGCTCGCCGTGGAACGGCGGCAGCATCATGCGGCGATGGCGGTGATGCTCCTGCCCATCGAGCGTCAGGATCGAGCGCGCGCCGACGATGGGCTGGATCTGCCCGTTCGCCTGGCCGGCGAGAAGATCGTCGGGGCTCGCCGTGAAGATCTGTCGCAGCTCGGCAGGCGCCGCCGCGAACACGAGCGGAGGCATGCCCACGATGCGGACCGTGAACAGATCGCCGTGGCGAGCCGCCCACTTCTCGAGCGCGCCAACCGGGTCGCGTGCGTACGTTGCGGTTTGTACCCACGCCGGCTCTTTCGGTCCGGGAGGAAACGAAATTCTCTCGCTCGCCACCACGTCGCGACTCTACCCGCCTTCTCGGTCACGACACGCTATGGTTGCCGCCATGTGCCGGAACATCCGTCCACTGTTCAACTTCGCGCCACCTGCGACTGACGAGGAATGCGCCGCCGCTGCGCTGCAATACGTGCGCAAGATCAGCGGAACGCGCCAGCCCAGCGCGGCAAACATGGCGGCGTTCGAGCGCGCGGTGAAAGCGCTCTCCAAGATCACACGCGACCTGGTCGACACACTCGAGACCACAGCGCCGCCGAAGAATCGCGATGAAGAAGCGGCGAAGGCGCGGGCACGCTCGGCGGATCGCTACGCTCGATAGAGTTCTGGGATATCGTTTGGCGAATGCGCTGGCATCTGGTGCTCGCCATCGCGCTGGTTGCGTGCAAACGGACGCCAGCGGAGCCACCGCCGTTGCCGCGCGACTCGGAGCTCGCCTGGCAGCGCGTCGTCCTGACGGGCGCCGACAAGACCGAGGTCGCGTTCCTCACCGGCCTCCCGCGCGGTTCTGACGATCGCGCGATCGTGGTGACCGGAACGGAGCGCGTCGTCGGCCAGGTACGCCACGTTGGCGCGTCGCTGCGCGTCGAATTCCCGATCTATCTCACCGCGCTCGTGCTCGATCCCGGTCCCGATCACGGCTACCAGGGTCGCTACGAGATCGCATCTCCCGCGTTCGGTACGGGCTCGATGCCGCTGCGCGCGTCACCGGTCGCTGGCCCGACGCTCTCTGCTCTCGCGACCGTGGCAGACGGACCGTGGCTCGACCTTCACGAGGCGCGCACCGTCTGGCAATTGATGCTCGGTGGACTGCGCGTGAAGCTCGTTCTCCAGCAACGCGGACCGGGCGAGCTCGACGGAACCGTGTTCTTCGACAACGGGCACGTCACGTATCTGGGCGGAACGGGGCGCGGGGATCACGCGGTCCTCGGCGGCTTCGAAGGCACGAGCCCATCGAGCCTCGATCTCGTCTTCGACGCGGCGCGCGGCACGGTGACCGGGACCTGGCGTGCCGGACAACTGCTCTCGTGGAAAGAGGCCGTCACGGGAACGCGAACGGCGGACTTCGAGCTCCAGCCGAAGATCACGCTCGACGGTGACCGGCCGGTTCTCCGTCACCCGCAGCTCCGCGACTTCGACGGCAAGCCGCTCATCGTCGAGCTCGCCGCGACGTGGTGCGAGACCTGTAAGCTGATGGTGCCGGTGCTGCGCGACATCTACGGCGAGCACAAAGGCGAGGGGCTCGCGATGGTCAGCCTGTTGTACGAGCTCACGAACGACCCCAACGCGAATCGGGAGGGCGAGCGCAGGTTCCGCGAGCTCGACAACGTGCCCTGGCCGGTCCGCGCCGTCCCCGGCGAGCAAGAGGACCTCGGCGACATCATGCCGGAGGGGCTGAACAACGTGGACGTGGGCGGATTCCCGGTCGTCATCTTCCGGCGCCGGGATGGCACAATTGCCGGTGTGCAGTCCGGGTTCCCAGCGGCCTCGACAGGTGCCGCGCATGATACTGTTATCGCGAGGATGCGGAGCTTGACCTCCGAGATCCTTCGTTCGCCGTAAGTCGATATGTCGACCGAAAAGAAGGGCGGTAGTACTGCAGGTCCGGGTGGGGATCCGGGCAAGGGCCCCGACGTTCCCGAACGGGGCTCGCGCACGATTCCCCCGCCGATTCCTCGCGCGGCGCTGACCCGGCGCGGCATCGCGGTGCCGGCCACCACCGAGCGACTGCCCGAACCGGTCGCGAGTCCGCTGCGCAAGCGACTCGACTCGCCGACTGCGTTGGAGCGCGCACAGGCCGAGCGCAAGCTGATCGATCTGCCGGCCCGCGCCGCGGGGTTGCAAGCGGATCTAGATGCCAGCGCGGCCGATGACCCAGCGCGCGCGGCGCTCTACGCCTACGAGCTCGGCGAGCTCTACGAAACGCAGCTGCGCGACGAGGACCGCGCGCGCGAGTCGTACCGCCGCGCGACCCAGCTCGATCGCTCCCTGCGTGCCGCGAGCTGGTCGCTGCGCCGGTTGCTCTATCGCAAGCACTCGTACGCCGAGGTCAAGGAAGTGATCGAGGAAGAGCTCGCGAAGGCCGAGGGGGCCGAGCGACTCGATCTCTTGATCGAGACGGCCGCCACCGTCGAGCAAGGCGCGCGCGATGCGCTCCAGGCAGTGACCGCGCTCGACTCCGGGAACCAGGTCGCGCTGCTGCAACTCGAGCGCATCGAAGCCGCGCGCGACAAGGGCGCCGGGCTCCCGCCGATCTGGCGTCGACTCGCCGAGATCGTGACGCAGCCGGATCGCAAGCTCGGCTACGCGCTCGACGCGGCATGGGCCACCCGCAGTGGATTCGACATCGCCGCGAACGTCGCCAGCAAGCGCGACGCGTTGCGCGTGTCGCAGGAACGCCTGCGCAGCGTCGTCGCCGGCGGCAGCGTCACCGATCTCGACGAGGCGTTCGATGCGTACGAGCGCGTCGTGCTCGATCTATTGGACCCGCGCTCCCCCACTGCCTCCGTGATGGAGCGCGAGCTCGTCGCGGTGTGCTGGCTGCGCGCGCGGTACTTGCGCGCGGACCGCCCGCAGGATGCATGGATCGCGATCCATCAGGCATCTGCCGTGTCGCACGCCGATCCACTCCTCGTGGTCGAGATGATCGAGCTCGCGGCCGCCGCCGGTCGCGAGTCCGAGGTGCCGGCTCTCGTGCAGCTGTGGAAGTCCGTCGAGGATTCCGCGGCCCGTCACACGATCGTGTCGCGGTGGTCGGCGCTCGCCTTCGGTTCCGAGAACGAGCGCCGCGCAGAGTGGCGCGCACTCGTGAAAGCGACGCGCTCGACAGTTCCAGGATGGATCGTCGGTGTTGCCATCGCGGAGTGCGAGGCCATCGTCAAGCCGCGCGACGCGGCGATCCGCGAGGATCTCGCGGAACAGTATCTCCTCGCTGCACGCGCGGCCGCGCGCGGCACGTGGCTCGGCGCGGAGCGCGGGCAGCCGGATCCGGCAGCGGCGGCGATGCTGTTCATCCAGGCCGCGGAGGTGTTCGCGCACTACCTCGTGGAGCCGGACGTCGAGTCGGCGCACACCGCGCTCGAGGAAGCCGTCGCACTCGTCCCGAATCACCCGGCTGTTGTCGAGGCGACGATCGAGCTCGACGACAGCACCGGCGAGCCGCAAGAAGCGATCGAGCGGTTGCGCGCCCTCGCGACCGACGAGGATCAGACTCCGACGTTGCGAGCCCTTCGCATCGCGCGCACGCACGGTCTGACCAAAGTCGTCTTCGACATCGAGCGAGCGCTTCTCGAACGCCAGCTCGACCTCCGCCTCGCGTGGGAGCACGAAACGACCCTGACGCAACTCGGACGCGACGACGAGCGCGCCGAGCTCCTCGTACGGATCGCCCGCAACGAGACCGATCATCAGCGCAAGTACATCGCGCTGCTCGGCGCGGCGCGCATCTATTCGCGCGTCGGCTCCGACACCGCGATCGATCTGTTGCGCGAGCTGCGCGCTCTCGAGCCCCAACAACAATTTCCACGCGAGGCGCTGATCGATACGCTGAGGCGATCGAAGATGTGGACCGAGCTCGTCGACGAGCGCACGGTCGAGCTCGCAGACGCTGGCGATCGCGCGCGAGCAGCGCTTCAGGAGATCGCGTGGGTCCAGGAGGTCTGCATCGTTGACCCGGCGGCAGCTGCCCGCGCGTACGCTAGCTGGGTCGAGCGCTTCCCCGACGACAACACCGCTCTTGAAGGTCTCGCGCGCTGCAGCGTCGCGATCGGAGATACAGCGACTGCTGTTCGCGCTCGCGAAGTGCTGTTCAAAGCCACGGGCACCGAAACGTCACGATGGTTGCTCGCGCGAGATCTCGCTCGGGCCGGCCTCGTCGAACGCGCCGTCACAGAGTATCGCGAGCTGACCTCCGACGAGCGCGAGCATGTCGCGTTGACCGCCGCGCTCTCCTTGGTGAGTATCGCGGCGAAGACCGATGACGGAGCGTTGCGCGCGTTCGGCGCGTCGGAGCTCGCAGGGCGAACTGCAGACGGAAGACTCGCGGGCGTCCTCTACGAAGAGGTGGGCTGGTTCTGCGCGCTGACCTCGCTCGAAATGGAGCGCGCTGCCACGGCGTTCTCGGAGGCGGTGGGTCGCGACCCGACGCGCGTTGGCGCTCTCGTGGGGTGCACGCTGACCGCGGCTGCACGCGCCGATGGCGGAGAGCTGGCACGCCGCTACACGGAGCTCGCCGAGACCGTCAGTCCGGCGCTCGCCGTTGCGCTCCGGCTACGAGCGGCGGCGGTTGCACTCTGCGAGGGCGACGAGTCGTTTGCCGCCGACCAGGTGCTCGCAGCGCGCACGACGGCGCCCGACGACGAGCAAGCGAAGTTCGTGATGGTCGAAGTCGAGATCGACCGACCGCACACGCAGAGCGATCCGTTCTCTGCCACCGAGCGCATGGTGGAGCGCGCAAACCTGCTCGCTGCTCGCGCGGAGCTCGTCGAGGATCCGCAGCTTCGTACGGCGTTCGAGCTCGATCGCGCCGACATCCTCGAGAGCGCGGGTATGATCTACGACGCGGGTGGCATCGTCACCGGTGTTGTCCGCGCGTTCCCTCAGGACCGACGTGCGCTGCTCGCCTTGCGCCGCCTCGCGCGCGACGCCGATCCGGGCACGTTCGCACGGGCGAGCTATGCGCTCTCGCTCCTCGCTCGTGATCCCAAGTGGCAGCAAGAGCTCCTTCGCAGTGCCGCGACGGGTTTCGGTGCGCGCGACGATCTGCACGGCGAGCTTTCGGTCCTTACGCGCCGGATCGTGCTGGCGGCGGGCGAGGCGCAACCGAATCCAGAGAGGTTGATCGGGCTCTTGCTCGAGCGCATCAAGCTACTTCGTCGACACGACGAGCGGCGCGCGGTCGAAGATCTCGATGGTGTCCTCGCCTGCGCTCGGCGTCACCCGCAGGCGCTGCGCATGCGGATCGAGCTCGCAGACCTCTACGACAACACGTCGACCTCCAAGAGCGTCAAGCCGGGTCGGGTACCCGATGACGACACCGCCGTCTCCAGCCCGCGGCGCGCTGCGACGCCTGTCGACCGCCGCGAACGCGAGCTCACGGAGCCGGCCATTCCGATCGAGAGCGATGAGTCGGTGTCCGACCAGTCTGCGGCCGACTATACGAATGTCGATTCGCTCGACCCGTTCCCGCAAAACGTCGGCAACATCGCTAGCCCCAGCAACATCGGCTTGGCCGACACCATGACGGCCGCGCCTGACGATCCCGAGCCCCCGAAGTCTTCGTTCGGCGACGAGTACGACACCGCCGCTCTCGTCGAGCTCGCACGGCGTCCCATCGACGGCATCGATGACGCGCTCGTCCTCGACGCCGGACAGCTCGTCGGACCGGCGACCAAGAATCCGCTGTTCCCGGAGAACTCGGACGTCCTCGTCGTTTCCGTCGACCAGCTGCCGTCGTACGAAGCCACCCGGCGAAGCAACGAAGCGCTCGTCGAGTCCCTCACACGTGAGGTCGAGCTCGCCACAGCGCCTGCCGAACGCGCCGTGCTCTGGACGGAGATCGGTCGACTCTGCGAGGTCCTCGGTGAATCCGAGCGCGCGAAGGCGGCATTCACGTCTGCGCTCGCGGTGGATCCGCGCTGGCCGCGCGCACTCCGCGGCGCTCGTCGCGTGGCGTATCGCGATCACGAGATGGCAGACGCGGCGGCCCTGCTCGCCCGCGAGGTCGAGGTTGCAACGGGGCGCGAGCGTGGCGCGCTTCAGCGACTCCTGATCGACCTGTTGCTCGCGACTCGCGAGAACACCGCTGCCCGTGAAGCGATCAAAGACCTCCTCGCCAAGGACGCAGCCGATGTCGGCGTGTTGTCCGCGTCGCTCGTGGCTGCGTTTGTGGCCAACGACGCGCCAGTCATCAAGTCGGCGCAGGCCGCACTCGCCCGCGAAGCACCGGAGCTCGAGGAGAACGAGTCGCCGTTCGGGAAGCTGTGGCAAGACATCTGGAACGCACGTGCGGGTGGGGATACCGCGGCGAGTGTGGCCGCGACGCTCGAGCTCGCGTTCCACGTCGAGAGCGAAGATCCGACTGTCACGACGGCGTTCGCCATGCTCGCGCAGATGCACGCGACCGAGAGCGGGACGCTCGCCCCCGAGCTCGCCGAGCCGGCATTGGAGGCCGCCAAGTTGGCCGCCCGCATCGCCGCGCGGGAGCCTCTCGTCGTTCGTCTTGCCGCGGAGACTTCGCTCCTGGCGAACGAGTCTGCGGCCGCAGCTCACGCGTTCTCGCAGTGGGCGCGTACCAAGGCCGATCCAGCGGAGCGTGCATACGCAGCAGGGCGCGCCGCCGAGCTCGAGCCGACGCGGCTCGGTCGCATGTGGTCCTCGGTTGTCGAGCACCTTCCCGACAACGACTACGCCGTGTCCAAGCTGCGCGCTCATCACGTGGCCGCCGGCAAGCTCGACGACGCCATCGCGGTCGACCTGCGGTCCGCGCGTGAGGGCAATCGCCTCGCATCGATGATCGATGCAGTCGAGAGCATGATCGAGGAGACGCGGACCGACGAAGCGCTTGCGGCGCTGACCGAAGCGCGCGAGAAGTGGCCGCAGTCCCTCGCTGCCGTCGAAGCGCACGCCGATGCGCTCGCGAGCGTCGGCAACTGGACCGAGCGCGCAAAGGTTCTCGACGAGGCAGCCTCGGTTCGCGGACCTGCCGTGGCCGCACGCGACGTGCTGCGGTTGCGCGCCGCCGCCGCCTGGGATCTCGCGTCAGCCGAAGCGAACGAAGCGCGTCTCGATCAACTCACGATCTCCGCGCTGCTCTCGTGCGAACGCGTGCTCGCGGATAACCCGGGGTCGGTGTTCGCGCACGGCACCGCGCTCAAGCTCGCTCGCAACGTCCACGATCGCCGCTTGCTCGCGGGCGTGCTCACGCGCCTCGCGGCGGCAGAACCGTCGGCGTGGGCAAAGTCATCGCTCGGACTACGACGCATGCGCGTGGCAGCGGTGTCGGCTCCGGACGACGCAAAGGAGATCGCACGCACCGCCATCTCCGCCGACGATCCGCGTCTGCATGTCGGTCTCGCACTGGCGTTCGATGCAGCGGCGACGGGTCCGGTCTCGACCCAGCTCGAGGCACTCGCGAAGCTGTGTGCGGTCGCGGGCCGAACGACCGAAGCCGCGACGTTGCTCATGCGCGCGGCGCACGTCGCGGCCGAAGGTGGAGACGTCGAGCGTGCACTCGCTCTGGGCACGCAGTACGCGACGACGTTTCCGCGGATCGTGGCCGACCTCCTGGCCGCGTTGCGCGGCAAACGCACCGAGGCAGAGGACCTCGGATACACGCGCCTCATGCAGGACGCGGACGACGCCGCACGCAGCGAGGACGCGGTCGCTGCGTTCGCTGCATATCGCCGCGCTCTCGTTCTTCGCCCCGGTGACGCCGTCGCGCTCGTCGGTCAGGCGCTCGTCGGCGCCCGCCTGGGCAAGCCGGTGCAAGCAGCTCTCGAACAGCTCGAGGCCGCGAACGCCGTCGGCGATGCAGCAGCCGAGCTCGCAGCGCTGGAGCATCTCGCGCGCGCATCGGACATCGTCGGTCAGCGCTCGGGCGTGATCGACGCGGTCCGCAACGCAGTTCGGCTCGATCCATCGCGCGCGGATCTCTACGCCTGGCTCGAGCGCGAGCTGGCCGCGGCAGGCGATCGAGCGGCGATCGTGCAATCGCGGCGCGATGTCGTCGCACGCACGGCGAAGTGGCCCACCGCAGATCGCGTGGCGATGCTCGTCGATACGGCGCTGTTCGCTCTGCGCGCGGGAACCGAGGAAGATGTCCTTCGCACGTGTCGGGCCGTGCTCGAGCTGGAGCCGCAGCACCCGTTCGCGCTTCGTCAGGTGGAGAGTGCCCTGCGCAAGATGGCACCTACGCTCGAGCTCGCGCACGTCCACGAGCGGATCGCGAGCCTGTTCGGAGACGTGCACGAGGACCGAACGAGCAGCGCCGCTGCCAGCACGCGTGCAGGCCAGGTCTACGCTGCCCTCGGCAGACATGCCGATGCGGTGGCGGCATTCGCGCGTGGAGCGGCAACGGAGCCGCAGTCACCGACGGCGCTCGACGGATGGCGCGCATCGGCACTCGAAGGCGGTCGCGGCGGCGATCTTCTCGAGATCGCTCGCGCTCGCGAGGGAACAGGATCCCCCTCGGCAGCCGACTTCCTGCTCGCGGGCGTCGCCCTCATGGAGGGCGCTCCTCATCGTGAGGCGATGCAACAAGCTGCGCTCGCGCTGCGCCGCGTCCTCGAGATCGAGCCCGGTAACGCGGATGCGTTCTGGCGGCTGTGGATCGTCCTCGACACGCTGAACCGCGCAGACGAGCTCGTCGAGCTCCTGCGTCCACGCCTCGCGATCACGACTGACCGCGAGGAGAAGATCGACCTCAACCGCGAGCTCGCAGAACGCCTGTTCGTCGCGGATCCCACAGCGGCGCTCCAGCACTACCGCAATATCGTGGCGATCGATCCGGCCGATGTTCGCGCGTACGCGGCGATCGCGGACCTGGCGAGTGCGAACGCTCCGTGGAATGCCGCCGCCGATGCGGTCGCAGCGCGGATCACGCTCGAGAAGGATCCGCGCGTCCTGCACACACTGCACGCGCGCCTCGGTGCGCTGTACGCCGGGCACGACGACGCGAAGGCCCTCGACGCGTTCCAGCACGCCGCGCAGGACATCGCGGATGACCCCGTGACGCTCGAGAAGATCGCGCAGGTCGCGGTTCGCCTCGGTCAATGGCAGGTCGCTCTCGCTGCATCGGAGCGCCTCGTCGTCGCCGAACGAGATCCCGCAAAGCTCGCCGAGCACTTCGTGCGCTCCGCCGCGATCTTTGCGAATGGCTTCTCCAACACCGAGCGTGCGAATCGCATGCTGCTCCTCGCGCTCGAGGCAGCTCCCACGAATATCAAGGCGCTGGAAGCGCTCGTCAGCTTGCTGGGGCGCACGGATCCGACGGCGCTGCGCCACGCGCTCGAGCAAGTCGAAACGAGGATCCGGCGCCGCATCGAGGTCGACCCGACGGACGGCGCTGCGTATCGCATGCTCTCGCGCACGAGCACGGCCCGCGCCGCGAGTGGAGACCGCGCTGCCGCCGTGACGGCTCGTGCGGCTGCGGAGATGGCCGGACTGTTCGGGACCGCTGAAGCACCGGAGACCGCGCTCCTCGCGCAGCCCGTCCCGATCACGCGCGTGAAGTTCGCGCAGGCGGCCACCGACGCGGAGATCATTCCGGAGACACTGCCCGCTGCGCTCCTCGCGATGTTGCGCACGGCCGCGCCGGCGATCCAACAAGTCGCTGGCGTCGACGTTACCGCGTTCGGCGTACCGAAAAAACTGCGCCTGCGCGGAACCGAACCTCTCGCCGTGTCGGTGCGCGCGGTCGCGACAGCGCTCGGACTCGGCGAGCTCGACGTCTATCTCGCGCCACATCCATACGTGACGAACGCAGAGCCCGGTGAACCGATCTCGCTCGTGATCGGGCACGCGATCGCGGCGTCGGAGCAGAGCATCGCGTACGCCGCCGGTGCCGTGCTCGGCTTGGTCCAGATGTCCCTCGCGATTCCCGCGCGGCTCCCTGCGGCCTCGGTCCAGACGTTGGTCGTCGCACTGCTCGACCTCACCGGTGTGAACGTTGGTGCGAGTACACCCGAGAGTGTCTCCCTCGCCAACTTGCTCCGTCGGCATGTCTCGCCGACCGCGCAAGCCGAGTTGGAGCGCCTCGTTCGATCGCTCCCAAGTCACGAGTTTCCGACGCTTGTTCGCGATCTTCAGGCGATCGGACTGCGCGCTGGCTTCGCGGTTTCTGGCCAGTTGCGCGCTGGATTGGAGCAGCTCGCAGGTGTGCTCTCCACCGACGTGACGCGCATCGTCTCAGAGAGTCTCGCCCGTGACCTCATCGGGTTTGCCCTGAGCGATAAAGCCGCAACATTGCTGGTTCGCCAATGACGTGATGTAATTGGTTTACTGGGCGGCGAGCGGTGAACCGAGCAACCTTCATCGAATACGAGTGGGACGATCGAACCGGATTGTTCCGCCGGACAGATCAAAGCGACGTGATCGTTCCACGCGCTGTTCTGTTCATGAATGAATCACGCGCGAGCGCGGTCCGCGCACTGTTGCCGTGGGACTCCGCAACTGTCGCGACACGATCGCAGCTGACGATCGAAGCGCGCCGTCCTGGGACGGTGATCTTCATCGACCGCGAGCGCCTCACGCAGCTCGACGATTCGATCGGTGCACCGATCGTCTGCATCATCGAGGCAGGTCCTCAAGAGTTTCTGTCGAACGTGATCAGCCTGCTCGAGCAGTACCCGCGCGTGATTCATCACATCGGCGCGTCGCTCCTGAGCAAGCCGCACGCTGCTTCATATTTGGAAAAACTCGTGGCTCGCCTCGCGCTCGGCGAGGAGCCCAGCATGGTCTCCGACGTCGGCGTCGGTCGCGTCGCGCTGCTCGCGCAATCAAATCGGCGCGAGACGCGGCTCGAGCGCATGCGCGAGTTTCTCGAGAAGCATGCGATCGGCGAGCGCTTGATCGCCAAGGCGTGCGACGTGTTCGAAGAGCTCGCGACCAACGCTCTCTACGACGCGCCGCTCGAAGCAGGCTTCTTCCCGGAAGCGATTCCTCGCACCGAAGAGGTGGAGCTCCCGCTGGAACGCGCCTGCCAGGTTACCTACGGCGTCGAGGACGATACGGTGGTGCTGCGGGTTCGCGATCCATTCGGCGCGCTTCCCCTTCGCCGCCTGATCGCCGTTCTCAAGCGCTGCAACCGCGTGGGGGCCGAGCTCGACGAGAGCCGCGGCGGCGCGGGCCTAGGCATGTGGCGAGTGTTCTCGCTGGCATCGACCATCTCGATCACGGTCGTTCCGGACAAGCTCACGGAGATTGTCGTCTCACTGACGTCGGGCAGCCGCGCCAAGCAGCTGAACGCGATCCACCTCGATTTCGCCCAGGATTCCGGCTTCGATACAGACGTTCTCGAGAACCAGCACGCCGACTACGACCTGCTCGATCATTCCATCACGCTCATTCGCGTCGCCTAAACGCGTACACTATCCTGGCGAATGGCGCGCGGGTCCGAGGCAAACGCTCGTGCGTACGTCGTTACGGGTGGACCTGTAACGCTCATCGAGCTCGAGGGCGTGATCGACGAGACGTTCACGAACCTCGGCGAGCTGCCGGACGCGAAGTCGCTCGTCATCGACGTCGGTGGCGTCACGCGCATGACGTCGTTCGGCGTCGCCCGCTGGATCGCCGCGCTCGAGAAGGTCCCCAAGACGGTCACCGAGACGTACCTGCTTCGCTGTCCGACCGTGTTCGTCGACCAGCTGAACATGGTGCTCGGCTTTGGCCGCGGGATGCGCGTCCTCACGTTCTTCGCTCCGTACATCTGCCCGGCGTGCAGCACCGAATCGCTCCAGATCATCGACGTCGTCGGGAGCCACAGCCAGCTCACGAGAGGCGCCGCGCCCGAACGCACGTGTCCTCGTTGCTCCGCGACCCAAGAGCTCGACGAGTCGGCCGAGAGCTTCTTTAGCTTCGTCACCAACTACGGTGCGACCTCGGTCTCTCCCGACGTCGCGCGCGTACTGGAAGAGACGCGCCGCTATCGAACGCAAGCGGTGCTCATCGACAAGCCTCCGCGCGTCATCAAGCTCGTCCACGACTCGGTGACCTACTACCGCCTCATCGGATCGATCGGCGAGTCGTTCCGCGCCCGGCCATTCCTCGTCGGCGCGGAGGGCGAGGTCGTATTCGATCTCGCGGAGATCGAGAGCTTCGATCCGAGTGGTCTCCCGGAGTGGAGGCGCCTCTTGAAGTCGCTCTCCGCGCAGGTGCCGGCGATCACGCTCGTCGACATCACGGCAGGGATTCTCCTCCACGCCGGCGACACGCTCACGGCCGTCAAAAATCTCGCGGTCTCGTCCGTGCTCGTCCCGTTCAAGTGCTCCGAGTGCGGACGCTCCACGCCGACGAGCCACTCGCTGCTCGGCAAGAAGCTATCGTTGGGCTCGCGGATTTGCCCGGTGTGCGGCGGCACCAGCCGATGCGAGCTCACCTCCGAGCAACTGGCACCGCTCGAGAAGTCGAGCAACCACGTCCCCGAAGCGACGCAAAAAGTGATCAAGCGGCGCGCCGAGCTCGTCTCGCGCGCGGTTACCGACGCTGCTGTCGCGAATGCGGGCGACACGACTCCCACGCAGTCGGGCGAGCTCATCTTCGGTAAATACAAGATCCTCCGGCCGCTCTCTGCCGGCGGTATGGCCGACGTGTTCCTCGCGACGCAGCTCGGCATCGGCGGCTTCGAAAAGACCGTCGCGCTCAAGCGCATTCAACGCAAGCTCCTCGAGTCGCGGCAGATGGCCGTGGACATGTTCCTCAACGAGGCCAAGATCGCCGGCCGGCTCACGCACCCGAACATCGTGCAGGTCCTCGACGTCGGCGAATCTGCCGGCGCGCTGTACCTCGCGATGGAGTACGTGCGCGGCAAGGACCTTCGCGAGGTCGTCAAACGACAGAAGACCGTCGGCGAACCTCTGCCGCTCGGAATCGCGTGTCACATCGTGCGCGAGATCGCGCGAGCGCTTCATCACGCGTACTGGACCAAGGATCACGAGGGCAAGCAGCTCGCCGTCGTCCATCGCGATGTCACGCCTCACAACGTGATCCTCAGCGAGGAGGGCGCGGTAAAGCTGCTCGACTTCGGCGTCGCGATGTCCGCCGTCACGGAGCAAGCGACCTCGGTCATTGTCGGCAAGTGGGCCTACATGTCCCCGGAGCACTCGTCGGCCGGCACCATCGACCACCGCTCTGATCTGTTCTCGCTCGGCGTGATCTTCTATTTGGTCCTGACGGGCTCGATGCCGTTCCCCGGTCCCAATCCCAAGGAGATCGTTCGCAAGACGCGCGAAGGAAAGTTCGCGCCGGTGACGCAGTTCCGTCCCGACGTGCCACCCGAGGTTCTCGCGCTCTCGACACGCCTGCTCGCCGTCGATCCGGCCGACCGGCCTCAGACCGGCAAAGAAGTCGCGGACACGCTCGAGCGCACGATGCGCAAGTACGAGCTCAACGTGACAGCGCCCCAGATCGCTCAGAAGCTCGCGGAGCTGTTCCACGAAGAGCCCCCCGACCCGGGGAGTCCGCCCCACGAGGATCGCGACCTGACGCAAAAGATCTCCGGGTTCGCCGTCGGCACAGCACCGAGCATGGCGGCTCCTGACGAGAGCGCCGAACGCTCGCCAGTCTCGTTCTCGCAGGAGATCGGCCCCGGCTCCGCATCGCTCGTGCCGCGAGATAAATCGGCGATCGGCCTCGACGACAGCGTCTCGCTCGCGGGCAAGCAGAAACCACCGATCGATGACGGAACGCAGCTATTCGCAGGCGCCCCCCCTGCGGTCCGCCCCGATCCCGCGACGAGGTTCGGCAGAGCTGCGACCGCGCCGCTGATCGAGGGGCGCCCGTTTCCCGCCCCGATCCCCCAGACACCGCGCGCCCCGACCGCCGCGCCGATCATTCGCGCCGCGACCGCTGCGCCAATCGCTCCGACACCGTCGCGGGCCATCCCCCCGCAGGTGCGTGCCGCCACGCAGATGCCTCGCCCGGGAAAGAAGCCGCGGGAGATCAGCGCGACCGTCGCGATCATCGCGTTCGTCGTCCTCGCGCTGATCGGGTTCCTTATTTTTCGCTTCGCGTGATCAGCGCACCGCCGAGCTCGGCTCCGTCCGCGGGATCCGGCCCGACAGCGACGTCGAGCGGAGCGCGCCCTGGCATCTCGAGGACGAACTTGGTCACCGCGTTCTTCGGGACGATGACCTCGACGGGCGTATAGGTCGGATCGGGAGTCGGTGCTTCGCCCTCGCGCCTCACGCGTGCGCCTGGCGGATCCGAGACGAGCTTCACGCGCGCGACAGCGGCATCTTTCGCGAGCGGTTGCACGTGCCGCGTCGTCGCGCCGCTTGCGGGAACCACGAGTGACGCAGTCACGCGCAGGTAACCAGGACGCGTGAACGCGACGTCGACATGATCGCCCGCGGGCAGCGAGGTGAGCGACGCCGGTGTGGTTCCCACGACCTTCCCGGCGATCTCCACGGTCGCTCCCGACGGCTCGCTGTCGACGACGAGCGTGGCGACCGGTGCGAGCTGGATCGCGACGGAGCGAGTGCCCGGCCCGAGAGAGATCGACTGCGTCACCGGAACAAAACCGTGGCGGTAGACGTGCACGCGCGCGTCGGAGAATGCCCGCTGCTGGTCGTGGGACGTGACCCACCCGTTGATCTCGACCGTCGCATCGGACGGTGTCGCGACCACCGCGAGGTGCGCGATCCACGGCCGGAAGATCACGAGGAATGCGACGAGCGCGACACCCGTACCGGCCGCGATCCAGCGCAGGACTCGCCCTCGTCGCCGCCGCCGCGCTGCTGCCGTCGGAAATACCCGTGCGTACGCAGGTTGTTTGGCGGCTGGATGGTCCCAGACGGCGAGTCGGGTAACGGGGCCGGCGCGGCCCGGCTCGAGCTCGCACGTGATCGTCGTGCGCGCGCCGGGGACCACCTCGATCGACACGCCGTTGCATTCGCTCGCGACGAGGAACAAGCCGAGGCCCGCGCCGGCCGCCTTGCGTTCGACCGTGTCGCCATCGCGCGCAACGGCGTGGAGGCGATCGAGCACGCGCCACCGATCGAGGCTGCCGAACGCATCGGAGATCGTCATGACGAACCGATTCCCCACGCGGGCGTGCTCGACGGTGACCTCGTACTGCGTCCGCAGGTCGAGGCGGTCGCGCGGCGTATGTCCTGCGAACACCCGGGCCCCGGTCGCGTCGATCGGCGCCGCGTAGAGGGCGTTGGTCAGCAGCTCGTCGGCGCATTGCTCGACGGCGTCCACGCGCGCTCCACCCAGACCTGCGGCGATGGCGGCGGCCCGGAGCTCGCCGATGGCCGTGCTGCGAGATGCGGCATCGACGACCTTGGTGGCTCCGGCGACTGGCTTCGCGCCATCGAGAAACTTCTGCGCGAGCGCGAGCACGGCCGGTGCCCCTTCGGCGGCCTCGGTCATCCCGACAACGCGGGAGTTGCCGCGCATCACTTCGACCGCAGCGGCGAGGTCGAGCGCGGCGGCGACGACGAGGACCGGAGCGGAGTCCGGCAAGGCCTGCAGCTGCGCGCTCAGCTCGTCGATGCCGTTGATGACAACGACCCAGAGTGTGGGCGCTTCTCCGATCTGCACCGCAACGTCGGCGCGACGTAGCTCGGCGACCAGCTCGGGAAAGCGCTCACCGGTCGCGGACACCGCGATCGTTCGAGACACGGCTGAAACGGTACCACGCTGTCTTCAGTGTTATTGTGGCAAGCCCGGAGTCGAGAGCAGCGTGCCCCGCGTCAAGAACCTGACCCTGCCTCCACCGGCGACCGCGTCCGTGCGCACACGTGCTGCGCCCCAGGTCGCGCGCTCCGGTGACGCTGCGCTCGTCGCCGTGACGGGCATGGTCGACGAGCTGTTCCCGGGCTTCGGCGATCTCTCCGATGCGCGCGTCGCCGTGATCGATCTCGGCGGGATCACGTTCATGACGTCGTTCGGCGTGCGGCAGTGGCTGCGCTCGATGGCCGCCATTCCGTCGACGGTGACGCATCTCTATCTGCTCCGCTGCCCCACGATCATCGTCGACCAGCTCAACATGATCCTGAACTTCGGCGGTCGCGCGAAGATCCTCTCGCTCGCCGCGCCGTTCGTCTGCACGAAGTGCTCGGCGAGCAGCAAAGAGATCGTCGACGTGCTCGCCGAAGGCGCGATGATCCGACAAGGCCAGCTCGCGCCCCGCGTGTGCAAGCGCTGCGGCAGTCCCATGGTTCTCGACGAGCTCGTCGAGAGTTACTTCGCGTGCTTGACCAAGTACGGCGCCGTCGAAGCGGATCACGCCGCGCTGCAGCTGGTCGCAAACGCGGAGACGTTGCAGCTCACCGCGGTGAAGCCGTCAGTGCAGCACGCCCCCGAGACCGGAACGATCGCGCAGTCAACGGCGGTGATCCCCGCGAAGCAGGGAAGCATCGTTCCGAAGATCGTGGTGGGTGTGATCCTTACTGGTGTTGCCGTCGGTGTGTATCTCGCTGTCGGTCCGCGCTGACGCTTGCCTGGCACTTGACTAAAACGCTTCGCGGGCGCGTGATCTGATCATGCTTTATCCGCAAGCGGTGGCTGCGTTCCAGGAGCGCGCCCGGTCTCGCAAGGTCTGCATGGGCGTGCATCACAGCGCGATGAGCCCGCAGATCATCGAGCTCTACGGCCACATCGGTCTCGACTACGTCATCGTCTCGTCGGAGGTCGAATCCCTCGACAAGTACACGATGGAAAATCTGCTGCGCGCGGCCGACGCGGCGAAGACCGTCCCCGTCGTCAAAGTGCTGCGCAACGATCCCGACGCGATCGAAGAGGCGATGAACGCCGGCGCACCGATGGTGATGGTGCCGCACTGTCTCCATCGCAAGCACATCGACGACGGTCTGCGCGCATCGCGCTTTCTCCAGGGCGGCAAGGGCACGCGTGGCCTGTGCCCCGTCGCTCGCTACACGGGGTACGGCTCGGGCTCGATGGAGAACTCGGTCAAGATCGTCAACGAGGGTAAGAACATCATCCCGATCATCGAGGACGTCGAGGCGCTGCCGAACCTCGAGGACATGATCTCGCACCCCGAGGTCGACATCTTCGAGATCGGCCCGTTCGATCTCTCGCAGTCGATGGGACTGCGCCCCGACCTCAGCTACGCGAACCCGCCCGTGATGGAGGCGCTCGAAAAGATCGGCGCCCTGTGCCGCAAGTACAAGAAGGGGCTCGTCGCGCCGTTCTGGGTGCCCAAGGACTGCGACTCGCCGAGCAAGGTGATCTCGTGGCAGTACGAGCAGCTGATCAAGCGCGGCGTCACGATCTTCTACGGCATCGAAGTGCTGATGCTGACGAGGATCTTCCGCGACTGGATGCCGCTCCGCGAGCAAAACGCAGACTAAGGAGTCGACGATGACGAAGTCTCGGCTGAGCTCGACCCGCGCCGCGCAAACCGCCGACGGTGCGCGCGAGTTTTTTCACTACTACCTGCAGTCGCCGTACGCACAGCGCAAGATGGCCGGCAAGCCGGCGCGCTTCGACTTCGTCACCGGCAACCCGTTCGCGATGCCGATGCCGGAGATGGTTTCGGCGATGGTCGACGCGGTGACGCCGAAGACCGATCAGGCCTACGCGTACAAGATGAACGAGAAGGCGTCGCGCGATTACGTCGCGTCGTCTCTGACCGCGCGGCACGGCCTCCAGTTCGACGGTGATGACGTCCTGATGACGAGCGGCGGCTTCGCGGCGATCGAGGTCGCGCTCAAGACGATCTCGGACCCCGGCGACGAGCTGATCGTCAACACGCCGTGGTTCCACGTCTACCCGTCGGTGATCGCGGCCGCGAGCGTCGAGCCAGTCAAGGTTCCGCTCGGCGAGGGCTTCAAGCTCGACCTCGAAGCGATCCGCCGTGCGGTCACTCCAAAGACGCGCGGAATTCTTCTGTGCAGCCCGCATAACCCATCCGGCAGGTTGGTCCGTGCCGAGGAGGCAAAGGCCCTCGCCGAGATCCTCACCGACGCGTCGCAGCAACAGGGCCGCCCGGTCTGGTTGCTGTCCGACGAGGCGTTCAGCCGCATCGTGTACGACAACGTTCGCTACGAGACGCCGACCCAGTTCTATCCGCACAGCATGCTGCTCTACACGTACGGCAAGCAGCTGCTGTCCCCCGGCGAGCGCATGGGCTACGTCGCGCTCAACCACACGATGCCCGAGGCGGACCGCAAGGCGATGCGCGAGCCCCTGCTCCACATGGCGATCGG
Organism: Kofleriaceae bacterium; assembly: GCA_036499725.1. Classification (GTDB taxonomy): domain Bacteria; phylum Myxococcota_A; class Polyangia; order Haliangiales; family Haliangiaceae; genus JABFXX01. Next base: position 154,817 of record DASYDE010000100.1, read on the forward strand.
CTCGGGGTTCTGCTTCCCGAACTCGACGCTGCAGCGGGCCCTGCCCGTCCTCGACAAACTGTCGATCGACGTCAGCCTGCTCCAGGAGAACCGGGACCACTTCGTCCGCGAGCTCGGCAAGCTCGGTTACAAGTGCGTGGTTTCCGAGGGCACGTTCTTCATGCTCGTCGCGTCCCCCATCCCCGACGACGTGAAGTTCGCCGACATCCTGGCCGAGCACGAGATCTTCGTGCTGCCGGGTCGGATGAACCACGCCCCGGGCTGGTTCCGCATCTCCCTGTGCGCCCCGCGAGAGACCGTCCGCGACGCCATCGACGGGTTTGCACGGGCCATCCAGCAGTGTAGGTAACGAGCTAGTCCGCTAGTTCGGTGATAACGTCCTCCCTCGGGACCCATTGTCTGGACGTGCCAGATTCTCGACCGGGAGAGGGAGCGCCGTGCTCGTGCGCGCGCTGCTGCTTTTGTTCGTGCTCGCGGGTTCGGCGTTGGCTCAGAACGCGCCGACCGAAGCGAAGTCCACCCGGCGCATTCCCGAGCCGCTGATGTGCGACCGGCTCACGATCGCCGACGGTCTCCCGATCGGCCACGTGAACGCCATGGTCCAGGATCAACTGGGCTTCATGTGGATCGGAACGCCGGAAGGGCTCGTCCGCTACGACGGCCTGCGCATGAAGAAGTACACGCGCCAGGACAACGATCCGGCGTCGATCTCGTCGGACAAGATCCTCTCGCTCGGCCTCGCGGCCGACGGCAAGATGTGGGTCGGCACGGAGGATCGCGGCGCGAGCCTCTACGACCCAAAGACGGACAAGTTCACGCGCTTCGAGCCGTCGGAGCAACCGGGCGGGCTGAACGCGCCGGCCGTCTCCGCGATCGTTCGCGACAAGAAAGACCGCATGTGGTTCGCCACGGGCAACGGTCTCTACCGCTTCGACGAGGCGACGAAGAAGTTCGTCGCGTACCAGAACGCACCTCTCGATGTCGGCGTGGCCTCGCTCGCCGTCGACGATGCGGGCGATCTCTGGCTGGCCGCGGGCAAGGACGGCGCGATCAAGTGGTCCCCCGACGCGAACAAGAGCACGGTGTTCGATCAGGACAAGCTCGATGTCGATTCCACCATCGTCGACGTGATGGTCTCGTCGACCGGCAAGGTGTGGCTCGGAAGCGAGAGCTCGGGCGTCGTGATCATCGACCCTAAGAGCGGCGCGCTCTCGCACATGCGGCACAGCGATGCCGATGCATCGACGATCGGTAGCGACGCCATCACGCGCGTCTTCGAAGCCGCCAACAAGTCGGTGTGGATCGGCACCCAACGCGGCGTCAATCGCGTCGAGAGCGACGGCAAGATCACGCGCTACGACAACGACGACTACGATCCGACGAGCATCGCGTTCCCGGCGACGCTCTCGATCTATCAGGACCGCGGCGGCGTCCTGTACTTCGGCGGGTGGACCGTCGGTATCTGCAAGGTCGTCGAGGCGAAGCTACAGTTCGGTTATCACCGCACGCGGACCGGCGACTACGCCACGTCGTTCTGGGAAGACACCGACGGCACGCTCTGGGTCGCGACGTACAAGGACGGCCTCTACAAGTACGACCGCAAGAACCACACCCAGACGGTCTACACGCGGTTCGAGAAGCGCATGGATGGCAAGGAGGGCGTGCTCGACCTGACCACCGAGGCGCACGGCAAGTTCGCCATGCAGCGCGACAAGAAGGGCATCCTTTGGATCGCGATCACTGACTACGGTCTCGTCGGATTCGACACCAAGAACGAGACGTACAAGGACTACCACCCCGATCCCAATCACCCCGAGGAGATCCCAGAGGCTGTCGCTGCCATCAACGACATCTGGGAGGACTCGCAGGGAATGCTGTGGCTCGCGACGGCGACGTCCCATGCGGACGGTGGCCTCCTCCGCTTCGACCCGGCGACGGAAGATCTCAAGACGTTCAAGACGACCGACAACATCGGCCTGACCTCGGACGCGTACTACCAGCTCGTTCCGCAGCCGTCGGAACCGAACATCCTCTGGCTCGCGACGTACGGCGGCGGACTCGTTCGCTTCGACCTCAATGCGGGCAAGGCGACGGCGTTCCGCGCCAAAGCCGATGACCCGGCAAGCCTGAGCAGCGACACGATCACGTCCATCGTGTTCGATCCGGACGGGACGCTGTGGCTCGGCACGTCCGGCGGCGGCCTCGATCATCTCGATACCAAGACCAACAAGGCCGAGCGCTACACGCCCAGCAACTCCGCGCTGACGAACAGCACGATCTACGGCCTGATCCGCGACGACAGCGGCAAGCTGTGGCTCGGCACCAACGGAGGCGGTCTCGTCGAATTCGATCCCAAGACCCGCGCGTTCCGTGCGTACACGTTCAACGACGGCGCGCAGGACGAGTTCAACCAGTGCGCGTTCCTCAAGACGGCGAGCGGCGAGCTGTTGTTCGGTGGTCCGCGCGGTTGGAACGGCTTCCACCCGAACGGGATCACGCAGGACAAGTACGTTCCGCCCGTCGTTCTCACCTCGTACAAGCTCGGCAACCAGGACGGCAAGCTCTCGCATCCGATCTGGACGCTGCCCTCGCTGAAGGTGACCTACTCGGACTCCTTCGAGCTCGAGTTCGCGTCGCTCGCGTTCGCGGCGCCGGAGAAGAACCGCTTCTCCTACAAGCTCGAGGGCTACGACGACTCCTTCAAGATCACGGAGCGTCCCTACGCGACGTACCAGAAGCTCCCGCCGGGCAAGTACAAGCTCCACGTTCGCGCGTCCAACCAGGACGGTCAGTGGAACGACGCCGGTGTCACGATCGCTCTCTCCGTCACGCCACCGTTCTGGCGGTCATGGGGCGCGTTCGTCGTCTACATCCTCCTCATCGGCGCCGCGGCGTTCGCCGTGTTCAACATCCAGCGCGAGCGTGTTCGTCGCGCCGAGCGCGAAGGCCGCCTCGCTGTCGTCGAGCGCGACCTCGAGCTCTCGGGTGCCGTGCAGACGGGCTTCTTGCCCGAGATGAACGAGATCGCGACGGAGCACGTGCAGGTCCACGGCTTCTACCGCCCAGCCGATGCGTGCGGTGGTGACTGGTGGTGGCACGAGCCGCTGATGGGCGGACGCCACATCGTCATGGTCGGCGACGTCACCGGCCACGGCCCAGGTCCCGCCATGGTGACGGCCGCGGTTGCGACGGCGTTCCGCGTCATGATCGACAACGGCCTCGACGACGCCGAGCAAGCGCTGCACATGCTCAACCGCGAGGTGCTCCGCGTCGCGAAGGGCAAATACCACATGACCATGGCCGCTCTCGAGTTGAACGAGACCACGGGTAAGTGGGTGCTCTACAACGCCGGCGCGCCGCCGATCATGAGCCTCTCCGCGGCCGGCAAGCACCGCGTCCACTTCTGCCCGGGCGCCCCGCTCGGTACGGAGAACGGGTTCGAGGTCGGTCGCGTCGAGGGTCAGCTCCAGCCGACCGAGCGCATCCTGATCTACACGGACGGTATCCCCGAGATCATCCTGCCCAACGGCAACGTGCTCGGAATGCGCCGGTTCGCCCAGCTCTACGAGAAGACCCGCTCGCAGTCGCTGCGGGACGTGGCCGCGTCGATCATCGCCAACTCGGACCAGACGCGCGGCACCGAGCCCCAGCTCGACGACTGGACGTTCACGATCCTCCAGTGGAACTGACCCACATGTGATCCTTGGGTCTCCGAGGGTCACGGTGTTTGCTCCCTCGGTGAGCGGTCTGCTACCGTATTCCTGGGGAGGCCCGAGATGCGCCTGAAGCTCGCCGCTGTACTTGCCACATGCCTGATGCTCGAGGTTCACGCGCCGCATGCAAATGCGTGCGGAGTGAAGCTGACCGTCACACCGACGGGACCCCGCAAAGCGGTCGCGCGTACATCGAACCCGTCGCAGGTTCTGATCGTTGGTGCGCCTCCGCGCCGACTGTCGAATGACCTGAGCGTCGCCGGCCACAAGGTCGAAGTCGTCGACGATGTGTCGGGCGCAAAGCGCGACAAGTACGGCGTCGTGATCGTCGACAACGACAAGCAAGCGAGCGCCGCGCGAGAGAAGTTCGGCAACTCGGTCGTGATCGTTCGCTCCGGCAACGTTCGCGACGACGAAAAAGCCGTCGAGGATCGTGTTCGTCCGACGGTCGTCGCGGCTGCTACGAAGCCCGATGTCGTCGCTGCACGAGAAGGTCGCCCGGTCGTCGCCGCTGGTCCTGATCGCGGCGCGCCCAAGGAGATCATCACGGCGAAGCAGCCGGATGCGACTCCGGTCGCCGACCTGACGCCGCCGACTCCGACGCCGCCCACTCCGACGCCTCCGACGCCGACGCCGAAGGAGCCCAAGGCGATCGCGACCACCGCAACGCCGAAGGACGAGACGCCTGCGACGCCGAAGACGCCGAAGGGCGTCGCCGATCGGGCCGAGCTGCACGAGGAGATCTTCTTCTCGCGCGTCGGCAGCAAGAACGTCGCGCGCAACGGCGCGCTCGATCGCGCAGTGACGTGGCTGACCGCGAACTCGGCGGCGAACGTCACCCTCGAGGGCTACGCGGATCCGACCGGTACGCACGAGGGCAACATGACGCTCTCCGAGGGCCGCGCCGACTCCGTGAAGGAGTACCTCGTCGCGAAGGGCATCGATGCAGGCCGCATCGAGGTCAAGCCGCTCGGCGATACGCAGCTGAAGTACGGCGCCAAGGACGGTCGCAACCGTCGCGTCGCGATCTCCGCCACCAAGTAGTCGACACCCCACCCGGGAGGGACTGATGCGCTTCTCTTTCGCTGCTCTCGCTGCGACGTGCCTAGCGCTTCAGGTCCCTGCCCCGGGGTCCGCAAACGCGTGCGGGCGAAACATGGGGGTCGTGCCGGCACCAGCGCGAAAGGCGATCGCGCGCACCTCGAACCCGTCGCAGGTGCTCATCGTGGGGAGCGGCCGTCGGCTCTCTTCCGATCTGACGGTCGCGGGTCATCAGGTGGAGGTCGTCGACGATCTCGCAACGGCGAAGCGCGATCGCTATGCGGTCGTGCTCGTCGAGAGCTCCGCGCAGGCCAGCGCGGCACGCGAACGCTTCCGCGATTCCACCGTGCTGGTTCGTACGGGTAGCTCACGCGACGACGAGAGAGCCGTCGAGGAGCACGTCCGCCCGATGGCGGTCGCGGCCAGACCAGCGCCGAACCCCGTCGACAGCAAACCGGCTCGCATCCCGCGAGACGCCGGCCCCCCGCGCTCCGCGCCGATGCAGCTGATGACCGCGAAGCAGGCCGAGCCTGCCACCCTGGAGCCCCCGCGCGCCACGACCGTGGGCGTTCGCGCCGAGCTGCAGGAAGAGATCTTCTTCTCGCGCGTCGGCGGCAAGACGATCGGTCGCAACACGGCCCTCGATCGCACGCTGGCCTGGCTGACGACCAACGCGACCGCGACGATCGTCGTCGAGGGCTACGCAGATCCGAGCGGTACGGCCGACGCGAACCTGGTGCTCTCGGGCGAGCGCGCCGCTGCGGTGAAGGCCTACCTCGTCGGAGCCGGCATCGACGCCGCTCGCATCGACGTGAAGCCGCTGGGCGACACGATGCTCAAGTACGGCCGCAGCGACGGTCGGAATCGTCGCGTCGCGATCTCCGCGGCTCGCTGACCCGGCTGTGTAGGCCCTTGTGGGCCTCACGAGTTGGCCTTTTCTGGTCCGAGCCGAGCTTCGGCTCGTCGAGCGGGAAGTGGTATCGTTGTTCTGTGAAGCCCGTCCTTTGGACGTCTGCGGCCCTGCAGCAGACACTTCTCAAGCGGCTACAGGGAACGTTCGAAGCCAAGACGGTTCGAGCGCTGTCGTCGATCGACGAGATCGAACAGTTGACGAAAGAGTCGGTGCTCTTCGTCGACGAAGCGGGCCTGACGCAGATCGCAGCAGCGGGCCTCGCACCACAGTGTCCCACGATCGGGATCGCGACCGAGGATCCGCGCCGCACCACCGTTGCGTGGCTGCGCGAGTACCCGTGGCTCACGCACGTGATCGGCTCCGGCATTCTCGAGCTCGAGCTCAGCGGCGAGCACATCGCGAATGTCATGCGCACGCTCCGCGTCCCGCAACCGCGCCTCCTCGACTGGATCGACAGCTCGGTCAAAGGCCGCCGCATCAAGCTCTCCAAGTCGAGCATGCGCGTCGAGCGCCTCGAGAAGATGAGCGACTACCTACAGTCGGGCGGGGTCGGCGAACGCACCATCGAGAACCTGCGCGATGTCGCCGAAGAGCTGCTGACCAACGCGTTCTATGACGCACCGGTCGCCGCCGGAGCCTTCAAAGGGGCGATATCGCGTACGCAGGAGGTGGTTTTGCCCGAGGATCGGGCCTGTGACCTCGCCTACGGGTGCAGCCCTGACCTGGCCATGGTCCGCGTCCGCGACCCGTTTGGCTCGCTGTCGCACCGCCGGATCGTCGAGGTACTCACGCGGTGCGCGTCGAATCAGATGGATGTTATAGTTGACGAGTCCATGGGAGGGGCGGGCCTCGGCCTATGGCGTGTTGTGAGCGTCGCGTCCTTCATCGGCATTTCAGTGATCAAGGAACAGCAAACGGAGATCCTGGTGGGTATCGCCACCAAGCGCAGTGCAGCCGCCCGTCCGTTCGCTCTTCACCTCTTTTTCAAAGACCCTCAGAAGCGCGGCTTCTGGCGCTTCGTCGACGAAGACAGCACCAGGAACGCCTCCCTCAACAAGTCCGTCACGATCCTCGCTAAGTAATGCAGTCGAAATCGACAACCCCATCGCCGAAAGGCGCGAGCGGCGCCAAGAAGGCGCTCGTCGGGATGAATCAGATCGGCGACGTCGCTGTGATCAGCGTGTCGGGTCTCGTCGACGAAAACTTCAGCGGCTTCGGTGCGCTCGCGCAGCTCAAGGCCTGCGTCCTCGACGTCTCGGGCATGACGCGCATGACGTCGTTCGGCGTGCGCCAGTGGTTGAAGGGCATGGACGCCCTCCCCAAGACGATCAACGACCTCTACCTGGTCGGCTGCCCCACGTTCTTCGTCGATCAGCTCAACATGGTGCTGAACTTCGGCGGCAGCTCGCAGGTGCTCTCGGTCTTCGCGCCGTACACGTGCCCGTCGTGTGGCTCCGAATCCGCCGAGAAGGTCGACGTTCGCGTCGAGCGCAACAACCTCGCCAAGGGTGGCGTGCCGGAGGTCGAGTGCGCCAAGTGTGGCGGCAAGCTCGAGTTCGACGAGACCCCCGAGAGCTACTTCGGCTTCGTCAAGAAGTACGCCGCGACGCAGATCAAGCCCGAGGTCGCCGCCGCGCTCAACCAGCTCGGCCTCTACACCGCGACGGACACCGAGAGCGAGAAGCCGCCGCGCATCATCAAGCTCGTCCACAACTCCGTCACGTACTTCCGCGTGATCGGAACGATCGGCGCGATGTTCCGGTCGCGCCCGTTCGTCGTCGGCGCGGAGGGTGAGCTCGTCATCGATCTCGCCGAGGTCGATCGGTTCGACGTCCTCGGTCAGCGCGAGTGGCGCCGCCTGTTGAAGACCGCGTCTGCGCAGGTCCCGTCGATCACGCTCGTCGATGTCACGGAGTCGTTCCTCGCGAACGCGGCCGACAGCATCACGATCGCGCGCAACATCTTCGTCGCGTCGGTGATCGTGCCGTACGGTTGCATCGACTGCGGCAAGGTCACGCCGCGCAGCGTTTCGCTCGACGGTGCCGAGTGGCCGCTCCAGCTGCCGAATCATGTCTGCGGCACGTGCGGTGGCACGACGCGCAGCGAGATCAACTCCAGCTCGCTCGGCGCGCTGCAGAAGGCGAGCACGAGCATCCCCGAGGCGAGCCGCAAGGTGATCGCTCGCCGCGTCGAGATCCTGTCTCGCGCGATGACGGACGCGAGCGTCGCGCAGGCCGGTGAAGGAGCCCAACAGCCCGTCGTCGACGACGCGATCATGGGCAAGTACCGCATCGTGCGCCGGCTCTCGGCGGGCGGTATGGCCGAGGTGTTCCTCGCGAACCAGATCGGCATCGGCGGCTTCGAGAAGCCCGTCGCGCTCAAGCGCATCCAGAGCAAGCTCCTCGAGAGCCGCCACCTCGCGATCGACATGTTCCTCAACGAGGCCAAGATCGCCGGCCGCCTGACGCACCCGAACATCGTGCAGGTGCTCGACGTCGGCGAGGTCCAGGGCGCGCTCTACCTCGCGATGGAATACGTCCGCGGCAAAGACCTGCGCGACGTGATGAAGAAGCTCAAGACGCATAGCCAGAACGTGCCGCTCGGCATCGCCTGCTACGTCATCCGCGAGGTCGCGCAGGCGCTTCACCACGCGTACTGGTCGACGGATCTCAACGGCTCGCAGCTCTCGGTCGTCCACCGCGACGTGTCGCCGCACAACGTGATCATCGGCTACGACGGCTCGGTCAAGCTGCTCGACTTCGGCGTCGCGATGTCCGCCGTCACCGAGCACGCGCAGTCCGTCATCGTCGGCAAGTGGATGTACATGTCGCCCGAGCACTCGGGCTCGGCTCCGCTCGACCATCGCTCGGACCTGTTCTCTCTCGGCATCTGCCTCTACCTGCTCGTCACGGGCGCGCTGCCGTTCCAGGCGAACGATCCCAAGCAGGTCATCGCCAAGATCCGCGGGGGCCAGTACCGCCCGCCGCTCGACATCGCGCCTGACCTCCCCCCTGCCCTCGCAGGGCTCATCGAGTCGATGCTGGCGCCGAACCCCGACGAACGTCCGCAGAGCGGCCACCAGGTCGCCGCGGCGCTCACCGAGATCGCTCGCAGCTACGGCATCGAGAGCTCGGGTACGCAGATCTCTGACTTCATCGCGGATGTCTTTGCCGACGAGATCAACGTCGTCGACACGGGCCGCGTCCAGCTCGCCACGGGCTCGGGCTCCGAGGTGAACGAGCCACAGATGACGCCGAGCGAAGGCTACCCGCGTCAGAACCGCGCGAGCCTGAGCCCGTTCCCCACGCCCAACCCGCGCCAGAGCGGCAATGTCACGATCCCGGGCCGCAGCAACAGCATGGCCGTCCCCAATCGCAGCTCCAGCCTCGCCATCCCCGGCGTCGACCGCCGCACCAGCAGCAGCATGCCGATCCCGGGCGTCGACCGCCGTGTCAGCGGCAACATGCCCATCATCTCACCGCCAACGCCGGTTCATACCGACCTGGACGGCGACAGCATGAACCCCGAGACCAAGGTCTCGCCGCCGCGCGGGATGCAGCAGCCGGAGATGCCTGTCGCGCAGCGCCCGCCGCTGCCCGACCAGCCGTCGTACCGCCTGCCCGTGACGCCGACGATGCCCGCGCGCCCGAGCGCCTTCAAGATGAAGTACTTGCTCGTCGGTCTGCTGCTGCTCGGCCTGATCGTGGCCGCGTATTTCATCGTCAACCCGTCGTAACGGGTTGGGGCATCGTCAACCCGTCGCGGTGACGGGCCGCATCGCCGAGCCAAGCCCCTGCGGGCGGCTCAGGCTTTCTTGATGCCGAACGCGAAGTAGTAGTTCAGGCTCGCGAAGAAGCTGCCCTCGACCGCGCGGTCGTAGAGCTCCTGCAGCCACACGCGGGCCTCTTCCTCGGTCGCGACATCGTGCGCCACGGCGAGCGCTGCGAAGCGCTCTGCGATGGTGATGAGATACGACTGCGAGTCGCGCTCTGCGTACACGAACGGCCAGCACTGGACGTTGTTGAGGTTCTGATTGACGAGCAGGCCGGGCAGCTTGCGACCGCACCAACCGTCGAGAACGTTGTAGTCCGCGCCGTGCTGGAGGATCTTGCGCGTCAGCTTGGTGTCGCTGTTCTCGAATACGAGCGTCTGATAATCCTGGTCGAGGATCATCACGGTCTGGCGCGTCACGCGGATCATCTCGGCGACGACGGCCTGGAGATTGTGCAGGTGCGCGAGGAGCGTGATCGAACAGCTCGCGTCGAACGCGTCGTTCTCGAAGTCCAGGTCGTACGCGTCGCCGATGCGATAGTCGATCGGGACGCCGCCCGGGACCGTGCGACCGCGCGCGTAGCTGAGCAGCGCCGTGCTGACGTCGATACCGACGACGCGGCCATCGCGACCGGCGATGCGGGCGAGCTCGCGCGTGACGACGCCGGTGCCGCAGCCGATCTCGAGGACGCTCATGCCCTTGCGAAGACCCGCCGCGTTAAAGCACGCGTCGCGCATCTTGGTCTGACGAGGCTGAGCGCCGCGGATCTCGAGGATCGTCGCGAGCTTCTCGATGTGCTCGGGCGTGCACGAGTTGATGTTCGCGAACGGATCGACGTTCGTGATCATCTTGGGAACGGTGCGACGCTCCGAGACCCGCGTCGGCATCGGCGTGTGCATCTGCTCCGCCTGGATGCTGATGATCGACTCCTGATCGAGGCTATCGTCGGTCGAGTCGATGGAGTCGACAGGCCATGTAGCCAGCGGCTTGCCGATGGTGTCCCCCATGTACTGCTGCCATGCTACGCCAGGACCACAGACGGGTCCACGGATCGCGTCAGGCGTTCCGATGTCGCCTTGTGTAGCTTTCCTGGCTACAGCTTGACGCTGAGCGTCGCCGTCGGTGCGCCAGGCGTCACGATCTTCAGGTGCACCTCGGTGTGTGCCTTGTCGGCAGCTTCGAGAGCACGAGAAAGCTGGAGCGCGTCACCCACAGGTTGGTCGTCGATGGCGACGATAACTGTCTCTGCTTTCACGCCACTGCGGGCGAGCTTGGTGCCCGGCTTGATCACGACCGCACCGCTCGCGAGGTCGGGGCTCTCCCAGCCGAGGCCCGGGAACGCGGTCACGAGCGAAGCGCCGCCGATGGTCGAAACGGGAACAGAGTAATGCTCCACGAGAGAGCGAACAGCGTCGAGAGCGACGTCGTAGCGAACGAAGACGAGCTGCTCGTTCGGGCCCCCGCCGTCGGCCGCGTACTCCTCCCAGTGCCAGTCCGAGCGCTGGGCAGGAACGGCCGCGCTCCCCGTCGCCCGAAGTGCTTCCGTAACAATGCGCCGGCTCGCCGCGGCCGCCTTCTGTGCGTTCTTGTAGGCGTCGCCCGTGCGCTCCGCCTCTGCGGCGTGGACCGCACCGAGCTGCGCGTTACGGGCCGCTGCGTACGTTGGAACGATGCTCTCTTTGAAGAACGTCTCGGGGACCTTGAGCGCGACCGTGTTCACGAGCTCGTCGAGCGCTGCGTCGTTCGCTTCACCGACCGCCTCGTCGCGATTGGTGCGGTACGACGAGACGCCGACGCACATCACGCGATTGATCATGTCCTGGCAGTACGAGGATGACGGCGTGTCCTCCGTGATCCAGTCGGGACGCGGGAACGTCGGCTTGGCCGGCGCGGCGTCGGCGACGACAGTCGGCATGACGATCTTGTTCTCGATCTGCTTCTGGTTGCGCCACGCATCGATCGCGAACCAGCCGACCGCACCGAGCACGACGACGATCAAGCCGAGCACCGCGAACAACCCTCCGCGGCCCGTGCTCGCCGGCGCCATCGGCTTCTTGGCGGTGACGACGAGGAGATTCTCGAGCTTGGCCGCGGCCTCTTGGCGCGCCTTGCCGAAGAACTTCTCGAGGACAGGATCGCGGTCGCGCGCCGGCAGCGCCTTTAGCACCGCGACCAGGTCGGCCGACGGCATCCCGATCAGCGTCGACTTGCACGTCGGACACGCGCTGTCGGGCAGCTTGCCCATGACGAGATCTTCCAAGTTCGCCGCGACATCGATCTCGCGCGGCCGCATCGCATCGCAGCGCATGCACTCGTAGGCGTACGTGAACGACCGGACTTTCACCGCATCGCGCAGATCCGCGACAGAGACGGCGGCCTCGAGGAACCCCGCCGGGCAGCCGTGCAGTTGCAGCTGCTTCACCTTGGGCAGGATCGTGCTCATGCACTCTTCCCACGCGCTGACGCCAGCGTCGTCGAACGCGACGCCCTCGAGATCCATGATCGTGCGAGCGCGGGCGGCGTGCGCGAGCTTGTCGCTCGGCAGTCGCGCGAGCTGACCCGACAAGCGCATGTACGAGATGTCCTCGAGCTGCGTGCCGACGGCGCGGAACCGCGCGAGGTCCGGCGTCAGGTCGTACTTGAGCTGGTTGCGGAAGAACGTGAGGACGTCGTCATCGATTTCGAACGCGTCGCGGTTCGAGATCGTGTCGAAGAACGCGGCCGGATATTCCTCGAGGCGCGATGCGCCGCCGCAGTTGCTGCACTGGTACTCGCTGCCCGGCAGATCGCGAATGATCTGACGATCGCGCGGGATCAAGAACAGGCTGTTCGACGCGGTGTTGCAGCCGGAGCAGCGATACGACGAGTAAAAGCTGACGAGCTTGGCCTGGCCGAGCAGACCGCTGACGAGGTTGAGCTGGCTCACCGCGTACGTCGAACACTCGACGAGGTAGACGTCGCGATCAGACATCCGACGGAGAAAGTCCATCCACTCGGCCATACCGAACGAGGCGATCCGGCGAACATCGGCCATCGCGACGACGACGTTCTTCGTCTTCACGGCCTCGGCCAGCTTCTTGGCCTCGAACTCTTCGTTCAACGTGCCGTGCATCGACAGCATCGTCACGTCGCCCTTGACGGAGCGTTCCCACGAGAACTTGTCGGCGGGGTGTGACCGCGTAGAGGGCGCGTTCACCGTCGAAGCTGACGACATGTTGGCCTGCTAGCGTACCACGTGTCCGCGCCTTGCTCCGCGCGCGAGGGCGGCGCTAATGTCGAAGCTGGAGGGACCATGAAGAAGGGATTCAAGCAGCTCGTTTCCGAGGCGAACGGCGAGGTAAAGACCTGGACGACTGCGGAGGGCATCGCGGCCGTCGGCAAGCCGGACGTCGCGTTCATCGATCTGCGCGAGGCCGACGAGGTCGCTCGTGACGGCCAGATTCCCGGCGCCGAGCATTTCCCGCGCGGCATGCTCGAGTTCTACGCGGATCCGGAAAGTCCCTACCACAAGCCCGTGTTCTCGTCGGGCAAGCAGCTCGTGCTCTACTGCGCGAGCGCGGGTCGCTCGGCCCTCGCGGCCAAGACGTTGAAGGACATGGGCTTCGACAACGTGGCCCACGTCGCAGGCGGCTTCAAAGCGTGGACCGCGGCCAACGGCCCCGTCGAGAAGAAGTAGGGCTCACCAGCCCCCACATCGGGACGGCTCTCATGCCCTCGATCAGAGCGGAGTGATGTCGGTGGTGACTCTCGAACCTCAGATGAGCGGAGCTGTCAGCTGGTCGCGGCTCGCCGGTAGATGTCGTCGATCGCGATCGGCGCACCACTGATCGCAATGGAGCCACCGGCACCTGCTTTTTCGTGCGCCCATCTGCCACCCTCGAGCGGCCGACGGAACACTTCGATGCACGCCTCGCGCTGTGCCACCAGCACGTACTCGCGCAGTGATGGGATCTGCATGTAGTAGCCGAACTTCTCGCCGCGGTCGTAGGTTTCGGTTCCCTCCAACAGCACCTCGACGACGATAGTCGGGTTGAGCAGCGCCTCACCGATGGTGCGCCCCTCGCGTGCGACGCGACGCACGTCGGTGGGGCCGCACACCACCGCGACGTCCGCGTAGGTCGCGGCATCCGCCGCCACCACGAAGATCATCGCGTCGGACTGATACACGTCACAGCCACCGAGGCCCGCGCGCAACGCCGCTCCGATGTTCGCAGCGAGCCGACTGTGCTCGATCGAACCGCCAGCCATCGCATAGACGACACCGTGCACCCACTCATGCTTGGTATCTCCGTGAACCTCGTCCTCGACGTACTGCTCGTAGCTGACGCGCCCGCTGGCCGGAGTCGCCATCTCGGCCGAGTCTAGCGCCGAACCGACGACAAAGTGCGCAATTCGAACGCACGACATCTAGCGGCGACGACGGTGTCGACGCGGCCGGAGTTCATGTGCTGCGCCCTCGGTCGATCCGATGCCGCGCGCCACTGTCGAGCTCGGTAAGGGAGGGCGTTCTTGCGAGCGAATGCGCGGAGCTACGAAATACGTCTCCATAGCCCGTGGGAGCTTCGACTACGACCCGGCGGCGGCGCGTTCACTGCGATGGCCACCATGAAAATTCGGTGTCGCTTGCTGATTTTTCAAGGCAGCAGTGTGCTCGGCGGGCGGCGGTGCCCAACAGCCTCGTTAAGAAGAACGCGCTCCCAGCCGCGCTATCTATCGAGTACAATTTCCCCGATGAGGTCGATCGCGGCAGCCGTTCTTTTCGCGGCGTTTTTCAGCGCGTGCGGCACGTCGAACGGCTCCTCGCCTGACATCGATGGCGGGAGCGGCAGCAGTGACGATGGCGTCGATGCGCGGCCGGAGTTCATGTGCTGGCCATCGGTCGATCCGATCCCGCGCGGCACCGTCGAGCTCGGTAAGGGCGGGACGGCGTTCTCGGAGATGCCGGAGGTACTGAACCTCCAGTACGGGTTTCAGGGCGGCTTCATGGTCAAGGTGTGGACGCGCATGACCGGGATCGATGCCGGAGAGGCCGGTACAACCGTCGACAGCCGAAATCCGGCAACGCGCGTGCGCGGCAAGTTTGTTGATTCCGACGCAGCTCTCCAGCTTCCTGGCGACTGCGGCGATCGTGGCTCCTACGTCGCGAACGCGACCGGCGGCTACGACTACTACAACGAGATCGCGGTCGTCTTTAACACCTGCTGGGGAAACGACAGCTTGGTTGGCAAGCAGCTCAAGATCACCGCCGAGCTGATGGACGCGAGCGGCAGCTACGCGACGGATAGCAAGACCATCACGGTCGCCGATATTCTCGACCCGACGTTCCAGAACATTCCGACGACGCCCGGCTGCGGGCAGTAGCCGCGCGATGAGGTCGCTCGCGGTAGCTGCCGTATGGGCGGAGCTCCTCGCTGCGTGCGGCGATGGCGGCTCGTCACCTGACATCGACGGTGGTGTCGATGCGCGGCCGGAGTTCCAATGCTGGCCGTCGATCGCGCCGATCCCGCGCGGCACGCTCGAGCTCGGCAAAGGGGGAACCGCGTTCGCGGAGATGCCCGACACGCTGAACCTCGAGTACGGAGTCACGGGCGGCTTCAGGCTGAATGTGCGGACCCGGATGAGCGGGTTCGACCCTGGAGTGCCCGGCACGACTGTCGATGTGCGCAATCCGGCCACGCGCGTGCGTGCCAGGTTTGTCGATTTCGACGCACCGCTCCAGCTTCCCGGCGACTGCGGCGATCGCGGCTCCTACGCGCCGAGCGCGGTCGGTAGCTATGACTACGTCAGCGAGCTCGTCGTCTTCTTCAATACCTGCTGGGGCACTGACGTCTTGGTCGGCAAACAGATCGAGCTCACCGCAGAGCTGAAGAACGCGACCGGCAGCTACGCGACCGACCACAAGTTCGTCACCGTCGCCGATTCGCTCGACCCGTATGGCCACAACGTCCCGACGACACCTGGCTGCGGGATGTAGCGCGCCGTGCGTTAGTTCGTCACCGTGGTGAACGCCGTGCCCGCGTAGCACCACACACCGAGGAAGTCGAGGCGACGCCCCGTGCCAGCCCCCGTCTCGTCGACGAGCTCTTGGACGACGTGCGACACGGTCTGCCGCGCGAGCTGACCACCGGTCGGATACGCCGTGCGCGCGATATCCATCATGTCTGCCGGAACGGTGACGGATCCGTCGGCCGGCTCGGCGCAGATGACGGCCGGACCGTTCGCACCGGTGAACGCGACGATCGACTGCACGTCCACGCCCTCCGGCGGATGGCTCGTCGGATTGGTGAATGTAAACGTCTGCGCGGTGGCGGGCGGGAAGTTGATCGTTCCCGCGAACGCCGGCGTGGTCAGCGCGAAGTCAGCCGGCATGTAGAGCGCGTGTGTATACGTCTTGGCGGCGTACGTTGCGGAGCCTGGAAGCGCCACGTCGTAATAAGTGTCGGCCGGCAGATACATGCCGCCATCAGTGTCCGTCATGCCGTTCACTGGATTGAAGTACCAATCGTTCGCGGGATGATTGCGACCGACGGGATCCGTGGCCGGCGTGCCGGTTGTGTTCTTCGCGATGACGAACGGACTCGGGCCGCCGCTGACCGTGACGTTGTCGCCGACATCGTAGTACTCGCGCTCGGGCGCCGGATTCTGCGCGACGGGCCACTTGGTCTTCGCGGTGAGATCCGTGCAGCCGTTGAGGTTCAGGAACGGAAAGAACTTCGTCGTGCCCGAGTTCTTGTAGAAGAACGCAGTACCGCGCGCGCCGACCATGCCGTTCGGGAAGCGCATGTACTCGACGCGGACTTCACCGCCCTCGTCGGAGCCGTAGTCGGGCACGCGCGCGTCCGGCGGTGCATCGATCGCAGCATCGACAGTTTTTGCACCGTCGTCGCCGCAGCCGCCGACGAGAAGAGAGCCGGTCACGAACGCAAAACCACAAGCGAAGCGAAATAGTTTCATTGGTATTCCCCCTGCCGAGAGAATACCAACCGACGAGCTCATCGTCAGTGTTTCGAAGTGCGTGCCTCGTCGAGCCCCGGCGTTGTTGGGTCAGCGCTGTCCCACAGTGTGACGAGTGCCGCATACGAACGAGCAGCGGACTGTGCATCGCCTTGCGCTGTCGCCGCGCGCGCAGCGCCGAGCAGCGAATGCGCGCGACTCGGTTGTTCCGCGAGCACGTGGGCGTAGGCCTCAGCAGCTTTCGGAGAATCTTTCGCCGCTAGCAGCGCATCGGCGAGCTCTTCCTCCGCGAGGAATGCGGTCGGGTTGCTCTCGCCGCCCATGTCTACATGAGCCGCGTCGACGAGCTCGCGCAGCACCGCGATCAGCGCGGTGTTGTCGTTGGCCGCGCGTGCGAGTAGCTCGCGCTTCAATCGATCCGACTGTGCGTCGAGAACAGTGATGACAGCGGCGGGTTGTGATGCCTTGAGGGTCGGCGCGAGCTGCGCGTGTGCTGCGTCGAGCTCACCGATCAGCTTCTTCGTTCCATCGATATCGTGCTGCATCGCCGCAGCACGCGCGCGCGTCTCGAGGACTGCGATCGTTTCTCCAAGCTCACCTGCGGCCATCGCGGCACCACCACACGAGCTCGTCGCGCCCACGTCGGGGCCGTCCTCCGCGGGCGCGGCGGAGAGTGGAGCGAGCAGCTCGTCGACGCGGTTCCACTCGGACGTGCGTGCGAGATACGACGCGACCTCGCTCGCGTAGAACCCGCGATAACGGCGCGAGAGACCCGCTTTGATCGCCATCGCAAACTTCGCGAGTGCAGCATCGGCCGCCTTGCGATGTCCGAGCTCGAAGGGCATCTCGACCAACCACTGCAGGCTGTGAAAGTCGGCGTGGTTTGCAGAGAGCTTGTTCCGCTGCATGGATGCGACCGAGCTGTCCCATGCCTTTTCGCAACTCTCGATCGCGTCGGACCACATGCCGAGCCGCGCGAAGATGTGGGCCGGCATGTGCTGCGCGTGAAACGCGGCCGGCGCGATCGTGCGATACGCGCGCGCGGCATCGAGAGCCTTGGATGCGAGCGCCGGCGTGTCGTCGGCGTGAATCAAATAATGCGCTGCACCCGGATGGTGCGGGTTCTTCGCGAACACCTTCGCCGCGAGCATCGCCGCTTTCTCGCGAATGGCGAGGTTGTCGGGATTCTCGGGACGGATCGTCGAGAGCAGCGTGATCGCGTAGAACGTCATCACTTCGTCGTCGGGGTACTGCATGTACATGTCGTCCAGCGCTTGGGCGAACGCGATGCGACTACTCCGAACGTCGGGCGCCTTGAGCAGCGCCACCGTCGCTAAGATCCACGCTTGCTCGTACGGCGAGAGCTTGTCGGGATCGGGCATCGATGCGAGAGCCATCTTCGCGGCCATCACATCGTCCTCGCCCCAGAGGATCTTCACGTGACTCATCGCCTGGCCCCAGTGGGCCATGTTCATCGACGGGTCAGCGGCGGACGCGGCCGTGAACTCGCGGAGCGCCTCGTCGTACCAAAACGAATGCAACGCGAGCAGGCCGCGCATGAAGTGCGCGCGCGCGTCGGGCGTCCCCTCCGTCAGGGGAAACGAAAGAGCACCCAACGCGTCGGCATTTACGCCGCTCTCGGGTGCTGCGCTGCCACCTCCGCTTCCCGAGCCAGCGGAGGGGCGCGCTTCGTCAGTACGTTTACAACCAGTAGTGGCGAGAACCGCCGCGAGCCCGATGCAGATCACGCGAGTCATGCGCATGCACCGGAGTCATACCTAAGTTCAGGGCGTCGAGAGATAGGTCTGGCCGGCGTAGCACCAGACGCCGAGGAAGTCGATGCGCTTGCCGGTCGGTGCGCCGGTCTCGTTCACGAGCTCGCGGACGGTGTGCGAGACCGTCTGGCGCGCGACCTGACCACCCGTCGGGTACGCAGTTCGCGCAACGTTCACCATCGCACCCGGCACCGTGATCGTTGTCTTCGCACCGGCATCCGCCTTCTTCACGCAGATGACGGCGGGACCATTCGCGCCCGTGAACGCGATCAGATACTGAATCTCGGAGGTGCTGCCGTCCGGGTTCGTGATCGGATGGTTCGTCACGTTGTTGAACACGTACGTTTCATCCGTGGCAGCAGTCGTCTGGATCGGCGTGATACCGAACGCCGGCGAGTCGATCGACCAATCTCCCGGCATGTAGAGCGCGTTGTCGTAGATGTGACCGGCGTAGTCCGCAGTTCCCGGGACGACGATGTCGTAAACGGTATCGGCGGGCAGAAACGTCGCTCCGTCCGAGTCCATCGCCGTGAACGGGTTGGAGTACCACTGATTCGCGAGCTCGCTACGACCCACCGGATCCTTGGCGGCAGTGGCGTTCTTTGCGAGAACGAATGGCTGCGGGCCGCCGATTGCCGTCACGTTCGAGCCGACGTCGTAGTAGACGCGCTCGCCGTCGGGGTTCTGAGCCTTGGGCCACTTGCCGTTGCCGTTGGTGCCGCTCAGATCCGTGCAGCCGTTGAGATCAAGGAAGGGCCAGAACTTCGTGGTGCCAGAGTCCTTGTAGAAGAACGCCGTGCCACGCGCGCCAACACCCGTGCCGTTCGCATGGCGAATGTACTCGAGGCGAACCTCGCCACCTTCGTTCGAGCCGAAGTCGACAGGCCGCGCGTCCACCGGCGGCAGCACGTCGCTGCCCGGACCGGAGTCGCTGCCGGGCGCCGTATCGATACGAGCATCGATCGGATCAGCTCCGCCGCCGCCGCCACAGGCGCCGACCGCGAGAAGTGAACCACTGACAAAAGCAAAACCGAACGCAAAGCGAGACAAGGTCATCGTAGTAATCCCCCTACAGAGCACCGTAACAGCGTTTTGCGCGGCAAGTAAAGTCTACGGCGGCACGCGAGTAGTGACCGAATGCGCCATCGCACACCCACCTCGTGCGACATCGGGAATCTCGGATCTCGTCGAGGAATTGTTAAGCAGCTGCCCAATTGCGGTATGATTTTACCGTGGGGATTCGCTTAACCGCTGCGTTCTTCGTCGCTGCCGCCTTCACCTTCGCTGCCTGCAAGGACGACCCGCTGCCGGCGTCGCAGCCAATGATCGATGCTCCGGTCTCGGATATCGACGCTCCGGCGGGAGGTACCTGCGGCGCCAGCACGATCGATTTTCTCGGGGTGTGTACCGACAACAGCCAGTGCGGCTCGTGCGAGTGCCACATGATCATCCACGACAGCAAGTGCGACAAGCCGTGCTCGTCGGACGCCGACTGCCCGTCGCCGTCGCGCGGCTGCGAGGGTCAGGGCGCGGGCATGGGCTTCTATTGTCGCGACTGATCCCGACGATCGCGCTCGTCGCTGCCGCGTTGTTTGCTGGCTGTAACGACGGTGGGAAGGCGTCCACGGTCGACGCGGACCCGACGATCGATGCGCCGCCCGACCGCTGCGGCCCGACGACAACTGTCGGGTACCAGAAGGTATGCGTGCTCGGCAGCAACGACGAGTGCGGGACGTGCGAGTGCCGCATGATGGAGCACGCGCCGCTCTGCATTCCGACGTGCACGACAGAGGCTGACTGCCCACAGCCGTCGCGGGGATGCGGCACCGACGGCTACTGCCGCGACTGAGGACTAACGGCCGAGCTGCGCCCGAGCGCGGGCCGCCGCTTGCGAGACCGTGACAAACGCGAGGGAGCTGCTCTTCGCGCGCGCCGCGTCGAGGCCAGCGCGGATCGCCGCTGCGTGATCGCCAGCCGTCTCCTGGTGCAGCGCGAGGACGACGAACACGTCGCGGTCGGGGTGCTTTCCGAGCTCGTCGATCGCCGACGACAGCACGGCGGTGACATCTGCGGCGGTCACGCGATCGGCGACCGCGGCGATCGGTAGCTCGACGAGATCGTCGACGAGCCACGGCTGCGATTTCGGCGTGCCCCATGTTTCGGCGACGCGCGCCGCGAACACGGGATCGCTCGCGAGCTGGCGAGGATCGATCGCGGACGAGTCGATCGTCATGCCCTCGTCGACGAGCGCACGCCGGAGGCGCGGTCCCGCAACGTAGCCGCCCGCGCGGAACGCATCGGAGACAGGTCCGACCTTGCCGAGGAGCTCGCGGGTCGTCCGGACGAGTGCGCGCAGATCGGCGGTGGAGTACGCGTCCAGATCGAGATCGAAGCCCGTGTCACCGTCGCCGACCTTCTGCAGCTCGTCGGTGCCCGTGATGAACGAGGGGCTCACGCGCGGCTCGACGCCGGCTGCTTTTGCGAGCGAGGCCCACCCGTGGAGGTGCGCGGCCAGCTCGTCCCCTGGCTCGAGCGCATCGGCGAGCTCGCGCTGGACGTCGGGGTCAGGCTCGGCCTTGGTGAAGTAGGCGGCGGACATGAAGTGGGTCAGGGGGATCGACGGCGCCTTGCGGAGCTTGTCGATCGCGTCGAGGCCCTCGTCAGATATATAGGCGCCCTCCCAGTCGACCGTGACTGCGACGACTACGCGTCCCGGTGTAGGCGACGAGCAGCCGAGAAGCAGCGCAGCGAGTGTGACGGCCGCGTATCCGATTGTGGATCCCAAGAACTGCGCCCCGGCGGAACACTAGCGTAATCTGGTTCTTGGGGTTCGAACATGCAGCAACGCTGGCTCTGCCACGGCATTCTTTCGCTCGCCGCCATCGGCGCCGTACACGCCACTGCGTCCGCACAGGCGTGGGTGCCCGACAAGGGCCAGCTCGGCGTCTCCCTCGACTACAACTTCTCGCAGTCCGACAAGGTCGTGACGAACACGTCCTACAACTTCGACAACGCGGGGTCGACGACGCACCAGTTCACGCTCGCCGCCGAGTACATCCCGATCGAGAAGCTCGCGGTGAACGTCTCGATGCCGTTCATGCTGCTGAAGTACCGGAACCCGGGCTCGTTCGCGCACGCGCAGCCTGGCAACGGCGAGACGGTCGCGACGTACGACGATGGCAGCTATCACTCGACGCTGACGGACCTGCGCGTCGGCGCGCGCTATCAGCTCCTCGAGGATCCGGTCGCGCTCACGCCGCTCCTCGCGGTCTCGATCCCCGTCGCCGACTACGAGACCGTCGGTAACACGGTCGCTGGTCGCCACCTCAAGCAGCTCCATGCGGGCCTCGCTGTTGGCCGCATCATCGGCACCGCGTCGTACGTGCACCTGCAGTACGAGTTCACGCTCTCGGAGAAGTACGACCGCACGAGCGCGATGGACACCAACCACGACATCAAGAAGTACAGCCAGAACTACAGCGACATCGCACTCGTCGTCGGAACGAAGCTCCTCGACTACAAGCTCGACCTCCACCTCGCTGCCCAGTCGCGCATCGCGCACGGCGGCATCACGTTCGGCGATATCTTCCCGCAGCCCGTCAACCAGGACGGCCCGTTCAAGACCGCAGGAACGGCGAACGAGAACTACTTCCACGACGCGATCTTGAAGGAGGACATCTTCCTCCTCGGTGGTGGCATCGGCTACGAGATCAACGACCAGCTGAGCGTGTCGCTCGACTACCGCCGCTTCATCGATCAGATCAAGCTCAGCCAGAACACGCAGAACGCGAGCACCGTTGCTCTCGGTCTGGCGTGGACCCCGCTCAACTGAGCGCGGCCTTGAGCTTCACGACGCGCTCGAGGCTCGCCATGACCTCGTCGAACGGCACGCCGAAGTCGATGAGGCACGCGACCTCGTCGACGCCGAGCGCGTGAAAGTCGGCCGCGCGCTCGATGCAGGTGGCCTCGGTGCCGATCAAGCTCGTCTCGCCGAGAAACTGCTCGGTGCCGCGGCGCGCGAGGAACGCGCGATCCTCGGGGGACATCTCGAGGTCCTCGATCAGCTTCGCGTCCATGTCGACGCGCGTCTCGAGGTAGCGCATCAACGCCGTGCCCGCGACGGACCAAACGTGCGTGTCGTCGGTGCCGACGAACGTGTGCGCCATCAGTGAGAAGTGCCCGTGGCGTCCGTGGGCGTTCTGCGAGGCCTCGTGATACATGAGGCTCTTGCGCGCGAGGTCGTCGCGCTTCTTGTAGTTCAGGTTCGTGAGCACCTTGTAGCCGAGCTCGCCGCACGTCGTGAAGCTCGCGTCCTGCTGGCACGTGAGCCAGATGTCGAGCTCGGGTTGGATAGGGCGCGGTTGGATGCGAACGGGAATCTCACGGCCTTCGCCGTTGGGCAGGAGCACCTCGTCGCCGCGCCACAGCTTCTTCACCATCGCGATCTTCGTGATCATGTCCTCGCGGCGATTCGCGTAGACGTCGGGGGCGAGGACGAAGTCATCAGCGTGCCAGCCGGATGCGAACGAGAGACCGACGCGGCCCTTGGAGAGGTTGTCGACGACGGCCCACTCCTCCGCGATGCGCAGCGGGTTCTGCAGGGGGACGACCACGCTGCCCGCGCGCAGGGCGATGTTCGACGTGATGGTCGAGAGCGCGGCACTCGTCAGGCTCGGGTTGGGGTAGAGGCCCCCGAACTTCTGGAAGTGTCGCTCCGGTGTCCACACCGCTGCGAAGCCGTGGCTGTCGGCGAACTTCGCGCTCTCGAGGAGCAGGCGATACAGATCTCCGGCCGTGTCCTCCGGACTCGCGGCGAAAAAGAACAGACTGAACTGTAGCGGCCCACGCTCCTGCATCGCCGATCGACGGTAACATGCGAACCATGGCCAACGAGTGGGTCGTCAGCTGTCACACCGAGTGGGATCCGCTAGAGGAAGTGATCGTCGGTCTCGTCGAGGGCACCGTCGTCACGCAGTGGGAGCCCGGCTTCGAGGCGATGATCCCCCACGAGCACCGCGACACCATCCGCGAGTACCACCTGCGCAACGCGGGGCAGCCGTTTACCGACGAGCAGACGGCGCCTGCGCTGAAGGAGATCGCGGAGCTCGTGCGCGTTCTCGAGGCGGAGGGCATCACGGTCCGGCGCCCGGACCTCATGGAGAACACGGTTCCCTACTCGAGCCCCGACTTCTACTCGCCTGGTGGCTTTGGTCAGTACAACCCGCGCGACGTGGTCACCGCGATCGGCAACGAGCTGATCGAATCGCCGATGTCGTGGCGCTCGCGATTCTTCGAGTACCGCTCGTTCCGCACGCTGTGCAAGACGTACTTCAAGCACGGCGCGCGGTGGACGCAGGCGCCGAAGCCGGAGATGTCCGACAAGCTCTACGTGTCGTCGCCGAAGATGGGCAAGGACTGGGACTGGATCACGACGGAGTACGAGCCGGTGTGGGACGCCGCGGACCTGGTGCGCTGTGGCAAGGACATCTTCTTCCAGCGCTCGCACACGACGAACGAGTTCGGTATCGAGTGGCTCCGCCGCCACCTCGGGCCTAGCTACAACGTTCACACGATCGAGTTCGAGGACGATCGCGCGGTGCACATCGACGCGACGTTCATGCCGCTCGCGCCCGGCAAGCTGCTCGTGAATCCCGATCGGCCCGCGAAGGGCAACGCGCTCGACATCTTCAAGAAGGCCGGCTGGGACATTCGCGAGTGCCCGCGCACGACGTATCCGAAGAACCTGCCGTCGTTCCGCGGGTTCGAGTGGCTCGTGATGAACATCCTGTCCCTCGACGAGAAGCGCATCGTCTGCGAGGCGCAGGAGGAGCCGTTCATCAACTTCCTGAAGGACTGGGGCTTCACGCCGATCCCCGTCGCGTACCGCAATTGCTACAAGCACGGCGGTAGCTTTCACTGCTCGACGCTCGATGTGCGGCGCCGCGGAACGCTGCAGTCGTACTTCTAGACGTACGTGAGCCACTCGCGGTGCTTGGCGCTGTCGCCACGCACGGCTGCCGTGTACATCTCCTGTAGCTTCTTCGCGATCGGGCCCGCTTTGCCCGTGCCGATCGGACGCTGATCGACCTCGCGGACCGGCGCGACCTCCGAGGCGGTGCCCGTCAGGAACACCTCGTCGGCGACGTACATCTCGTCGCGCGTGAAGCGCTCCTCGAGCACCGTGTAGCCCGCCTCTTTGCACAGCTGGATCACGACATCGCGCGTGATGCCGGGCAGGATGGATGACGAGAGCGGCGCGGTCTTCACCACGTTGTCGCGTGCGATGAACAGGTTCTGACCGGACGCCTCCGTCACGTAACCATCGACGTCGAGGAGGATCGCTTCGTCGAACCCGAGCTTGGTCACCTCGCGCTTGGCGAGAATCGCGTTGACGTACTGACCGATGACCTTGGCCTTCACCATGCCGATGCCGACGTGGTGGCGCGGGAACGACGAGATCTTGCAGCGGATGCCGTTCGCGAGTCCCTCGGCGCCGAGGTACGCGCCCCACTCCCACATGAGCACCGCGACGTTCGTCGGGTTCGTCATCGCGCCAAAGCCGAGCGCGCCTTCACCGACGTACGCCATCGGACGCAGGTACGCCTCGTCGAGCTTGTTCGCGCGGATCGTGTCGAGGCACGCCTTCACGAGCTCGTCGTGGGTGCGCGTCATCGGCACGTCGAGGATCTTCATCGAGTCGAACAGACGGCGGATGTGCGCGTCGAGCTTGAACACCGCCGAGCGACCGTCGGTGGTCTTGTAGCTGCGGATGCCCTCGAACGCACCGTAGCCGTAGTGCATGACGTGCGCGATGAGGTGCACCGTCGCGTCTTTCCATGCCACGAGGTTGCCGTTGAGCCAGATCTTGTCGAGGGGAACGATGTCTCCGAGCGCCATACCCAATCCTAAGCCGTTACTGCGCTCGAAGAGAAGGTACCCGGCGCGCTAGCGCTGCGTGCGCCCCGACCACGACACCTTCGCGCCGGCCGGCACGGAGGCGGTGATGAATGCGTTACCACCGATCACGGCGCCAGCGCCGATTGTGGTCGTGCCGCCGAGGATCGTCGCGTTCGCGTAGATCACGACGTCGTCCTCGATCGTCGGATGGCGGCGCTCGTTCGGCTCGGGTCGCGCAGTGCCCTGAGGCACCGAGATCGCGCCGAGCGTCACGCCCTGGTAGATGCGCACGCGGTTGCCGATCAGGCTCGTCTCGCCGATCACGACACCCGTACCGTGATCGATGAAGAACGCACTTCCAATCGTCGCGCCGGGATGGATATCGATCCCGGTGAGGCGATGCGCGTTCTCGCCCATCATGCGCGGGATGATTCCGCAACCCTCGCGGAGCAGCCGGTTTGCGATGCGATAGACGGTGATCGCGTAAGCGCCTGGATACGTCAGTAGGATCTCTTCGATGCCCGTCGCTGCCGGATCGCTCTCGAACGCGTACTCGAGATCGAGCCGGATCTGCTTGCGCAACGTCGGCAGCTCGGAGATGAACGTCGACGTGACGGCGTGCGCGCGCGTCGTGCACTCGGTGCAACCGCGGCGATCGGGCGCGTGCGAGACGCGATGCTGATGATGGATCGCGCGGTAGGCCTGGCGATGCAGCGTGGTACGCAGCTCGGCGATCCGCACGTGAACTGCGGCGCGCAGCAACGCGCGATCGACCTGTCCGACTTGCGGACCGGCGTAGCCTGGAAAGAGGAGCGCGCGACTGAGCTCGAGGATCGCTCCGACCTCCACCTCGCTCGGAAGCTCGTGGCTCCCGATGTGCTGCATCTCAGACGCGGTAGGGTCGAGATAGGACGCGACTAGCTCCTCGGAGACTTCGCGATCATCCATCTCGGCCATGATACCCGCTGATCACTTCGTGTTCGAAAGGTCGATCGCGCCGGTCGCGTACAAGTAGTCGTAGAGAGCCGAGATTCGGTCCATGTTACTGACCTCGTACGTGTTCTCGGCCTCGACGAGCACGTTCTGCGCGTTCGTGATTTCGATGTAAGTCACGGCGCCGAGCTTGAATTGCTTGTCCACGAGCGAATAGAGATCCTTCGCTGCCTGGAGCTGTTCGTTCGCGAGCTTGGAGGCCTCTTGCGCGCCGATGACCTGCGCGATCGCGGACGCGACATCCTCGCTGATGACGCGCAGCTGGTACTCGCGCTCGAGCTCGGCGATGTGGAGGTCGTTCGCGCGGGAGAGTGCGTCCGTGTGCTGATTCGCTTCGAACACCGGGATCGTGAGCGTGCCGAGAACGATCCACTCGAGATTGTGAGAACTGGTAGGCGATCCGAACGCTGCGGGTGTGTAGTAGTCGAGCTGGCCGACGACATCTGCGCGCGGCCACCACCGCTTCTGGGATGCGGCATCCGCGTTCGCGCGAGCTTGCTCCTCGCGGTGCTGTAGCTCGACGAGATCCGGGCGCTCCTGCGCTTGCGCGAACGACTTGTCCGATGTCGGAAGCGGGGGCTCGGGCGGAATCGCGAGCTGCTTGGGAGCCCCGTCACCGACCAGGCGGAAGAACGTTGCTTCGGCAACGACCACGTCTCGCTTGGTGGACGCCGTCCGCTGTTCTGCGCGCTTCACGTCGACGCGTGCCTGCAGCTCGGCGTTCTTGAGTGCGTTGCCGGACTTCGCGCGTGCGATTGCCGCGTCGAGCTGATCCTTCGCACGCTGCTCGTCGACAAGCGCGAGCTCGGCAAGCTTTCGCGTGCGAATCACGGAGATGAATGCGACAGCGACATCGCGCGCGAGAGTTTGCTGTTCACGCAACAACGCCGCACGCGCCGCCTCGATGCCCTCATCGTTCGCTTCCAGCAGCGTGAATTCGCCGCGGCGAAACAGCGGCTGCGACACCTTGGCTTCCGCCAACGTTTGGAGCTTGGTTTCCTTGCCCTGAGAGTTGGAGATATTGTCACGCTGATAGCGCTGGGAGCCGTTCAAGTCGACGATCGGCTTGATCAGATCCTTGGTCTGCCGCCGCAGGAGTCGCTCGGTCTCGATCCGCGCGTCGGCAATCTTCACGTTCTCGTTCTTTGCCAGCGCGAGCCGGTAGGCCTCGAACAAGGTCATCGCGCCCGAGGGGCTCTGGGCCGGCCCCTCCGCGACGCGCGTATCCGTCGGAAACTTGGGAGAAACGTGCACCCCCGCCTCACGACTCTCGTCGAAGAGGCTCATTGGAGCGTTGGCGCAGGCACCGAGCAGCGCGCACGCGAGAACGTATTGAGGGCCCACGCTTTCTCCTCGGTGAAATTATCAGCCGGCGCGTGACGAGGTGTCAAACAAGTGTACGTCTACGCCCACATTCTCCTCGTGGGGCTGTTCCTTGATCATATGCACTGGGGACGTTAGCCTTTGAGTCGAGGAATCTTGGCGCAGCCACGTTACACGCCGCAGCCACCGATCATGCCCACGGAGCCTGCGCAGCCCCGGCAGCAAGTGGTGCCGCATCATGGGTTCGATGGCCTCGACGAGGCGACGGAGATTGGGATGATGCTTCCGCCGGAAGCGGCCGCCATCAACGCGCACGATGAACGGCGCCGCGCCGGCCTCGCCGCGCTGAGCTTGAACAAGGGCCCAGGACCGCAGCCGCAGATGCACACGCCTCTGCCGCAGATGCAGCAGATGGCGCCGAACGCGACGTACGCGCCTGCCTATATCCAGCATCGCCCGTCGAAGCTTCCGTGGGTGCTGCTCGCGATGGTGCTCATCGGCGGCGGCGTGTACATCGCGAAGTTCAAGTCGACGGATGCGCCGCCTGCACCGGCGGCGGGCTCCCCCATCGCGATGCCGACGACGACTGCCCCCGTTCACTCGGGGGGATTCGTCGCGTCGGGCTACATCGCGGCCAAAGCGCCGATCGTTCTCGCGGCGAGCACGACGGGTCGTCTCGCTGCGCTCAAGGTCGACAACGGCGATCGCGTCACGAAGGGCCAGGTCGTCGCGATCCTCGAGGATACGTCGCTGCGCGCGGATCTCAATCTCGCCAACGCGAAGCTTCGTGATGCGCAGCGCCAGGCCAAGAGCTTGAGGGAAGCGCAGAAACTCGGCGCGGCGACGATGTCGCAAGTCGACACGGCACAGGGCGCCGTCGAGGTCGCGCAGGCGGAGACATACCGCATTGGCCAACAGATCGAGGCGATGAAGATCCACTCGCCCGTCGACGGTACGGTGCTCGAGATTCTCGCGCGCCCGGGTGAAACCGTCGCCGCCGCCGGTACGGGCATTGGCGTCATGCGCCTCGCCGACCTGACGCAGCTCGTGGCGGAAGCCGATGTGTCCGAGACCGATCTGAAAGGTCTCGCGCTCAATCAGTACGCCGAGGTCACGACGGACGCGGCGCGCGACAAGCCGTTCATCGCGCGCGTGAAAGAGATCTCGACGCAGGCCGATCGCAGCCGCGGCACGGTGCTCGTCCGCTCGTACCTCGATGCGAGCGCGGGCGCGGTGCTCAAGCCCGGCAACTCTGTCCAGGTGCGCTTCCTCGGTGATCAGCTGCCGACTCCCCCCACGACGGATGGGGCCACGGCGCCAGCGGCTGGGAGCGGAAGCGCAGCAGGGAGCGCGGCCGCAACAAGGCCGCCGACGGGCTCCGACACCGCGGCTAAGACCGACACGCCGGCGGCTGGTTCTGATGCGGGCTCTGCTGCGCCCGCGACTGCGACGACGGACGACAAGACGCCTGCCGACACGAAGAAGACGACCGCGACGAAGGCGAAAGCCAAGGTCCGGTACGTGCCGAAGAAGACGCCCAAGAAAAAGGGCGGCGGTCTCGATATCTAGCGCTGCTTCGCTCGGACTGCTGCCGAGCGTCGCGGACTTTGCCCGTAGCAGGTACGCGAAGAAGTAGGGTACTCATCGAGAGTGAGCGAACCGACGAGCGTCCGGTACGTGAACGTTGCGAAGACGTTCGACCACGGCGGTCAATCCACGACTGTCTTGAACGGCGTCAGCTTCGATGTGGCACCCGGTGACTACGTCGCGCTGATGGGGCCGTCGGGTTCTGGTAAGTCGACCCTCTTGAACCTGACGGGCGGTATCGACAAGCCGAGCTCGGGCCACGTCTACGTCGGCCACACCGAGCCCGCGATGATGACCGACGACCAGCTGTGCGACTGGCGCGCTCGCAACCTCGGCTTCATCTTCCAGCGCTATCACCTGATCGATGTGCTCACGGCAGCAGAGAACGTCGAGGTTCCGCTCCTCATGTTCGGTTTGCCCAAGGTAGAGCGTAAGCGGCGCGTGATGGCGGCGCTCGATCTCGTCGGGCTCGCGGACCGCGCGAACCATACCCCCAAGATGCTCTCCGGTGGTCAGGAGCAGCGCGTCGCGATCGCGCGGGCGTTTGTCTCTGATCCGAGCATCATCCTCGCCGACGAGCCCACCGGCGACCTCGATACGAACGCGGCAAACGACATCCTCGGTCTGCTCGATATGCTCAATCAGATGGGCAAGACACTGCTGGTCGTGACGCACGACCCCAACGCTGCTCGCCGCGCCCGCCGCACGATGTATCTGCAGAAGGGCGTCTTCTCGGAAATTCAGGTCTAGTGGCCGGCTAGCCGCGGTACGCGCCGAGCGTGTCGACGATCATCTCCTGAATGCTCTTGGCGTGCGCATCGAGGAAGAAGTGCCCGCCGTCGTACACGACCGGCTCCGCGAACGCTCGCGTCGTAGCGAGCTTCCACGCTCGTGTTTCGTCCAGTGTCACGTCCTCGTCCGCACTGCCCGTCAGCACCGTGATCGGAACATCGATCGGCGGATCGACGGTG
Source organism: Kofleriaceae bacterium (assembly GCA_036499725.1). Taxonomy (GTDB): domain Bacteria; phylum Myxococcota_A; class Polyangia; order Haliangiales; family Haliangiaceae; genus JABFXX01. Next base: position 184,756 of record DASYDE010000100.1, read on the forward strand.
CCGCGATATGACTCGCTGAGCGCGAGATCGGTGTGGATGATCGGCAGTAGTAGCTCCATCAGATCTTCATCCTGATAGACCTCGGCCGCCGCGGGGTTCATGCGTGCTAGCTCGGCGATGAGCTCCGTGCGCGAGAGCTGCGCGAGATTTCTGCGCCGCGGCACCTGCGGACCGGGCGCTCCCGACGCGAACAGATGGACCGGCGTGTTCGTCAGCGCACGACAGAGCTCGTATCCGAGGCGAGCTCCCATGCTGTGACCGAAGAGCGCGACGGGCGACGCGAGCTTCTCGATGGTGGGAAGAACGACACGGACGAGCTCGTCCATCGTCGTCTTCTGCGGCTCGGCGAGACGAGTACCGTGGCCGGGCAGCTCGACGGCAACCACGTCGATCCATGCCGGCAACGAGCGCTTCCACGTTCGGTACGTGACGGCGGTGCCACCTGCGAACGGCAAGCAGATCAAGTGGACACGCGATGGCGCCATCGCCTCCATGCTACGTGATTGGCTCGGAGCGCAGGTATGGACTGATAGAGTAATCGCAACGATGACGCTGCTGACTACGTTCACGCCTCGCTGCTAGGTAGCTGACGATGATGCGCTGAGCTCGCCTTCGAGCTGCGCGTACAGACCGCCGGCCGCCAACAGCTCGTCGCGTGTTCCCTGCTCGGCGATCCGCCCTTCGGCGACAACGACGATGCGATCCGCGCGCCGAACCGTCGCGAGCCGGTGAGCGATGATGAGACTCGTGCGTCCCGTGAACAGCGTCGCGAGCGCGCTCTCGATCACGGCCTCGGTCTCGGGATCGACGTTCGCGGTCGCCTCGTCGAGCACGAGCACGTCCGAATCACGAACCAACGCGCGGGCAAACGAGATCAACTGAAGCTCGCCCGCTGACATGTTCGATCCGCGCTCCGAGATCTCGGCATCGATCCCACCTGGACGTTCGAGCAAGCGCGTGCCTCCGACTCGGTGGAGTGCGAGCTCGATATCTTCGCGCGTCGCCGACGGGCGCCCGATCCGGATGTTATCGGCGATCGACCCCGCAAAGATGAACACGTCCTGCGCGACGATCGTGAGCTGGCGGCGCAGCTCTTCGATCGGCATCTGGCGCACCTCGCGACCGTTCAGCACGACCTCGCCTGCTTGCGCTTCGTAGTGACGGGCGAGGAGGCGCACGAGTGTCGACTTGCCGGCGCCTGTCGCTCCGACGACCGCGACGCTCGTTCCCTTCGCGACAGAGAGATCGAGGCCGCGGAGAATCGGCTCGTCAGGGCGGTACGAAAACTTCACGCCGCGGAGCTCGATCGCATTCTCGGCGCTCGCTGGCTTCTCGAGGCTCATCGGCGCAACAGGCGGAGCGTCTTCCATCCCGCTATCGAGAACATCGAACACGCGCTCGCAGCCGACGATGCCAGACTGACTTACGACGAGCTTTTGCGCGAGGTTCGCGATCGGTGTGTAGAATCGGTTCGCGTACTCGACGAACGCGACGACGAGGCCCGCACTCGCGATGCTGTGTGCGACTCCGACATAGCCGAGCAGGAGCGCCGCAGCAACCCACGCGGCGGCGTCGGTCACCGGGTAGGTGGTCATGCTCGCACGCAGCGATGCCTGTGCCGCGTCGCGAGACTCCGCGCTGATCGCGCCACACTCGTCGACCGTCGCGCGCTCGCGGTTGTAGACCTGCACGAGCGTGAGTCCCGTAAGGCGCTCCACCATGTATGCGCTGAGGTTTCCTTGCGCATCACCGACGCGTCGGAAGCTCCTACGCATGAGCCGCTGACTCCACGCGAATGTCGGCAGCAACATCGGCAGCACGAGGAGCGTCATGATCGTGAGCTTCACGCTCAGGAACAACATCGTGGCGACGATCGAGACGAGCGTGAAGACATCGACGACAAACGTGATGACGCCGTTCGTGAACATCTGGCTCACGTTGTCCACGTCTGTGGTCACGGTCGACATCAAGCGACCGACCTGGTTCTTGTCGTAGAACGCGGCGTTGCGGCTGAGTAAGTGCGTGTGAAGAGCGAGGCGGAGATCGTGCGAAGCGTGCTGCCCGAGCACGGAGAGGGCGTAGAAGACTCCCGTCCGCAGTAACCCGCGCACGATGATGGCTCCCGTGAGGAGCGCGACGATCGCACCGAGCCCCCTCGCGACATGCACGGTGATATGTGCGTCGATCACGACCTTGTATAGATACGGGGTCAACATATCGAGCCCCGCTCCCGCCACGATCAGCACCAGCGTGACAAGCAGGACGATCCAATGAGGCAGAACGACGCGCCACAGGCGCATGTATGCGCTGCGGTTGGAAGTCGTCATGCGGACGCCCTCTCGTCGAGCTGGGCGCGGTAGAGCTCGGCGTACACTCCGTCGCGCGCGCTCAGCTCTTCGTGCGTTCCCTGTTCGACAAGTCGTCCCTCGTCGAGCACCACGATGTGATGGGCGCGCGTCGTCACCGTCACGCGGTGGCTGATCATCAGGACCGTGCGGCCATGAACTACGTCCACGAGCCTGTCGATGATGCGTCGCTCCGTCGCGGTATCGACGGCAGAGAGCGAGTCGTCGAGTAGCAGGATCGGCCTTTCGCTCGCGATCGCGCGCGCGAGAGCAACGCGCTGGCGCTGACCGCCCGAGAGCATGACGCCGCGCTCACCGACCTGTGTATCGATCCCTTGCGGCAACGCGGCGAGGTCCGGCTCGAGACCCGCTGCGGCCGCTGCTGCGACCACGCGCGCGCGCACGTCCTGACTGGTATCGCTGATGCCGAATGCGATGTTGTCGGCGATCGACGCGGACAGCAGCAATGCGTGCTGCGGCGCGTAAGCGATCTGCGCGCGCAGGCTCGCGAGCGGAAGATCCGTGACGTCGCGTCCGTCGACGAACACCTGGCCCGCCTGAATGTCGAGCAAGCGCGGGATCGCCTGGACGAGCGTCGTCTTGCCGGAACCGATGTTTCCGACGATGGCCGTGAAGCCACCAGCCGGGATCGCGAGGGACACCTTGTCGAGCAGCTTCCGTCCCTGGAGCTTGATCGTCAGGTCTCGTATCTCGACCTCTCCGCGAGCGCGCGCGTCGAGGGCGGGACCTTTGCCGTCGACGATCGTTGGCGGCCGATCAAGAAGCGTGCGGACGCGCCCCCATGCGACCTCGCCCTGCTGAAAGACCGGCATGATCGAGGCGAGGGAGACGATACGGATCGCGAGCTGCGCGAGATACGCGTTGAACTGGACGAGCGAGCCGACCGCGAGCCGACCTTCGATCACTGCCAAACCGCCGCGATACAGGACCGCCGCGGTTCCGATCGCGACGAAGACTGCGGTGAGCGGGCCGTACAGTCCCGAGATGAAGTCGACGCCGAACGCGAGGCGACGCAACCGCGTCGAGAGTCCCGCGAACGAGAGCATCCGCGCCGGCTCTGCCTGGTAGTTCTTGATCGCGCCGATGCCCGCGAGATCCTCGTGGACCGCCGACGACAGCTTGCCGCGCTCGACGCTCATTTCTCCGGTGCGCACGCGCAGCGTGTTGCCGAAGTAACGACTCACGATCACGACGAGCGGAATCGGAGCGAACGCCCACAGCGTCAAGATCGGATCGATCACGAGCATCGCGATCACCGAGAATAGAAGTAGGCAGCCGACACCGACGGCGAACGTGATGCCGTTTCCCCACATCGAGAACAGCGTGCGAAGATCCGCCGTCATGCGCGCGACGAGGTCGCCCGTCTTGTGCTCGCGAAACATCGCCGCATCGCTGACGACAAGATGCGAGAACGTCGCCATGCGCAGGTCGTGCTCTGCATTGCGGGCGGCAGCACTGATCGCGATGCTGCCGATCGCGCGCGCAAACGCCTGCACCACGGCGAGGCCGAGCAGTGTGGCGGCGAGCGGGAGAATCGCCGTGCCTGCGAGCGTCGCGTCGACCGCGCGCCCGAGGATGTACGGGATCGCCGTGCCGAGAATCGTGGCTGCCACGAGCACGAGGCAGCCCACCAAGACCCGCGCGCGGTACGGCCGCAAGTAACTCCAGCTGCTGTCACCCACAGCTCTCGAGAGTACTACTTCGCGGGAATGAGTTGCCTAGCAGCGTAGATCAACCGTCGCTGCGACGCCTGATCGCACCGCTGAAGTAGCGCGGAAACACGAGTGCGAGGAGAGCGAGCCGGAGGTACGCCGGGATCAGGATCGCCGCCACGATGCGATGGAACGCCGTGCCCGGCCAGACGATCGCGATACCGATGCTCACGAGCGCGCACAGGATCGAGAGCGCGTTGCCAAGCTTGTTGGGCGAGACGGCCGTGAACGAGCGCAGGAGGATCGCGCTGAGCATTCCGGCAGGCATCGCCCACTTCAGGGCACCGATGGTGGCTCCCGCTTGGGCCACGACGGCCTCGCTATCGGTGAAGACCCAGAAGATCGGGGTCGCGAAGGTAGCGAGCACGACGAGCACCACCGCGACGCCTGCGATCCACAGGACGGTCAGGCGAAGGGTCGCGTTCGCGCGCGCGAGATTCTTGGCGCCGACGTTTTGCCCGATGATGATTCCGGCTGCGACGCCGATCGCGCAGAAGAAGCTCATGACGAGCATCATCACGAACATCGCGATGCCGTAGCCGGCGACGACGGCCTTCTGGCCAGTCTCCATGAGCACGCGGACAAGAACGATCTGGGCGACCGAGTCCATCGCGCGCGCGGCCTGGAACGGCACTCCGATCGCGAGGATTTTTTTCCACCAGCGGAAATCGAGGCGCCAGTGTTCGCGCCGCCAGGGGCCGAGCTCGAGCTCATTGCGGAACTTGTAGAGCGCCCAGCTCGTCAGCACGAACAGCATGATGTCGGAGCTCACGTCGGACAGCGCGACGCCGGTGAGACCCAGGTGCAGAAACCTGACGAAGATCGGCATCAGGACGATCATGAAGCCGATCGAAACGATGCTCTGGAACAGACCGAATCGCGTCCACCCCGTCGCGCCGACGGCGAACATCGCGACGCCACCGACAACTGGCACGATGTAGCCAAGTGACCAAGGGAGCAGATAGCTCTGGAGACTCTGCGCGATTCCGAGGTCACCGGCGAGCATGCGCGCGATCGGCCAGAGGAATACCGCGCCCGTGAACGCGATCATCGCTCCAAACACCGCGCCCATGTACCCGCCGTTCACGATGACGGGAATCGCTTCACCGTCCTGACGCCCCATGGACTGCGCTGCCAGCACCTGAACGCCGACCGGGAACGTGCCGCTGATGAACGCGAGCGTCGTCAGCACAGGCGACATCACGGCGAGCGTCGCGAGCCCGCTTTCACCGATCAGACGACCGATCCAGAACATCGAGATGAAGCCCTGGGCTTCGCCGACGAGGCTCGTCAAGGCAAGCGGCCACCACATCGTGAGCAACGTCGGCACGAGCGGCGCCTCGAGGATCGCGGCGCGACTACCGCGTCCGCCTGCTTCTCCACTCACGTCATGACCTGCGTTGGGTCAGCTGAACCGTCGCACATCGCTCATCTGCAAACGTAACACGCGGGCTTTACGAATCGCGTTAGACTTCAAACGATGGCGGACAAGACCGACGAGTTCGTGTTCCCCGATCCTGGAGTGCCGCGGATCCCCGTCGATCGGATCGCCAACATCGATTCGGAAGAGGCCCGTCGCTACATCGAGACATCGCGCCCCTTCGTGACCAAGGTGGACTGGCCGGTGACGCGGTGGACCCCCGATTACCTGCGAGAAAAAATCGGCCAGACTCCCGTCGCGCTGACGAAGCGCAACCGCGAGCGCGTACAAGGCACGACATCCCAGTTACTCGATTTGATCGACAACCAGCGCGAGGCGTCGAAGGAGTGGGTGATGCACAACTACCCGCTCATCAAACTATGGGGTTACGGCGTTGGCCCCATGCCCGGGATGAAGGAATTGCTCGAGGAGGTCCCGCTCCCCTCGTACATCCGTCCCGACAACACGCACGAGATGTACGTGTGGGCGAAGAACCTCGGCTGGTACGACAACAAGAGCCACTGCGAACCGAACGCGTCGGCGAGTCTCAATCTCCAGATCCTGGGCAAGAAGCACGTGTGGCTGTTCCCGCCGGAGGATGCGGGCCGGCTCGGCTGCGCTGCTCCGCTAGAAGAGATGATGGGGCCTCCGTTTTTCTCGGCGGACCAGCAGCGATATGCGCCATCCGACGAGCATCCCGACTACGCCGATGTGACTTGCTATGAAGCCATCCTCGAACCGGGCGACATCATCCACATCCCGTCATTCTGGTTTCATTGGTTCGTCCACTACAACACGTATCAGATGAACTACAACGTGTGGTTCACGCCGCCCTACGTGCAGATGAGCGCGATCGCAGGCGAGTGGGCGTTCATGAACGGCTTGTGCCTCGCCCTCGGAGGATGGGGCGTCGCTGCCGAAAAGTTTGCCGAGCTCCCACGCGAGACGCAGCTGCTCTTGAACAACATCGCGCGAACGATCGTCGAGAACCCCGCAGCGACTCAGATCTGGCCGTGGATCGTGGCGCGTCGCGATGCGCCGAAGATCGTGATTCCGGAGAGCGCGTTCACGAAAGAGGACAAGTAGACGTCATTCCTTGGCGGGTGGTGTCGCGTAGTCTGATTCATCCAGAGGAAGCACGGAACCTGCTTGCATGCGGGCCATCGTCACGCGCGACGGCCGCAGAAGCTGCGGGCTGTTGATCAGGTGTTGCTCCATCTTCACGAGGAGCTCGCGCGTCTCCGGCGACATCCTCTCGAGAGCGTCAGGTAGCTCGCCAAACCCGCCAACGGCGGCAGCGAGAGCATTCGAGAGAGCCCACGCTGCCGAGAGCGGATTCAGCGCGAGCGTCGGGGGCTCCCACCAAAAGCCGAGATTGATCTGCTCGACCGGGTGGTGAACGAACCAGTGCGACCAAAACGCGGGCCAGTGAACGACGTCGCCGGGCTCGAGGATCGTCTCGTAACACGGCAGTTCGGACACGCCCGGATACTTCTCGGGGTGCATGAAAGCATCGGACGCGAGCGAGAGATGGGGCGGAATGAGAAGCGCCGACTCGAAACCCATCAGTCGCGCGTCGTCAGGTGAGAACAGGAACAGATGCTTCTTGCCCTTCACCTGCAGGTTGAGCGACGCGAAAGCGTTGTCCTCCCAATGGCAGGGCGTGTGGTGGAACGCGTCGATGGGACCGCGTGCCGAGTTGCGATAGGACAGCACACACGTGTAGTGGGCGGGTAGCCAGTGCGGCGGTTTGATGTCCGCATGCAACGCGGCAGTATCTTCGTTAAATTCGTTCCAGCGTCGGAGCACGAAGATCGGGCCGCCGCCGTCGGTCGGGTGGATGCGCGACTTCCAACCCGGATCTTGGATGAGGTCCAGCAGATCGCTGACCGTCATGTCGAATAGCTCGTTAGTGGCGACACGCTTCATCACGCGCGTTTGGTGGCCGAGCTTGCCGCGGAAGTATTCGACGTCCCAGGCGAGCGCGCCCCAATCCTTCACGCGCGAGACAAACGGCTTGCGGGCCTTGACGTACTGCGCCGCGAGGTCCGAATCGACATCGTCGATGCGATCGATCGGAATGCGCTTGGCGGCGTTGATGGGAAACACCCGTTCTCCGCTCATGTCTTCCACTCTAGCAAGTATCCTTGAGGGCGTGCCCCATATCCAACGCGTCAGCGGAATCTCGCCCGAGCAGTTGTGGAGCGAGTTTGTATTGCGACGCACGCCGGTGATCATCACCGACCTTCTCGAGGACTTTCCGGATCGCGATCTGGAGACGATCATCGGCCGGTTCCGCGACATGCCGAACACGGAGCTCGCGCCCAAACCGGATGGAACGGACGTGACGCTCGGAGAGTGGCTCGCGAGCGTTCGGGCTGGCGTTCGCGTGCCCAAGGCAGGATCGGATGCCTATTCGGCTCCCACGACCGACCTGCCCATGGACTACACGCGGCAAGCGAAGCGCTTCTACGAATTCGCCGACGCGCTCAAGACGGACGTGGATCGCATCGCGGAACGGCTGGGGTTGGCTCCGCTCACGAAAGGAGCCGCACTGACGTTCTTTGGCTTTCAGGAGGCAACGACATGTCACACGGACGGATGGGTCTCGGAGACGCTTACGGCTCATGTCGCAGGCGCCAAAGAATGGTTCCTGTGCGCGCCCGAGAACGTCGCGGCGCTCGGGCCCTACGGCGCGGCTCTCCTCGCAGATCCGATGAAACTTCCGCTCGCGGAGCGGGATGCACTGGCCGCGGCGATCGGCGGCTACTCGTTCACGGTTCAGAGCGGTGAGACTCTGTACTGGCCACATCAATGGCTGCACGGCACGTGGTACCCGGAACCAAGCATCTCGTTCGTGACGCATTTCGGTCGCGACCTGACCTCCACGTTCATCGCGCGCGAGGTCTATCGAGGTTTCTATCGGCACGCGATCCTCGAGAAGCTCTATCCCGCGGACGCAGTGTTCTCGAAGTACATGCAGGAGTTTCAGATACTCCACGATGCATGCAAGACCGAGTACGACAGCCCGCGCGCACGGTTTCTTGGCGTCGAGACGTGCTTGCGCGCGATCTACGACAAGCTCTACCCCGACAGGCCGCTGGATAAGCTCCCCTTCGACTTCGCCGCGGTACGTAGCCTCGAGGAATCCGAGGGCGAGCGCTTCTACGTCAGCAACGACCTCGAGGCACAGCGCAAGGGCTGGCAGCGGATCCTCGACCTGCCCGCTTTCAACTGGTGGTAATCAGCCCAGCGCTTTTCGCATGTCCATGCGGCGGATCGAGAGCCCGGGGAGCACTCCGCCTGCCACGCCGACGGTGAGTCCCATCGCGAGGCCCGCGAGGACGGCGTTCAGGCCGATGTGCACGGGCAATTGCTCGAACGGATGATTCGTCCAGAGGCGAGAGACCTGCCGTCCTTCGAGCGCCAGCGTGATACCGATTCCAACGGCAATGCCGACGAGCGCCAGCAACACGCTCTCCATCAGGATGAGGTTGGCGAGACGGCGCCGTCGCACCCCGAGCGAGTGCAGCGTTGCGATCTCCGCCTGGCGACCGAGCACCGCCGAATACATCGTGTTGACAGCCGCGATGCCGGCGCCGAGCGCGAGCAAGAGGCTGAACGCCACAGCGAGCCGCATCAGGTGGCCGGAAGGGTCATTACTGGGTTGGAGGTAATCCGGCTCGGTGAGTCCCTGCAGCGGCTGCTTGCCGCTGTTGATCTGGGCGACCAGCGACGCGGCATCCGCCGACGATTTGGTCTTCACAAAGAAAAACGCGAACGGTTCGGTCGCTCGGCGGCCGAGCTCGGCGATCAGCCGCTGTCGGTCCATCCACATCTCGGTGTCGGTCTGCCCAACGCCGCTGGCGAACACGCCGACAATGGGATGTTTGTTCCAGACTCCCCCAACGGTGATGTCGGGAAAGACTCCGTCGAGGGTCTTGCCGATCAAGATCTCGTCGGTGCCTGGCTGCGGCAGGCGGCCCTTGATGACTTTCACCTTGTCGTGGACCTGGTACGCGATCGGATCGACGCCGCGAACTCCCACGAACAAGGAGACGCCGCTCGTGGAGCGGAGCTGCGTCTGCGTGAACGTCTCTGGCGAGACGAGCGCGGTACCGTCACGCTGCTCGATCTCGGGCCTCACGTTCACCCAGTCGTAGCCCTCTTTGCCGACAGCGCTGTTGGTCAGCATGGTCGCGCCACGGGACAGGACGACAACGGTGCTCGCATCTCCGCCGGAGATAGCGAGCTGTCGCATGCTCGTGCCGAACGAGATGATGAGCGTGCCCGTCGCTACGACAACGGTGAAGACGGCGATCATCCCGAGGTTCTCGAGCCAGCGGGCCCGAATGCTCTTGAGTAGGTAGACGAGCACGCTTACTTCTCAGCCCGTCCGGAGGGCTTCGATGAGGTTGGCACGCGACGCCATCCACGAAGGAATGACGCTCGCGACGATGCTGATCAGGAATGCTACGCCGAGGCCGGCACCCGCGGATGTGGCGTTGAGCGACACCAGCAGGCTGCCCTCGCCGAACGGGATCCCTCCCGGGAAGACCAGCAGCACGAGGCCGACTCCGAGGACGCCGCCGATCATGCACAGCGTGATCACCTCTGCCACCACGAGCCAAAACACGTGTCTGCTGAGAAACCCGATTGCACGCAACTCGGCGAGTACCTGGCGACGCTCTCGCACCAGGAACAACACGGTGTTGAGCGTGATGAACATGGTGACGAACAAGATGAGGACGCAGACGATCCCCAGGAGGTTCACGATGCTGCGCTTCTTGCTCGATAATGCGCGCACGTGATCGCCGGCGGGAATCGAGGCGGTCGGCGTCGCCGAGTCCTTGAACAACGCGTTGATCGCATCGATGGTGCTGTTGACCTGATCACGATTGGCGACCTCGACGAGCCAACGCGTGATCCGCCCCTGGTGTTTGCCGAGAGCTTCGTCGACGTACTCGTAGTGCAGGACCAGGTTGACCTTGTTGGCACCTCCGCGCGCGATGCCGACGCAGTTGCCCATGAGCTTGCCTGCGCCGGTCAAGAGCTCGTACTGGTGGCCGACTTGGAACCCCAGCTTCTGCGCCGTCGTTTCCCCGACGATAAACGCGATGCGGTCCTTCCGCCAGCGATCGACCATGTCGGGGGTTGTGGGAAACCAGAGGCCGTCGGCGTTGAAGACGGTGAAGTACGTGTCGTCTGCGCCGAACGCAGCATAGTCGAAGGTGCTGTCGGAATTTCTGCCTTCGTACGTCTGAGCGCGCGATACGGAGACGACGTTGGGCAGCGCTTTGATCTTGGGGGAATCAGCGTCGCGCAGCCACGCGCCGTATGGATAGATGGGATCGACGACGATCAGCGGGCGTTCCAGGAGAACGTCACCGGTGCGGAAGAACGTTCGTCCCGCGACGAAGACCGTGGTGAGTGATGCAACGAGCGCCACCGAGAAGATCAAGGCGACGTTGCGCGCGATGCGATGGCGCAGGTTGCGGCGAACGATGGTTACGTAGTTCACGGGTGGTGTGTCAGCGACGTGAGGCTTCACGTCGAGACTCGCACACTCGCGAGGCCCCGTGTGTGGTCATGGTAGCGTGGCGGAGTGAGCGATCCGATCGGTGTCCGCTATGTCGACATCACGAAGACCTATCGGCAAGGCGGCCAGGACCTGAGCATTCTGCGAGGCGTGAGCTTCGACGTCGCGCCCGGTGAGTTTGTCGCGCTGATGGGACCGTCCGGGTCGGGCAAGTCGTCCCTGCTGAACCTGACCGGTGGCCTCGACAAGCCGACATCGGGCCACATCTACGTCGGAAACTCCGAGCCTGCGGCGATGACGGAGAACCAGCGCTGCAACTGGCGCTTGCACACCGTCGGCTTCATCTTCCAGCGCTACCACCTGTTGAACGTGCTCACGGCGGCAGAGAACGTCGAGGTCCCGCTGTTGCGGAGCAAGCTGTCGTCCTCTGAGCGCAAGCGCCGCGTCCAGACCGCGCTCGAGCTCGTCGAGCTCGGCGATCGCGGAACGTCGTACCCGAAGATGCTGTCGGGCGGTCAGGAGCAGCGCGTTGCGATCGCGAGGACGATCGTGAACGACCCTGCGTTGATTCTCGCAGACGAGCCGACGGGCGATCTCGACGCGACGTCGGCGGAATCGATCCTGGATATTCTCACGCTGCTCAATCAGCAGTTCCAGAAGACCATCATCATGGTTACGCACGATCAGAACGCCGCCCGGTACGCGCACCGCACGATGCATCTCGAGAAGGGACTCTTCTCCGAGCTACGCTCGTGACGACCTCGCCCTAGAACACCGCCGTTCGCGCCTGGAGGGGTACCCATGCGCGCCACGCTGTTCTCGACGGCGGTTCTCGGCGATCGGCGACCTGCTCGCAGTTCGCGCCGTGATATCGTGGCGGAGGGAATGATCGTCGACGACGCTGACGAGCTCACCGAGCTTGTCGGAGATGACCTCCCGCTGTCGCACATGCAACAGCGGTTCTGGGTCATCCAGCAATTAATTCGAAACAGCTCTGCGTACAACCTACCGCTCGCGCGTCGCCTGCGCGGGCCGTTGGATGCGGAGGCTCTGCGCCTCGCGCTCGAACGGACGGTCGGACGCCACGATGCACTGCGCACGGTATTTCCGATGCGCGACGGTATGCCGCGACAGGCGGTGCGACAGCCCGGCCGCATCGCCCTGCCCATCAGCGACCTTTCCCATCTTCCGACGGAACAGCGTGAAGCGGCGCTCGCCGCGGCTGTGGAGGCCGAGATCGATCGCCCATTCGATCTCTCCGCGCGCCCCCCGTGGCGAGTGCGGATCGTGCGGATCGCGGACGACGATCACGTGCTCGTGTTCGCGATGCATCACATCATCGCAGACCCGCCGGCGCTCGACATTTTTTGGCGCGACCTCACCACGCTCTACGCGCGCGGCGACGCCGTGCTCGAGCCGGTGCGTCTCTCGTACCCACAGTTCACCGTGCAACAGCGCGAGCGCCTGTCACAGGACAAGCTCGAGCGTCAGCTCTCCTATTGGACGCAGCAGCTCGCCGGTACGCCTCCCCACACGAACCTGCCGTATCGCGGTGAACGCCCTCGCGTCTCGACGGCGCCCCCGCGCGAGATCGCGATCGATCTAGACCCGACCCTGTCGAACAGCCTGCGCGAGCTCGCTCAGCGCTCCAAGTCGTCGCTGTTCATGGTCGGCTCCGCCACGGTGCGGGCGCTGCTCGCGCGGACGGCTGGACAGCACGATCTGGGCATCGGCGTTCCGATCAGCACCCGCAATCGGCCCGAGCTCAACGATGTGCTCGGCGTCTTCGTCAACACGATCGTCCTGCGCTCTACCGTCGAGCCCGCGGAGAGCTTTCGAGATCTGGTGAAGCGCGAGCGCGCCACGGCCCTCGCCGCATACTCCCGGTCGGACGTTCCGTTCGACCTGATCGTCCAGACCCTCGGCATCGAGCGCTCCGGTGCAAACCCGCTCTTCCAGGTGTCCTACGCGCACCAGGACCCCATCGCGGCACCGCTGCCTCTGGGACCGCTCGCGACCGAAGCGTTCGAAGCACGGCGCAACGCGGCCCAGTTCGATCTCGAGATCGAGACGTGGGACAACGGCGCCTCGATCCAGGTTCGCTTCATCTACAAGCAGGACCTGTTCGATCACTGGGCGATCGCTGCGATGGCCGACCAGTTCGTCGCGCTTGTTCGCGGTGCCATTGGTGATCCGGATATGCCGCTCTCGCGCATCCCGCTGTTTGGCGCGACGGAGAGGACGGCCCTCCTCGCGCAGGTGAACGCGGACGAACCGGTCGCGGACACCACGATCGCCGAGATGTTCGAGAGCCAGGTCGCTCGCACCCCTCATGCGACCGCGCTCGTGCTCGGTGACGCCCGTCGCACGTTCCGTCAGCTCGACGAGCGCGCGAATCAGATCGCAGCGGCGCTGCGCGAACATGGCGTCGGTCCCGAGGTCGTCGTCGGCATCGCTCTCGCACGCTCGTTCGAGCTCGTCGCTGCCATCCTCGGTGTTACCAAGGCGGGCGGCGCGTGGGTGCCGCTCGATCCCAAGCTGCCGGGCGAGCGTCTGCTGTACATCGCACAGGCGAGTCAGCCCCGCGCGATCGTGTCGGCGGCCGAGCACGATCTTCCGTCGTTCGGCGTTCCGATCATCGACGTCGCGTCCACCGCAGCCCGCGCAAAGACGCGACTGCCGCCGCCGGCCCTCTCGGGGGATTCCGCCGCGTATCTCATCTTCACGTCGGGATCCACGGGCAAGCCCAAGGGCGTGATCGTTCCGCAGCGCGCGATCATCAACGAGCTCGTTCGTTCGAGCGAAGCGCTCGGAGCGCTCGTCCCGGGTGATGCGTTCCTCCAACTCGCTCCCTACACGTTCGATCAGTCGGTCCACGAGATGCTGTGGCCCCTCGTCAACGGCGCGACGGTCGTACTCGTCGAGGAAGGAGATCAGCGCGATCCCGCGAAGCTCGTGGAGCGCATCCAGACCGCGAATGTGACGATCCTCGACGCGGTCCCCACGCTGTGGCGCGCTCTCTTGGCGCACGCGGAGTTTGCGGCGTGCTCCAGCCTGCGCCTCCTGGTCGCCGGCGGCGAAGCGCTACCGCTGGATCTCGTTCGCGCGGTCAACGACACGTTTCCCGACGTGCCGTTCCTCAACGGCTACGGCCCCACGGAGGCGGCGATCAGCGTCGGTTACTGGCACGCCACGCGCGACGCGACCACGGTCGCGATCGGCACGACGTGGCGCAACGTCCAGTTCTACGTGCTCGATGACCATCTCGAGCCGGTGCCACTCGGCGTCGGTGGCGAGCTGTACCTCGGAGGCCGTCAGCTCGCCCGCGGCTATGCATCGCGCCCCGACCTCACCGGCGAACGCTTCGTGCCGGATCCGTTCGCGCGCGCAGCGGGACAGCGCCTGTACCGCACCGGCGATCGCGTGCGTCGGCGCCCCGACGGGACACTGGAATTTCTCGGCCGCGTCGACGATCAGGTCAAGCTCCGCGGGTTCCGGATCGAGCTCGGAGAGATCGAATCGGCACTGCGCGGGCATGACGCGATCAAGGCGTGCGCGGTGCTCGTGGTCGCAGAACAGCTCGTCGCGTACTTCGTCGCCGCAGACAGCGTCGATGCGGCAGCGCTGCGGGCGTACCTCGCCGATCGCTTGCCGGACTACATGGTCCCGGCCGCCTACGTATTGCTCGACGAGATGCCGCTGACGGCGAGCGGCAAGCTGAATCGCAACGCGCTGCCCGCGCCCGACGAGTCAACGTTCGGGCGTGCGGAGATGATCGCCCCCCGCACGGACGAGGAGCGCGCGATTGCCGCGATCTGGTGCGAGGTGCTCGACGTTTCGGAGGTCGGTGTTCGTGACAACTTCTTCGCTCTTGGCGGCCACTCGCTGCTCGCCACGCGGGTAGTCGCTCGCATCCGAGCCGAGCTCGAGGTCGAGATCGCGCTGCAACATCTCTTCGATACGCCGACCGTCGAGAGCCTCGCGGCCGAGGTGAAGCGGTTGTCGGGAGACGCGAGTCCCGTCGTCGATACCGCTCCTGTGTCGATTCCTGCATCGGTCGATCGCGGGACCGAGTTGCCGTTGTCGTACGCGCAACAGCGGCTCTGGCTCGTGGATCGCATGGTGCCCGACAGCAGCTCGTATCACATGCCGTCGGGCAAGCGGATCCGAGGTGTGCTCGACGTCGAGGCCCTGCGCGGCGCGTTCGAGGATGTTGTTCGGCGGCACGAGATCCTGCGCACCACGTTCCCTGCACCCGATGGGTTGCCGCACCAGGTGATCCACCATGCCGGCCGATGGGAGCTGCCCCTCGACGATCTCGCCGGACTCTCGGAGCTCGAGCGGCACAACCAGCTCCATCGCATCTCGCGAGAGGATGCGGAGCGTCCGTTCGATCTCGCGACAGGGCCGCTGCTCCGCACGCGCGTCGTGAGGTTGGAGCCGACAGATCACGTCGTGCTCGTCACGATGCATCACATCATCTCGGACGGCTGGTCGTACGACGTGTTCTGGCAGGAGCTATCCGCGCTGTACGACGGTCGACGGCATGGGCGACCGCTCTCGCTCGCGCCGCTTCCGCTCCAGTACGCGGACTTTGCCATCCAGCAGCGCGAGGCGCTCGGTACCGACGTCCTCGCCGATCACCTCGCCTACTGGAAACAACAGCTCGCGGGGGCACCGGAGGAGATCGCGCTGCCGCGCAAGGTCACGCGCCCCTCCGCGGCGAGCGGCCAGAGCGGCGAGGTGATCGTCGAGCTCGACAAGGATGGCACGCGCGGACTTCGCGAGTTCTCGCAGCGAGAAGGCGTGACCGTGTTCATGTCCCTGCTCGCGGTGTTCCGCGCCGTGCTTGCTCGCACCACCGGTCAGGACGACATCGTGATCGGTACGCCGATCGCCAACCGAAATCGCAAGGAGCTCGAGCGGCTCATCGGCTTGTTCGTCAACACGCTCGTGTTGCGCACCGAGGTCGACCGCAAAGCGACGGTATCCGAGCTCGTGCGGCGCGAACGCGAGACCATCCTCGGTGCCTTCGCGCACCAGGATGCGCCGTTCGAGATGATCGTCGACGAGCTGGCCGTCGAGCGTCGCCCGGGTCGCAGCCCGTTGTTTCAGGTCTGGTTCGTCCAGGAAAATGCCAGCGCCAAAGACACGCCGATCGACCGCAATGTCACCGAGGAACCGTTCCTGCGCGGCGGCGTTGGCACCAAGTTCGACCTCGCGATTTATATCAACGAGATCGGCAGCCGGATCGAGCTCGCGCTCGTGTTCAACGCGGACATCTTCGATCGGTCCGTGATCGACGGCATCGCGCAGCGATTCGTCCATGCCCTGGAAGTGACCGCGCGCGCCGCGGATCGCCCGCTGTCCGACCTCGATTTTGGACCTCCACCAGACAACGTCGATCCGCGCGTCGCTCTTGCGAAGCCGGCGTACCCACCCGTGCTCGAGGTTGTCGAGGAGCTCGCGAGGGCAGCGCCTGATGCGCCAGCGCTGCGTAGCGCAGGGCAGACACTGACGCGTTCCGAGCTCTGGTCCGCTTCGTCGACGATCGCGGGCGCGCTCACGAAATCCGGAATCTCGCCCGGTGACCGCGTCGCTCTCGCCGGGCCACCGAGCGCAGGCCTTGTCGCCGCCTACCTCGCGATCCTGCGCACGGGCGCGTGCCTCGTTCCGCTGTCATCGCGTCTCTCGCGCGAAAATGCGGACCGCCTCCTCGCGCTCGCAGACGCACGAGTCGTGCTCCAGATCTCTGGTGGAACCGCGCGCGCCTACGCGCGTGTGCCCTCGGCAACGATCGATCCGCTGACCTGCGCGGTTGCGATGCCGACGAGCCTCGCGATTCCGTCGCGCCCCACGGATCCCGCGGTGAAGTACATCTACTTCACATCGGGTACGACCGGCGCGCAGAAGGGCGTGATCGGCAACCTCGTCGCTCTCGGCCACTTCTCCGCGTGGCAGCGCTCGATGTTTGGCGACGCGGCGGGCCCAGTTTCCGCGCAGCTTACGGAGCTCGGCTTCGACGTGTTCTTGCGCGACACGATGTTCGCGTTGACCGCCGGCAAGATGATGGCGATGCCTCCCAAGGAGGTCACCGATCTCGAGCCGGGCGAGCTGCTGCGCTGGATGGAGCGCGAGCACGTCTCCGCCGTTCACACCGTTCCGTCACTCGCGCGCACGTGGCTCAAGGAGTGTCCGCCCGACGTGAGCTTGCGCGAGTTGCGCTGCCTGTTTGTCGTCGGCGAACCGCTGGACGCTACGCTCGTCGAGCGGTGGCGCGCGCGGTTCAACCCGGCGACTGAATTCATCAACCTGTACGGCACGACCGAGACGGGCCCCGCGAAGAGTTGGTATCGCGTGGCGCATCCCGCCGAGCCAGGGGTTCAGCCCGCGGGTTGGCCATTGCCCGAGACACAGATCCTCCTCATGCGCGACGCGCAGCACCTCGCCGCGGCTGGCGAGGTCGGCGAGGTCGTGATCCGCACGCCGTTCTCGACGTTGGGCTACTTGGAAGGAGCGCGGAGCGACACCAGCTTCTATCCAAACCCGTTCCGGTCCGATCCCACGGACATCCTCTATCGCACCGGTGACCTCGGCCGTCAGCGCAGTGATGGCGCCTTGGAGATCCTCGGCCGTGCCGACGATCAGGTGAAGATCCGCGGTCAACGCGTTGACCCGCCAGGTATCGCGGCCGTCGTGCGAGCGCAAGCCGGCGTGATGGATGCGGCCGTGCTCGCGCACAAGCTCGGCGACGACGATGTGCGGTTGGTCGCGTACGTCGTTCGCTCGCAGCCGCCACCGTCGACAGCCTCGATCCGCGAGCACCTCCGCCAGACGCTCCCGCCGTACATGGTCCCGGGAAGCTTCGTCTTTCTCGATGCGCTGCCGAAGAAGCCGAACGGGAAGCTCGATCGCGATGCGCTGCCCGCACCTGATTGGGACGCCGATGCGGATGCGTTCGTCGCGCCGCGCGGACCAGAAGAGGAAGCGATCGCCGGGATCTGGTGCGAGGTGCTGCAGCGGCCGCGGGTCAGCGTGCGCGACGACTTCTTCGCGCTCGGCGGGCATTCGCTCCTCGCCGTGCAAGTGACGTCACGCGTGCGTGCGCTGTTCGATGTTCAGCTCGCGATCCAACGGTTCTTCGAGGCGCCCACCGTCGAAGGCATGGCCGCCGAGGTCATTCGCGCTCGCGCCAGCACGGCGCCCAGGATCGCAGTCGGGCCCATCGAGGCGATCGCCCGCTCTGGCGATCTGCCGTTGTCGTTCGCGCAGCAACGGATGTGGTTCCTCCACCGCCTGGCGCCGACGAGCCCCGCGTATAGCGTGCCTCTCTCGCGGCGCATGCGCGGCGCGCTCGTCGACGAGGCACTGCGCCGCAGCTTCGAAGAAGTCGTCCGGCGGCACGAGTCGCTGCGCTCGGTGTTCCCGTCGCACGGCGGCATGCCGCGGCAAGAGATTCGTCCGCCGCAGCGATGGGAGCTGCCTGTCGACGATCTCTCCACCTTCGACGCCGACGAGCGTGCGCGCGCCGTCGAACGCCTCGTTCGCGAAGAAGCGGAACGCCCGTTCGACATCGCGAACGGACCGCTGTTGAGGACACGGATCCTGCGACTCGCTCCCGACGACCACCTGGTACTCGTCACTCTCCACCACATCACATCCGACGGGTGGTCGATGGGCGTGTTGTGGACGGAGGTGGCCGAGCTCTATCGCGCGTACACCACGGGCGTCGCTCCTCGGCTCGCCGCGCTACCGCTGCAGTACGCCGACTACGCGGCCTGGCAGCGTCGATGGCTCTCCGGCGAGACGCTCGCCGAGCAACTCTCCTACTGGACGCACAAGCTCGCCGATGCGCCGAGCGAGACCGCGCTTCCCCTCAAGGGACCGCGCCCGGCGGTCGCGAGCTCGCGCGGCGGCATGGTGTCTCTCGAGCTCGACGCCGATGTCGTGAAAGCGATGCGCACTCTCGGCCGCAAGACCGGTGCGACGCAGTTCGTGACGCTGTTGGCTGCGTTCCGCGCGGTCCTCGCGCGCACGACCGGCCAGACCGATGTGTCCATCGGCGCACCGATCGCAAATCGCAATCGCGCCGAGGTCGAGGGATTGATCGGACTGTTCCTCAACACGCTCGTTCTGCGCACCGAGGTCGATCCGGCCGCGAGCTTCGAAGTGCTCGTGAAGAAGGAACGTGCGACCGCTCTCGGCGCCTACGCGCATCAGGATGCACCGTTCGAAATGATTGTCGACGCGCTCAAGATCGAGCGCAGTTTGAACATCACGCCGTTGTTTAACGTCTCGTTCGTCCACCAGAACATGCCGCAGCCGGCGGTACCCATCGGCGAGCTCGTCGATGAAGTCTTCGTCACCGACGAGCTGACGACTCGCTTCGATCTCTCGATCGTCAGCTTCGAGCGCGATCAGAAGGTGGTGTGCGAGCTCATCTACAACGCCGAGCTGTTCGACCGCTGGCAGATCGAACAGCTCGCCGCCCAGTACGGACTGTTCCTGCGCGAAGCGTTGCGCGACCCGACTCGATCCGTGGACCGGATCCCCGTGATCGCCGAGGACGAGCAGCGACGCCTGCTGGTCGAGTGGAACCAGGCGTCCGGTACTGCGCCGTCGACGACGATTCCCGCGCTGTTCGAAGCGCAGGTCGACCGCACGCCCGATGTGGTCGCGCTCACGCTCGGTGATGACCATCGTACGTATCGCGAGCTCGACGAACGCGCGAACCGCATCGCGTGGGACCTCCGCGCGCGCGGCGTGGGGCCGGAAGTTACCGTCGGCATCGCGCTGGAACGCTCGTTCGATCTGATCGCAGCGATCCTCGGCGTCAGCAAGGCGGGCGGCGCGTGGGTCCCGATGGATCCTCATCTTCCGAGCTCGCGACTCGACTACATCGCGAGCATCGCTGCGCCGCGTGTGGTGATCGCGAGCCTGGACGAGACCTCGCTCGCGCGCCAACCCGCTGCGCGGCCACCTCGCGACAACCTCACCGAGGACAACCTCGCCTACGTGCTGTTCACGTCCGGTTCCACGGGACGGCCCAAGGGCGTGATGATTTCCCACCGCGGCATCGTCAACGAGCTCGTCTCCGCGCAGACGATCCGCGCTCAGCTCGACGCGCGCGATGCGTTTCTGCAGCTCGCGCCATACACGTTCGATCTCTCGGTCCACGAGATCCTCTGGCCACTGACCACGGGCGCACGCTTGGTGCTCCTCCACGAAGGTGACAACCGGGATCCGCGCAAGATCGCGGCCGAGATTCGCGACCGCGGTGTCACGATCATGCACCCGGTTCCGACGCTGCTGCGCGCACTGCTCGCCGACGACGAGCTGCTGCGCGAAACGCGCTTGCGCGTGATGTGCTCGGGCGGCGAACCGATGCCGCTCGACGTGCTGCGGACGTTCATCTCTCGCCATCCGGGCATCGCGCTGATCAACTCGTACGGACCGACAGAGGCCTCCGTCACCGTCAGCCAGTGGCGCGCGCGGCCAGATGCCACCGCGGTCGCCGTGGGTCTGCCGTGGCTCGATACGCAGCTCTACGTCCTCGATGCGCGGCTCGAGCCGGTGCCCTTGGGCGTCTCTGGAGAGCTCTACATCGGTGGCCGGCAAGTCGGACGGGGCTATGCATCTCAGCCCGCGCTCACCGCCGAGCGCTTCGTTCCCGATCCATTCGCATCGACGCCCGGGCAGCGGCTGTATCGAACGGGCGACCGCGCGCGCCGCTGGCCCGACGGAAACATCGAGGTCATCGGTCGCGTCGATAACCAGGTCAAGCTACGCGGCTTCCGCATCGAGCTCGGCGAGATCGACGCGGTGCTGCGCGAGCACGCGGATGTTCGCGAGGCCGTGGTTACCGTCGACGGTACGGGCAGCGACGCGCGCCTCGTCGCGTTTATTGTTTCCGCCGGCGCGTGGTCCGTCGAGGCACTGCGCGTCTTCCTCGCCGCGCGTCTCCCCGAATACATGGTTCCCAGAATGTTCGTGCGACTGGACGCGATGCCGCTCAACCCGAGCGGCAAGCTCGACCGCGGCGCTCTTCCCGCCGTCGACGATTCTGCGCGACCGCGAGACGTCGACGAGCCGCCGCGCACGCCCCTGGAAGAACTTCTCGCCGGCATCTGGTCCGAGCTCCTCGGCGTCGACCGGATCGGTCGCGAAGACAACTTCTTCGACATCGGCGGCCACTCACTCCTCGCAGCGCGCCTCGCCTGGGAGACCAAGGTGTCGATCGCGACGGTGTTTGCCGCGCCGACACTCTCGCAGCTTGCCGCTGCGATCGAGGCGAGCCAACGCGACGGAGTCGAGGCGCCGCCGATCACACCCGCGCCGCGGGGAGGGCCGCTCGCGCTGTCGTACGCGCAGCAGCGAATGTGGTTCCTGAACCAGCTCGCACCGACGAGCCCCGCGTATCACATCGCGATCGGTCGCAGCCTCCGCGGCGCGCTCGACACCGAAGCGCTGCGCCTCGCGTTCGAGGATCTCGTCGCGCGCCACGAAGTGCTCCGCAGTGTGGTCCCCGCACCGAGCGGCATTCCGCATCAGGAACTTCGCGCGCATGGACCGTGGGCGCTCCCGGTGCGTGACATTTCAGCGTCACACGCAAAAGAGCAGCAGCTAGAGCGGATCTCGCGCGAGGAGCGCGAGCGCCCGTTCGACCTCGCGCGCGGTCCTCTCGTGCGGACGGTGCTCATCCGGACGGCCCCCGACGAGCACGTCGTGTTCGCGACCTTCCACCACATCGTCGCGGACGGATGGTCGATCGGAATCTTCTGGCACGACCTCGAGGAGTTGTACTCGGCGCGTGTCGCGGCCCGCGCCAGCACGCTCGCGCGGTTGCCGATCCAGTATGCGGACTATGCGGCGTGGCAGCGAAGCTGGCTCGAAGGCGACGTGCTCGACGAGCAGCTCGCGTACTGGAAACAACAGCTCGGCGGCGCCCCCGAGGAAACCGCGCTGCCCATCAAAGGCCCGCGGCCTCCGCTCCAGACCCATCATGGCGCGTCGCTTTCACTCGATCTCGACCACGAGCTGCTGTCCAAGCTTCGTGCGCTGAGCAACCAGCACGGCTGCACGCTGTTCATCACGCTGCTCGCCGGCTTTCGCGCCCTCCTCTCCCGTTACACCGGGCAGAACGACCTCTGCATCGGCGCACCGACCGCGAACCGCACCCAGCGCGATACCGATCAGCTGATCGGACTCTTCGTCAACACGCTGGTCCTGCGCACGCCGGTCACGTCTGCGATGACGTTCAGCGAGCTGCTGACTCTCGAGCGCGCAACGGCGCTCGCCGCGTTCTCTCACGCCGACGCGCCGTTCGAGATGGTCGTGGAGGCGCTCGGCGTCGCGCGCAGTCTCAGCAGGAATCCGTTGTTCCAGGTGATGTTCCAGGTCCAGCACGGTGACGACGGGCCGGTGACGGGGTTCCACGGGCTCACCGATGCCACCGTCGAGCGCGGCCTGATCTCGACGCATGTGGACCTCGACGTCTCCACGAACGTACGCGCCGACGGCGCCGATCTGGTGTTCGTCTACAACACCGACCTGTTCGACGAGACGACGATCGCAAACCTCGCGCACCACCTGCGCGCACTTCTCGCGGCGGCCGTCGCGGATCCAGAGGCGCACCTCGGCGAGTTCCCGCTGTTGTCCCCGGCAGAGACGAGCCAGCTCGTGCACGGGTGGAACGACACCGCGCGCGAGGTACCGGCCCGTACGCTGCCCGAGCTCGTCGACGAACGGGCCGCCGCCCATCCCGATGCGATCGCGATCGTTGGCCCCACGAGCTCGGTGACGTACGCAGAGCTCGTGGCGCGGAGCAATCGCCTCGCGCGTGACCTCGTGGAGCGTGGCCTCGCACCCGAGGAACGCGTCGCGATCCGCCTCGAGCGCGGCCCCGATCTCGTGATCGCGATGCTCGGAGTGCTCAAGGCCGGCGGCGCGTATCTACCCATCGATAGCGAGCTCCCCGCCGATCGCATCGCGTACATGACGAGCGACGCGGGCGTGCGCATCACGCTGACGCAGGCCGAGCTCGACGCCGTCGACGCGTCGAATTCCTCGACGCCACTTCCCGCGTTGTCGCCGCACCAGCTCGCCTACGTGCTCTACACGTCCGGGTCGACGGGCCGGCCCAAGGGCGTCCACGTCCAGCACGGCTCGCTCGTGAACTTTCTCGTATCGATGCTCGACGCTCCCGGCCTCGATGCGCGGAGCACGATGCTGGCGGTGACGACGGCGTCGTTCGACATCTCGGGTCTCGAGCTGTACCTGCCACTCCTGGCGGGCGCGCGCGTGGTTATCACTAGCCGCGATCAAGCGCGAGATGCGGTGCAGCTGCAGGCGCTGCTCGCCGAGAGCGGCGCGACGATGATGCAGGCAACGCCCGCGACGTGGCAGATGCTGGTCGAGAGCGGCTGGGCAGGACGGCCGGACTTTGTCGCGCTGTGCGGTGGTGAAGCGCTTCCGCCTGCGCTCGCGACCGCCCTCACCCCTCGCGTCGCGGCGCTGTGGAACCTCTACGGCCCCACGGAGACGACGATCTGGTCGGCGCGCAAGCGCATCGTCGCGGGCACGCCGATCCGGTTGGGCGAGCCGATCGCGAACACGTCGCTCTATATTCTCGACACTGCGTCCCTCACGGCGCAGCCGTTCGACGTCGCAGGGGAGCTGTTCATCGGCGGCGCTGGTCTCGCCCGTGGCTACGGAGGCCGCCCCGATCTGACCTCCGAGCGTTTCCTGCCGGATCCGTTCTCGCACGTACTGGGCGCGCGCATGTATCGCACCGGCGACCGCGTGCGCCGTCGTGCGAACGGCGAGATCGAGTTTCTCGGCCGCATCGATCACCAGGTCAAAATTCGCGGCTTCCGCATCGAGCTCGGTGAGATCGAGGCCGTTCTCTCCGAAGATTCCAGCATCGCGGAAGTGGTCGTCGTGGTGCGCGATGACGGTGGCGAGCAACGCCTCGTGGCGTACGTCGTCACCCTCGGCGCTCCACCAGCGACAGACCATCTTCTCGCGGCCGCGCGCGAGCGTCTGCCCGACTACATGGTCCCCTCGGCCGTCGTCTTCCTCGACGAGCTGCCGCTGTCGACGGCCGGCAAGATCGATCGTCGCGCTCTCCCTGCGCCCGATCGCTCTGCGTTCGTGGCCGCGGGCTATCACCCCCCGCGCGGTCCGATCGAGGAGATCCTCGCCGGAATTTGGGCGGATTTGCTCCGTGTGCCCCGCGTCGGCGCCCACGACAACTTCTTCGACCTCGGTGGTCACTCCCTGCTCGCGGTGCGCCTGTTGTGGGCCGTCAATCGAGCCTTCTCGGTCGAGCTCGCGCTCGCCCAGGTGTTCACGCAACCCACCGTTGCCGAGCTCGCGACCGCCGTCGCCGCAGCGCAGCGCACGGGATCGGCGAGCACGTTTCCGCCGATCACGCCTGCCGATCGCAGCGGAGCACTGCCGTTGTCGTACTCGCAGCAACGGATGTGGTTCTTGCACCAGCTCGAGCCGAGCGCGCCCGCCTACAACATCGCGACCGGGTACCGCTTCCACGGTCCCCTCGATGCAGAAGCGCTCCGCCGCGCGTTCGAAGCAACCGTGCATCGCCACGAACCCCTGCGCACGGTGTTCCCTGCCGAGCGCGGAGTTCCACGCCAGGTGATTCGCGAGGTCACGCACTGGGACCTGCCGGTCGACGTTCTCGAGGACGCGGGCGAAGAGACGATCGAGCGGCTGTCTCGCGAAGAGAGCCGGAGGCCGTTTGATCTCGGCGAGGACCTGCCGTTCCGCACGCGGCTGTTGCGCGTCGCACCCGACGAGCACGTGGTGTTCGCGACGATGCACCACATCGTCACCGACGGCTGGTCATCCGAGCCGTTCTGGGCTGACGTGATGCACTACTACGTCGCATTCTCGCGCGGCGAGTCGCCAGCGCGCGCCGCTCTCCCAGTTCAGTACGCCGACTACGCCGCGTGGCAGCGACGCACGCTCGCCGGTGATGCGCTCGATCAGCAGCTCGCGTACTGGAAGCGTCGCCTCCTGGGCGCGCCGCACGAGACCGCTTTGCCGTTCAAGGGCCCGCGTCCGGCGCGGCAGACATTCACGGGCGCCTTCGTCACCGTGACGCTCGAGCGCAACATCCGCGACGGTCTCGCAGAGCTCGCGCGGCGCCAAGGCGCGACCATCGTGATGGCGCTGCTCGCCGGCATTCGCGCCCTGTTCTACCGGTACACCGGTCAACAAGATCTAGTCATCGGTGTGCCCACGGCAAACCGTAACGATCCGGCCGTCGAGCATTTGGTCGGCTTGTTCATGAACACCGTCGTCATGCGCTCGGAGGTCCGACCCGATGCGACGTTCGCAGAGCTCGTGGCCAGCGAGCGTTCGACCGCGCTCGAAGCGTTCGCCCATCAGGACACGCCGTTCGAAATGGTGGTCGATGCGCTCGGGGTAGAGCGCGCGCTGAACCGAAACCCGCTGTTTCAGACTTCGTTCCAGGCGTGGTTCGAGCAGGGCGCGTCAACGGCGCCGACGTGGGGCGATGTCCGCGCAGAGCTCGTCGAACGAACAAAAGGATCGTCACAGCTCGACCTCGAAATCTCGGCCGCGATTCGCGACGAGGAGATCGAGCTCGCGTTTCTCTACAACGTCGATCTGTTCGACCACGAAGCGATCGTCCAGGTCGGCGGTCACTTGCGCGCGCTTCTTCGCGAATCGCTCGCGGCTCCGGAGCAGCGCATCTCGCAGGTGCCCCTGCTCTCGGCGGCGGAGCGTTCGCAGCTTCTCGACGGATGGAACGCGACCGAGCGCCACCACGACCGCCACGCATTCGTCCCGACGCAGATCGAGGCGCAGGTCGACCGCACACCCGACGCGATCGCCGTCGCCGCCGGCGCCGTTCAGGTGACATATCGAGAGCTCGATGAACGCGCGAACAGACTTGCGCATCAACTGATCGCGGCTGGGGTCCGCGTGGACCAGCCCGTCGGTGTGCTGCTCGAGCGATCGCCCGAGCTCGTCGTCACGTTGCTCGCGATCCTCAAGGCGGGTGGCGCATTCGTACCGCTCGACGTCAGCTATCCCGTGGAGCGCTTGAGAACGATCCTCGTCGATGCAGGGGTGCGCCACGTCGTCGGCGAATCCAGGTGGGCGAGCCGCATCGAGGGAGCAACGGTCGACGCGCTCTGGCTCGACGAGCCACGCGCCGAGCGCGAACCTCTATCGAGCGCACGGCCGCAGGTCTCGCTCGATCCAAAGAACCTCGCGTACGTGCTGTTCACGTCGGGTTCGACGGGAAGGCCCAAGGGCGTGATGATCGATCACGGCGGCCTCGAGAATTACCTCGCGTTCTGTCTCGATGCCTACCCCGTAGCGGTGGGACCCGGAATGCCGCTGCACTCGTCGCTCGCGTTCGATCTCACCGTGACGAGCGTCTTCGCGCCGCTCCTCGCGGGGACCACGATCCACTTGATTCCCGACTCGTTCGGGATCGATGCGCTCGTCGAAGCGATGCGCGCTCGCCCGCGGATGAGCGTGCTCAAGTTGACGCCGACGCACCTCGAGCTGCTCGCGCGAGCCGTGGAGCCCGATCGCGCGCGCGACATCGCGGCATGCCTGGTCGTCGGAGGCGAACAGCTCACCGAGGGACACCTCGCGTACTGGCGTCAACACGCTCCACAAACCGTGATCTTCAACGAGTACGGCCCGACCGAAGCGGTCGTCGGTTGTTGCGTCCACCGCGTGGGAGTGCCGACTGGCGACATCGTTCCGATCGGACACGCGATCGCGAACACGCGCCTCTACATTCTCGACCGCGAGCTCCAGCCGGTACCTGGCGGCGTCGCGGGCGAGCTTTTCATCGCTGGTGCGCAGCTCGCGCGCGGCTACAGCCGTCGCCCCGATCTGACGGCGGATCGCTTCCTTCCGGATCCGTTTCACCCCGGCGAGCGCATGTACAGAACAGGCGACCTCGCGCGCCTCCAGCGCCACGGCGCGATCGAGTACCTCGGCCGCATCGACCACCAGGTCAAGCTGCGCGGCTTCCGTATCGAGCTTGGCGAGATCGAGGCCGCGCTGCGCGCCTCGTCGCTCGTCTCGGCGGCGGTGGTGGTCCTTCGCGGCGAGCAAGCAAATGCCCAGCTTGTCGCATACGTGGTCCCAGCCGGGCCTGAGCTCGATGCCGCGCATCTCAAGACGCACCTGCAGACAACGCTACCTCCGTACATGGTGCCGAACGCGTTCGTGCCTCTCGAGCGCCTGCCTCTGACAGTGAGCGGCAAGGTCGATCACAAGGCGCTTCCCGCACCAGATTTCGCGGTTACGGCGCAAAAGGACTACGTCGCGCCTCGTACGGAGATCGAAGCGGAGATCGCGGCGATCTGGGCGGAGCTGCTGCGGCTCGAGCGGGTCGGCGTTCACGACGACTTCTTTGACCTCGGCGGGCACTCGCTGCTCGCGCTACGCGTCGTCGCCGCGCAGCGCTCTCGGTTCGAGCTGGAGATACCGCTCCGCGTCTTGTTCGAGGCCCGCACGGTCGAACGACTCGCGCGCGAGATCTCGTCGCGACAGGCGGAAGTACAACGTAGTGTCGACCGGCCACTGCTGTACGCCTCACCACCTCGCCGGACCCCACTTCCGGCATCTCTGCGGGGCGTGTTCAGGCTCGCGCAGTCCGGCACCTACAACCGCCTGCTCGTGCACATCTCGTCGAGCTACTTCGATGGTGACATCGATGTGCGCGCGCTCGAGCGTGCATTGAAAGCCATGCGCGAGCGTCACGCGATCCTGCGTACGACATTTTTCAATGATGGCGATCGCGACATGCTCGAGGTTCAAGAGCCTGCCGCCGTCGAGCGGTTCGCGATCCTCGAGTACGTCGACCTGAGCGCGCTCGCCGGTGCGGACCTCGAACAAGCGGATGCAGAGTTTCACGAGCAAGTCGGAAGAACGCTGCTCGATATCGGCGCGGGACAGGTGATCACCGCTGGACTGAGCCGCTGGTCCCCAACGCGCCATCGCTTCACGTTGGTGATCCACAACATCGCCTCCGATGCGGACACGATGACGTTGTTCGCGAACGAGCTCTACACGCTCTGGCGAGCGTTCACCGACGCCCCCCAGCGCGACCCAGAGACGGTCCTGCCTCCTCTCGCGTTGCAGTATCACCACCTCGCGGACTACTTGGACCGCATGGCCGAGTCGGAGGCAGGAAGCGCGCAACGGGCGCTCTGGCGAGAACGAATCTCCGGAATGCCGCCACTGAAACTGCCGATCGATCTGCCGCGTAGCCGCGTGGACGAGATGCGTGAAGCGAATGACGGCGTGGTCGCGTTCCCGTCCGGTTCGACCGGCATCGTCCTCGAAAAGGATCAACTCGCGACGATCGAGCGCATCGCGATGGAGCAGCGCGCGTCGGTGGTCTCCACGATCATTGCGGCGCTGGCCGCCTATTTGAGCCCGCGCACGTCGCAGCGAGACCTCGCGTTCGTGACGAGGCTGAGCCAGCGTTATCTCCCAGGCCTCGAGCGCGCGCTTGGCTTCCTCGTCAATCCGCTCGTCCTGCGCGTTTCTAGCGAGGGAGACCCTTCGTTCCGTGAGCTCGTGGACCGAGCGCATACGACCGTAACGAATGCGTTCGATCACGCCGAATCCGACCTGCTGAGGCTCGCGACCCCGAAGGCGTTCCGGTTCTGTGTCGTCTACAACGAGTACGTATCGGGCACGCCGGGTGGCGACGAGCCGAGCCTGCCCTCGGATCTCGTTGTCACGCGAGCAATCGACCCCGTCGCGGCGGAGTCTCAGATCGGCTACGACCTCATGCTCTTCGTGGGTCATCGCCGCGATTCGCTCACGCTGAATCTCCTCTACAACAAGGAGCTGTTCTTCGACGCCACGGGCGAGGCGCTGCTCGAGGGCATCGTCGATACGTTGACGACGCTCTGTCGCGCTACGTGAACAAGAAGTCGAGCGGCCGGCCGCTGTAGCCCGCGTTGACGGCATCGACATCGAACCAGCGCAGAATCGTCGCGCCGACGTCGTCGAGGTTGGGCTGGATCAACTTCCGTGCGTTTCCGAGCTTGCCCGTCTCTGCAGAGACCGGCAGACCCGCCATGGTCTTGTCCGTCGCACCATACTGGCCGGGACGCACACCGGGCCCCATGAAGATCACGGGGTGCTGCGGGAAGTGGTCTTTACCGCGCGACGAGTTCAGGAATGGATTGCGGCCGACCTCGCTCGTGATCACGATGCCGGTCTGCTCGGCGAGCGATAGCCCGTTCTTGGTCTTGGTTGCGCGCAGCGTGTTCATCAAGAGCTTGAAGCCCTCGCCGAAGACGAGGGAGCAGCGCTTCTGTCCCGGCGCGTTGTTCTGGTGTGTATCGAAGCCTGCGTGGGGAACCGCGCAGAACACGGTTCTCGTGACCTCGTTCTGCAGCACGTAGGCAATGTCGCGGGCGAGCGTGCACCACACGGCCGCTGCGCCCTTGGCGTACTCGCCATTCGTCGGATCGTCGAGTGGGATCGTGAGCGTTCCCGGCGCAGCGAGGTCAGTGCCCGTCATGCGATCGAGAACGCCGCGCACCGACGCGAGCGACGTACACTCCTGACCCGGACGCAGCTTGCAGCGAGCGTATTCCGCGTCGAGCGCACGAGTGGCGAGCGCTGCGTCGTCTTTGCCGAGGGTCCACAGCTGATCGATGAGCGTCGGGCTGCCCGGATTGTAGTCCTGCATGACGAGAGATCGCCGGACCGGCAGAAACTGCGGCCGTGCGAGCGCATACGCGAGCATCCAGATCTCATCGAGAGGAGCGGACGCGAGCTCGTTGCCAAGCCGACCAGCGATGCCCATCCCTACTTCGTTGCGCACCGGGAAGGAGCGCTTCATGTGCATGATGTTGTCGAGGCCCGCCTCGTGGGAGACCGTCCCGTGATCGACAGCGTTGAGCACCGCCATCGCCGGGAACTCCTCGCGCAGGCGGGCGAAGTCTGGACCGATGCGATGCGACCCGAGGTCGATGATCGAGCTCTCGTCGTAGGAGAGGTCGACCTTCCGGTCGAGCTGTCCCCGCACCTTCGGATCGGTGGTGAGAATCGCGTCGACTCCACCGCGCAGAAAGATCTGAATGAAATAACGCGGGCGTACCGGCGGAGCAGCGACTGCACGCGTACCGAACAGACCGGACGCGACTAGCGCCGCACCCGAGCTCTTGAGAAAGTCACGGCGATTGAACGTCATGGCGCTGGCTCGACGGCGTGAATGAAGTCGCGAGAGAGAATCGCCTGCACGCACGCCGCGACATCGAATGTCTCGTCCTTCGCGTGGAGCTCTTTGCAGCCGTCGACCGCGCCCACCAGCAGAATAGAGTCCACCGTGGGCGAGTCGTACGGGGGCGAGCTCGTGGCCGCCCCGATACCGTCAAATTTGGCCGCCACGTCGTCGGAAAACTTCCATCGCGAAAGAATGTCTCCGATCAGTTCCGTCGGCCACCGCAGTAACTGCGGCAGCGTCCCGAGCGTGTACACGTCGACGCAGTGCGAGGCATTCGAGCTCGTGAACGCGCACAGCTCACCGACGAGCGCGTTCCGTTCCTTCAACGGGAGGCCATACGGCGGCGGCATCTGCCCGGCCACGACGCGATCGAGCGCATGACGTGCCGTCGCCGCGTTGCTCGCCATCTCGTTGACCGAGGTGCCATTCACGCCGGGGTGGCACCCTCCGCACGTCTTCTCCAAGCTCGCGAGCAGCGGCGACACAGGTTGTGGCGGCGGAGCAGGAGTCGCGCTGGCGTGACATCCGACGAGCAGGAGTGTGAGCACCGCTTGTTTCATCACCGCGTCTTGCTATCGGGCCAGGTCCCGAGATAGCGCGCGATTACCGCGTCCTCGACGAGAGTCGCGAAATCTTGTCCGTTCGTGAACCTCTTCTCGAGAAGCGCGGCGAGCTCGGGCTTGTACTCGAAACCGTCGTACACGTACCCGAGTACCTTCTTCACCATGCACGCGTCGAACTCCGGTTGAGCGGCGATCGTTTCACCGAGCCAATGCAGCGTGCCCGGTCCTTCGGCGCGCGGAGACGACACGTCGCCGACGAAGAATTGAATCTCGCCGTTGTACGCGTTTTCTGGGATGTAGTGCCCGCCGTACTGCATGAGCGTGTAGCCCTGCATCGTGCGCGACGCATTCTCGAGAATCTTGTGGCAGTTCTGGCAGCCCGGAGCCTTGGTGAACTCCATCCGCACGGAGTCGCGGTACCTCCCCGTCGCGACCTCCTGCGTGCCACCGACGGCCGCGAGGATCTCGGCCGGCGTCACCTGGCGCGATGCGAGTGGCTGGCAAAGAAACTGCTCCCACATCTCGCGCACCATCACGCGATAGCTGTCCGACTTCACCATCCACGGCCAGGTGCTGAGGATGCCGGCCGTGTGCGGCTCGGGGCGCGAGCGCAGCTTTGTCTCGCCCGTGGGTTTGGGATAGTTCCACTGCTTGGTGGCGATGAACTGCGAGCGCGCATAGAACACGTCCGCCCAGTCCGAGCGGACGCTTTCCGCGAGCGTCAGGATGTTGCCGAACGCCAGATGGTTCTGCACGACGTGCTGAATGGTGAGTGTTTGCTCGTCAGCAAAGTCTTGGATGAGCGTCTTCTGCACGCCGATGTTCGGCGCGCAGTTCA
This sequence comes from Kofleriaceae bacterium, assembly GCA_036499725.1. GTDB lineage: Bacteria > Myxococcota_A > Polyangia > Haliangiales > Haliangiaceae > JABFXX01. The sequence goes on from DASYDE010000100.1 coordinate 216,458, forward strand.
TGAGATTCGCTCCGCACTTGCAGGGCGATGGAACCCACGCGCGCTGCGGCTTGTAGAACGTGGAGTCGCAGTAGATCGTGCCGCCCTCTCCGGCCGGATAGCTCTCGACCTCGGGCTTGTACGAGTCTTTGCAGACCTTCACCGTCGACGCGAGGTCCCACCACGGCGCGACGCTCACGAGATCTTTCGTCGCGCACGGTTCGTCGAGATAGAAGAACGGCTGCTTCGTCTCCGACGTCTTGAGCGTCAGCGGCAGAGGCGGAAGCATCGACGGCGGTTCGCTGCGTGCGCGCTTGAGCTTCAGATCGCCCATCACCGAGTCGTAGAAGCTTTTTTGCGTGATGCGATCGCGGATGAACGCGCGGTACACATCCTGACGGGCGGCGAGAGAGAGGCCGTCGCCGACGGTGATGTTGCCCGTCGTGCCGAACTTCAGATCGAGACGGCGAAGTACTTCGCGATCGTCCAACGCTGGCCGAGGTGGTTCGACAGGAGACGCAGTGGAAGGCGGCGCGACGGGCGGAGAGCTCGCGGCCGGCGGGTGGGCGCAGTCGATCGCGGACGCGACGAACACGCACGCTGCAGCCCAGCGGACAAACGCTGTAGGCGTCCCCATCCTCCGACAAGCGTACGAGCTGGTCGGAGGGGTGTCAACCGCGCATTCCGCAGCGGAATCGCGACGTTCGCGCGAGCGCGATGTAACTCAGAGTCGTTTGGAGCATCGCTCCGCAACGGACGTTCACGTGAACAAAAAGTCGAGCGGCCGGCCGGTGTAGCCCGCGTTGACTGGATCGACATCGAACCAGCGCAGTATCGTCGCGCCGACATCGTCGAGGTTTGGCTCGATCAAGCGCCTCGCAGTTCCGAGCTTGCCCGTCTCTGCAGAGATGGGCAGGCCCGCCATGGTCTTGTCGGTCGAACCGTACTGTCCCGGGCGCACTCCGGGCCCCATGAAGATCACGGGGTGCTGTGGGAAGTGGTCTTTGCCTTGGGCCGAGTTCATGAATGGATTACGGCCGACCTCGCTCGAGATCACGATGCCGGTCTGCTCGGCGAGCGATAGCCCGTTCTTGGTCTTGGTTGCGCGCAGCGTGTTCATCAGGAGCTTGAAACCCTCGGCGAATACGAGGCAGCAGCGTGCCTGTCCCGGCGTGTTGCTCTGGTGCGTATCGAAGCCCGCGTGAGGAACTGCGCAGAACACGGTTCGCGTGACCTCGTTCTGTAGCAGGTAGGAAATGTCGCGGGTGAGCGTGCACCATATGGCCGCAGCGCCCTTGGCGAACTCGGCGTTCGTCGGATCGTCGAGTGGGATCGTGAGCGTCCCCGGTGCGGGGAGGTCCGTGCCTACCATGCGATCGAGAACGCCGCGCACCGCCGCGAGCGACGTACAGTCCTGACGCGGACGCAGCTTGCAGCGAGCGTACTCCGCGTCGAGCGCACGGGCGGCGAGCGCCGCGTCCTCCTTGCCGGCGGTCCATAGCTGGTCGACGAGCGTCGGGCTACCCGGACTGTAGTCCTGCATGACGAGCGATCTGCGGACCGGAAGAAACTGCGGTCGCGCTGTGCTCGCCGCGATCATCCACACCTCGTCGAGAGGAGTGGACGCGAGCGCGTTGCCGAGGCGCCCAGCGATGCCTGTCCCGAGCTCGTCGCGCACCGGGTACGATCGCTTCAGGTGCAGGATGTTGTCGAGGCCTGCCGCGTGGGAGACCGTCCCGTGATCGACAGCGTTGAGCACCGCCATCGCCGGGAACTCGTCGCGCAGACGGGCGAAATCTGGACCGATGCGATGCGACCCGAGATCGATGATCGCACTCTCGTCGTACGGGAGGTCGACGTTCGCGTCGATCTGTCCGCGCAGTTTCGGATCGGTGGTGAGAATGGCATCGAACCCACCGCGCAGAAACAACTGGATGAAGTAGCGTGGGCGCACCGGCGGAGCAGCGACCGCGCGCGCACCGAACAGACCGGACGCGACCAGGGCCGCACCCGAGCTCTTGAGGAAGCCTCGGCGAGTGAACGTCATGGCGCCGGCGCTACAGCGTGAATGAAATCGCGCGAGATGATCGCTTGAACGCAGGCCGCGACATCCTGTGTTTCGTCTTTTGCGTGGACCTCCTTGCAACCGGCGAGCGCGCCGATTAGCAGCATGGAATCCACCGTGGGCGAGTCGTGTGGAGGCGAGCTCGTGGCCGCCCCCATGCCGTCAAACGCGGCTGCCGCGTCGTCGGAGAACGCCCAGTGCGAACGGATATCTCCGATTAGCTCCGTCGGCCACCGCAGCAGCTGCGGCAGCGTCCCGAGCGTGTACACGTCGACGCAGTACGATGCATTGGCGCTCGAGAAGGCGCACAGCTCACCGATGAGCGCGTTCCTCTCCGGCAACGGGAGTCCATACGGCGGTGGCATCTGTCCCGCCACGACGCGTTGGAGCGCATGACGTGCGGTCGCCGCGTCGTTCGCCATCGCGTTGACCGTCGTGGCATTCACGCCGGGGTGGCACCCTCCGCACGTCTTCTCCAAGCTGGCGAGTAACGGCGGTACAGGTCGCGGCGGCGGAGCAGGAGTCGCGGTGCCATGACACCCGACGAGCAGGAGGGTGAGCACCAGTCGCTTCCTCACGGCGTCTTGCTGTCGGGCCAGGTCCCGAGATAACGCGCGACGACAGCGTCCTCGACGAGAGCGGCAAAATCTTGACCGTTCGTGAACTTTTTCTCGAGAAGCTTGGCGAGCTCGGGCTTGTACGCGAACCCGTCGTACACGTACCCGAGCACCTTCTTCACCATGCACGCGTTGAACTCCGGCTGGGCGGCGATCGTCTCACCGAGCCATTGCATCGTGCCCGGTCCTTCAGCGCGCGGAGACGACACGTCGCCGACGAAGAATTGGATATCGCCGTGGTACGCGTTTTCTGGGATGTAATGCCCGCCGTTCTGCATGAGCGTGTAGCCCTGCATCGCGCGCGACGCGTTCTCGAGGATCTTGTGGCAGGTCTGGCAGCCGGGAGCCTTGGTGAGCTCCATCCGCACGGAGTCGCTGAACTTCCCCTTCGAGACGTTCTGCGGGCCACCCAGGGCGGTCAGGATCTCGGCGGGCGTCACCTGGCGCGATGCGAGAGGCTGGCAAAGATACTGCTCCCACATCTCGCGCACGATGAGTCGATAGCTGTCCGTCTTCACCATCCACGGCCAGGTGCTGAGGATGCCGGCGGTGAGCGGCTCGGGGCGCGAACGCAGCTTTGTCTCGCCTGTCGGTTTGGGATAGTTCCACTGCTTGGTCGCGATGAACTGCGAGCGCGCGTAGAAGAAGTCGGCCCAGTCCGAGCGCACGCTGTCCGCGAGCGTCAGGATCTTGCCGAACGGCAGATGGTTCTGCACGACGTACTGAACGGTGAGCGTTTGCTCGTCGGCGAACGCTTGGACGAGGGTCTTCTGCACGTCCATGTTCGGCGCGCAGTTGATGAGATTCGCTCCGCACTTGCAGGGCGATTCAACCCACGCGCGCAGCGGCTTGTAATACGTGGCATCGCAGTAGACCGTGCCGCCGTTTCCGGCCGAGAAGCTCTCGATCTCGGGCTTGTAAGAATCCTTGCAGACCTTCACCGTCGAACCGAGGTCCCACCACGGCGCGACGCTGACGAGATCTTTCGTCGCACACGGTTGGTCGAGATAAAAGAACGGCTGTTTCGCTTCCGACGTCTTGAGCGTCAGCCAAAGAGGCGGAAGCATCGACACCGGGTCGCCGCGTCCATGCTTGAGCTTCAAATCGCCCATCACCGATTCGTAGAAGCCGCGCTGCGTGACCCGGTCACGGATGAACGCGCGATACACATCCTGCCGCGCGGAGAGCGAGAGACCGTCGCCGATGGTGACATCGCCCGTGGTGCCAAACTTCAAGTCGAGACGGCGCAGGACTTCGCGATCGTCCAGCGCGGGTAGCGGTGGCTCGACAGCGACAGGAGAAGCAGTGGGAGGCGGCGCGACGACGGGCGGAGCGTTCGCGGCCGGTGGGTGGGCGCAGTCGATCGCGGACGAGAGCAGCACGCACGCTGCAGCCCAGCGGACAAACGCTGTCGGCATCCCCATCCTCTGACGAGTGTACGAGCTGGCAAAGGGAGGTGTCAATCGTGCATTCCGCAGCCGAATCGCGAGGTTCGTGCGGATGCGATGTAACTCAGCGGTCCCCTGAGGCCTCGCACAGTCTCGAGCAAACCGTATGATGGGCACCATGCCGTTCACCAGGGCTGCCAAGCGCAAGGCACATGGCCTCGAAGTAACCGCGACGCTGAGCGACGATAACTTCCTCAAGCCCAAAGACCCGTCGCAGCGCAATTGGTCCGTCGTGCGGACGCTCGAGGAAACGGTCGAGGATCTCGTGCATCTCGATCGCGTGTCCAAGCGTTTCGTCGACGGATCCAAGCGCTCCGCGATCACCGAGCAGTGGGCGAAGAGCCAGGCGAAGTACGACGATCAACAGCTGATCATCGACGGCCAGCAAGTGATGCAGGAGTGGGAGCGCCCGTACATGGAGGCGATGGCCGACGTCGTCACCGAGACGCACGGCGACGTGCTCGAGATCGGGTTCGGCATGGGCATCTCCGCGTCGTACATCCTCGCGAAGGGCGTGAAGTCGTACACGGTCATCGAAGCGAACGAAGAGGTGAAGACGAAGTTCGACGCCTGGGCGACGAAGTATCCGGGACAGAACGTGCGGCTCGTGCTCGGCAAGTGGCAGGACGCGATCGGCGCACTCGGTGAATACGACGGCATCTTCTTCGACACGTACCCACTCTCCGAGGACGAGTTCCAAAAGTACGTCGTCGAGGACTGCACGTTCGCGGAGCACTTCTTCGAGGCGGCGGCCGCTCACCTACGCCCGGGCGGCATCTTCACGTACTACTCCAACGAGATCGACAGTGTTGCGCGTCGGCACCAACGCGCGTTGTTCAAGTACTTCAAGCAGATCACGTTCAGCGTGTGCACGCCGCTGTTCCCACCGAACGACTGCAACTATTGGTGGGCCGACTCGATGATCGTTACCAAAGCAGTGAAGTAGATCTAAAACGTCGGATTGCCGTGTTGCTCGAAGCGGTACACCGGCTCGTCACCGCCGATCACGATCGTCGAGAACCCGCCCAACCGGAGCCAGAAGCCGAGCGTCTCCGCGCAATTCGCATCGCGGTACATGCGATCGCCGGTGATCGGATCCGCAACACCGAAGAAGCGCACGACGATGTCATCTGGTTCGCGCGCCGCGAATTCGCACAGGCGTTCTTTCACGCGATCGGCGATCCGCGCCTCCCCCATGACTCCCTGGCCCATGGTTTCGACGAGCGCATGGAACGGAACATTGAGCATCTGCCCATCACCGACAGACCGCATGCCCGGAGCTATCCGTGGCAACCGTAGCTTGCCGTCGACGAGCGATGCGGGAGGCCACGGTATCGCGAGGAGCCGCTCCGCAGCGGCTGGCGAGGCAAACCAGCGTATGCGCGCTTCGTTCCCCGCGTAGTACCCATGGAAATATAGGTCTGCGAGACCGATCAGCGAGAGCAGGGGGAGGACGATTCCGTAAAGCAACGAGAGCCGACCTCCCCACATCCGGAACGATGGCTTCGCGACCGCCTGTGGATCCGCGCGGTCGAGAAGCGATGCGACCGCGAGGGCAGCGAGCCCACCGTTGAACGGCAGGACCGCCCAGTCCTCCCCCCCGATCAGCAGCATCGTGAGAATGAACGCGTGCATGCCGAGAACGGCGACGACCACGAACCGTCGCGTCTTCCAGGCGCCGGGGCTGAACGTCGCGATGCCGACCGCCATCTCGGTCAGAGGCGGCAACCACGGGAACGCCAGCATGGGCGCGAGGAATGACGGCGCTCGCTCGATCAACGGAGCGAGCATCGCGGGATGCACGAGCGTCGCGTAACTGACGTTCAGCTTGGCGAGCCCGGCGAAGAAGTAGATGCTCGCGATCGCGAAGCGCACGTTGCGCAGAGAGTCACGCTCTGCCGGCGCCGGTAGTGTGACGAGCAACATCATCACGGGGCCGACGATGAAGTGAGCCTGCCAGCGCGTCTGGTCGAGGATGGCCATGACGGCATAGCCGACGGCGACTCCGATCGACGCTGCGCGAGCACGCACGCCTAACACCACGAGGCAGCATCCAGCGAGCATCGCTGCCCACAGGATGGTTCCAAGCGGCTCGGGCAGCGACGGCAACCAGCGGAACAGAGGTAACGTGGGCGCTTCCAGCGGCAACGATCGATCGAGCCAGATCGAACGATGGAGCAAGAGCTGCGAGACAAACATCAGCGCGGCCGCGACGCGAGCAACCACCAGTCTCTTCGCTGGGGTAAAGACGGCGTTCATAGTCACTACGGCAGTGCCGCGATGACGCGTGCGAGACCTCGCGCCGTGTCGTGATCGAAGACATCGGCCAGGTCGATCGTGACACCGAGCGTATCCTCGATCTGAGAGGCGAGCTGCACCGCGAGCAACGAGTGACCGCCGAGCTCGAAGAAGCTGTCGTCGACACCGACGTTCGCAACGCCCAGGAGCGCGGACAAGATCGCCACCAAGGCGCGCTCGGTATCGTTCGTCGGTGATCCTGAGGCGGGCGCACGAACCGACTCCGGTGCCGGCAGGGCATCCCGGTCGACCTTTCCGTGAGCGGTCAGCGGAAGTGCGGCGAGCACGAGGAACGCGGACGGAATCATGTAGTCCACGAGGACCTTCTCTAGATGGTCCCGCAGGCTGCCCGGCTCCACAGCTCCCGTGACGTAGGCGACGAGCCGCTGCTCACCAGGCCGATCCTCGCGAACGATCACCACGCCATCGCGGACGTCTGGATGCGAGCGGAGATGAAACTCGATTTCGCCGAGCTCGATCCGAAAGCCGCGCAGCTTCACCTGGTGATCGAGGCGTCCGACAAACTCGAGGATGCCGTCGGCGAGCCGAACGTGATCACCCGTCCGGTACATGCGCTCCCCCACGTGAAACGGATCGGGAACGAACCGCTCGGCGGTGAGATCGGGACGTCCTGCGTACCCGCGTGCGAGCTGCACACCGGCCGCGTAGAGCTCACCCGCAGATGCCTGCTGCAAGCCTTTGTCGAGAACGTAGAGGCGCGTGTTGGCCACTGGAACTCCGATGGGGACGCGGGCGTAGTCGCGATCGGGCTCACACCGCCACCAGCTCACCTCGATGGTTGCCTCGGTCGGACCGTAGAAGTTGATGACCTCGGATCCCAGCAGTGCCGTGCACGCGCGCTGCAACGCGCCGGTCAACGCTTCACCACCGCACACCACCCGGCGGACCGAGCGCGGTGGCGTCTCTCTCATCGCGTCGAGCACGGGACCGAGCATCGACGGGACAAACTGCAACGTCGTGATCTGCTCGCGCCGAACGATGTCTGCGAGATAGCGCGGATCGCGGTGGCCATCGGGCGATGCAACGACAAGACGGGCGCCGCAGACGAGCGGCAAAAAGATCTCCCACACCGACGCGTCGAAGGTGAACGGCGTCTTCTGCAGAACCGCGTCGTCAGCGCGCAATCCGAGCGCGTCCTTCATCCAGATGACGTGATTGCGCAGTGCTGCATGCGTCACGACGACGCCTTTGGGCTGCCCGGTGGAGCCCGACGTGAATATGACGTACACCGCGAGATCGCCGTCGACAGGGACCAAGGGACGCGTGCGCGCGCTTTCGGTACGGCTGTCCAACCACGCGCGATCGACCACGAACGCGCAGCCGCTATCGCGCACGATCGCATCCACGCGCGCCGCCGGGGAGCTCGGACTGATCGGCACATATGCTGCGCCCGCTTTGGGAATCGCGAGGAGTGTCACGATTAGCTCGATCGAGCGCTCGAGCCGAACACCGACGGTTCGACCACGGCGTACACCCGCCGCGATCAACTGACGCGCGAGCTGATTCGCATGCTCGTCGAGCTCGCGATACGTGAGTCGCCGTCCTTCGAACGTCACCGCCACGGCGTCCGGCGTGCGATCGACTTGGGCCTCGATCAGCTGATGGACGAACGACGACATCTATGTGTCGTCCGCGAGGATCTGCGAGCTCGGGAGGTCGGGCGAGGTGGCACCGGTTGCCAGCGCTGCGATGAAATCGCGAGCCAGCGACTCCGCGCGCGCCCGGGAAAACGCTTCGGTCCGGAATCCGAGCGAGCCCGAGAGCGTCACGCCATCGTCCACGAGCTCGAGCGGGAAGTCCCCGTTCACGGCCCCCGTATTGCGCAGAGACAAGGTCCAGGTCTGGCCGGCCGGTGCGGAGAGAGCGGGCGGGACAGTTTCGACGCTTACGGAGAACTGGAAGAAGCCCTTGCGCGCCGCTTTGTGAGGCAACGACGCGACAATGGTCTCGTACGGAACGTCATCATGCGCGAACGCCTGTCCCACAACCGCGCGCACGCGCGACACGAGCACGCGAAACGACGGATCTCCGTTGGCATCGACGCGCAGAGCGAGCACGTTCAAGAGTAGGCCGAGCGAGCGCTCGAGCTCGGCGTGATCGCGCGTCGTGGCGACCGTTCCGACGACGATATCGGTCGCGCCGGTGCGCTTCGCGATCATCGCCACGAGGGCAGCAATGACGATCATGAACGGGCTCGCACCTTCGGCGCGCGCGAGATCGCGCACGATCGCAGTCTCCGCGGCACCGAGCGCGACCGGGATAAACTCACCGGCGTCGCGGGGCGTGAGGATCTCCACGTCGGGCGGAATTGCGACGAGCGAAGCCCCCGCGAGCTGTGTCTGCCAGTACGCGAGCTGACGCTTCGTCTCCTCGGAGGAGAGCGCCGTCCGTTGCCATGCCGCGATGTCCGCGTACTGCAGCGGGACCGGCGGCAGGTTCGCTCCTCGGTACAACGACGCGAGCTCGTCGAGCATCACGCGGACGGCCATGCCGTCGTAGATGATGTGGTGCATCACGAGCAACAAAACCTGATCGTTCGGACCGAACGTGACGAGCCGGACGCGGAGCAGGCGATCCTTGGCGAGATCGAACGGAGCACGCGTGAGCTCGGTCGCGATCTCGTCCAGTCGGCGCTCGCGTTGGGGCCCCACGAGCGGGCCTTGTGAATCGGGCACGAGCTCGATGGGCTCCGGCGCATTGATCAGCTGGACGAGCTGCTTACCCGCGAGCATGAAGTTCGTGCGCAGGATCTCGTGACGCTCGACGAGCTTCGACAACGACTGCGCGAGCAAGCGGATATCGAGCGCTCCGCGGATCTCGACGGCGAATGCCGTATTGAATGGCCGCGCGCTGTTCGCTCGCATCATGCGCTCCAGAAACCACACGCGCTCCTGCGCATTGGCAGCAAGTAGAACGCCGTCGCGGGCCACGCGCGGGATCGCCTGCGGCGCTGTCGTTTGCGCTCGCATCCGCACGATCTCCGCCGCAAGCTGTTCGATCGTCGGCAGCGCGAACAACTGGCCGATCGTGACCTCGACAGAGAGCGCGATACGGATCTTCGCGACGAGCTTGACGGCCAGGAGCGAATGGCCGCCGAGCTCGAAGAAGTCATCCTGGATACCGACCTTGCGGACGCGTAGGACTTCCTTCCACAGCTTTGCGAGCACTTCCTCGTCAGGCGTGCGCGGTAACGTTCCGTTGTCGGCGACGCGCGTCGACCAATCCGGTGCGGGGAGCGCTGCGAGATCGAGCTTGCCGCTCGGAGTGATCGGCAGCGCCTCGATCGGAACGAACATCGCCGGCACCATGTATTCAGGCAGCCGCGTCGCGAGAAACGTCGTGACGTCGTCCGTCGATGCAGTCGACTTGAACACCACGTAGGCAACGAGTCGTCGATCACCGTCGTCGATATCCTTGACGACTACCGCCGCCTCGCGCACGGCGGGATGCCGCGCGAGGATCGACGAAATCTCACCGGTCTCGATGCGATGACCGCGGATCTTCACCTGCGCATCGTTGCGACCGAGATATTCGAAGCCGTCGACGACACGCCGCGCCAGATCGCCAGTCTTGTACAGACGGTCTCCCGGGCGCCCCGAGAACGGATCGGGAACAAACCGCTCTGCCGTCAGTCCCGGACGAGCGTGATAGCCGCGCGCCAAACCTTTGCCACCGACATAGATCTCGCCCTCGCCCTCTATGACCGGACGCAGCGAGGAGTCGAGGACGTACATCTCGAGATCCGGAATCGGGACTCCGATGGGGCTCCCCTTCGGCTCCGCGCACTCCGCGGGATCGATCCGGCGATACGTGACGTGCACGGTCGTCTCGGTGATGCCGTACATGTTCACGAGCTTCGGAGCGGGATATCGCTCGAACCACGGAACGAGACTGCGCAGCTCCAACGCTTCGCCACCGAAGATCACGTAGCGCAGCGCGAGCGGAACGATCGGCCCTCGCGTCGCCGATGCGATCAGATGCCGGAACGCCGATGGGATCTGGTTGAGCACCGTCACCTTTTCGCGGGCGAGCAGCGCGAGTAGATCGTCGGGAGACCGCCGCACCGCATCCGGCACCACGACGACGGAACCGCCATAGATGAGCGCGCCCCAGATCTCCCACACGGAAAAGTCGAACGCGTACGAGTGGAAGAACGTCCACACGTCCTTTTCGTCGAAACGGAACCACTTCTCCGTCGCCGTCATCAACCGGACCACGCGATCGTGCGGGACCATCACGCCCTTCGGCGTACCCGTCGAACCCGACGTGTAGATGATGTACGCGAGGTTCGCTGCATCCACGTCGCGCGGGAGCACGGCGCTGGATCCGTTCGCGATCTGCGCTGCGTCCACCCGCGTGTCGATGCGCACGCCGTCGAACGGCACCGAGAACGGACGATCCGAGATCACGACCCGCGCCTTGGTGTCGGCGAGCATGAACGCATTGCGATCCGCGGGATAGTTCGGGTCCAGCGGCAAATAGGCGCCGCCCGCTTTCATCACCGCGAGCATCGCGACGACCAGCTCGAGCGAGCGATCCATGTGCACACCGACGATCACGTCGGGCCCCACACCGCGCTCGACCAAGTAATGCGCGAGTCGATTCGCCCGCGCATCCAGCTCGCCGTAGCTCAGCTCCGAGTTATCGAGGACCACCGCGCGCGCCGCGGAATGCGTGCGGGTCCGCGCTTCGATCAGGCGATGGATCGTCGTCGGTGAAATAGGGTCCCCCGCGCTGAACTATATCAAAATAGCGCCAGCGAGACTCCGCTCCAGCGCCTCTGCAACACCCGAGAGTGTCTCCATGGTGAAGACCTGTGGGTCTGCAACCCAGCTGATCTCGACGGACCCATCGTCACGCTCGGTGACAACGATCTCTAGCGAAAACTTCGCATCGTTCACAGGAAGGAAGTCCTGCTCGATCGCAACCGGTCCCGCCCGGTGGGGTTCCGGCAGGATCTGCGTGGACGCCTGGACCTGCACGAGTGGCGCGCCGCGCTTGCGTCCTGCGATGCGCGTCAGCTCTGGAAGAGCGATGCCTCCAAACACAGAGGCCTCCGCGATGCGTTCTCGCAGATGCGCGGCGATCGTCGCGAACGCGGGCGCATCCGAGAGATCGACGACGACTGGCATCACGCCCGACATCACACCAGGAAGAGACTCGGTCGCCGCCGTTCGATTCGATGTCGCGATCCCGAGGACGAATCGGCGATCCGTCGCGTACTGACTCACCACCTGGGCGAACGCCGCATAGATCACCGTCGCCGCGGATAGGTTGTGTTGACGACCATACGTAGAGAGGCGCTGCGCCAGGCTCGGGTCGAGGCGGCGCACATACCGGATCGGTCGCGCTCCTCCGCTCGCCGTGGGGAGCTTCAATGGCTCGGGGGCTCCCGCCAGGGTCCGCTTCCAGAACTCGCGTGCATCGTCGCGAGTGCGTGCGTTGTCATCACTCGACTCGAACACGGCCCAGTCACCGTACTGCGCCGTGATCTCGGTTCGAGGAGGCAACGGATCTCCGGCGGAGAGAAATCCATACAAGCGCGCGACTTCGGCGGCGATGATGTCCTCCGACCACGCGTCGGTGATCAGGTGATGCATGACCAGGAGAAGGACGTGGTAGTCGGTCGCGAACGCGACGAGGGCGGAGCGCACGAGCGGCGGCCGATTCACGACAAACGGCTGCGCGGCAAGCTGCTCGGCAACGGCTTCGAGCTCGGTCCGCTGGGCATCGACGGGCGTGCTCTTGCGGTCGATCGTGCGGATCGCGATGCGCGCCGAACGGCCGATCGTCTGAACCGGATCGTCGTCGACGAGATCGAAGCCCGTGCGCCAGATCTCGTGACGCGCCGCGATCTCGTTGAGCGCGCGCTCGAGTAACGCGGGCTGGAGCGGTCCGCGCAGATGCAGCGCTGCGCATTCGACGTAGCCGCGCGGTCGCTGCAGCACCTCGCGCATGACCTGCTCGTGCACCCAGATCGCTTCTTGCGCCGACGACAGCGGTGCCCGATCGGTATTCGCGCGCCGGGGGAGACTCACCGTCGCGCGGACGTGACCCGTTTGACGTGCCCGCGCCTCGGCAAAGGTAGTCGCCGCTTCTTCGACGGTCGGGCTCTGGAGGAAGAGCCGCACGGGGACCGAAACGCCGGTCTCGGCTGCGAGCCGCGACGCAACTTGCGCGGCGAGCAGCGAGTGTCCACCGAGCTCGAAGAAGCGATCGAACCGGCCGATCGGCGAGACGCCGATCAACGCTGACCACAGCGCTGCGATCGCTCGCTCGTCATCGGTCGCCGGCGCGACGTAGTCACTGCGCTCGACATGCGCGGACCAATCCGGGTCCGGAAGGGCCTTCGAATCCACCTTGCCGCTCGGAGTGATCGGCAATGCGTCGACGATGACGAACGCAGCCGGGAGCATGTAGGCTGGCAACCGCTCCTTCGCGTGCTCGCGAACGCTCTCGAGAGCCGGCTCGTTCAGCGCGAGATACGCGACGAGGCGCTTGTCGTCGTCGACGGACTTCACGACGACAGCTGCTTCGCGCACGGCGGGATGGGTCGCGAGGATCGACGCGATCTCGCCGGTCTCGATGCGATGCCCGCGGATCTTCACCTGCGCGTCGTTGCGCCCGAGATACTCGAACGAACCGTCCGCGAGCCGGCGCGCCGTGTCGCCCGTCTTGTACAGACGATCGCCCGCGCGCCCCGAGAACGGATCGGGCACGAACCGCTCTGCCGTCAATCCAGGACGGGCGTGATAGCCGCGCGCTAACCCTCTGCCGCCGACATACAGCTCGCCCTCGACAGCCGGGCGCAGTTCCTCGTCGAGAACGTACATCTCGAGATCCGGAATCGGCACGCCGATCGGGCTGCCCGTGGGCGCCGCGCACTCCGCAGGATCGATCTCGCGATACGTCACGTGCACCGTCGTCTCCGTGATGCCGTACATGTTCACGAGCGTCGGCGCGGGATAGCGCTCGAACCACGGTGCGAGGCTGCGGAGCTCCAGCGCTTCACCGCCGAAGATCACGTAGCGCAGGGCGAGCGGAGCGATCGGTCCCCGTGTCGCCGCTGCAATCAAGTGGCGGAACGCCGACGGGATCTGGTTCAGCACCGTCACCTTCTCTCGCGCTAGCAACGCGAGGAGCTCGTCCGGCGAACGCCGCACGGCATCCGGAACCACCACCACCGAGCCGCCGTAGATCAGCGCACCCCAGATTTCCCACACCGAAAAGTCGAACGCGTACGAGTGGAAGAACGTCCACACGTCCTGTGCCCCGAACTCGAACCACGGCGCCGTTGCCGTCATCAGCCGGACCACCCGATCGTGCGAGATCATCACGCCCTTGGGGCGGCCGGTCGAGCCAGACGTGTAGATGACATACGCGAGGTTCGCGCTGTCGATGGCGCGCTCGATCGGCGCGCTCGATGCCGCTGCGATCTCCTGCGAGCGAACATCGATAGATACGCCGTCGAATGGCACCGCGAACGGACGATCTGTCAGCACCACGCGCGCCTTGGCGTCCGACAACATGAACGCGTTGCGATCCGCGGGATAGTTCGGATCGAGTGGCAGGTACGCGCCACCCGCCTTGAGTACGGCGAGCATTGCGACAACGAGCTCGTTGGATCGGTCCATGTGGACACCGACGATCGCCTCGGGGCCAACTCCACACTTCACGAGGTAGTGCGCGAGGCGATTCGCGCGCGCATCCAGCTCGCCGTAGCTCAGCGCGCTGCCGTCGCAGATCACGGCGCGCGCCTCCGGGTGCAAACGGGCGCGAACTTCGACGAGACGATGGATCAGTGGAGCGAGAGAGTCCAACTGACCCACGGTAACGCAGAACGGACACGCTCGTCGCTCGTCAAAACAGAAACCCTCCGTTCACCTCGATGCACTCGCCCGTGAAGTAATCGCACTCGACGATGAACCGGATCGCCGCATCGATCTCGTGCGGCTCGCCCAATCGCTTGAGCGGAATCCGCGATACGTAGTCGGCAAGCACTGTCGGATCGAGCAGATCCTCGGAGAGGATCGGCGTTCGAATGAGGCCCGGCGAGACGGCGGCGACGCGGATGCCGTACTGCGCGAGCTCGCGTGCCCACGTGCGGGTGCTCGCAACGATCGCTGCCTTCGCCGCCGCGTAGTTGGATTGCGAGACGTTGCCGTGTCGGGAGATCGACGCGATGTTGATCACCACGCCTGGCGACGCCTTGGTCGTCACCATGTGCGCCGCGAGCTCGCGGACCAGCAGGAACGATCCCGTGAGATCGACGTCGAGGACCTTCTTCCACTGCGCGAGAGGGAGCTTGCGACCGTCGGGATGAACGAGCAGCCCGTCGCGAAAAATGCCCGCCGAGTTCACGAGCGCGTTCACGGCACCGTACGTGCTTACAGCCGTCTTCACCGCGGCGACGACGTCCGCCTCGACGCTGACGTCAGCGACGACCGTCGTTAACGAACCTTCCACACGCGCGCGCAATGCCGCGAGCCCTGCATCGTCGATATCGAGCGCGACAACCGACGCGCCTGCTCGACAGAACATCTCCGCCGCGCTTGCCCCTAGTCCGCTCGCAGCGCCCGTGACGATCACCTTTAGCTCGGACAGCTTCATGCGCACCTCATCGCCGACCCACGATCCACGTCGCGGTCTCGACTCCATTAGCGATGCCAATCGGGCGATCCCCGAGATCCGAAATCACGTTGCCTTCCACAGCGCGGCACAGTGCACCTTCGAGGCGATCGCCGTTCCACACGTACGGCGTGTACTCGCACGCGAGGTCGTGATCGCTCACGGCACCGCTCTTGTCAGCGACGGGAAACCACTGCCGCTCGGGCACGACGAGCTCCTGAACGATCCATCCCTGGCCGAGTCCGCGCTGGATCGCGGCGGCCCAGGTCGCGTCATCGACGTCGCGACCGATCGTGATGTTCCCGCCGCCCCCACCGCCCGCGGGTTTGATCACGAGCCCTGCGCGGTTCGCGACCACGTGCGGAATCAGGTCTACCTCGCCGCTCCTGTCGGTCCTGCGCTCCCGCAACAGGCGAGTCCATGGCACGTGCTCCGCCAGCGCTGCTCGCACCTCGCTCGGGAACATCTCCGCATACTGCGAGCTCGAGAGCATCTCGAACACGACCTTGTAGCTCGCGAGAAGTCCGCGCGACAGACCGGAGAATACGTCGACGGCACCGTCGGCGATCGCCTTGAGGATCTTCACGAGACGCTTGCGCTCGTTGATGACCAGGTCCCAGCTCGGAAACGCGACCATGTCGATCTCGATCCCGTTCGCGACGAGTGTGCCCGCCTTGTAGTCGACCTCCTCGGGATCGACGTAGAGCACGGGACATCCGCGCGCGGAGCAATACATCAGTGGACGATAGACACCGGCGCGGCGCTGCGACTTCCAGAGCGCCTTGTTCATCACGGCGACCGTCGGCATGCGTCGACTACGCGCTCGCTGACGCAGCGTCGAGTAAAATTCTTCGTACAGATCGACGGTGCGGAAGCGGAAGCGCTCCCCGAACGCGCTCGCGATCGCGGACCGGTCGAACGCGCGCTCCAGCTCGTATTGAAACGGCACGGACTGCGGCTCGCTATTGAGCTCGATCGCCATCAACCGTCCATCCGCGGTCGGAATGGCATCGAGACGACCCAAGCACGTCGGCTTCCCCGAGGCGGTATCGAGGACAATCAGGGGTTCCATGTACGCGGGGATTCCAAGTGCGCGGCGCAGCGCGACGTCCGTCGCGAGTTTCTCGGTCGCGATACCGATGCCGCGCATCACGAGCGCCAACGAGCTCGCCCGCGCCGCGTACTCGTCCTCGTCGATGAAGAATGGCCGCAGCACGTACGAGCTCATCGCCGCTTCGTCGTGCCAGTGCTGCTCGACGTCGGCGATATGGCTGCGTGCCCACTCGGTCGTATCGAGTCGGCCGAATAGCTCGCGATAATGCGTGATAGCGTCAGCTACGAGCGGGGTCGGCACGGTAGTCCCTGCGCAGGAGCATCAGGATGAGCAACTCGGTCTTCGACGACGAACAAGCGACATTCGAGGTGGTCGTGAACCACGAAGAACAGTACTCCATTTGGCCCGCGGATCGAGATGCCCCCGCCGGCTGGCGCAAGGCAGGCAAACAGGGAAAGAAGGCCGAGTGCCTCACCTATATCAATGAGGTGTGGACGGACATGCGGCCTCTCTCGCTTCGCAAGAAGATGGAACAGGCCTAGCGCCCGCACCCGCGAGCGACATGTGTGCTGCCGCGCATAGTGTCGCATTCGAAGGAACGGCCGCCGTTCCGATCGCGACGAACACGGCCGTCAGTGGGCTGTACAAACCGGCAACCGCCTGCGCCACGAGCGATTGGCGCATCAGTCGCGTCGAGCCCTCGCCGAACTTCTGCTTGCGCGCCGGCTCCGCTTGATAGTTCCTGATCGCGGCGATGCCCGAGACGTTTAGCGACGCAGGTACGTCCAACTGGTCTCCGTCATCTGACCTCATAACTGTCGCGCACGCGTTGTGTTCGATATGGCTTGCGACGCCACGGACAGTGGCCGATCGCGCAGGAACGCAACCCAGCCTGCCCTTCCATCCCACCAGGGCCTGGACGGGGCTATGATCGATCCTGGGGGATTGCGTGAAGCCGGATAGGCCATTCGCGTTCATGAGCAGTATCGACGGCGCGGGCGAACGCGAATCCCGGTTGGTCGCGCTGCTGAAGGGGGCCCGTGCGTGGCTCGACGGCACCGACGACGAACGGTTGTTCGACGCCATGCTCGGCGAGCACCCAGGCGCGCGCGCGTTGATCGCCGAAGGCGACCGCCTCGACCACATCGGGTTCCTGCTGCCTCCGTGGGCGAAGGAGATGGTGGGGCAAGCGGCCACTGCTGCCGGCTTCCCGCTCGGCCAGCGCGCATTTCCCAGCGCACTGGTCGCGCGTGATCTCGGTCGTGTCGTCGGGCGGCGACGTGTCGAGACGCAGATCTTCAAGGCTCACGGCCGCGGACGTGACGAGTCGTTGGTAGCGTTCGAAGCGTTCTTACCGAATGCCGCCGACGCCGATGTCGAGGACTGGATCCGACGCGGTGTCGTGCAGCACGTTGCCCTCGAGATCGCCGATCCCACCCGCTTCATCACGATCCACGACACGTTCGCGGTCGCGGGAATTCCGATGGCGCAGTTCATGTACGGGAACGCCGTCTACCTCCCCGGAGAAGACGCGACGATCGCGTACTTCGACCTCGACGCCGCAGAACATCCGTTTCGTCTCGAAGTTCGAGTCAAAGGCGAACACGTTCGTTCCGCCGACTAGGCCCTCGGGACTTCGGTTGCGTCGAGGAGAGCAACCGCGGTACTGATCTAAAGTGAGCGAGCCCACGAGCGTACGTCTCGCACCGCTCGTCGTGACCCACGGTCCCAACGCTGCGCGCCGCGCGAAACGGACGATGTACCTGCAGAAGGGTCAGTTCTCGGAAATTCAGGTCTAGTGGCCGACGTTCCCCAACCTGTCGCCGGCACATGGTCGGACGTGATGGGGCTCCGCATTATCAAGGCGGATGCCACGGAGGTCGTCGCCGAGCTCGATATCGCGCGCAAGCACATGCAGGCGGCGGGGCTCGTCCACGGCGCAGTGTTCTGCGGAATCATCGAGTCGATCGTCTCGATGGGAGCATCGATCGCTGCGCGCGCGGACGGTCGTACCGTCGTGGGGATCGAGAATCAGACGAGCTTTCTGCGCGCCGTGAAATCGGGAACGCTCGTCGGACGCGCGACACCGTTGCACATCGGCAAGACGACGCAGCTCTGGGCGGCGGAGATTCGCAACAGCAAGAACGAGGTCTGTGCAAACGGCCGCGTTCGTCTGATGTGCATCGAACTACCGACGACGTAGCGACCTTCGGTCAGGAGGTCATCGTGAAGACTCTCGCCGCGTTCGCGTAGAGATATCCGTCGAGAACGTCGTCGGGCAGACCCAGCCCCTTCGCTTCCTCGATGCAGCGCTCCATCGTGAGGAACGGGAAGTCGGTCGCGAACATGACCTTGTCCTTGCCGCGTTTCTTCATGAACTCGAGGAGCGACGGCGGCAAGTACTTCGGAGCGCACCCCGAGGTCTGCATGTACAGATTCTTGTACTTCACCATCAAGCGGATCGCGACGTCCCACCACGGGTCGGCACCGTTCGCCATCACGATCACGAGATCGGGGAAGAACAAGCAGACGTCGTCGAGGAACATCGGATCTTGGCAGCGACCAGGCAACGGAGGACCGGGGATGCCGGTGTTGATCGAGATCGGGAGGCCGAGCTCCACGCACTTCGCGTACAGCGGGTAGTAAGCGCGATCGTTGGGCGGCAGATCGAGCATGCTCGGAATCACGCGCGCGAGCTTCACCGGCTGCGCCTTCACCATCGCTTCGATCTGACGGATCGCCTTCATCCCCGTGCGCGGATCGAGGAGCACCGAGAGCACGAACCGCTCGGGATGCTGCTCGATGAACGCCGCGATGTCGCGATCGAGCGCGCCCGGCTGCGTCGTGATGACTGCCTTCTCGACTCCGCAGGCATCCATCGCCGCGAGCATCTCGGCGACCGAGAACTTGCGGAAGATGTCCTCGGCGGGGCGCTTGAACATCTCCGCCGCCCTGCGCTGCCAGGCAGCTGGAGCACTCGGCATCGCAACGTTCACCCAGCTATCGATCACCCGCACGACACAGGTGATAACATTGCTCGAGGCTGGGGAGGCCGTTTGCGTATGGCGCGTGACGCGAAACAGATCTCTGAGTTCATCGTGCAGTGGCTGGGCGAGCAACTCGGCCAGCAGGTCGGAGACAGCGCGGAGTTCACCGCACTCGGTCTGGACTCGCTCGACGCCGTTCGCATGACAGATGCACTCGCCGCCAAGCTCGGTGTCGACGAGCTTCCCGTCGCCGTCGTGCTCGAGCACCCGTCGGTGTCTGCGCTCGCGACTCACCTCGCGACGCTGCCGTAACGAGCGTTCGCGTGCGCTCCCTCGTCGACCTGCTGGTCGCGCGCGCGGCATCGCATCCGGCTCGCGGGTTCCGGTTTGTCGACGACGATACGGTGCTCTCGTATCGAGAGCTCGACCGCGACGCTCGCCGGATCGCCTCCGTGCTCGCCGAGCGCAACATCGCGCCCGGTGCACGCGTGGCCCTCGCCTACCCGGCGGGCCTCGACTTCGTGCGCGCGTTCTGGGGATGCATCTACGCCGGAGTCATCGCCGTGCCGGTCCCCGCGCCGCATCCCGCTCGCCTCGCGCGAACGCTGCCCCGTCTGCGCGCGATCGTCACCGACTGCACGCCGTCCGCGGTCCTGACGACGGCCGCTCTCGCGACGCGCGTGCCCGAGCTAGGCGACGTGATCACTACCGACGACGCCACAGGTGATCCGATGCGCCAGCCGCACGACTCTCCGAGCGACGCCATCGCACTCCTCCAGTACACCTCGGGCTCGACGCGGTCTCCGCGCGGTGTAGTGCTCGACCACGCGAACATCCTGCACAACCTCGGGCTCCTGCGAGCGTTTCATCTCGATCAGCACGACATGGTGATGGCGCACTGGCTGCCGCTCTATCACGACATGGGCCTGATCCGCGGAATGCTCTCGCCGGTGCATATGGGTGCCGACTGCGTGATGTTGTCAGCAGAGAAGTTCGTCGAGAGACCCGCGCGCTGGCTCGCTGCCGTGACCTCGCACAAAGCGACGACGATCGGCGCGCCGAACTTCGGTTTCGAGCTGTGCACGCGCAAGATCAGCGACGCCGAGCTCGCAACGCTCGATCTGTCGTCGCTGCGGCTCGTCTTCTCGTCGGCAGAGCCGGTGCGCAAAGGAACGATCGATCGGTTCCTCGCGAGATTCGGGCTCGATCCGACGGTGTTCCGCCCCGCATATGGTCTCGCCGAAGCAACCGTCGCGGTGGCTGGTGAGCTGTCCCACTACACGACGCACGCGGTGAGTGCGAGTGCACTTCGTGACGGCCGGATCGAGTCTGCTACCAGCGATGATCGCTACGACCTGGTGTCCTGTGGTGCGCCGCTTGGCGACATGGAGGTGGCGATCATCGACGGAAATCAGCGAGCCGCGCCCGATCGTGTCGGCGAGATCTGGGTGCGTGGCGGAAGCGTCGCGCGGGGTTATTGGGGCCAGACCGACCCGATCTTCGGTGCGGAGCTCGGCGGGACAGGGCCGTTTCTGCGCACCGGTGATCTCGGTTGGTGTGACGCAGACGGCGGCCTCGCGATCGTCGGCCGCATGAAGGACGCCATCATCATCCGCGGTCAGACGTTCTATCCGCAGGATCTCGAGGCAGCGGTCGAGAGCGTTCCCCTGGTGCGGGCTGGCTGCACCGCCGCGTTCGCGATCGAGACGCCCGATGGCGAGGCAGCCGTGATCGTCGCGGAGATCGACGTCGTCGATTGGCCCGCCAGCGTCGCCGCGATCCGCGCCGCGATCAGCGAGCAGCTCGGGCTTGCTCTCGCAGCGATCGTCGCTGTCGAGCGCGGCACACTCCCCAAGACCGCTAGCGGCAAGGTGCAACGCGCGCTCACGCGAACGCAGTACGAGCGCGGCGAGCTATCGGCGCTGCAGACCTGGACGCATCCGCCGAGAGATCAGTAACGCGTGCGGGCGCGGGTACCGGCGGGAGGATGGCCCACCCATTTCGGCATCAACGCACCGACCTGCAGCGCCATCTCGAGCGCCTGCTCGTAGTTCAAGCGCGGGTCGACGAGGCTCTTGTACGCGCGCTCGAGATCTCGTTCGGAGAGATCGCGCGCTCCACCGGTGCACTCCGTGACGTCCTCGCCGGTGAGCTCGAAGTGAATCCCGCCGAGAATCGTCTTCTGCTCCCGATGGATCGCAAACGAGTCACGGATCTCCGACAGGATCGCGTCGAAGCTGCGGGTCTTGAGGCCGTTGCTCGTCTTCACCGTGTTGCCATGCATCGGATCGCACATCCACACCACGTCCAGATCTGCGCCGCGGATCGCGTTGATCAGCGCGGGTAGTCCCGCCCTGACCTTGTTCGCGCCGAAGCGGCAGACCAGCACCAGCTTGCCGAGGTCGTTGTCGGGGTTCAGCGTGCGCGCGAGCTGGACGGCGTCTTCGCACGACAGGCTTCCATCGACCTTCACGCCGATCGGATTGCCGATGCCTCGCATGTACTCGACATGCGCACCGTCGAGCGCGCGCGTGCGATTCCCGATCCACGGAAAGTGCGTGCCCAGGTTGTAGACCTCGGTGCGATACGGCGCCGGGTGCGTGAACGCTTCCTCGAACGGCAGCAGCAGCGCCTCGTGGCTCGTGAACACCTCGAACTTCATGATCTGGCGCATCGTCGCACCCGCGCATGCCTCCATGAAGCGCACCGACCCGGTCAAGCGACGCAGAGTCTCCTTGTACGCATCGGCGTGCGGCGAACGCGCGGCGAAGTCGAGGTTCCAGTACTCGGGGTACTCGAGGTGCGAGTAGTTGCCTGCGACGAGACCTCGGATCCAGTTCAGCGTCAGCGCCGCGTACTGATAGCCCGTCAGGAGATTCGCCGGGTCGGGCGTACGCGCTTCTGCCGTGAACTCTGGACGATTCACGAGGTCACCTTGGTAGGCGGGCAGCGTCAGGCCGTCGATCGTCTCGACGAGGCTCGAGCGTGGCTTCGCGTACTGACCGGCGAGTCGCGCGACGCGCGTGATCTTCTTCTGACTCGCGTCGAGGAGGATCAGGCTCATCTGCAACAGCACCTTCAGCTTGTTGAAGATGATCGGCGTGTGGCAGTCCTCGAATCGCTCCGAGCAATCACCACCCTGAAGAATGAAGCGCTCACCGACGGCAGCCTCGGCGAACTGTTCCTTGAGGAGCTCCACCTCACCGCTCGTCACCAGCGGAGGCAACCTGACGAGATGCGTGAGCGCTGCCCGCAACGCCTTCTCGTCGGGGTAGGTCGGCTGCTGTTGCGCCGGACGGGTTCGCCACGAGGAAGGACTCCAGTCGCTACGTTCCATGAATTTCCCCACCTGTATCAACGTGCCGGATCCCGCGTCTCGAGACTCTCGATGAATGCGACGTAGCCCTGTAGGAACTGCACGGCCGCTGCCTCGCTAAACAATTCGAGGTTGTAGGCGAGTTGCAGCTCGATTCGATCTGGATGGTGCGCGACGAACAAGACGACGTCGTAGCCGATCAGTTGCTCGTACCTGCCGGGAAGTTGCGTGGGAGTGCGCACCAAGGTTCCCGAGGGAGGGGCCTCGACCGTGCCCTTGCCCATGTAGAGGTAGTTGAACCAGAGCCGGAAGAGGTGCGGCGCGGCGCGCAACACATCGAAGTCACCATGCTCGAATGCGCCGGTGACACTCGCATGCGTGCGCATGACGAGCTCGCGGAACGACGATACGTCCTGCGTCGAGAACCGCATGATCAACGGGTTCACGAACATGCCGAGCGTGCGCTCCAGGCCAGGATGGTGGCGGTACAGCAGGTGACTGACGATTGCGAGGTCGCGTTGTCCCGTGAGCGAGCTCAGGTGCGCACCGAGCGCGGCGAGCAGGACCGACATCTCCGTCACACCGGCCGAGCGCGCGATCCGATCGACGATCGCCGTGTGCGACGCACCGATCACCGCAGATGTCCGCGCGATTGGCGACGCGAAGAAGCCGTCGTTCTCCGCACGCCGCGCGTCGAGCTCCGCACGCGGCAGATCCGTCGGCAGCTGGAGCGGAACCGCGGTCCGGAGACTCTCGCCCCAGTACGCTCGTTGGCGAGCTCCGAGCTCCGAGTGTTCGAGACGAGCGAGATAGTCCGCGAGATCCAGGAACTGCAGGCCCGTCGGCGGCAACGCTGTCTCCACCCTCGACGGATCGCTCTCCAGCGCGTGCAAGAGAGTCAGGAGCTCGTCGTGAAAGATCTTGAGCGAAACTAGATCGCCGGCGATTCGGTGGACCGCGATCGTCAACCGATGCCGATCGCGACCGAGCTTGACCAGGATGACGCGCATGACCTCGGCGTTTGCCAGGTCGTAGGGGCGCAGGATCAGCTCCTCATGCGCCGACGCATCCGCACGTCCTTGCTCGTCAGACGAGAGCGCTGACAGATCGACGACGTGAAGCCAGGGCACGTCGACGCTCTCGAGCGTTTCTTGCCAGATAGTTGTGCCGTCTTCGACGAAGCGCGTCCGCAGGATGCCGTGGCGCGCGCGTAGAACCGCGAGAGCGCGCTCGAGTGCGTTGACGTCGAGCGCTGCTTCGAGCAACTCCGTCATCGCGATCCGGTTCATGAAGTTGGAACGAGCGCCGCGCTCGATCCGATACGTTCCACGCTGCGGCGGCAGGAGGCGCGCGCGACGCGTGTTGGTCGGGCCGAGCACAGGACGCGCGATCGCATTCTCCCGTGCCTCGAAGAGCCTCCCCGTGATCCACGCGGCGAGCTCCTTCAAGCTCGGATACGCGTACAACGTCGCCGTCGACACTGTCAGCGAGAGCTCGCGCTCGAACAGGTTCTTGAGCGAGACCATCATCAACGAGTCGAGGCCCAACGCCGCGAGTGCGACGTCGGCCCGGATCTCTGCAGCGGGCACACCGCTGACCTTGCTGATCACGCCGCGGATATAGTCCGCGACAACCTCGCCCCGCTGCGCCTCGGAGACGCTCTGGATTTGCTTGACGATCGCGTTCGGTCCCACCGCCGCCACCGCCGATGTCTGTTCAGCGAGCAATGGGATCCCCGCCGCGCGCGGGTTGTTCTCACGCCACTGCCGCCACCGCACGTTCATCACCGCGATCTGCCTTGCGCGATCGCCGGCGAGCCGCACGAATAACTCTGCACCGTCGACGGGAAGGATCGCGGCCAAGCCCTGGCGCATCAGGTTCTTGTCGCGGCCTCCCGCCGCGCCCACGTCTCCCCACGGACCCCAGTTCACGCTGGTCGCCGGCAGCCCCCGACTCCGTCGCCAGTGTGCAAAGCCGTCGAGGAACGCATTCGCCGCGGCGTAGTGCGCTTGCGGCAATCCGAGGAACGCGGAGACCGACGAGAACAGGACGAACATCTCGAGGTTGTCGCCTGCCGTCTGCTCCGACAGGTTCCACGTCCCCGCCAGCTTCGGTGCGAGCACGCGCTGCAGCGACGGCTCCGTCATCGCGAGCAACGTCTCGGCGTCGAACACGCCGGCCGCGTGGACCACACCGCCGAGTGCGGGCATCGTCGCGCGGACTTCGCCGAGCACGCGCGAGAGAGACGCCGCGTCCGCGACATCGCCATGAACGAGCCGCACGTTCGCGCCGAGCGCCGCGATGGCAGCACGCGCGTGCTCGTGCGGTGTGCCGCGGCCCATAAGCGCGACGTGCCGCGCGCCCTGCGCGACGAGTCGGGCGGCGATCACTAACCCGAGGGCGCCGAGGCCGCCGGTCACGAGATACGTGCGATCTGCGCGCACGAGCACTGCGCCCGTCGGCTGCAACTTGTAGCGCTCGATGCGCGCGACCCGTCTCGCGCCACCGCGCACCGCGATCCGGTCCTCGCCGTTCGCCCGCGTCACTTCGTCGAACAAGCCCTGGCCGTCCGTGCGTGTCGGATCGAGATCGATCAACGTTGCCGTCAGCTCCGGCATCTCGTGCACGAGGCTCGCACCGAGTCCCCACAGCATGCTTTGCGCGAACCCCGGCACGCTCTCGTCGTTGCGCGTCGCCTGCGCCCCACGCGTGACGAGAAATAGTCGCGGAGCCGTGCCCCAGTCGCGCTTCGCCACCGCCTGCACGACGTGCATCGCGCTCTTCACGCTCAGCCTCCTCGCCTCTTCGAGCGCATCCGCCGTCTGCGCGCCCGTGGCATCGAGGCTCCAGAGATGAACGATCCGCCGCGGCGGCTCGCTGGCGAACGACTCGTCGAGGAGTAGGGTCACGTGCGCTGGATCGTCGACCGAGATGATCGCGTGCGTCGCGTCGCGTCGCGAATAGGCCGGCCCCGCCTCGACCATCACGACACGCTGACCTGCTGCCGCGAGCGCCGCGCCCAGCGACGCGCCGACTCCACCGCGATCCGCGAACACGAGCCATGGTCCGCGCGCATCCGGCTTCGTGTTCCGCACGGCGTCGCGCCACGCGACCGTGTACAGCCACCGGTCGAGCGCGTCGTTCGCCAACGTGCGCGCTACCTCGAGCTTGACTCCGCGCGCCTCCGCGATCGTCTGGCCGCGCTCGTCGAGCACGACGAGCTCCGCGGTCCGCGTGCCGTCGGCCTCCGCACTGCCCCAGCGCACGTAGAGCCACGCCCCGCGCGCGTTGCGCTGCGAGATCGTCAGCGCCGCGATCTCTATCGGCGTGCACCGCCCGCCGCTCGAAACGGCACCGATCATCTGCCACGCGGCAGTCAGTACCGCCGGATCGAGCTCGTACCGCGGCGCCCCGGATGCAGCTGCGCGCAGGCGCCCCAACGCTTCACCGTTGCCCGCAAACACCCGCTCGAGAATCGTGCCGTCGTCGACGATCTCGTCCGTCGCGTCGCGCGCGCAGCACAGCTGAAGCTCGGCGAGCGCCGGCCACACGTCGCCGATCGCAGTGCCGCCAATCTGTCCGTGGGCCCACCGCTCCGCGGCCGAACTGCCGGCACGCGCGAAGATCTCGAACCGCCCTCCGTCGGCGTGAAGCACGAGCTGCAGTGCGCGCGGCTCGACATCCTCCGTCGTGCGCTCGAACCGTACGTCGCGCATCTCGATTCGACCGTCGTTGCGCACCTGGGCGACGCTCTCCGCCGCCAGCTCGACGAGCACGGCCGGTGTGATCGCCTGGGTACTGTCGAGCTCGAACAGGTGCGTTCCGGGCGCGTGCGGTAGCTCCGTCCTTCGGTCGATGTACGGCGCGATCCTATGCGTCACCTGCGGTGCGACAGTCTCGAGCCAGTAGCGCTCGCGCTGCCACGGATAGCTCGGCAACGTCGCGACCCGACCCGGCACGGCGAACTGCGTGGACCAGTCGACCGCGACACCCGCGCAGTGCAGCGCTCCGAGCGCCATCCGCATCGCCGTCGTCTCGGGCTCGCGGCGTCGCAGCGACGGCACGAGGACGACTGGTGCGTCATCGGCAGTCTGCGCGATCGCCGGGACCAGCACCGGGTGCGCACCGATCTCGATGAACGTGTCGTAGCGCGCCGCGAGTAGCGCGCGGGTCGCCTCCTCGAACCGCACCTGCTGCCGAACTTGCGAACCCCAGTACGCCGCATCGAGGCGCGAAGCCTCGCCGCCCGTCACCGTCGAGATCATCTCGAGGCGCGGCGACATCGGCTCCAACCAGGAGAGCGAGGCTGTCAGCTCGGCAGCAAGCGGCGCGAGCATCGCGTGGTGAAACGCGTAGTTGACCTTGAGCTGCTTGGCATCGACGCCCGCAGCCGCGAGCGTCGAGAGCGCTCGTTCGATCGATTCGGCGGGCCCGCAGATCGTCGTCGAGTGCGGCGCGTTGCTCGCCGCGATCTCCACGCCCGCCACGCCCGCGAGCACTCGCGCGGTCGCCGACGCATTCGCGGTCACTGTCGCCATGCGGCCCTTGCCGGTCGCGCGCTGCAGGATCTGTCCGCGCACGACGACGAGCCGTGCCGCTTGCTCGAGCGTCAGCGCACCCGCGACATATGCCGCAGTGATCTCGCCGAGGCTGTGCCCCGCCACCGCCAACGGTGTGACGCCCCACGCGGCCCACAATGCAACCAAGCCGACCTGAAGCGCGAACAGCGCCGGCTGTGCGATCTCCGTGTCCTCGATCCGGCTCGTCGCCTCGGTGCGCGCCAGCTCCTCGACGAGCTTCCACGTGACCTGAGCATCGATCAGCGCCGCTACCTCCTCTACGGCCGCGCGAAACACCGGCTCGTCGCGGAAGAGCTCGCGGCCCATCGCGTACCACTGCGAGCCCTGACCGCCAAACACCATCGCAATACGCCGCGGTATCGCCCTGCCCGTCACGACGTGCGCGTTGATATCGCCCGCGAGATATCCGCGCAGCTTCGCGGCCCAGTCCGCGCCGTTCGCACCCACGATCGCGAGTCGCTGCTCGTGATGCGTCGCGCGAACGCTCGCCGTGTACGCGATGTCGCGGTCGCTCCCATCATCGCGCGCCGGCGCCTCGAGCATCTCGGCGTAGCGCTCCGCGTATGCGCGCAACGCGGCGTCAGATTTCGCGCTCATCACGAGCACGTGCGCCTCGCCGCTCGTCTCCGCAACCTGCGTCACGTTCGCTGGCGGTTCCTCGAGAACGACGTGCGCATTCGTTCCGCTCATTCCGAACGAGCTGATGCCCGCGACGAGCGGAGCGTCCGGAGCCGGCCACGGGCCGAGCTCGTGCTGCACTCGGATCGGAATCGCGTCCCACGGGATGTGCGGATTCGGGGTCTTGAAGTGCAAGCTCGCCGGCAACTGACGGTGTTGGAGAGCGAGCACGACCTTGAGAACCCCAGCGAGACCGGCCGCTGCCTCGAGGTGACCGATGTTGCTCTTCACCGAGCCAATTGCGAGCGGAGCGCGTCGCGCGCCGAACACCTCCGTGAGCGCTGCCACCTCGATCGGATCACCGAGCACCGTCCCGGTGCCGTGCGCTTCGACATACTGGACCGCATCGGGCTCCACGTTCGCGACCGCGAGGGCGGAGCGGATGACGTCCTCCTGCGCCTCGGGGTTGGGCGCGGTCAGGCTGCTGCTATGTCCATCGTGGTTGATCGCAGTGCCACGCACGATCGCGAGCACTTGCTTGCCGCGTGCGCGCGCATCGGAGAGGCGCTCGAGCACCAGCACGATGCAGCCTTCACCTTGGCCGAATCCGTCGCCGCTGGCATCGAACGCCTTGCTGCGGCCGTCGGTCGCGAGGAGCTCGAGCTGGCAGAGCTGGACGGTAGGATCGGCCGACCACAAGAGGCTCACGCCGCCGACGAGCGCCGTGTCGCACTCGCCGAGCTGAAGCGTGCGAACAGCGTCGTGCAACGCGACGAGCGATGACGAACAGGTCGTGTCGACAGTCTGCGACGGACCGCGAAGATTCAAGAAGTGACACACCCGGCCGAGCGCCATTCCGCGGTGGACACCGAGCGGATCGCGCGGCGGATACGAGGAGCTGGAGATCCCGAGCATCATTCCAACGAGACCAGGTACCGCACGCGGATCGTGGCCCGCGCGCTCGAGCGCTTCCCACGACGTCTCGAGGATCATCCGATGCTGCGGATCGATTCCTTCCGCCTCCGCGGACAATCCGAAAAACGCCGCATCGAACTCGTCAGCGCGTTCGACGAACGACGCGGTACGCACGTAAGACTTTCCGAGCTTCGGACGCTCTGGATCGTAGAGCGGGTCGATGCGCCAACGACCCTCCGGAGCCTCGCGAACCGTGTCGCGACCCGATTGGAGAAGGTTCCAGAACTCCTCCGGCGACGTCACACCGCCAGGTAACCGACACGCGGCGCCCACGATCGCGATCGGATCGGTGTCGATCGTCGCGCGGTGCGGTGAGCGACGGGCCGGCGCACCGGCGACGGAATCGAGCAATGCGCGCGAGAGAGAGTCGATCGTCGAATGACGGAACAGCAGCGTCACCGGCACGGAGCGGGCGAGCCGACGAGAGAGCGCGTTTGCGAGCTGGACGGCACGGAGCGACGTGAGTCCGTAGTTGCTGAACGTCTTGTACGGATCGGTGGGTTCGGTACTGACGAGAACCGCGAGCTCGCGTGCGATCTCGGCGCGCAGAACCGCCGCGCGGCGATCGGGCGGAAGACGCCGCAGCTGCCCGACGATCTCCGGTTCTTCGGCGACGGTGGACGTCGTGCGCTGACGAAGCTCTTCGAGCTTGACCTTGCCCGCGGCCGACATCGGCAGTTCGTCGGTAAAGAAGACGCGGCCCGGCCACTTGCGCGGGTCGAGTGACGCGCGGCAATGCGCGAGCACGTCGTCCTCCGTGATCGCGGTTCCCGGGCGGCGGACGACCCATACAACCACCATCTCGCCGAGGAATGGATCAGGAATGCCGATGATCGCGCAGGCCGCGACGCCGGGCATCGCGCGTACCACCTCGTGCACCTCGATCGGCACGACGTTGTGTCCGCCCTGAATGATGATGTCTTTGCTGCGTCCGCTCAGATACAGCGAGCCGTCGACGTCGAGCCGTCCGCGATCGCCAGTGCGCAACCAGCCGTCGGGTTGAAACACCTTGGCGTCGGGCGTCGTGCCCCAATAACCAGACGCCTGCCACGGCGTGCGCACGAAGATCTCGCCCTCGTGACCAGTTGCCACGGAGCGACCTTCGCCATCGACGATCTTGATATCGACACCGGGAGACGCACGCCCTACCGAACCGGGCTTTGGGCCCGCCTCGTCGAACGTGATCATGCCGCCGGCTTCCGTCATGCCATACGTGTTGAGTGGGCGCGCGCCGAAGTAGCGTTCGAGCTGGACAGACAGCTCCGCGGGCAGGTGCGCTCCACCGATGCGGATCTCGCGAACCGTCGTCGGCGCGGGGACCGTCCCTTCCATCGACAGCAGTGCTTCGGCGATCGAAGGCACGAGAGAGAGCTGCGTGACGCCGTGTCGCGTGATCGCGAGATGCGCGTCTCGAGGATCGAAGCGCGGCACCACGACGAGCTTCTGACGCGCCGTCCATCGCGAGCGGAGCAAGAAGCCGCCGAACGCAGTGATCGGCAGCGTGACGAGAGCGACCTGCTCTGGATCGCCTTGCGCGATCGTCATGCGAGCGACCTCGCCGAGCACCGCGTCCATTCCTCCGTGCGAGTAGATCGTTGCCTTGGGTACGCCTGTACTGCCGCTCGTGTACGTCAGCTGAGCAGGATCGGACGGCGAGCGTGGCACGGGCTCGCCGAGCGGAGCGTGCCGCGCGATCAGATCGTCGATCGCAGCTGTCGTCGAGATCGTGATCGCTGGCGCGCAGTGCGCGACGATGTACTCGACCTCGCTCGACGGCGCTTCGGGATGCAACGCGACAAGGACCGCGCCTGCCATCCACGTTGCAGTCGCAGCGACGAGCGCGTCTCGTCCGCTCGGCAACACGATCAACACGCGATCACCGGGCTTGACGCCGAGCGCGATCAGTCCGCTCGCGAGTTTGCACGCGTCGTCGTGAAGCTGGACGCTATTCCACACGCGATCGTCGATGACGAGCACCGGCATGTCGCCATAGCGGTCGATGTGACGACGTGACCAGGTCGCGAAGTTCATTGCGGGCGCTGCATCACGTCTACTCGACGAAACTGCACCATGTCCAGACTAGGTCTCGTCGTGTGAGGAGTCAAACCGCTCATGGCATCACATGCCACTGCGTTGGCGCTTCTCGTCTGTGTCGACGACGAGCTTCATGCCTTCGTCGCGACGATCAGCGAGTAGTAGGCATGTGCGGGTATCGCACGCACGTCGACGAAACCTGATGCTTCGAGGATCTCTCGCAGCTCGGTGAACGTGTACTGCTTGCCCTCGTTGGACGTGACCATGCGGATCGAGAATCCCGCCGTCGTGGCCGGTCCGTTCTCGTCGATGAGCATCTCGTGCAGCAAAATTGCCCCACCTTTGCTCAACGCATCGAATGCGCTGCGCGCGAGCTTTGCGTTCGTCGTCGGGTCCCAGTCGTGGAACACGTTGGAGAACAGCACGGCGTCGTAGCCCGTGGGCCATGTGTCGCGAAACATGTCCACCGGCTGCGCATCCACACGGTCGGCCACGCCACCATCGGTGATGTAGTGGCGTGCAACGTCACATACGGCAGCGAGATCCATCACGGTCGCGTGTAGCTGCGGGTTTTGCTGCGCCGCGGCGATCGAGAACACGCCGGAGCCTCCGCCTACGTCGAGCATGCGACGCACACCAGCGAACTGCGGAGCGAGCGTGATGGCCGCCGCGAGCGAGTGGCAATGCATGATGCGTGTGACTCTCGCTGCGAGCTCGGGAGGCATCTGACCATCGGCCCAGGCCTGCGCGGGCTTGGAGAGCTCCTTGGTCTTCGTCAGAACTTGCACGAGGTCCTGATGAAGCTCGGGGATGATTCCGATGCGGCTGCGAAGAAGCGGTCCCCAATCGAACGGGCTCGTCGAGACGAGATACGTGCGCGCGACAGCAGCGAGCTCGAATCCCATCGCAGTGGGACGAACGAGCTCGAGCGCGGCGAGCATCGAGAGCACGACCGCGGTGCCCCGCAGCTCGAAGTTCTTCTTCTCGGCGAGCTGCGCCGCAGTACACGGGCCCTCGGCGAGCGCGTCGAAGATGCCGAGCTCGCGCGCCGTTGTCAGCGTTTGCAGACGATGCACCGACAGCCAGATGTCCCACAGCGCGCGATCGTCCGTCGGAGGTGTCTCGTACATCAGCGCGCCTCGTCGGCGCCGAACGTATGCTCGGCGTTCTCCATCACGGCTTTGCCGTACGCCTCGCCATAGACGTCGAGGTCGGCGATCACGTGCTGGGTGATCGCGTTGATGTCACGAACGTGGCGCTGGAGTGGGCTCGACTCGTAGAGTGAACGACCGCCGCTACCGCGATAGAGCTGATCGATCGCCGCGCTGCACGCGTGAATCACGAGTGCGCCGTCGTACATGATGCGTTCGCTCGCACCCGCTGGCATCGCCGTTCCCGCCGCGCATCGGTCGAGCATCGCGAGGTCTCGGCGCTGATGCGTGCGCGCTGCGTCGATCTGGCCGGCCGCCTCCGCGAGGCGCACGAGCGAGCCCGGGTTCGCGCGATAGCTGCGCCCGCTGAACGCACCGACCCGCGATCCCATGTAGCTGCGGAATCCGTCGAGCATGGCGAGTGCCGTACCGAGCGCGACCGGGGGAAACGCCGAGTTGAAGAGCGGCCCCCACGGCATCCGATACAGCGAGCTCGCATGCAGCGCGAGTCCGGGTGCCGTACCGTCGGTGAGTGATGGGAGTGGCAGCACGCGACGGGTCGGCACGAAGCGATCTTCGACGACGACCGACTTGCTACCGGTGCCGCGCAGTCCCGCGACGTGCCAGTCGTCATGCACCGCGTAGTCGGAGACCGGCAAGAAGAAGATATTTCCCTGCGACGACAGCCCGGGAAACGTCGACGCGCCTGGAGGGAACGACGGAGGAGGCGCGTCCTTGATCTTCGCGCCGAGCATGATCCATTGCGCGTGGTCGATGCCGCTCGCGAATGACCATTTGCCTGTGAGCTGAAATCCGCCCTCGACGCGCGTGGCAACGCCCATCGGCGCGACCGACGATGACAACACCAGATCGGGCCCGCCCGCGAACATCTCGTCTTGCGTGACGCGATCGAGAAACGCGACCATGAAGTTGTGCGCGGCGAGGAGGGATCCGACCCACGCTGTCGACGTACACGCGCGCGCGATCTCGACGACCGCTTCGTAGACCTCACCGGGTGCACGCTCGTCGCCGCCGTACGATCGTGGGACGAACGCGCGGAACAAGCCGGCGTCGCGCAGCTCCGCGATCGATTCGCGCGCGACACTTCGCTGTGCCTCGGTTGCCGCCGCCCGGGCACCGATGCGAGCTCTGACCTCCGAAACGCGGTCGCGAAGTGTCCCCATTCGCTACCAGTATAGACCCATCACTGACGACGCAGCGCGGCCTCACGAGCCGCAGCGAAGCGAGCACGCCGTTGGTTCTCGAAATCAGCGCGCTCGCGAGGAGCATCACCGTCTGGAAACGCGGCCTTCACGATGTCGAGGCGCTCGTGCAGCTCTTCCTTGAGCTCGGGGTGCGTGAACACGTAGAAGCGATTCTCCTCGACGGCTGCCAGCGCCTTCGTCGCGACTTCAGCGGGATCCATGCCCGCCTCGTGGACGGCGGCAAATCGGGCGCGCAGCGCGGCATCGGCCGGTTTTCCTCGTCGAGGGAGCTCGGCGGGGCGCACGTCATCGCTCGCATGGATGTTGCTGTTCACCAATCCCGGCAGCACGAGCGACACGCCGATGTCGTGCGGCGCGAGGCTGTAGTAGAGCGATTCCGAGAGCCCGGTCACCGCGGCCTTCGACGTGTTGTACGCGCCCGCGTTGGCCCCGATGAGATAGCTCGCCATCGAGCTCACGTTGATCACGTGCCCGCCTCGTGCGTGGGCCTTCATACGCGGCACGAACGTGGTGACCGCGTTGATCACACCATTCAAGTTCACGCCGAGCACCCAGTCCCAATCGTCGTAGCTGCTTTCGTCGACGGGAAGGAACAGGTTCACGCCGGCGCTGTTGACCAGGATCGACACCGGCCCCAGCCGCTCCTCGACCTCGTCCGCGACACGCGCGAAGTCCGCTCGCGAGCGTACGTCGAGCGGGATTCCGATCGCCTTGTCACCGAGGGAGTCGGCCGCAGCACGCGCTGCATCAGCGCGGACATCCGCCACGGCAACTCGACACCCGCGCTCGATCAACGCGCGCGCGAACGCGAGCCCGATGCCGTTGCCGCCACCGGTGATGAACGCCGTGCGTTCTGCGAGCGCCGTCATGACTTCCTGTGTCGCGCGATCTCGGCGGCGTGAGCGGGGTTGGCGAACACGCGCGGAAACGTGGACTTGTAATCCGCGTTCTCGGGACGATCGGGTACGGCCGCGCGCATCGCTTCGGTGCGGTCGTGGAGACCGGCGCGGAACTCGCTGTGCGAAAGGATGTAGAGATCGTCGTCGAGAATTCCGCGCAGCACTCGTTCGCCGGCTTCTTCTTTGGTCATGAACAACTGAGCGAACGACGCGTTCGCTTGCCGCGGTTTGTCGGCTGCGCTGTAGCCCGTTTCGGCGAGCTCTGCTGGGCGCCGCGTGCTGCACGTCGAGATGTTCGATTGCACCGCACCGGGGCAGAACACCGAGCAGATGATGCCCTTGGGCTCGAGCTCGGGACGCATCGTCTCGATCATCGCAACGACGGCCGCTTTGCTCGTGCTGTAGATCGTCGCCCCCGCATGCGGCAACAAGCCCGACATCGACGAGGTGTTGACGATGTGACCGCCCTCCCCGTGCAAGAGCATGCGCGGCAACACCGTGACGATGCCGTTGATCGTGCCGCCAATGTTGACGCCGAGCACCCAGTCCCAATCGGCGAACGTCGCGAGCTCGGCCGGTCCGATCACCGCGACGCCGGCGTTGTTACAAAGGACGTGGAGATTGCCGAACCGCGCCTCCGCTGCATCGGCAGCCGCCGCGAACGCTGCGCGATCCGTGACCTCGAGCTCGAGCGTCAGTACGCGGTCGCCACCATCGAGCTCTGCCGCTGCCGCCGCGAGCTGCTCCTCGCGTCGCCCCGTGATGACGACATTCATACCCGCTCCGAGGAGCGACTTCGCGATGCCGAGCCCGATCCCGCTCGATCCGCCTGTGATGAACGCAGTCTTCCCCGACAGTTCCTTCACGATGCCAACGTACCTCAGTTACGCTGGACGCGTGCACCCGCTCGTCTCGCTCGGTGGCGCCGGCAACAGCTCGCCGCTGTTCTGCGTGCATCCCGTCGGCGGTCACGTCGGGGAGTACGCGCCACTCGCATGGCTTCTCGCGCCACAGCCCGTGCTCGGCGTGCGATCACGCGGGCTCGTCGATCCGACCCTCGAACACTCGTCGTCGGTCGCGATGATCACGGACTACGCGGACGTTATCGCTGGTGCCACACCCGCGCCGTATCGGTTGGTCGGTTGGTCACTCGGTGGACTGATCGCGCATGCGGTCGCGTGCGAGCTCGAGAGACGCGGCGCGCCGGTCGAATTCATCGGCATGATCGACCCGCCCTCAGCGATGGCAGCGCCTGGCCCCGACGAGCGCGCGCTCGCGATCGGGATGGCACTCGCGATCTTTCACCCCGCGCCTCCGCCGCGTCCGATCCAGCGGCGCGCGACACAGGAGTTGCCACCGGTAGGCGACACGGGCTCGCTCGCCGCGTGGTGCGTGGCGCACGAGCTCTTGCCGGCCGACGCTCCGCTCGTCGAGATCGATGCAACGATCGCGCTGTTCGGTATTCACCGCGCTCTCTTCGTCGGCCACGTACCTGGCGTCTGCGCCGCGCCGCTCCGCGTGTGGAATGCTCGAGGGCCCGAGTCGCACGACTGGTCCGCGCACACGACAGGGGCGTGCACGATGACAACGGTCGGCGGTGATCACTTCACGATCATGAAGCCGCGGCATATCGACGTCATCGCCGCAGATCTGCGGGCGCTCCGATGACCGGGTTCTGGGAGAGCGCGACGGCACGGCCGGATGACGTGGTTGTCGTCGACGATGCTGGCGTCGAACACACGGCGGGAAGCGTGCTCGCGCTCGCGAACCAGCTCGTGCACGGGCTACGCGCGCGCGGATTGCAACGAGGCGATGTCATCGCGATCGCTATGCGCAACCGCGTCGAGATGATCGCGCTATACATGGCCGCGCTACAGGCGGGTTGGTACTTCGCGCCGATGAATGCGGGGCTCGCCGCGGCCGAGATCGCACACATCCTCGACGACTCCGGCGCGAAGGTGATGATCGTCGACGCGCACAGTGCACCAGCCGCGCGCATCGCCGCTGCGAATGCGACCTTCTCCGTCGACGCGATGGATGGCATTCGACCGCTCGCGGACCTGGTCGCGAATCAACCGACGACGACGCCTGACGATCGCATCGCGGGCGATCGCCTGTTCTACACGTCGGGAACGACCGGTCACCCCAAGGCGATCAAGCGGCGGATCCGCGGCGAGTCGCCCGAGCAAGCAGCGGCGAGCGCGGCACAGCACCTCGGAGGCGTGGCCGAGATCCAGCCCCACAGCGGCGCGGTGCACCTCGTGACGTCGCCGCTGTATCACTCCGCATCGTTGCTCTGGTGCGTCGATCATCTCCACCTCGGCCATCGCGTGGTGCTGATGGATAAATTCACGCCCGAGGGAGCGCTCGAGCGGATCGCGCGCCATCGCGTGACCGGTGCGCTGATGGTGCCGACGCACTTCTATCGCTTGCTCGCGCTGCCCGACGACGCGAAGGCGGCCGACGTCTCCTCGCTGCGCACCGTCATCCACACCGGCGCCGCGTGTCCAGTTCACATCAAGCAACGCATGCTCGCGTGGTGGGGGCCCGTGCTGTTCGAGGTCTACGGTGCAGCGGAGGGCGGCGGCACGCGCATTGGCCCCGCGGAGTGGCTCGCGCACCCCGGCAGCGTCGGTAAGAGCTGGGGACGGATTCGCGTCGTGCGCCCAGACGGAGAGCCGTGCGCGCCCGGCGAGACCGGGACCGTGTACATGAAGGCGGGCGCGGTGCCGTTCGAGTATCACAACGACTCCGAGAAGACGGCGGCAGCGAAGCGCGGCACGTTCTTCACCGTCGGTGACCTGGGATGCCTCGATGCCGAGGACTACCTGTTCCTCAACGGGCGTGCCTCCGACATGATCATCTCGGGTGGTGTGAACATCTACCCGGCCGAGATCGAGGCAGTGCTGCTCACGCATCCGGATGTCGCAGATGCAGCCGTGTTCGGGATTCCTGACGAAGAGTGGGGCGAGCAAGTCAAAGCGATCGTCGAGCCACGCCCCAGCGCCAGCGCCAGTCTGATCACAGAGCTCGCCGCGCACTGCCGCGAGAAGCTCGCCGCGTTCAAGTGTCCACGCTCGATCGAGCTCGCGTCGCTGCCGCGCGATGCGAACGGCAAGCTGCGAAAGCGCGATCTTCGCGACCCGTATTGGGTCGATATCCGTCGCTGACCGCGGGCGCCATCGCAGGCGTGACGCGCCACGACGTTGCGGGCCGTCGAGACCGCATGGTCTACTGGTCGTGGATGGGTAGGAGTCTTCGCGAGTCCTATGCGGCTCAAGCTGCGCTCGCGCGTTCGCGATTCGTTGCCGCTCTCGACGCGGACAAGGCAGCCGTCGCCCAGCAGACTCTGCTCGACCAATGCGTCATGGGGAACGCAGACACCGTGTTCGGTCGCGAGCACGGCTTCGCGAGCATTCGCGACATGGACGCGTATCGCGCGCAGGTACCGATCCGTCACTACGAGCAGCTGTCACCGTGGATCGAGCGCGCGAC
This sequence comes from Kofleriaceae bacterium, assembly GCA_036499725.1. Taxonomy (GTDB): domain Bacteria; phylum Myxococcota_A; class Polyangia; order Haliangiales; family Haliangiaceae; genus JABFXX01. Next base: position 253,849 of record DASYDE010000100.1, read on the forward strand.
GGAAGCGGAGCCGAGCGTGCTCACCAAGAGCGACCCGATTCGTTTCTGGAAGACGACCGGCACGACGAGTCGAGCGAAGCGCATCCCTGTCACGGCTGCTTCGCAGGCGCGCATCACCGAGTCGTTCCTCGCGCTCCAAGGTACGCAGCTGAGCTATCACCCCGAGACCAACGAGCGCGCCGACACCACGCTCGTCGCGCATCTCTCGCCCAAGCCGATCAAGGAATACCTCGGCGGTGGCAAGTTCCCGTTCTGCAGCACGACCGAGGTTCCGATCGACGTCGGCCCGCGCAGCGCAGACTTCGTCGCTCCGTGGTTGGTGCCGCTGCAGCAGACGCCGGAGAACGACGCGGAGCGGTTGTACTTCTTGCTCGCGTTCACGTCGCTGCACGACCTGCGTGCGATTTACTGCCTCCATCCGAGTCGCTTCCAGACGATCGCGGCCGCGCTCGACAAGTCGATCCCGCGCCTCGTCGAGGAGTTGCGCGCGGGAACGTTGCTGGGTGTACCGGCGCGCGAACCGCGTCCGGATCGAGCCGCCCAGCTCGCCGCGATCGCGGAGCGCACCGGAACGCTCAAGCCGAATGACGTGTGGCCGAACCTCGTCTACGTCAGCTCGTGGAGCGGTAGCTACATCAGCCGGTACATGCCGGTGATCGAGAGCCACTTCTCGCGGCAGTTCCTCGCGATGCCGTCGATCAGTAGCGAGTGTTTTTTGACGATGACCATCGACGACGATCGCATCGGCCAACCGTTGAATATTCGCGGAGGCATCTTCGAGTTCATCCCGGCGGAGACCAAGGTCGAAGACCACACACCGACGCTGCAGTTCCACGAGCTCTCGCTCGACGCGACCTACGAGGTCGTGATCACGACGCTCGCGGGCCTCTATCGCTATGCGACAGCCGACATCTTCCGCGTGACGGGGTTTGCGGGTGGCGTGCCGCGCTTCGAATACATCGGCCGCCGTTCCGTCAGCGACCTCACCGGCGAAAAGCTCGCGGAGGAACAAGTGTCCGACGTGATGAAGAGCGTGCTCGGCGCGCGCGATCTCACCGCCGCGAACTTCACGCTGTGCGCGGTCCAGGACGACGGTAGCGGTGTGAAGCCGCGCTACGTGCTCGCGCTCGAAGCAGCTCTTACCAGTGACGCCGCCGCTGACCTCGCTGCGCAGATCGACGCGCGCTTTCGCACCACCAACTCACGCTACGAGCTCAAGCGCAACTTCAACGATCTCGATCCCGTTCGCGTCGACGTGCTCGCGCCCGGCACGTTCGCCGAGTATCGCGCGCTGCTGATCAAGCGCGGCATGCCTGCAGGTCAGCTCAAGGACCGTATCCTCTACGCGGTAGGCCGACCGGTGCTCACTGATCTCCTCACGCTGTCCAAGGCGCTGCGACCGTGACCGATCTTCGCGGCAGCGTTGCGATCATCACTGGTGCGGCGACGGGCATCGGAAGGGCCGTCGCGCTCGAGCTCGCAGGGCGTGGCGCGCACATCGTCGTCAACTACGCGAAGTCGGAGGCCGACGCGCGCGAGACCGTCGCCGCCGTCGAGCAACTCGGTGTCGAGGCGTTGCTCGCGCAGGGAGATGTCGCCGACGACGCGGACTGCCGGCGCATCGTCGACGGGGCGGTCGCGAAGTGGAACCGCATCGACGTGCTCGTCAACAACGCGGGCACGACCGTGTTCGTCCCGCACGCGGAGCTCGAAGCGCTGACGACCGACGCATGGGATCGCATCTTTGCGGTGAACGTGCGTGGTGCGTTCCAGATGGCGCGCGCTGCAACGCCTGCGCTCAAGGCGAGCGGCAATGGCGCGATCGTCAACATTTCGTCGACAGCGGGTTCCACGGGACTCGGCAGCTCCATCGCGTATGCGGCGAGCAAGGCGGCTCTCGACAACTTGACGATATCGCTCGCGCGCGCGCTGGCCCCTGCCGTGCGCGTGAACGCCGTCGCGCCGGGCTTTGTCGATTCGCGCTGGCTCGTCGAGGGCTACGGCGAAAAGCTCGATGCGATACGCAAGCTCGTGAAGCAGCAAACGCCGTTGCGCGAGGTGGGGCGCCCCGAACACATCGCGCAAGTCGTCGCGTCGGTGGTGACAGGAATGGATCTCGTCACCGGCCAGGTGATCAATGTCGACGGAGGCTACGTCATCCGTGGCTAGCGACATCGCGCGCATCCTCGAGATGGTCAACGGCTACCAGGAGACGTGCATCGTCGTCGCAGCGCTGCAGCTCGGTGTGCTCGACAAGCTCGCGGCCAAACCGAGCACCGCTGAAGCTCTCGCGACGGAGGTCGGCGCTGATCCCGTCGCGCTCGGTCGGTTGCTGCGTGCCCTGCGCGTGCTCCACCTCGTGGACGGTGCCGACGAGGTTTCCGTCACGCCTACGGGCAAGCTGCTGCTCGAGAAGGGCTTCGGCGCAGGCATTCGCGCGTGGGCGTTACTCGTCGGCGGCGAGTATCTCGCGGCGTGGGGACAGCTCGCGCACAGCGTGAAGACGGGCGACGTCGCGTTCGACAAGGTGTTCGGCATGAGTGCGTGGGAGCACCGTGCGCAACATCCCGACCTCAACGCGAGCTTCAACCGCGTCACGACGGGTGAGCAGCTGCGCGCCATCGAGGGCGTGCTGCGTGCGTACGATTTCACCGGTCGCGGATGCATCGTCGACGTCGGCGGCGGTCACGGCAATCTCGTCGCCGGTATCCTGAAGAAGTACCCGGCGGCCCGCGGCATCGTGTTCGATCAACCACACGTCGTCGAAGGAGCGCCCGCTGCTCTCGAGAGTGCTGGCGTTGCCGCGCGTTGCGAGGTGGTCGGAGGCTCGTTCCTCGAGTCCGTGCCCGCCGGAGGTGACACGTACGTGCTCAAGCACGTGCTCCACAACTGGAGCGACGCCGACTGCGTGACGATCCTTCGTCACTGTCAGGCTGCGATGCCGACCGACGGCAGGCTGCTCGTCCTCGAGAACGTGATCCCTGATGATCCGACGACCGCGCGTGCGTTGGTGATGCTGGATCTGCACATGATGGCCGTGCTCGGAGGTCGCGAACGCACGCGAGGTGAGTACGCGGCGTTGCTCCGCGACGCAGGCCTCCAGTTCTCGAAGCTGATCCCGACCCGCGAAGGCGCGCCTGACGTCATCGAGGCGACGCGATGACGGACTGGTCGGAGCTCGACACGCGCGGCTTCGTCGTGGTCCGCGGCTTCTTCACGCCCGAGGACTGCGCCGTCCTGCGCACCGACTTCGAACAAGGTGCGCCACCGACCGCGTATCCGCACGGGTTCAAGCTACTCGGGCGCAGTGCGCTCGCGCACGCAAATCCCAAGATCGAGGCGATGCTCGCGGACATCCGGGCCAGCACGGCGTTCGTCGTAGACACGGTCAACTTCCTGACGCTCAGCCACTACATCACGACGAGCCTCGTCGAGCGGACGTCATATTTCCATCAAGACTTCGACCTCGACTACAAGCTGACGCGCGACCACATCGACTACCTGAACTTCTGGGTGCCTGTCGCGAAGCCGGATCCTGCGAAGTCGAACGTTGTCGTGATCCCGTTCGACACGCTGCGCGCTCGTTCCCAAGAGGCGTACGACGCGCTCGTCGGCAGCGGTGGCCATCGGTTGATCCGGAACGCGAGCTGGACGGACGTCTTTGGCAACTACGGCGGCATCCTCGACGAGCGCGAACGCACCCGAGAGCTTGTTCTCGATTTTAGTATCGACGACCTCGCGGAGACGCCCCTGCTCGCGCAAGGTGACCTGCTGATCATGCGCGGCGACTTGATCCACCGCACTCAGGACGCTTCCACACCTCGCGTCGCCGCATCGATGCGAGCCACGGCTTCGACGAAGAAGATCGCGAAGGAACGGGTCGATGTTCCGGATCCGGCGTCCACTGATCCGGCGGCGAAGATGTACGCGATGATCCAGCGCTGCTTCATGGCGCTCGGCCGCGACGAGGTCACGGTCGGCGAGCTCGTCGCGTTCGCGCGCGGCAGCCGCTGAGGCTCACCCGTCGCGCAGTGCTTCTTCGACTCGCGCGACGATGACCTGATGGATAGCGGCGACGTGCGCCTCCAGAAAGAAGTGTCCGCCGGCGTACGAGATCGGATCGGCGAGGGCCGCGTGGTGAAGAGTTGCGAAACGGCGGGCAAGATCGCGCGGAAGAGCTCGTCCATCGTCGCCTTCTGCGGCTCGCCAAGCCGAGAGCCGTGACCGGGAAGTTCGAGAGCGCAGACGTCGATCCACGCCGGCAACTTCGTCACCCAGGTTCGGTACGTCGCGGCGGTGCCTCCGGCGAATGGGATGCACAACAAGCGGATACGCGCTGTCGGGCGGCTCTGACGGGATGAGAGGTGCGGGTCCGGTTGCGTCATCGTTCGGACGCCCCGAGATCAGCAGCGATCGCATCGACAAGTGGCGAGCGCACGATCGTGTAGTGCGTACCACCGAGCACTCGCTCGATCTGAATGCGGCCGCCGCGTGTGGACCAATCTCCGCTTGCGCGCTCGGCCCACCACAACGCCAGTGGCGCGCGGATCGTCGGCGGAACATGCGACCGCACCAGCGCGTGGTGACGACGATAGAGCTCTGCCGCGGCGTCGAAGGTCGCGCGGTCGAGGCGTCCCGGCGGCAACAGTCCGCGCGCTTCGCACCACGCGTGGAGGTCTGGCGGTGCCGGGGTGAGCTCGCGCAGCGCACGCGCGATCACGGCGGGCTCGGGCGGGTCGGGGTTGACGTCATAGGTGATGCCGGTGACGGCGAGCGTCAGAGCATCGATCGCGATGCCGTTCGCCGGATCCGGAACGTCGATCATGCCGACGAGCTCGATATCGCGACCTCGACGCTCCAGCTCGGCGCCGACGGCATGCGCGACGAGACCACCGAGCGACCAACCGAGCAGCCGCAACGGGCCGGCAGGGTGAGCAGCGTGGACGATCGCGGCGTAGTCGGCCGCCATTGCCGAGATGCTTTCGTGCTCGCGCTCGGGATTGCCGAGGGCCCGCGATTGCAGCGCAAAGATCGGCTGGTCGGCGGAGAGCAGACCGCGCAACCGCAGATACGGCGCGGCGTGGCCACCGGCAGGATGGAAACAGTAGAGCGGCGACAACCTACCGTCGGCGCGAATCGAGACGAGCGGCGAGACCTCGGGCGCTGTCGCCGTCGGCGCGAGGAGACCTGCAAGGTAGTCCGCGAACGCGCGCAGCGTCGGCCGCGCCATGAAGTCACCGATCGCGACGGAGAAACCGAGCGACCGCTTGAGGTCGGCGAGGAGGCGCATCGCACGCAACGAGTCGACGCCCGCTTCGAGCAGATCGTCGTCGGGCGAGAGAGACTCGGAGCTACCGGTCACGCTCGCGACAATGCGCGCGACGTGCTCGATCAGCAGCGATGGACGATCCGTAGGAGCGGCGGCATCGAACAGCTCACGTGTGTGGGGTGGCGGTGCAGCGACGGGACTCGGATCGACGACAGAGGACGCGGGGCGCGGGTTTGCCGGATCCCAGAAGCGACGGCGCTGGAATTGATACGTCGGTAGTGCAACGCGACGACGATCACGGCCCGCGTGCACGGAATCCCACCGCGGCTGCGCGCCAGTCAGATACAGCCCGCCGAGGCCGTCGAGCATGCTCGCCCGATTCCCGGTATCGCGCGTCAGCGACGGCACCCACGTCAGATCGCTGCGCGCCTCGACATCAGGCACGCACGTGCGCGCCATACCGATGAGGATCGGGCTCGCGCCGATCTCGACAAACGTGGTGACACCCTCGGCACACGCCGTGTCGATCGCGCTGCGGAACTGGACAGCTTCGCGCAAGCCACGCCGCCAGTACACTGTCGTCGCGAGCTCGTCGGCGGTCGCGCGCTGGCCCGTCACCGTCGACACCAAAGGCAGACGCGGTGTGGAGAACGCGATCTTCGCCGCCGCCGCTTCGAACGGATCGAGGATCGGATCCATCAGCGCGGAGTGGAACGCGGTCGACACGGGCAGGCGACGCGCCTTGAGTCCCCTGCCCTGCGCGAGGTTCACGAGCTCAAGCACGGCGGTGTCCACGCCCGCGATCACCGTCGCCGTCGGACCGTTGAGGGCACCGATCTGAACATCCGTGCGACCGTCGAGGATCTCGCGTACCGCCGCCTCGGATGCGCCGATCTGCGCCATCGCCCCGTTGGGCGCCGTGGCCATCAGGCGGCCCCGCTCGGCCACGAAACGCAGACCATCCTCGACGGAGATCACTCCTGCGGCACACGCCGCCATGTACTCGCCCAAGCTATGGCCGAGCACCAGGTCAGGCTCGATGCCCCACGATTTCCACAGCTCGGCGAGGGACCAGCCGAACGCGAACAACGCGGGCTGCGTGACTGACGTGTCGTCGATGGGCAGCTCGCCCGCGCGTGGTTCGGTGAACAGTGCATCGAGCAGTGGGCGCGGCATCACGGGCGCGAGGATCTCGGCGCAACGCTGCAGCGACGCGCGGAACACGCGCTCGGCGTCGTAGAGCTGCTTGCCCATGCCCACGTACTGCGAGCCCTGGCCCGTGAACAGAAACGCGATCTTCTGCTTGCTGATCCGGCGTGTCGCGTATTCACGGCCCAGCAGCTTGGCGCGCAGGTCTGCGGCCGTCTTTCCGACGAGCGATGCGCGATAGCGGAAGTGCGAGCGCCCGACGCTGGCCGTGAAGCACGCGTCGCCGACGGCACGCTCGGGAAAGCCGTCGAGATGTGCGGCATACGCGGCGAGCTGTGCGCGCAACGCGTCTTCGGTGCGGGCCGATACCACGAGCAGATGATCGGCATCGGCGTCGCCAGTCGGTCGCTCGCGAGCGGCCGGAAGCGGCGCCTGTTCGAGGATCGCGCTCGCGTTCGTCCCGCTCATGCCCATCGACATCACGGATGCGATCCGCGGGCGGCCACGCGATGGCAGCGATGTCAGCTCGGTCGGTGTCACGAACCGGGATGCGAGCGGGGCGAGCGTCGGATTGAGCTCGTGCAGCGTCGGGTGCGGAGGCACTTCGCCGTGTGCGAGGACGAGCGAAGCCTTCAGCACGCCGAGCGCGCCGGCTGCGGCCTCGAGATGGCCGAGGTTTGCCTTCACCGAGCCCATCACGACGGGATCCGGCCGCTCCCCGAGGACGCTCATCGCGGCTTGCACCTCGATCGGATCACCGATCGCCGTGCCCGTGCCATGCGCCTCCAGATAGTCGACATCGCGCGGCGCGACCCCGGCGTCCGCGAGTGCGGCGCGGAACACGGCTTCCTGCGCCTTGCCGTTCGGCGCGGTCAGGCTCGCGCTCTTGCCATCGTGGTTGATCGCGCTGCCGCGGATCACTGCGATCACGCGATCGCCGTCTGTCTGCGCTTCGTCGAGGCGCTTGAGCGCGATCATCACGCAGCCCTCGCCGCGCCCGAAGCCGTCGGCAGCCGCGTCGAACGCCTTGCATCGACCGTCAGAGGCGAGCGCCTGGATCTGCGACAGACCGATGAACGACTGCACGGAGCAGATCAGGTTCACGCCTCCCGCGATGGCCAGATCCGTCTCGCCCAACCGCAAGCTCTGCACCGCGGTGTGCACGGCCACGAGCGACGACGAGCACGTCGTGTCGATCGCGAGCGCGGGTCCGTGCAGATCGAGGAAGTGCGACACGCGACCCGGTGCCATCGACGGCGCGGTGCCGAGTGGATCGGCGCTGATATACGTCGAGCCACTGATGCCGAGGAACAGCCCCGTCGGTACGTTCGCGAGACCCCGCGGATCGTAGCCCGCGTTCTCGAGTGCCTCCCACGTCACCTCGAGCACGAAGCGATGCTGCGGATCGAGCAGCTTTGCCTCGCGTGCAGAGAGGCCAAAGAACTCCGCATCGAATAGATCGATGTTGTCGAGCAGCGACGCGCGTCGCGTATACGTCTTGCCCGGAGCTCCGCGCTCCTCGCGGTACGCCTTGGTCACATCCCAGCGCGTGATCTCTGCGCTCGCGTCGAGCTTGTCGCGCAGCTGGTCCCACAGCTGACCTTCATCGCGCGCCCCGCCGGAGAGCCGCACGCCAAACCCGATCACCGCGATCGGCGCATTTGCGACGGCATTCCGGCGAGTGGGCGCGATCGATGGTGTCTCACTCGTCGGAATCAGCTCGCCGAGGAGGTGCTCGCACACGCGCGCGATCGTCGGATGGTTGAACGTCAGCGTGGCGGGCACACGGCGACCGAGGGCATCGCCGAGCGACGCGGCGAGCTGCACGGCGCCCATCGAGTCCAGGCCGAGCTGCCCGAACGTCGATTCGTCGTCGGGCGGGACAGGCACGCCGAGGATCGCGGCGAGTTGCGCTTCGACGGCGCGGCGAAGGATCGCGATCCGCTCGACGGATACTGCCGCACGCACAGCTCGGACGAGCTGCGTCTCGACAACAGCGGCCTGCGCGGTAGCGATCGCCTCCTGCAGCGCTAGCACGCGGACCTTGCCGAGCTCGTTGCGCGGCAGCGCGGCGAAGAACTGCACGCGCACGGGCGCGCGACGGCGATCGAGATTGGCGCGGCAGTGAGCGAGGACGGCATCCGCGTCGATGGCTGCCCCAGGCGCGCGCACGACACACGCGACGACAGCCTCGCCGAGAAACGGATCGGGAACGCCGACGACCGCGCAGTCAGCGACGCCATCGAGCCTCCGGATCGCTTCGACGACCTGCTGAGGGTGTACGTTCGTGCCGCCCTGAATGATGATGTCCTTGCTGCGACCGACGATGCGGAGCGCGCCATCCGCACTGACGTAGCCAACGTCGCCGGTGCGGAACCACTCGTCGGTGGGTTCTGCCGCTTGGTAGTACTGCGCGCGCATCTGCCCCGCGAACAGCTCGATCTCGCCGACGTCGCCGGCCGCGAGCTCGATACCCGTCGGTCCGAGCACACGCACGCGCATGCCATCGCGCAGCTTGCCAACATCGCCGCGTGCATCGCCAGCCGACGTCGACGCGACCGGACCGAGCTCGGTGAGGCCGTAGATCGTCGTGATACGCACGCCAAAGCGCTTCTTGAACCGATCGACGAGCGAGGACGACACCGTCGAGCCGCCGACGAGCAGACTCCCGAGCGAGCTCACGTCGTGGGGCGCATCGGGCAACGCGAGCAGCGCCTCGCACATCGACGGAACGAGCCACGCCGCTTCGATCTTGTACCGCTCGACGGCAGCGAGGAACGCATCGGGCGAGAAGCGCTCGAGCAGCACGAGCGTCATCTTCTGCAGCAGGCGGAGATACAGGTATTGGGAGCCGAACGCGGCGGCCATCGGCAGCGCGCACATATGTCGCCGCGGCTTCGCGGTCGGAGCGCGCTTCTCCGCAAACGGGCTGTAGCGAACGTCGACGGTGCCGTGCGTCCACACGACGCCCTTTGGCTGGCCGGTCGTGCCACTCGTGTAGACGATCTGCGCGATGTCATCGGGGCCGCGCGATACCGGCGTGGCGAGCGGCGCGTGGTCGGAGATCAGTGCACGCAGCGCACGTTCATCGAGCACGCGGATGGTGAGCGCAGCGCCGGCGGTGGCCGCGAGAGCGGCCGTCGTGATCACCGTCGTCGCCTCACAATGCGCGACGATGCGAACGAGCTCGGGCACGGCCGTCACGTCGCTGACGATCACCGCCGCCGCCCCTGCCCGTACGACCGCCGTGAAGCCGATCACGAGCTCGGCCGTGTTCGCCATCCACAGCACGATCCGCACACCGGGCGTGATCCCGAGTGCGATGAGTCCACTCGCGAGCCGACACGCCTCGTCGTGGAGCTGCGCGCTCGTCCACGTCTTGCCATCGGCAACGAGCGCGTCGAGCTCGCCGAGCTGCGTCTGCTGCCGGTCCGCCCACTCCATGATGTTCATGGCTCGCCTCCGACAATCGCGCGCGCGCAGTGTTCGACGTACGCACGATCGATCCGGCCAGTGATGCGCGTTCCGACCAGCTCGCGCCATCGCGCGTCGAACTGTGCGGTGTCGAGCTCGAGCGCTGCATCGCGTCCCCCCATGGGATGCGCCCACCGATGAATGATCGCGAGCGGCGTGCGGCGTTGTTCCTCGTCGGGAAGCGCGTCGAGGGCTGCGCGGAATTGCTCGAACCACGCCGCGTACGGGAGCCGCTCGAACCGTGTGCCGGCCGCTTCGATCCACCCGACGATCGTGTCGAGCGAGACCTCCCGCTGCGGATTGCTCACGTGATAGACGGCGAGTCCGTGGGCAGAGCTCGTCGCGAGTGCGGCGACGAATTCGGCGACGACATCGACGGGAAGTCCGTCGTAGTGCCGCACACCCGTGTAGTCGTCCGCGTAGAACGATGCCGGCGCGAGGTGTGTGCGAGCGAGGCCGTACACGATGCGCGCGAACCCATCGCCCTCGTTCACTTCGGCGAGCGTGGAGTGCGGGAGCACCATGCTACAGCGCGAGACCGTGACGGGAACGCCGCAGGTCGCGACGAGGTCACCGAGCAACGTCTCCGCTGCCCACTTGCTCGTCGTGTAGCCAAGCGCGTAGTCGGTGCCGCCGCTCTTCACGGGCCGTCGCGACCACAGCGTCGGAGCGGTTGCCGTTTCGTCGACGCGACCACGCATTCCGACGGTGACGCCGGTCGTCGAGACGAAGTGGATCGCCTTCTTGCGCGTCGTGATCGCGAAGCGCGCGACCTCGGCCGTGCCGACGACGTTCGGCTGAAACAGATGTTCGTACGTGTACGCGTGGTTCACGAGCGCGCCGTTGTGGAGCACCGCATCGACGCGCGCCGCGAGCTCTGCGTACGTGGTCTCGGACAGCCCGAGGCGCGGTTCGAGCAGGTCGCCGCGATACACGGTCAGTCGCGACGCGAGCGCATCGAACCGCAGGGCGAGCTCGCCGTGAAACGCGCCGCGCAACCGCGAGCGTGCCGCAGCATCGTCGAGCGCGCGGACGATGCAGATGACCTCTCGCGATCGCGCGAGCAGCTCGAGCAGCAGAAAGTGGCCGAGAAATCCGTTCGCGCCCGTGAGCAGGACGACGTTCGCGTCGCCGGCAGCAGGCAGCGAGGCAGCGGCCGCGATCAGATCGGCGGGTAGAAACGTCGCGACCGTCAGCTCCTTTGCGTGGGCCCACCCGCTCGCTCCGTGGGTGTCCGAGAACGTCACGCCGCTGGTGCGCGGGCCTTCGACGCGCGCGACGAGGCGGCCGATCGTCGCGTTCGCATCGAGGAGCGACCCGACGGGCACCGCGACGCCGCAATGCTCTTCGATCAACGCAGCGAGGCGCAGCGCGCTGAACGAATCACCACCGAGTCGCGCGAACGTCGCGTCGTCGGAGATCTCGGACGTCTCCAGGCCGAGCGTCACCGCGAATGCGCCGCGGATCTTCTCCTCGACCGAGCCACCACCGTCGAGCGTGCGCAACTGTCGCGCTTCGATCTCCGCGTACAGCGCATCGAGCTGCGGCCGGTACCTCTCGGCGAGCTTCGGGCGACGCGGCTTCTTTGTCTCGGTGAGGAGACCATTCGCGGCGGAGAATGGCTCCGTCTCGACGACGAAGTCGCGCGGGACTTCATGCGACGGCAGCGTCGTCTCTCGCGCAATTCGCTCGATCTCGTGCCTGAGCTGCTGCTTGGTCGCTCCGATGCTCGGCACGATCACGGCGAGAACGTACGCGCGGTGAGAGTTACCGTGCACGAACATCTGATCGATGTACGGACTGTTTGCGACGTAGAGATCCTCGAGCCGCGAGAGGTTGACGAACTCTCCGTGCGACAGGCGCAGCACGCTGTTCTTGCGATCGAGCCACGCGATCTGCCCTGGCGCCCGCTCCTCGACGATGTCGCCCGAGAGCAGATAGCCCTCGGCGTCGCGCAAGCTCGCTGTCGCGGCCTCGTTCTTGTAGTAGCCGGGCGTCTCGCGCTCTGACTTCACGGCGAGCTCACCGCGTGGATACGGTTTGTCCGCACGCGTGTAACCGAGCTCGGGAACGTCGACGAGCTTGTACGAGATCCACGGCTGGACCTTGCCGTTCACCGTGACGCGGCCAAACTCCGTCGAGCCGTATGTATCGACGATGTAGACTTCGAGGCACTGCTCGAGAAACGCGACGATCTCGGGTGCGGTCGGCGCAGCGCCCGTGGTGACGAAGCACAGCCGTCCACCGAGCAGCGTCTCGCGCATCTCCGTCATGATCTCGGCGGATGCGGACTTGCCGCGCTGCACGAGCTGGCTCTGGTAGTGCTGGTGGATCATCCCCGACACGCGCGGCACGAGTGTCAGCGACGTCGGCCGCACGTCGCGGATGTCATCGAACAGCGTCGACATGTCGCCGTTCGTGACGAGATACGACGTACCGCCGCCCATCAGTGTCGTGTAGAGCGCGATCCGACCTGCCATGTGGCTCATCGGTAGATACGCGACGGTGACCGTCGGCATCGGGATCGATTGCACCGCGTCGCGCAACGTCGTCGCCCACCGCTTCTCGGGCAGCATCACTCCCTTGAGCCCACCCGTGGAGCCCGACGTGAACACGATGCTGAACAGCGTATCGTCACCACTCGGCCTGAGGGGTGCCATCGCAGTGTCCGTGCGCGCCATGCTCTCGATTCGTCGCTGCTCGGCGATATCGATGACGCGCTCGACCTCGATGTGCCGCCCATCCCCCACGAAGACGCACCGCAGCTCCGTCTGCGCGATCGCTTGGGCGAGATCCTCGTCGGAGAGATTCGTCTGCAGCGGCACGCTCACGGCTCCGACGTAGAGACACGCGAGGTCGGCGACGATCCAATCGATGGTGCACGAACCCAATAGCCCGACGAGCTGTCCCCGCTCGATGACTCCGTTCAACCCCGTGGCGAGCGCGACGACCCGCTCCCAGAGCTGCGAGTACGTGATGGTGACGAACGCCTCCTTCGTCGACGCGCGAGCACCGAACACCGGGCGATGCGCGTAGCGCGCGCATGCCGCTGCGATCAGCTCGATCGCGAACTGAGCTCCGTCACGGATCGCCGCGGTGTCGGCGGCGGTTACCCGAGCATCACGGATCTGCGGGTCGGACACCGACATGGCGGCCATCCGTCGCAGCGACGCACGAACCAACTTGGACTCGAACATCCCCCTCCCACCAGGATACGCGACTTGGAAGTCGTCAAGTACGAGCAGCAGCTTCCGAAGTAAGCACCACCGCGCACAGAACGCGCTCGCCGTCGAAGACGAAGCGCCCTGGCAGCGTGCGAGGAATCGCCAGGCCTGCTTTCAAGACCGTGATCGTGAACGACCCCGCGGGATCGATCGCGACCGCGACATCGTCGAAGTCGAGGAACGTATGCGTCCAGGGATACTGCGCCTTGTAGAAGGCTTCCTTCGCCGAGAACGCGACGCACGGCCACGGAACGTCACCAGGAAGAGCCGCGAGCGCGCGCGCTTCGTCGACGCTGACCACTAACTTCGCGACACCTGCTTCGAGGGGTTGCAGGATCTCGGCGTCGATACCGATCCCCGCGTACGTGCTCGCATGACCGACGGCGGCGCACGCGTACTTCGCGCAGTGACTGATCGTACCGACGACACCCGGCGGCCAGATCGGCGCGCGATCATCGCCCATGAGGATCGCCACCGGCTCGACACCGAGCTCGACGAGAGCGCGTCGTGCGCACGAGCGACCGCGCGCGAACTCGACACGACGGCGCTCGACAGCATTGGCGACGGCGGCCGTCTCCTCGGGAAACAGCGGATCGGGAGCTACGTCTCCGCGCGCCTCGATGACGATCACATCACCCGGCAACACGAGGCCGAGTCCCGTCGCGGTGACGCGGTCCATCAGCCAATAGTACAGCCTCGTCCGGATCGCCATCGAAACGTGCCGTGCGGCGTTCGCACCACGTGACGTGATAACGTGAGCGAAGTTCCATGAGCAGCTCCATCTTCGACGACGAACAGGCCACCTTCGACGTGGTCGTGAACCACGAAGAGCAGTATTCGATCTGGCCTGCTGATCGAGACGCCCCCGCCGGCTGGCGCAAGGCAGGCAAACAGGGAAAGAAAGCCGAGTGCCTCACCTATATCAATGAGGTGTGGACGGACATGCGGCCTCTCTCGCTTCGCAAGAAGATGGAACAGGCCTAGCCGCCACTCGTCGCAGGCCGTGTGGGACAGCTCCTCACTCCAGCGCCGCGACAGTTCGTAACGGCCTCGTAGCTAGGTCGGTCGTACCGACGGTGCTACCGTGTTTTTCGAGATGGGAATCAAGGCTCTCGTCGCGGCCGCGCTTCTTACGTCGCTCGCCGCCTGTGGTGGAGACGATGGTAGTGGTGGCAGTGTTTCCAAGGACTGGAAAGTCGTCGCGGACAATCAGCCCGCGTCACTGCTCTCCGTATGGGCCGGTAGCGACTCCAATGTGTTCGTTGTCGGCGGCGATCCGCGCGATGGCAGAGGACCCGGCGCCTATCACTACGACGGCACCGCGTGGACCACGCTCGACCCGGGCCTGCAAGGCGTCGATCTCTGGTGGGTCTACGGCTTTGGCGACATCGTCTACATGAGCGGTTCGAGCGGCGCGATTCTCAAGTACGAGGCCGGCGTGTTCACACCGATGCAGACGCCCGGCAACGCGATCGTGTTCGGCATGTGGGGCGCCAACGCGACCAACGTGTGGGCCGTCGGCGGCAACTCCGGTCGCGACGGCTTCGTCTGGCACTACGACGGAACCGCATGGACCACGATGCACATCCCCGACGACGTCGCGTCGAGCGGAACGGTGTGGAAGGTCGGCGGGCGCGCGGCGGATGACGTCTGGATGTCGTGCGCGAACGGCGTGACGCTGCACTGGGACGGCTCGGCGATCTCCGAAGTAACGATCGACACGGAATCCTCGCTGTTCTCCGTCGGTGGAAACGCAGATCGCTTCATCACTGTCGGTGGCGCGTTCGACGGCGAGATCTACGAGAACAACGGTACCGGTTGGCAATCGACGCTCGAGCACGGCCAGCCTCCGCTCAGCGGCGTCGCGGTCCGTGACGATGTTGCTCTCGCAGTGGGCGCCGACGGCATCGTGCTGCGCCGCGGAGACGACGGCAAATGGACGGCCGATCCGCACGCCACCAATCAGCATCTCCACGGAGCGTTCATCGACCCGACGGGCGGCGCGTGGTCCGTCGGTGGCGACTTCAACAGTTTCCCGACGAAGACAGGCGTGCTCCTGCACGCGGGCACGGAACTAGAAGGGGCATTCCCATGAAAACGAGCATTCTCGGCGCGAGCCTTCTGATCGCCACGGCGGCGTGCGGTGGCAGTAGCGACGATTGCGCCCCTGGCCAGGTCTGCGTCTGGGCTGGCGTTGGCGAGCCCGGCTTCAACAACACCAAGCCCGACGCTGATCGGCTCGAGAGCAAGTTCTACTTCCCCGAGGATGTGACGTTCGGTTCCGACGGACAGGGCTACATCTCCGACTGGAACAATCACCGCATTCGCAAGGTCGCGCTGAACGGCAAGACGACGACGATCGTCGGCACCGACTACGAAGGCGACGGCCCGCCCGACGAAACCGACCGTCTGCCGCTCTGCAATCCACCCGGCGCGCAGGGAACGCTCGTCGCGATGAACCACCCCACCGATGTCGAGTTCGGCCCCGACGGCAAGCTCTACATCGCGGCGTGGCACAACAACAAGATTCGCGTCTGGGACCCCGAGACCAAGATCCTCACCGCGATGGCTGGCGACAGCTATGGCTTCTCCGGCGACGACGGCCCCGCGTGCAAGGCGGTGTTCAACCAGCCCAAGTCGATCGTGTTCGACGACGCGGGCAATCTCTACACGATCGATCAGCGCAACCTGCGCATCCGCGTGATCTCGCCCGACGGAACCATCACGACGATGGCCGGCACGGGTGTCCAGGGCAACCTGGGCGACGGCGGCCTCGCGCTCGACGCGCAGTTCGGCTTCGACAAGGGCACGACCCCGCAGCCGACCGGTTCTCTTGTCATCAAGGATCGCGAGATGTACGTCGCCGATACGTTGAACAACCGCATCCGTCGCATCAACCTCGACACGCACGCGATCGATTGCATCGCGGGCAACTCGGCGGCGGCGGGCTACACGGGAGATGGAGGTCCGGCGATCGACGCGACGCTGAACTATCCGAACGACATGGAGATCGGTCCCGACGGCCGCCTCTACATCGCAGAGCGCTTCAACCACACGATCCGCGCGATCGATCTCACCACCGGCATCATCGACACCGTCGTCGGGACCGGCGAAGCGTGCGACCTCAAGGACGGCGAGTGTCCCGTCGGTGATCCGCTCACGACGCGCTTGAACGAGCCGTACGGCGTCGCCTTCGACCCGACGGGCAACATGTACATCGCAGACACGCACAACCACCGGTTCCTCGAGGTGATGAAATGATCAAGGCAGCGGTCTTCGCCTCGCTTCTTCTCCTGACCGCGTGCGGTTCCGACAGCGCATGTGATCCGACGGCGCCGAACACGATCTGCACCATCGCGGGTAACGGCGAACAGGGCCTCTCCGGTGACAAGGGTCAGGCCGTCGACGCCAGCTTCTACGTCCCCCAGGACACCGTGATCTCGCCCGCGGGCGAGCTGTGGATCATCGACTTCAACAACTACCTGCTGCGCGCGATCGACGCGGACGGGATCATTCGCACCGTCGGTGGCAATGGCGAGCTCGGTGATTCGCCACCGATCGGTACGCCGACAATGCCGGTGACCGACGCGCCGTTCAATCACACCACCAACATGGTGTTTCACGACGGCTTCCTCTATCTCGCCGCGTGGCACAACAGCCGCGTCAAGCGCGTGAACATGTCGACCGACATGCTCGAGAACTACGCGGGCGCAGGCAAGCGGCTGTTCTATTACGGCGACGAGATGGACGCGCTCGACGCTGCTGTCGATCTCCCGGCCGCCGTCGCTGTCGATCCGCGCGGCAACATCGCGATCATGGACTCGGCGAACCAGGTCATTCGCACCATCGACGAGAACCACGTGATCCATCGCATCGCGGGCCAGTGCATCGTCGAAGACACGACGACGTGCGCACCGGGCCAAGAGCCGACGCAGTGCCCCGGTTCCGACAAGACGACGTGCGGGGATCTGACGACCGAGTGCGACAAGCCCTGCTCGCCAGGCTTTGCCGGCGACGGTGGCCCTGCCCTCTCGATGCGCCAGGCGCAGGGCTACGGTCAGATGACGGATCCGACGGGCCGCATGATGTACGACAGCGCCGGAAATCTGTTCTTCGCGGACACGGACAACAACCGCATCCGCAAGATCGACACGGCGGGCATCGTCACCACCGTCGCGGGCACCGGCGAGACCGGCTCCTCCGGCGACAACGTTCCGGCGACGCAAGCGCAGCTGAACCACCCCGTCGACATCGCAACGGCCGACGACGGCGTGTACTTCAGCGACGTGCAGAACAACTGCATCCGCAAGATCGACACGGCCGGCATCATCCACACCGTCGCCGGTCAGTGCAGCAACGACCCAGCTGACCGCGGCTTCGAGGGTGACGGTGGCGATCCGTTGAAGGCAAAGTTGAATCGTCCGTACGGCATCGATGTCGTCGGCAAGACGCTGTACGTGACCGACTCGTACAACAATCGCGTTCGCCGCGTGAACCTGCCGTAGCAGAACGCCATGCGTAGTACCTATCTCTTCACGATCGCGCTGCTCGTCGGCGCATGCGGAACCGACGCTGCCGAGCCATCGGAGCTGCCCGCCGACTACACGACGTCGTACACCGAGGTGCGGAACTGCCGCCTCAGCATCGACCACGACCTCAACTTCATCCGCGTGCTCGCCGCGCCGGACGCGCTCGACATCTACAACTCGCGCACGGGTGACTTCCCCGTCGGCGCAGTGGTCGTCAAAGAACAGTTCGGCGAAGACGACGACACGTGCTCCGGCACGCCGAGTCGCTGGACAGTGATGAAGAAGCTCGCTGCGAGCGAGACGCCCGATGACCTCGGGTGGAAGTGGCAGCAGCTCGGCAAGAACCAGAAGGTCGACGCCGACGCTGACATCGAGCGCTGTACCTCGTGCCACGCCGATTGCGGCCAGTCACCCGACGGCTACGACGGCACCTGCACGATGCCGTGACGCATGTAGGTTCCGTCACTCCATCGAGGGAAACCGCGGATCCTCCTTGGCGCTCACGGCGAAACGGGCAACAATTCTCGACGATGCGTAGGTGGTCCGCAGCAGCGCTCGCCGTCGTCGGCGTCGCAAGCGTGGGCTGCGCATCGGATCCCGATCCGTGCAGTGGCGGCCCCGGTACTGTCTGCGCGATCGCGGGCACCGGTGACCGTGCCTATAACGGCGACGGCAAGGCCGCGGACAAGACGGCGTTCTATCTGCCCTCCGTCGCGCGACGCGGTCCAGACGGCCTCGTCTACGTGATGGACTACAACAACATGCGGCTCCGCCGGATCGAGGCGGACGGCACGATCGCGACGATCGCTGGCGATGGCCAACACAGCGGTGCGGCGATCGGCGAGCTCGCGACGGACTCGTCGTTCGAGAATCCGATCGACTTCGACTTCTTGCCCGACGGCAGCATCGTCCTTGTCTCGTCGCACGATGCGCGCGTGTTGCAGATCGATCTCGACGGTCGCGTGCAGCTCCTCGCGGGCAGCTTGGAATCGCCGTTCCCCGGTCGCGAAGGCGACGGCGGCCCCGGCTCGGGCGCGCGCTTCTGGGAGCTCGCCGGAATCGCGGTCGCTCCCGACGGTGCGGTCTACATGTCCGATACGGGCGATCAGCGCGTGCGCGTGCTCCGCAACGGAATCATGGACACCGTTGCGGGCAACGGAACCCAGGGCTACGCGGGCGACGGTGCGAGCGCCAAGAGCGCGCAGCTGAGCACGCCGACCGCGCTCGACGTCGACGCGGCGGGCAATCTCTACATCTCCGACACGGGCAATTGCGCGATCCGCAAGGTCACGCCCGACGGCATCATCACGACCGTCGCCGGCATCGGCATGATGGGCTTTGGCGGCGATGGAGGTCAGGCCTCGTCGGCGATGCTCGCGCACCAAGAGGGCCTCGCGGTCGCCCCCGACGGCACGCTCTACATCGCGGATCGCTTCAACTACCGCATCCGCAGCGTCTCTCCCGCGGGCGAGATCTCGACGATCGCGGGCACGGGCGTCGCGGGCAGCACCGGTGACGGAGGCAGTGCTCTCGACGCGACGTTCGGCTACGTCGCGCGTCTCCGCATCGACACGGACGGCGGCCTCCTCGTCGCGGATCAATCGAACGGCATCGTTCGCAAGATCGCCGGCCCTCTCCCGTAGCGATGGCGTTCCCGAAGATCCCCAAGGAGCATCACGCGCTCTTCTATCAGCGCATCCCGCGCGATCCGCGCATCGAGACGAAGCAGATGTTCGGCGCCGCGGTCGGCATGGTGAACGGTCAGCTGTTCGGCGGGCTGTGGGGCAACTCCATCATGGTGAAGCTGTCGCCCGCTGACTCCAAAGAAGCAGCAAAGCTCGACGGTACGTACCCGTTCGATCCGATGCAGACCGGCCGTCAGATGATGAGCGCGCTCGTCTTACCCGACGATGTGGTGGACGAACCCGACGAGATGCGCGCGTGGCTGAAGAAGGCGTTCGAGTACACCGCCACGCTGCCGCCGAAACGCAAAAAGGCGCCCGCCAAGAAGAAGAAACGGCCTACGCCTTCTTCTGCATGATGATCAGGTGGCCGGCCTTGAGCGAGCCGTCCGGATAACCAAAGCGGAACGGCAGCGGGCGCTTGGGCTGCTCCTTGAACATCTTGTTGTAGACGGCCTGCACGTTGCGACCGGCGTCCATGTTGGAGTTGTTGAACGTTCCGTACGTCTCGTACGTGAAGCCCGCGGGCTCGCCGTACTTGGGTGCGAGGCCCGTCGTGTCGGAGACCATCCACGGCACGTGGTCGATGATGTACTGACGCATCGTCGAGAACTCGCCGAACGTGAGCAGGTAGCTCGCGGCCTTGGTCATGCCCGCGACGGTGCCCTTCTTCTCGAGGTGCTTGAGCGGCGCCGGATCCTTCTTGAGGTGGTTGTCCTCGAGGTTCGCGACGATGTGGCGGTACGTCTGGACCTTCGTGCCGCCCTTCTTCTTGAACTGGATCTCGACGCTCGAGAACGCCTTGTTGCGCGCGCTGACGGACGTACCGATCGCGTCGATGTCCGTCTGCTCGAGGTACTTGATGCCGCCGTCGGGGGTGAGCGTGAAGTAGCGCAGCGACACCGGCTCGTAGCCGTTGATGGACAGTGCGGAGAGAGAAAAGATCAGTTGCGTCGGGATCTTCGATCCTCGCATCGCGCCGATCATGTTCATCGTGACGGAGTAGCTCGCGCGGTACAGCGACGTGAGCTCGGTGGCCACCGTCGGCAGCGCGGCCTTGATCTGCTTGGGCGTCATCTCGGAGAGCGCGCGCGGATCACCGGCGGGCTCGAGGGACATCGTCGTGATCTCGTCCGCATCGGGGAACACGACGAGCGCCGTCGACAGGTCGCCACCCGCGAACGGATACACGACGGTCTTGGGCAGGTTCGCCGGGACGTGCTCGGCAAAGAACGCGCGAGCGGGCGTGACCCACTTCTCTTTGTAGTTGTCCTGCGCGGGTCGGACCTTCTTGCAGTGCGCCTCGTAGACCGACGGCTCGATGTTCGGCGCCGTGCCTTCCGCACACGCACCGACGACGAGCAGGGCCTTACCTTCGTTGATGAAGTCGACGCCTTCCGCGTGTGCGGTGGAGGCGGCAAACACGACAGCACATGCGATAGCTGCGAGACGCATCTGTGGGGACCATGCCACAGACGATCCGGCGGGTCGCTTTATTCGCCCCTCGTTGAAACGGGGCGGAGTGCCTCGTTACTTGCGACGGCGGCGGCGGAACAGGACCGCACCGAGCACGAGGAACGGCGCGAGCGCGCTCGCATCGGGGCGCGACGAGTTGCAGTCGCAGCCCGCCTTCGCACCGCCGGTCTCGGCATTGCCATCCTCGTCGGGCGGCGTCGGCTCTTCGTCAGAACCCGAGCCCGAGCCCGAACCGTCGCCGGGGCAGCTGAAGATCTGGCCCTGCGGTGTGTTGCACTCGGTCCACGTGCCGTTGTTGCACGTCTGCGTACCGACGGCGCCGCACATGCCTTCGCAGCTCTGTACGAGACCTTCGTCGACCTGACCGTCGCAGTCGTTGTCGACGCCGTCGCACGTCTCGCCGGAGACCGTGCCCGCGATCGTCGTCAGCGCATCGATGAGCTGCTGCGCGCTATCGACCTGGTAGTAGCACTGGTTCGGATCCGTCGGATCCATGTTCGCGGAGTTGCAACCCGGGATGGCCGTGCCGGAAGCGACCGCCATCTGGTTGAGGGCAGCGGAGTCGACCTCGGCGCCGAAGCCGACGACGTAGACCGTCACGCCTTGCGCCTTGAGCGCGGCCGCTGCGCCGACACCGTCGTAACGGGTGTTGGGATCGTACGGCGAGCACCACTGCCAGCCGTCGGTGATGAGGACGACGTTCTTGGAGCCCTGTGCGTTGAGAATGGTCGGTTCGTGCGCGGCCGCGTCGAGCGTCTGCGCCATCGGCGTCCAGTTGCCGGCGTTGGGCGGCGGCGAGGAGAGCGCGCTCATGATCGCCTGGCGGCTCATCTTGGCCGGCGTCACATCGAGCGAGCCGGGTCCGCACTGGTTCGGCTTGGGGAACGTCATCAGGCCGAACTCGGCCTTGCTCTGGTACGTGTCGAGGACCTGGCCGAGGCCGGAGACGGCGACGTCCCACTTGGTCTGGTTGCCGATCAAGCCGGTCTGCATCGAGCTCGACTTGTCGAGGATCACCATCACGCGCGCCGAAGCGCAGGCGTCAGCGGCATCTGCCGCGTGGGGCGCGAGCAGGGAGGCGGTTCCAAGGAGAAGGCTGGCGGCAACGAACGAGCGCATTTCCGGCCGACCTGGAGCAACACGAATGCCAGTCTCCAAGCACGCGATTCTCGTCGGGTAGCGGCCTGAATCGCGCGGTTGCCGCACACTCGCTATCCCGTCGGGAGGCTCCGGCAAGTCGAGTGTCCGGACGGAAGAACCGCCGCCGCATGGACGTTGCACACGACGATGCTCGTCGCGTTGTTCCCGCTCGTCGTCGCGGTCGTTGCCCCGCCGGTCACGCCGCCTGCGCCCGTTGGGCCCGTCGGCATCGGCTGCACCACTGCTCCCGCGGGCGCGCCGGTCCCCGCCGACCTGCACCGCGACTCGACGAGCTGGACGACGATCTCCGACGACGGCTGCCAGCTCGCGGTCGTCGACCAAGCGCCGACGAGCACCAACGTGCATCTCGCGATCAGCTGGGATGGCGGGACCACGTCAGCGAGGTACGACCTGCCGTCGGTCTCCGTGACGCTCGCACCGGATCGCGCCGTCGCCCTCGCATCGCATGCGATCGGGTTCATCCACGTGAACAACCCGACCGTCGTGTGGAGCGCGCCGCCGCAACTGAGCGCGTCGCAGTTCGAGGCGATCGCGACCGACGGAGCAACCACTCTCGTGCAAACCGAGCAGTGGCTCGGCGCGACCAACGACGACGGCGCCACGTGGCGCGACGTCCCGAAACCTCCCGGCGATGCACGCGTCGTGTCGGCGACGAAAGCGACGTGGCTCGAGTACCTCGGCGATCCGGGGATGGGTGAATTCGAGACGCGCGATCACGCATACGAGCTGCGCGGTGCAGCGTGGGTCGAGGTCAGCGTCGCGAAGCCGTCGACGAAATCGTGGCGTTACGCCGAGGAAGGCGAGGAGTTCTGGGGCTGCGGCGGGACGTCGGGCCTCGTCGCGACCAAGGGCAAGAAGCGCCGCGTGCTGCGCTCGGGGCTCAACAGCTCCGTCGACAGTTATCGGTTCGTGACGACACCACGCGGCACCTACGCGAAGATCAACGGCACGCTGTACGGCCTCGCCGCCGGAGCGATGCGAGTGCTCGATGGGAGCGCCGCGATGGAGGGCGACATGCCCATCGGCGTCGATGCGTTCGGCGCCCCGCTGTTCGAGCTGCCGGGAGGCATCGCGCGCTGGACCAAGGCGGGCGGCTACCGCGTGATCCTGAGCCTCTAGCTCGACGAGAGTCCGATCCTATCGGGTCCCCTGCCGACGGGATCCGGAGCTAGTGTCGCCGCCGGAATGCGCCTCACGTTGCTTGCCCGATTTGCTGCTGTGTCGTCGCTGTTGCTCGCCTGCGGCGGGGATGACGGAGAGAAGCTGCTGACGCCCGACCAGTGCAACCCGCTCGGCGTGCCGGGCGCGACCACCACGTGCATCGCGCCCTGGCCGTCCGCGATCTACGAGGTCGAGGACACGACGACCGCGACCGGCGTCCGCCTCGAGTATCCGGAGGACGCGCTCCCCGTGAACATCGATGGCGTGAAGATCTCGCCCTCGCTCTACGCGGGGCACGACGGCTTCTCGTCCGCGGCGCCGATCATGGTGACGTTCCCGACGGGCATGGATGGCGCGAACCTCCCCAAGTTCACCGACATCGGCGCGTCGATCACGGACGCGAGCCCGACGGTCATCATCGACATGGAGACGGGCGAGCTGGTGGAGCACTTCGCAGAGCTGGACGCCCGCTCCGCAGACACGCCCGCAGATCAGGCGCTGTTCATCCGCTCGGCGAAGGAGCTCGCGGGTGGTCATCATTACGCCGTCGCGATCAAGAAGACGCTGAAGGCTCCGGGCGGTGTGGACCTCCCGATCCCCGAGGGCTTCCAGGCGATCCTCGACGGCAAGAAGACAAAGCACCCGCTGCTCGAGAAGATCCGTCCGCACTACGTCGACATCTTCGCGAAGCTCGAAGCGAAGGGCATCCACCAGACGGACCTCGTCGTCGCGTGGGACTTCCACACGCGCTCGCGCGACCAGGTGCACGCCGATCTGCTGAACGCGCGCGTCACGACGCTCGCCGCCATCGGCACCAACGCTGCGAACGTCACGTACACGGTGACGGATATGATGTCCCCGACGGGCGACGCACGCATCGCGCGCAAGATCGTCGGCAAGTACAAGGCGCCGCTGTTCCTCACCAACGGCGGAAACTTCGCGCCCACGACGACGCTCACGCGCGACGCCGACGGTAAGCCGACGGCATCGGGTACGTACGACGTTCCGTTCACCGCGATCGTGCCCGCGTGTGCGCTCGAGGCGGATCACGCGAAGGTCGGCATCATCGTCTACGGCCACGGCTTGGTCGGCGACTCCGATCAGGTCAACTCCGGTGGAGCGCGCGCGGCCGCTGCCGAGACGTGCAACGTGATGGTCGGCACCGACATGCGCGGTATGTCGACGAGCGACGTACCGAACCTCCTTCTCGCGCTCAACGACGCGAATCGCGGCTACGGAGTCTTCGACGTGCTCGTGCAGGGCATGATGAATCACATCGTCCTGTCGCAACTCGCGACCAGCAAGTGGGCGACGGAGCTGTTCACGACGACGGGCGATAGTAGCGGCACCTCGATCGTCGACCCGTCGAAGATCTACTGGTACGGCATCTCGCAGGGCGGAATCATGGGCACGACCGTGTGCGCGATCGATCCGCTGCTCCACAGGTGCGTCGTGCAGTGCGGCGCGATCAACTACTCGATCCTGCTCGAGCGCTCGCAAGACTGGCCGCAGTACCGCACCACGTTGAACGGCGCGTACCCGAACAACTTCGACACCGCGATGCTGATCTCGCTGATGCAGACGCAGTGGGATCGCACGGAGCCGTCGGGCTGGGCGGACATGCTCGCCGACAAGCAGGTGTTCATGCAGTACGGCATCGCGGACGCGGAGGTCTCCAACCTCGCGAGCGAGTATCAGATGCGAACGATGGGCATCCCGCTCGTCACGCCGGCCCCGCACGTGCCCTACGGGATCACCGGGATGGCAACGTCGACCACGAGTGGTGCGGTGATGTGGGACTTCGACAACGGCCCCATTCCCTCGACCAACGAAGCGCCCCCCGACAACGACAACCACGGGAACATCCGTAACAAGAAGTTCACGACGGACATGATCCGGCACTTCTACGAGACCGGTGAGATCAAGAACGTTTGCACCGCTCCGACGGGCTGTGACTGCGGCGTCGCAGGCGCCTGCGGCGACGCTATCTAAGTACTTTCCGCGCCACTGTGCGGGCGGAACACAGTGGTTCCGACGGGGATCCGACGTCTCCGCTTGCGCGTACTAATGGGCGGAGCGACGATTAGCTGTTGAGGGATTTCATGCGGCATATCCTGCCCTGCTTGGTGATCGCGTTGGCCGCGTGCTCGGGGTCGGTGGATGACGACGGGGACGGCTACGGCAACGACGTCGACTGCAACGACAAGGACCCGTCCATCCATCCGATGGCGGACGAGACCTGCGATCACGTCGACAACAACTGCGACGGGATGATCGACAACGATCCGATCGATGGCGTGTCGTGGGTCGCGGATAACGACGGCGATGGCTACGGCGCCACGTACCGCGCGTGCGAGATGCCAGCAGGAACGGTCGTCGTCGCGAAGGGCGGCGACTGCAAGGACGACGACGCCAAGACGTACCCGGGCTCGCGCGAGAAAGAGACGCCCCTCGACGGCATCGATACGGATTGTGATGGTCGCGACTACTGCACCGATCTCAACTGCGACGGTCTGCCCGATGTGGTTCTCCCCTCGCACTACGACGGTGACTACGTCGTCAATCAGTCACCGATGCTGCTCAGCGGCTCGGGCGGTTGGAACCTCGACCCGACGTCGATCGATCAGAACGGCTCGCTCGGTACCGCCGTCGCTGACTTCAACAAGGACGGCTACCTCGATATCGTCTACGCGAGCTACTCGGGCGCAACGGGCGTGAACACGGACTCGTTCGTGTACTGGGGCCCGGACTACAAAGAGTCCAAGCGCACTGCCCTGCCAACGCACGGCGCGCACTGGCCGGCGATCGCGGACTTCGACGGCAACGGCTTCCTCGACATCGTGTTCGCGGACAACACCGACGGCGTCGCGACCAACGCCGACAACACGCCCAAGTCGCCGAACGCGACGGACTCGTACATCTACTGGAACCGCGACGGCGCGTTCTCCGGCACGGATCGCCTCGCGCTGGCCACGAACGGCGCGACGTATGTCAGCGTCGATGACCTCGACGGCGACGGCTACATCGACATCGTGTTCTCCGACTACGCCGACAACGGCGTGTACGACACGACCAGCTACATCTACAAAGGCGATGCGACGCACTCTTATTCGATGGCGAAGCGCATCAGCCTGCCGACGACGGGTTGCTACAAGAACACGATCGTCGACGTCGACCTCGACGGCCGCAAGGACGTCGTGATGTGGAGCCACTTCACCGGCACGGTGCATCAGACGAACGCGAACTACATCTACTGGAACAAGCCGGAGACCGGCTTCTCGGCGGATCAGCGCACGGCGCTCCAGGGCAACGGCGGCCAGCGTGGCGAGGTCGTCGACCTCAACGGCGACGGCCACCTCGATATCATCGTGCCCGGCTATTACAACGGGACGATGGGTGGCTGGGCAGACATGACCCAGTCGTTCATCTACTGGGGAAACGCCGCGAACGTCTACGACAACACGAACCGCACGGCGCTCTCCACGCGCGGCGCGATCATGGCGATCGTCGGCGACGTGAACGCGGACGGTCATCCCGACATCCTGTTCCCGTCGGTCTACGACGGCGACTCGATGGCGAACGCGTACCTGTTCTTCGGCAACGCGGGCGGTCAGTACAACGACGCGAACAAGATCCAGTTGCCCGACTTCCACACGCAGTCCGGCAGCGCGATCATCGACTTCGATCACGACGGGTTCATGGACGTGTTCCTGCCCGGATACCACTGGAACATGACCGGCGCCGACGCAGATCCGTGGAGCAACATCCCCAAGAGCCGCATCTACTGGGGCAGCGCGACGGGCCTGCGGGATAACAACTACGGTGAGTGGCCCAGCCGCGGCGCGTGGGGCCCGACCGTCGTTGGCCAGTAGTTACCAAGACCCGCACGGTTAGCGTACGCTGGGCGCATCGACACTTCCGCGCTCAAGATCCTGGTACTCGGCGGCATCGGCAACTTGGTGCTGTCGTACTTGCTCGGCTGGATCCTGTCAGCAAAGCGGATGAAGGGCCCGATGGAGCCGCACAAGTGGCTCCTGACCGCGCACGAGGTCTCGCTCCAGGAGGGCATCCTGCTCCTCGGCTGCGCGTTCGCGATCCAGTGGGCCGTGCTCTCGCATGCGATGGCTGTCGCGTCCGCGTCGCTGCTCGTCGCCGCGTCGGTGTTTCAGGACTTCTCTGGCATCGTGAACTGGCTGCGCGGCACTGGTGATCAGTTCGCCGAGAAGTCGACGGGCTGGCTGCTCGCGTCGATCAACGCGGTCCTCAACACGGCTGGCCTCGCGATCCTCGCGTACGGCGTCGTGCGCTGGGCGTTCTAGCGCGTGGAGCGAGTGAGCAAGGCATTCGCGCTGTTCGCGGCCTTTCTCGCAGCGACCATCGCCCACATCGTCTACGTCGTCGCGCACGAGCCGTTCTCGTTCGACGCCTGGAACGTCGCCGTCGACACGCACAGCGAGCCCGCGAACATCGGGCGCTTCTTCGCGTACTGGCAGTCGCAGTACACGCACGGCAACCCGCGGCTCGGGCAACCGCTCACGTACCTCGCGTACAAGATCACCGGCTTCGCCGAGGTGATGACCCCGCTCGCGTTTGTGGGGCTGACGCTCGCGATCGTCATCCTCGGCCTCGGACGCTGGCCGCGGCGCGGGCGCGACCTTGCACTGTGGGCGATCGCGATCGGCGTGTGCTGGTTCGCTCTGCCCCATCTCGGTCGGAACATGTTCTGCCGGGCGTACGCCGCGAACTACATCTACGGCGCAGCGATCCAGCTCGGCGTGCTCGCGGCTCTCCGGCTGCGCATGGGAGATGCAGCGACGAAGGATCAGATCGCGACCTACATGATGCTCGGCATCGCGG
Source organism: Kofleriaceae bacterium (assembly GCA_036499725.1). GTDB lineage: Bacteria > Myxococcota_A > Polyangia > Haliangiales > Haliangiaceae > JABFXX01. The sequence goes on from DASYDE010000100.1 coordinate 281,831, forward strand.
CGGGCATGTGCAACGAGCACACCGGGCCCGCGTTGATCGCGTGTCTCGTCGCCGTGGCCGCGTGGCGCCACCGCCGCAGCCAGACGTTCGGACTCGTCGCCGCGACGGCCGTCGGAGCGACGCTCGGTTTTCTCGTCATCTTCTTCGCGCCTGGCCAAGGCGAGCGCTACGGGGGACTCGCGCATCGCATGGGGCTCGTCGAGCGCATCGTCGATCGCGGCGTGGCGGGCGGCTTTGACATCCTGCGCGACTACCTGCTCTTCGCCGCGCCGCTGCTCGTCCTGCTCGCGCTTGTAACGCTGCAGATCCGTAACGAGAAGCGTGAGGACAGCACGCGCAACTTTGTCGTCCTCGCGCTCGTCGCAGGGTTGATCGTGACCGCGACGCTGTGTGCATCCCCGAAGCTGGGATCGCGGTTCTTCATCGCGCCGCTCGCGCTGTTGCTCGCGAGCTTCATCGCTCTCGCGGATCGCCTGACGTCACCGCGCTGGCTCGCGGGTCTCGTCGTACTCGCTGTCTCCGCATCCACATACGCCGCCGTCCGTACGCTGCCGCTGTTTCGGCAGGTGGGGACGCAAGGGGATCAGCGCATGGCGGACCTCGCGGCGACGCAACCGGGCGACACCTTCAACGCAAAGCCGTTCGCGCAGGTCGGCGAGTCCTGGTGGTTCATCGGCGACGACTTCCGCGACAAGCACAAGCGCGCGATGGTCACGGACTACCTCGGCCTCTCGCGCGTGACGTTTCCCGATCACCGACGGTCGGGACGCACGAGCGCTGCGCCCCAGCCCGATTGATTGCGCACCACGCTGGAGGTTCGCTCCAGCATCAGCTCGTGATTGCGGAGCCACGAGTCGCGCGCGTCGAGAGCGTTCGCGTCGTCGAGGATGCGGTGCTTGCGCGGATGCCACTGGTGGAGCATCGCGGTGCGATCGGTGACCCACGACGTGCGCAGGCCGCGAGCCTCTGCCCGCCGCACGAGATCCGTATCGAGGGCGCCCCACCACAGCATGTCCTCGTCGTAGCCGCGCACGTCGACGAGAAAGCTCCGCGGGATCGCCTGAATTCCACCCGTGCCGAACTCGCCGCGCAGGTTTGCGAGCGCGCGCAACTCGTCAAAGCCGGCGAGGATGTCGGCCGGCATCGCGCAGCCTTCGGGCAGATCGCTACTGCGACACAACACGATGCGCTGCGGATCCGCCGTGAGCTCGGCGATGACGGTCTCGAGCATGTTGTCGGCGAGGATCATGTCCGCATCCATCGTCATCACGTACGCGACGCTCGGATCCGTCGCGAGGATGCCGGTGTTGAGCGCGAGCGGCTTGTTCCACGGATCGGAGGGAGCCCCGACGGAGATCAGCGTCGCGCCGGCGGTAACGGCAAGATCGCCCAGCTCGCTTTCCATCTGCGGGTCGCTGCCATGGCTGACGATCACGATCTCGCGCGGCCGACCACCGCGTTGCCACGCGAGCGATGCGAGGGAGTTCGCAACGTCAACACCGGCGCGGTTGCGGATCGGGATGACGACCGAGATCGGCAGCACTCCGACGGTCCCTCGATGGAGCAGTCTCGCCGTCGGACGCTCTCGGTCGCCGCCCTCCTGGTCCGTGAACAACTGCGCTCGCCACGCGCTACGGTGGACCGGATCCTCGAGGCGCAGCCATTGATCGCGCTGGCTCGCGGGAACGCTGTCGCTCTCGACGGCTGGCACGAGCCGATCGATCCATTGCGCGAACGGATACGCGAACGTGCGCGCATGCGTCCGCGGACGCACGTGCCAGCTCTCGTCGACGAGAGCCGCCGTGGCGTGGTGTCGCTCGAGTGCATCGCGGAGGTACGCGCTCGGATCGTCGGCATCGATCCAACGCAATCGCTCGTACCAGCGACGGCGATCGCACACGAAGTGGCTCGCCGTGACACTGACCGGTGGCGCGAGCAGCGCTCGCCAGCGCTCGAACAAGGTGCGTCGCTCGACAACAGGTCCGTTGCGAGTCGACGCGATCCACACGTGCTCGTCGAGAGCGCCGACACCCGCCGCGACCCAGTCTGTTCCATGGATCAGGACATCCGCCGCGCACCACGCAACGACGTCGTGGGTCGCGGTCTCGAGCCCCGCAAGCCTCGTCGTGATCGCGTCTCCCTCTCCGAGGAGCGCGGGACTCGCGGCTCCGAAATAGCGCGCGTGAATGCGTCGACGGGCACCCATGTCCCTCGGGATCTCGACGATGCGATCGACGATCTTGGCTGCGACGACAGGCGCGAGAATGTGCTCGAGCTGCGCGCGCTGATCGGCAGCGACAGTGACGATGCACTCGCTAACGCGGCCCGCCTGGCGAACGATGTGCGGGAGCGTGGTCGCGAGGTACGGCGCGTCCTGCGTCGACGCGTGAACGACAAGAGACACGCTCACGCCGCCCCCAGGATCGAATCGACGACAGCCATCCACGTCGCATCCCGTGCGCGACGAGCGTTGGCCATCCCATCGAGACCGTCACCACCAACCATCGCCCTCGCGCTCTTCGATGGCGGCGCGACGAGTGGTCGCCCCATCGCCATGGCGAGCGCGATCGCCGTCGGGGTCGTCGCGTGCACGACGTTCGCGACCGCGAAGTAGGCGGCGAGATGCCGAGGCGCGTACGCCGCGAGATCTCCGCGGAGCACGAGCTTGTCCGGCTCCCTCACCGGGGTTGAGGAGCTAAAAGCGCTGCGATCTCGCGCACCTGAGATCTGCAAGTCGTGCATGCCGGCCATGCCGGACACTCCGGACAGCGCATCGAGATGGAGGTCGATCGCGGCCGACGGATCCAGCCCGAGCGTGGCGCACGCGGCATCGCGCGTCATCAGCGGCAACGCGTCGCCGAGACTTGGATGGGGGATGTACGACCACGCGAGGCAGCCGAGCTTCTTGATCGCTTCCAGATCGTCAGCCCAGTGCGTGACGACCATGTCGGAGCGCCTCACGAGATCGCGGATGCAGCGCTCGAAGCGTTGCGCATGCCGGGACGGCGGCATGAGCTCCGACGGCATCCACACGATGCGTGCTCCGCGCGCCCGTGCGTGATCGAGTGTCTTGGCAAACAGCAAGGTCCCGGCCAGCACGCTGCCGTCGTCGGAGGCGGTGAACAGCGGAGAGAGATCGTGGATCAGCACGATATCGCCGGCGCGACCGGTCCACGCGGCTCGCATGAGGTGCGCCAGATCGGGTCCCAGGGGACGCACGTGAACGCTACGCGCTTCGATCGCGGCGACGAGCGGACGGTGGAGGGACGAGGGGCGGCCACCGGGCCAGTATCCGAGCGTGGCCGGCGTCGTCGCCGAGGGTCGAGGCAAACGTGGAGGCGCGCTGCGCGGAACCACGAGCGCCCGCGCGATGCGGCGCCAGCTGGGACGATGACGTTTGGGCGTCCGGTGGACCAACTGAAAGCGGCCGCGCGACTCGTCGACCGAGAGGTCGTAGTCGAGAAAGCGGCGTGCAATGGCGGCGCGGATCGCGGAAGCAGACGCCGCGATTTGTTCGGCGCGACGGCGCGAAGACATCTGCTCCGCATGCTGCCGATAGAAGTAGAGCGGCTCGGCGAGATGTTGGATCCGACCGATCTCGCTGATACGGAGACACAAGTCGTAGTCGATCGCGATCTCGCGGTTGTCGGCGATTCCACCCGCGCGCTCGAAGATGTCGCGCGTGAACAGGCGGAAGTGGAACGTCATGAAGTCGAGCAGCAGGCGATGCGAGCTGTACGGAATGCGCGTGCGACGACCGAGGCCGTGAGGCTGACCGTCACCACCCACCACGATGTGATCCGTGTAGACGAGATCCGCGTGCGAGACGGAGAGCGCCCAGTGAGCCTTCTCGAGAGTCTTTGGGTCGAGCCAATCGTCCGCGTCGAGCCACGCGAGGTAGTTCCCGCGCGCCTCTGCGTGAGCCTCGACGAGCGCGCGGCGCCGTCCCACGTTCGGCCCCGTGAACACGCGGATGCGCGCGTCGATCGCCGCAAACTCCTGCGCGATCGCGAGCGAGTCGTCGGTGCTTCCGTCGTCGCGGAGCACGAGCTCCCAGTGGGGGAACGTCTGCGCTCGCAGCGAGGTCAGCGCTTGCGCGAGGTACGGAGCACCGTCGCGCACCGTCATGATGACGGAGATCAGAGTTGGTTGGTCAGTAGCCGTATCCGTAGCCCGACCCATAGCCACCACCGTAACCGTAGCCGTAGCCATAACCATATCCAGACCCGTAGCCGTCGCCCTTGCCGGATCCACCGCCGCCACCACCACCGCCGCCATTGCCGTCGTCACCGCCGAAGCATGCCGCGATCACCGTCGACCCGACCGCCACGCAAAAACCTGCGAGCAGCGAGATCTTGGTTCCCTGAATAAGGGCAGCGCGCCGCGTCACCTTCGTCGACATGACAGCAATTCTATAGATCGCCCTGCACGGTGTCGAGGTTCCTCTCCACGCGGTGGGCCCGGTGACGCGAGATTGCCAGAATTGTGCAGACAACGGACACGACGATGGTCCAGTGCGAGTAGCGGTAGTCGGGGCTGGGGGCGAGGAAGAACAAGGACGATTCGACGACGAGGCCGCTCGTCGCGAGCACCAGCACATCGCGCTGCCGGCGGCACAGTACGACCAACCCCAGTGCCATCAGGACGTAGATCCATTGCCAAAACAGCGGGGTGTGGCGCCAGTACCAGTCGTTGAACCGCCACCAGCGGTCCTGGAGCGGCCGCGTTCCCGCCTCTCCTACGCTCGATCGATATGCCTCGGAGGCCATGTTCGGTGCCTTGTCGAACCGGTACGTGACGCCGAGCACGTCAAAGAAGTACGCCGCTCGATGGTGGAGATACGCGCGCGGGTGCTCGCTCACCAACCGCCACCACGCCGCCGCGATCGCGTCACGCTGCGCCTGGGGAGCTGGCACCGTTCCGCTCGTGGGGAGATCCCACATGCGGTGTCGGCCGATGACGATGTGGAGCGCTTCTCGCGGCGTGTACACCTCGCGCGCGCGCGCCTGAATGTCGTGATCGAACCGCACCTCGGTCCCCGCGAGCTCGCGCCGCAGCTCGGCATCGGATAGCTCGTCCTCGTAGTTGAGGACACCGACGATGTCGCTCACCGCGAGCGACGAGTGCCAGAAGTGCATCGGCTGATCTGTGAGCGCACTGTTCGCGCCCATCGCGAGCACGGTCACGCCGAGCCACGCACAGACCGCGAGAGCGTAGCGACCGACGGGGCGCGCGCCAGGACGCCACTCGAACAGCAGCACGATCAGCGGCAGCGTCGCCGCGAACGCGTTGTACTTCACCGCCGTCGCGAGCGTGAAGCACGCGAGCGAGACGAGGCGCCAGCGTCGATCGCGCGACAGCACGAGCCCCGTGCCGAGCACGAGCATTCCCGCCATCAGCGCGTCTTTCCAGATGAACCCCATCGGCACCGCGATGGGCGGAAACGCGAGGAGCAGCGCTGCCGCGATGGCAGCCTTGCGCGGAGTCAGCGCACGCACGAGCACCAAGTAGCTGCCGCCGAGAAACGCGCTGCACTGCACGACCAGCATGAGGAACGGGCCGGCGACGATCGCATCGAGCACGCTCCACAACGCCGCCAGCGCAGGCGGGTGCGCGTCCGTGTAGAAGCCCGCGCGGGCCTCGCGCAGTTGGTCGACGGAGTCGATCGAGAGCAGCCCGGGCGCGGTGAACGCGAGAAACGCGAGCAGCCCGACGAGCAGGATCACTCCCGCCGGCACCTCGCGGATCCGTCGCATCACGTGTGCAGCGTAGGCTAGTCTCGCGGCCGATGTCGCTGCAGACCCACGCCGAGAAGACGAACTATCAGGAGACCTCCCTTCATCAGCACGTGATGGAGTACCTCGCCGCGCTGAACGCCCGGGGCGACAAGCGGTTTCACCTGACGAGCTTTGGCGCGAGCCCGCAGGGCCGCGAGCTCCCGCTCGTCGTGATGTCGGCACACGGCATCACCACGCCCGCCGCATCGCGCGCGAAGGGGCTGCCCGTCGTGCTCGTCATCAACGGTATCCACGCCGGCGAGGTCGAGGGCAAAGAGGCGTGTCAGATGCTCGCGCGCGACATCCTCGACGGAAAATTCGCGCACATCATCGAGCACGCGACGCTCGTGATCGTCCCGCTGTTCAACCCGGATGGCAACGACGCGATCTCGCCGGCGAACCGCAAGCTCGACCTCCCCAAGCTCGAGGGACAGATCGGGCCACAGAAAGTCGGCACGCGCGTGAACGGGATTGGCGTGAACCTCAACCGCGACTACATGCGCCAGCAGGCAATGGAGATGCAGCTGCTGCAATCACGCGTCGTGCAGGTGTGGCAGCCGGAGCTGACGATCGACACGCACGCGACCAACGGCTCGGTGCATCGGATGTGGATGACGTACGACGTCCCGCACACCGTCGCGAGTGGTCGCCCCGAACCGATCGCGTTCATGCGCCAGCGCGTGATGCCGGATGTGACGCGCGCGTTGAAAGACACGCACGGTCTGATCGCCGGCTGGTACGGTAACTTCGTCGAGGACGAGCGCACGCTCGACGCGCGCAAGGAAGCAGATCCGACGGCGCCGGTGCGCGAAGGGTGGATGACGTATCCGCACAATCCGCGCTTCGGCAGCAACTACCGCGGCCTGTCCAATCGTCTCGATCTGTTGCTGGAGTGCTACTCGTACCTCTCGTTCGAAGAGCGCACGCGCACCACGTACGCGACCGTGCTCGAGGCGCTGCAGTGGGTCGCCGGTCATCGCGATGACGTGATGCAGGTCGTCGCGAGCAGCGCGGCCCCGCGCGATCAGATCGCCGTGCGCTACAAGCTCGAGGCGTTCGCGGAGCCGATCGAGATTCCGACGATGTCGCCGCGCACGCTCGAGGGCGCACCGACGTCCGTGAAGATTCCGTACTTCTCCAACTTCGTCGGCGCGACGGTCGTGCAGCGTCCGCCTGCGTACATCGTGTCGCCGGCGGTCGCCGCACATCTCGCCAAGCATGGCGTCGCGAGCGAGCACGTGTCGGGCGAGATCGATGTGGAGGTCGCGACGGTGACCGGCTTCACCACCGAGGGCGGTCGCAAGATCCTCGAGGCAAGTGAGGTCGGCGATCTCGAGGTGGCGTGGAAGCGCGCGGCGCGCAAGGTCCCCGATGGTGCGCGGCTCGTGCGCACGGATCACGCGTCGGGTGCGGTCGTCGTCTATCTCTGCGAGCCAGAGAGCGACGACGGCGTCATCGAGAACGGCGTGATTTCTTCGCCGGCGCGCGGCGAGGAGTTCCCGGTTTGGCGCGCTTGGTGACCTTCGCAGCCGGCATCGATGGCGGCTGATCGAGCTGCTTCACGAGCTTCTTCGGCGCCTGCGCGCGATAGCTCTCGTCGATCCACTGCTTGAACATCTCGAGGTCCACTGCCTGTTCGGGCGGGACCTTCGCCGACACCCAGCCGCTCTTGCCGAGGCCGTACGGCATGGGCGTCACGTACGGGAGCATCAGCGCGAGCTGACTCGACTGCGGGAGCTTGCAGCCGACGCTGAACGGCTCTCCCGGCGAGCTCATGTACGCGAACGTCTTGTCATTCACGGCGAGGTCGTCGTGGCCAGGCCATGGGCTCTTCCCGTGCGCACCGGGGTAGCTCATGCCGTACGCCTTGAGCGCGGCGCGCGCTTTGTCGATCGCCTTTCCGTCCGCCATTGCGCAAAGCTACCGCGGGCGTATCGTGTGCGGGTGAGCGCGAAGGAGCTTCCACCCTGTGGCATCTACCGCACCAAGACGGCCATCGCCGGCGTCGAGGCAAATCGGTTGGTGTACTTCCACAACCACGGCGATCCGGGTCCGGGCGTCTACTACCCCGAGGCGTGGCACCAGAACAAAGCCAAGTGGTCGGAGCGCGGCCAGACGTGCCCGCCGGACTTCGACGCAGGCAAGTCGCTCGAGACGCTCGCTCTCGAGGGCTTCTATCGCGTGACCAAAGAGTTCCACTGCTGCGAGAAGCTGTGCACCAAGTTCGAGCCCGACGTGTTCGTGCAGCTCGGCTACAACGGCAACGCGCAGGCGATCCTGTTCGTGCCGGAGCTGACCAAGAAC